>PATD01000012.1 GCA_002713585.1 Methanobacteriota archaeon
CCGCCTAATCCCAGCATAGACCCGACCATGCACTGAATTAACAATAGAAAGGTCATAGCCGCTTCGGCGAATTCTCATCACCGCAAAGTATCTCTGAGCTAATCCCATTCATGGAGTACAAGAGTCGTAATGTAAGCGATGACCTCATTGCAGAGCGCATTATCGGAAAGAACATGGTCAGCACCGATGAGGGTGCCTCTGGCGAAGTGCCATTCGTGCATCTGATGGCAAGATGCCGCTGCGGATAGTCACTGCTGCAGCAATATTCGACGGCCATGATGCAGCGATTGGGATCTTTCGTCGCATATTCCAATCNCGAGGATGTGAGGTCATCCANCTTGGACANGACAGAGGAGCGGATGAGGTCGCACGAGCCGCAATCCAAGAGGACGCCCACGCAGTCGCAATCACATCGTACCAAGGCGGCGCCGTGGAGATGTTCACCCATACGAAGCAAATCCTCGATGCTGCTGGATTCGAGCACGTGTTCCTTTGTGGCGGAGGCGGGGGAACCATCCTCCCACAAGAAATTCGTCTTCTACGCGACGAGAATATCGCTCGAATTTACTCGCCTGACGATGGCAGAAGTATGGGGCTCACCGGGATGGTTGAAAACGCCATGCAAACCGCTGCAAAAATTGATCTTCTCGATGNNNATCGTTATGCTGAACTTAGTGGACCNGTAGACGCATCAGACCATGGTGCAGTCGCGAAGTTACTGACCCTAGCTGAAAACGGGGATAGTGGACTTTACCACTCTGTGCTAGAATCTACGAGAAGTCGACCCAAGGGGGAAGGGTGCCCAGTCATTGGCCTAACTGGGACTGGAGGCGCGGGGAAATCCAGCCTCACTGACGAACTTATGCTCCGCATCCAGAGAGATAACCCTGGACTACGCATCGCACTACTCGCCACCGATCCAACTCGGAAACGAACGGGGGGGGCCCTCCTCGGCGACCGCATTCGCATGAACTCGCTCGCAGACGACCACCTATTCATGAGGTCCTTTGCGAGTCGCGATAGTGGCCGTGAACTTGCCGATTGCATTGGACGAGCTATCGAGACCTGCCAAGCAGTTGGATTCGATCTTATTGTTTGTGAGACGAGTGGAATAGGGCAAGGCGACGATGCAATTACTGAGGTCGCTGATGTTTCGATATATGTCACTACACGTGAATATGGTGCACCATCGCAACTTGAGAAACTCGCAGCCTTGGACTTTGCAGATCTCGTCGTCCTAAACAAGTTCGACAGAGCCGGGGCAGAGGACGCTTTTGCTGAGATTCGTAAGCAAGTGAAACGGAATCATGAGGTNTGGGANGCCCCTGATGAAAGTCTACCCGTNATCCCCACTATCGCATCCCAATTCGCTGATGCAGGAGTGGACCTACTCTGGGAGAGGCTCGCTGCCCTCCTCAATGACCGCATGGGGACTATGCTCACCGCAGCCGAGCCACTTCTCGGCGAGGGTGGCCTCCCCTCTCGAAACGCGCCAATACCTCCAGAGCGCCAAGGCTACCTAGCTGAAGTCGCGGCTTCCGTCCGCAACTACCACCGAGATGCAGAAACCATAGCAGACAACATTCGACTCGTGCAGCAGCTGGAAGCGGCCGCGAAGAGGATGGAAGAGGGAGGCAAAAATGCAGCATCGAACGACCTCAAGAATGAGGCAGATGAGCTTCGGAGGGAAGTCCCTGACGAGGCTTGGAACGCACTAGATGAGTTCGATACCTACGCCAATGCATACCGTTCAGGGGAAGCGTCCTACACCGTCAGAGGACGCGATATCCCTGTCGAGACGACAACACGCACACTCTCTGGATTGGATTTACCGAAAGTTGCTCTACCCGAAACCAAAGATCGAGGCGACCTCTATCGGTGGATCGCAAAGGAAAACCGCCCAGGCACATTTCCATTCACAGCCGGTGTCTTCCCATTCAAGCGACGTGACGAACTTCCTGTTCGAATGTTCGCAGGAGAAGGTAGTGCTGAAAGNACGAACAAGCGCTTCCATTTCCTCTGTACCGACCAGCCGTTCAATCGACTATCCACAGCCTTTGACTCCCCATCACTCTATGGACGCGACCCTNATGAACGACTGGATATTTTCGGCAAGGTCTGCGAATCAGGGGTGAGCATCAGTACAGTAGATGAAATGGATCGACTCTTCGAAGGATTCGATCTATGTGACCCAAACACTAGCGTCTCAATGACAATCAACGGCAACTATTGGTGGCACCTTGCCGCCTTCTTTACAGTCGCAATCCGCCAACAGATGCGTGCATTCGCCTCCGAGAACAATCGAGAGCCGTCAAAAGATGAAGCCGAAGAAATCCGGGCAAGAACACTCTCCACTGTCCGAGGCACAGTCCAAGCAGACCAACTCAAAGAGTCAATGGGGCAGAACACNCTTGTNCTGAACCTNGANACAGCGCTGAANTTGATGGGAGATGTAGCGGAGTTCTACGTAGACAACGAGGTAAGGAATCACTACTTCGTATCCATCTCAGGATACCACATTGCTGAAGCCGGTGCTAATCCAATCACTCAGGCGGCTCTTACACTCTCAAATGGCTTGACCTATGTCGAGTTATTTCGCGCTCGTGGACTTGATGCTAACAAATTCCTACGGAACTTCTCTTGGTTTTTCTCCAACGGAATGGACCCTGAATACAGTGTCATCGGCCGTGTTAGTCGCCGCATCTGGTCCATTGCTATGCGCGAGATGTATGACGTAGGAGAACGTGGCCAGAAGCTGAAGTACCATATCCAATCATCAGGCCGCTCCCTTCACGCCCAAGAATACACATGGAACGATTACAGAACAACAATGCAAGCCCTGTACGCTCTCGCGGACAATGCCAACTCACTCCACACTAACAGCCGGGACGAAGCCTTTGGAACCCCCACTGAGGATACAGTGCGCGATGCCGTAGCAATACAGCTAATCCTAAGTCGCGAATATGGTTGGTTACAAAACGAAAATCCACTCCAAGGATCCTTTGTCGCAGAATGGCTCACAGATCATGTAGAAGAGGAGATCCTAGGAATCTTTGAGGAAATGCACCGTAGAGGCGGAGTCCTCGGTTCACTCGAGGTTAATTACCAACGGAATAGAATTCAGGATGAATCAATGCTCTACGAACACAAGAAGCACGACGGCACTCTGCCAATCATTGGTGTAAACACCTTCACTGACCCCGAAGCAGAGGCACTGAACGCAGACAATGCCGACTCATTCGACATGGATGTAACTCGTTCAGACGAGAGCGAGAAGCGAATGGTCATCAAGCGAAATCGCAAGTTCCAGGAAGAACACACGGAGGCATCCAAAGTGGGTATCGCTCAACTCAAGCAGGTCGCTAGAGAAGGCGGCAACCTCTTCGAAGCCATGATGGATATTGTCGAGGACTGTACTGTCGGCCAAGTAACTCAGGCCCTGTTTGAGACTGGTGGCAAGTTCCGCCGTAACATGTGATAAGGTCAAGCCTCAGAAGTAGCCATCGTAGCACTATGTGCATACACTGCAACTACAGCTCCAATCAATTGTGGCACGAAGTGCATCCAACAATCAGCAATCGCCATCTTGCCGGTAACCATCAGCATTCCAGTCACGGCAGGATTGAATGAGCCAAGAGAAATTGCACCGACGGTGAAAGCGCCAGCCATCACTGTGAAACCAATTGCTGCACCATAGAATGGATTCCCATCCTGCTCAGTTGCAACGTTTAGGATCACATACATCAAAGCAAATGTGAACAGAAGTTCGGCTGCCAGAACTGCGACTGTCGTATCTCCGAAATCCTGAGCGGTAATTTCAGGTGCACCTGTTAGAACATGGAGACCTAGAAGACCGCCTACAACACCTGCAAGAACCTGTGCACCGATGTATACTGGGGCATCATCTTTGGAACAATCTCCTTTGATGAAGAGGGCGATTGTCACGGCTGGATTGAAGTGAGCACCAGAGATATGCCCGACTGCATAAACCATTACCATCAGCATCATACCAATCGCAACAGGTGCGAAAGTGCCTGCACTTCCAGCGACTGCTGCAATGAATATTGTCAGGGTCAGGAAAAGTGTACCAATGAATTCAGCAAGGCCTTTGGCAGTAGTAGTTGAGGACATGGTGCACACCTGTTATGACCTCATCTTAATCATGCATGGTCACCAAATTTGAGAAACACTGATTCCTTACCTCTGACAGGATGGGCAGAAGAAAGTAGAACGGCTAGATTGGACGATTCTCCGTATAGTATCGGAGCACTTCTCACTCTTGCAGAGTTCACCCTCGCGCCCGTATACTCTGAAATTCACTGGAAACCACCCCACCTCACCATCACCAGTAACTCCTCGAAAATCCTGTAATGTGGAGCCGCCTGCTTCGATTGCCTGTTTGAGAACTACTCTCGTCTCTGATACAATTCGCTCTAAACGCTCAGTCGGTGAACCATCCTTGCGGACAAGTGTCATCGCAGTTCTTCGAGGGGATACACCTGCCCTGTGGAGGATTTCGCTAACGTATATGTTCCCAAGACCTGCAACGGTATTCTGGTCCAGGAGTGCTGATTTCATCGGCGATCTCCTCCCGCGTAAACGATCGGCGAGTGCCTTAGCATCGAACCTAGAGTCGAGTGGATCAGGGCCGAGGACACGTAGAAAGGGATCATTATCCATACAACCGGGTTCAATCAAATGCACATATCCGAAGCGGCGTGCATCTGTATAGGTCGCCTGAATTCCACCTTCAAACTCCATCACTAGGTGGTCATGAGGGCCATCACCCGTACCAATCGACGCTCCATGAGCGAAGGTCCCTGGAGTGAATGCGATGCCCGGACCCGACAAAGTCCAACGTCCAGACATACCAAGCGAATTGAGTAGCATAATGCCATCCTGAATCCAGAAGACAAGATACTTGCCGCGCCTTTCTATTCGTTGTACTTGCTTCCCTTCGATTCGATCTGCAAGACCATCGGGGAAAGGGAACCGTAAATCTGGCCGGCGTAAAATCACCCTTTTGATGGTGCGCTGTTCAAGATGAGGTGCAAGACCCCTGCGCACCGTCTCCACCTCTGGCAGTTCGGGCATGTATGGGCCAAGTGGTACTCCTCCATGAGGGTGTGGCTACAGCATTAGTCAGCACGGATTGCAAACATGACGTGTTGATCCTCGAATCCGCGGAGATCTATTCGCTCATCAAGTTGAAGATTAGAGTTGATCAAATGCTCCTCTGCTTGCGCAAATTTAGCTTTGTCACCTCCATCTGCCCAACGCTCAGAGGCGGCCTTCAGCGAGAGGAGAGCAACGCCGCCAGGGGCAAGGAAGCGTTCACAGATACGGATCATGAGTTCAACCTGACCTGCTTGAGAGACATCTTGGAGAATCCAAGGTACAGGTTCAGGGACAAAGGGGGCAAAGTCGTCGAGACGACGGGCATCTGCAAGAACGGGAGAGATACCGGGACGGGCTACTGACAATCGGATTAGATCCCGAATACAACGCGGCGAGAGATCAACAGCGACGATACGTCCTCCGTGATGATTGCCAGAACCACACAGATGGTCGTGAAGATGAGAAATCGTCGTACCGTGACCAGCTCCTACGTAGAGTGCAGTCGAACCCGGCTCAGGAATCAAAAGAGAGGGATCCCTCTTGGTTCGAATCAATGCCGCTGCGAGTTTAGAAGCCCGAGGATTCCACGACCTCCATTCAATCCGACCATCTCTCCGAAGGCTCTCGTCACGAAGGCGAACACCTTTCACCGCATTCCTAGTCCAAAGACCGCGACCACGACGCTGAACGCCCCAACCAATCTGCCCAGAATCGTCCGCCAAGGCATCACCTCCGCCGCTTAGACGGCGGCTTAGGATGTCGAGAACGAACTGCTTGAACTGCCTGTTCAACGGTGGCAATCTCCTCATCACCCCATGTCTTACCGCCATGCTCATCGACACGGACTGCAATCGAAGCCTTTCCAGCTACGAGGCGAGATATCTTCCCTCGAACCCAACGAGGTGACCTCGAAATCCAAGGGTGTTGGAAAATCATACCATGCTTTGGGGGAGGAGAACCTGTACGAAGATGTGCGAAGAACGCCTTCTCCGCTCCGAGAACTTGGACTGTGCTACTCGGTAGCCGAGAGAGGCGTGACCGTCCGTGTGCGGCCACCGTCATCCGTGCAGCCAATAGGGGCCCGAGAAGAGCACTAAGGGAGGGTACATGTGACTCCGCATGGTTACGAATGGCGAGCTCTGTGTCCTTAATTCGGTCCGACATCTCAACTGCAGAGGAGGCAGCCCCGTGGAGGGCGACCCATTCTTCAACCGTAGGCGGGTGCGGTGGTGATTCGGCTTCAAGCCTCTGAAGAAGGTCATCAAAGGAGGAAGAGGCAGCGGCTTCAGTGACAATATTACGACGCTGTTCATCGAGATCGATACCAGTTAGGAACAACCCCACCCACTCAACAACACGTGATTCCATAGTAGACCATCCAATACGCATCTCTTCTACGGCATGGACCAAATGTTCCATTCTCCGGTCTACATCACCCGCAGATTCCTCCAATCCACGCCGTGCGAGAATGACAGATGCTTGGTCGAGAAGTGTCATCTCCTCGGTGGTAAACGAAGGCCAACTCTCCGGATTAATGGAAGAAGGCTCAACTCCAGGAAATCTCTCGGAGAGATCTCGTGCCTCAGGCGTCATACGGTTTCTTCGGATCATTTCGATACGATCGGCCACCAATCCTGAGGAACGGATACCATCCCAAACCGATTCGTCGATGATGACTCCTTGAGCATCAATGATACGAGCTAGACGCCAGTCCCAGTGCAGATGCATACTTCTTGGGGGAGGCTCCGATGCATGAAGGAAACGGAGCCCTAATCTCTCGCGAAGGGCTTTGGACCCAGTCGAGAAATTACGGCCATGGATATACGCCCCCTACTCCTTGTCGCCGCTGGAGGGGCTATCGGAGCCATTCTGAGATACCAGATTACACTTACACTACCTATGGAAAGTCATTGGGCCACGATGGGAATCAATCTACTTGGTGCACTCCTCTTAGGCATCCTCGCAGGAGGTCTCCACAGCGGAGGAGTCATNTCTGATGATTTGCTTCTCTTCCTTGGGACTGGTCTCCTTGGTGCCTTCACCACAATGAGTACATTCAGTCTAGATCTTGCTGCCCTGTTCGATGCTGACCGCTTCGGTACAATAGGCGTACATCTCGTCGCAACAGGAGTTCTTGGCCCTGCCCTCGCACTGGCGGGATGGAAATTGACTGCAATAGTGCTTTAGAATCGGTCACTAACAAAGGGAGAATTGAAAACAGGATACATCTCCCTGAACCTATTGCGTAGTAAACGCACAACGATGGTGAGCAAGCATGTTCTGTCCGAAATGTGGTGAATTATCCTTTCCTGACCCCTCAGGGATTATCAAATGTCCAAATCACGCCTGCGGCTACAACGGGCCAATTAACCAGAATCTGGAGATCGACGGGAAAGAGATTGACCTTGTCAACGCCAGTTCCACCTCCAAGGCATCTGATCTCAAACATCTCAAGGAAGTCATTGCTGAGTCGGAGGGCCAGGGTGTACTGCAGGAGGGATCCCTCATGTGCCCGAAATGTGACTGCCAGCGAATCTACGTCGAACTCCGTCAAACACGAAGTTCGGATGAGCCGGAAACGAAGATTGGCACTTGTGCAGATTGTGGCCACAAGTTCCGTGAATATGCATGATGTCGCCCCAATAAGTAGCGATTATTCCCAAGAACCCTTTTGGACCTCGTTTAAGCACCCTCGATACCGACCAATAGGTGATTCAGATGCTTCAATTCACTTCACGCCCTGAAACCATGCGCACTATTGTCGACGTCCTGAGCGTCATTGTTGAGGAAGCAAGGATGAAGTTCTCAGCCGATGGACTCGACATTAGTGTGGTGGACGCAAGCCATGTTGCCCTGATCAAGATGCATGTTGATGCAGCCGCATTTGAAACATGGGAAGCTAGCGACACAGTACTGGCTATCGAACTCACGAAACTACGTGATCTACTCAAGCTCGCGGGGCCCGACGACCTTGTCGATGTCAGTTACGACCCAAATGTTGGACAAGTAGACATCAAAGTCGGTGAAGTCGATCGCTCGATTCGCCCGATCGATCACACTCTCATGAACGAGCCAAAAGTACCCGAACTCGATCTCAAGAGTAAGGTCAAGATTAGTGCAACTAAACTGAACAAGGCTCTCCAAGCTGCTCGTTTAGTCGGTGAACTCGTAACCCTATCTCTCGACCCAAAACAGTTCAATCTTCATGTGCAAGGCGACCAAGACTCAGTATCTGTAACTCATGAAGCAGGACAGCTGGAAGATCTCGTCGCTGAGGCACCAGTGAAATCGACCTACAGCACAACCTATCTGCAACCTATTGTCAAAGCGATTGACGGCTCAGTCCAATCAGTCGAAGTATGCTTCGATGACAAATATCCCCTGAACCTCAACTTCGAAATTGCTGATGGAGCTGGTAATGTCACCTATTTNCTCGCACCACGTATTGAAGATACAGTTTGATGCTCTCTGACCCGTGAGGGTCTTGAACAAGAGCGAAGTCCGAGAGGGTATGGAGAAGGGCAGCGTATGTGTCCTAATTCCAAGTGTCGGCAATGCAAATGAACTGAAAGTTGTCCTTGATGGCCTGAAACAACAGGACTACGAGGGGGCTATTGAGGTGGCCGTAGTTGGCCCTGGAAATGACCCCGGCCGTGAAGTTGCCGAACAAAATGGAGCGCGATTCATCGATGATGGAGGCGTTCGTACGAGGGCAGATGCTTGTAACATCGGCATTAAGCAGACAGAATCCGAATTTGTTTTCTTCACCGACGATGATGTCATTGTCCCATCTAATTGGGTATCATCACTCATCCGATGGTTTGACCGCTCGGATGTTGCAGGTGTTGGTGGCCCTAACTTTGCGCCATTGAAAGAATCAACATTCTGGCAACGAGTCATCGACGTCACATTCTGCAGCCGATGGGTGACTGCAGGGACCAACTATGGAAATCAAGCCAAGGATGATCTTGAGGAAGTGGAACAACTTCCGGGGGTAAATGCCGCATATCGGAGAACAGTACTGGAAGAAGTTGGAGGGTTCGATGAAGGTGCGATAGGATGTGAAGACGCTATGCTCGACCACCGTATTCGTTCTGCTGGTCATCGACTTTGGCAAGATGGAACAGCAATCATGTGGCATCGACGACGTGGTCCAGGACGTGTCCGTAAGCAAATCGGAAACTACGGTTTAGTCCGAATCCTTGCTAGCCACATACATCCTGAAATGAGANCNTGGTCCCATTTCTTGGTCGGTATCTTCCCTATCCTCTCACTTCTAGGAATCCTTGGCTTGCTCTATGGAGCTACAATGGGTGGAGCGGATTGGGAACTTTGGTTTCGAATCGATGGCCCATGGTCGATTGAACGAGTTGCGTTTCACGGNTCACTCGGCCTGATTGGACTTTANATCGCAATCTGTTGGGCTGGCGCCCTATTCGGAAACTCCCCCTCAAGGAGTGTTTTGACAGTTGTTGCAGCCCCATTGATGACTTTCTTGATGCATTGGTCCTACGGACGTGGCGTTCTACAGGGGTGGATGAGAATCCGATCAGGGCAACCAGGATTACAAATCGATGATCGAATCCGTTCGTAATCATCGAAGCCCATGATTTCCGATAATCAATGGAAGACCCAATACTACTCCACAAAATCCACCTTGACAAAGAGCCCCGACCGCTGAAGCAACCTTACCAAACATAATGATGGTATCATTAGAAACACCTACTTCGCTGAGATCCTGTCCACCTGTGAAAACCTCTTCTGGCATTACGAGAGTCAATAATACCTGTAATATGGTTACAAAAAGAAGTGTCCCCAAAGTAATCCATTGACCAATCATTTCGAATTTTTGCATTCGATATCCNCCATAGAGGAAGCCGATGCCACCACCNATACCAATTGCTCCTGAGACCACATAGAACCATGTGGGGACGACTTGAAGATCCATTTCAGGAGTGGAAAGGAAGCCTAGTAATTGTCCAGTAAAGATATTCATAATGCCACCTAAAATCGATAACCCCCCCATTACCATGGCAATTATACCAATTATTCTNGCAATCTGACTTGGGGGTTCTTCGAACGGTACGAAGAAAGATGGTGAATGTTCGGAACTCACACTTCCAGTGAAAACCTCGGNGGGTGGATTTGAATCCATTAACCTACGATTAAATCTGTAGATTACAATCGTTGCCCATCAGAGTCCGCCTGTAATGTNAACTTACGATATCGAGGTCTCCAGATTATACTAGTCATGATTCCTAACATCACACCACCGAGAATTAGTCCCGGCCAACCTTCAGCGATATACCCCGGACGAGCGTTTACTGCTGCCCAAGCGAAGGAGGGGATGATACCAACTAGTGTTGCGATGATTACTTCTTCAAAGAAGCGACGTGTTGGATCAGGGCCCAGAGGAAGGGGATTTCCGTCACCCCCCCAACCCTGAGGTGGACGGACCGGACGAACGAATCGAACGAAACCCTCTGAAATTTCGGATGGAGCGAGATGAACAGTAGAATCACCAGAATTGCTCCTTCTACGAATAAGGCGTTGACCGTTAGGCCCCTTCGGGCGGCCATCAGTGGGCTGACCCCAATATCCTCGAGGTTCAATCCGATCTATCAGGAGTTCATCCCCATCCAATGGTTCCAATACATCTGAATCATGAGCACAAAGCCATTCACCTTCAGTTGGTGGACGAATACCTGCAGCAGTCATCGCCACCTCCCAACCACCTTTTGCACCGAAGCGTTCCTCGACTTCGTCAATGGTGTAGCCTCTACGACTGATCTCAAAAGCTTGAACTCGTGATTCATGAGGAGGACCGATGTCACCAAACAAAATTCCGCGTCTTGAACCTCCGATAACCACGACCCCTCCATCGAATGAAACCCATTCAATATCCTCGTCAGTGGACGAGGTCATTTCTCATTCCTCCAAGAGGTCCCCGGTCTGGATACTCCATTGTGAAGCATAGACGCCGTTTGAAGAGAGGAGATCTCCATGAGGTCCACGTTCTACAATGACTCCATCAACCATACAGATAATTTCCCCTGCGTTCCGGATAGTCGCAAGACGATGAGCCACTGCNATAGTCAATCGATGACCGCCTTCACTGCCGAATAAGGACTGTTGAATCTTCTTCTCCGTCTCGGCATCGAGCGCAGCTGAGGCTTCGTCTAGGATGAGAACATCTGGCTTTGTGAGAAGAGCACGTGCAAGGCTGACTCTCGCCCTTTGACCACCAGAAAGTCGGACGCCTCGGTCACCGACCATTGTTTGCATACCGTCTTCGAAATCCTTGACGAACTCCCAAGCGCCTGCTGTCCTAAGCGCCTCTTCGACCTCTTCATCCGTGGATTCACGAGCATAAGCAACATTGTCTCGCAATGATCCAAAGAATAGGAAGGGCTCCTGTGAGACAAACCCAATCCGCGAACGAACAGATTCCAAGGTGTATTCATTGATGTCCACGCCATTGANGAGAACCTGCCCCACTTGTGGCTCATAGAATCGTTCGATGAGTTTCAGTATGGTACTCTTTCCTGCACCTGTATGACCCATGATTCCAGTGAATCCTCCATTGTCAACACTAAATGATACATCGTTCAGAACGCGAGCCTCGGTCCCGGGGTACGCGAAGGTGACATCAGAGAACTCGATGCTCTCAATCTTATCATCGAGAGGAATTGCCGACTCATTATCACTGATTGAAGGAGTCAGTTCCACTAGAGCAAACACGCGACGTGCAGCAGCCTCACCACGCTGAAGTTGATTGAGCAATAGCCCCATTATGAACAGAGGCATAGTCATCCTCGTGGAGATGAGTAGGAAGGTTACGAACTGCCCCACAGTGATTTCATCTCCAGCCATCAGGAATCCGCCCACGGTGACGAGGAGGCCGAATGCCACACCTGCTACCACATAGAGTCCAGGAACGAACCGGTTACGGATCGCTGAGGCGCTGATAGCTTGGTCACGATATTCTGCACTCTCCCCATGAACACGCTCCCGCTCGTGATCTGTTGCATTGTATGCTTGAACCACTGTGATTCCAGCAAGGACATTCTCGAGGATTGCAACGATGCCGCCCGTACTCTCCCGCTGACGCCGATAACGACGCTGGACGCGGGTCGAGAACCAGTATACCATAGGAGCGATTAGAATGAGAGGAAGGAACAGAGTCAATGCTAGTTTGTATGACATCCAGATGAGGATTAGGAAAGCAGTACTGAACGTTACGATTAGACGGATGATGCTAGTACTTGAGTCAGAGACAATATCTTCCAACTGTGCAACATCTGCAGAAAGAACTGACATCAGATTGCCCGATTGTCGGACCTCAAAATAGGACGCTTCCATTGCCATTAGACTAGCAGTGGCGTCCATTCGAATGTCATGTTGAACCTTGTATGCTGTCGACTGCCAAAGGTAATCACTGAGCCCTTGAGCGACCGCAAGCCCAGTAAATCCGGCGAAGATCAACAAACCAAAACGAATCTCAGGAGAGGGAGATACGATCGACTCAATCAATTCGGATGTGTATACGCCAGAACTGTAGTAATCAGCAGCCATACCGATGGCGACAAAAGGTATGAGATCGAAAGCGCGAGCAACCGCATTACTGATGATTCCCCCAAGAGCTCGCCTCCAATATACGAGGATATAGGGGACGACCATCCAAATCCGGCGTCCAACGATTTGTTGCTGATCCTCGAGATCCGAGGAATCTTGCGCAACACCGGGAACAGCCATAGTCAACAGCCTCACGGAGTGTAGGTCGCTTTTCAACCCGTGTGACTATTCGCGATATCTCCGTTGTTACTGAAGGACCCCAACCGAATCGAATAAGTCAGAGTGATGTTTCGGAGGGGTGTCGCGCTTGTAGTGAAGGGGTTATCACCAGAGGTTTCCAACCTCTTGTCCCGGGTTCAAATCCCGGCGAGCGCACTTTTCAAA
>PATD01000013.1 GCA_002713585.1 Methanobacteriota archaeon
TGATACGTTGGTTGGAAAATCGCAATACTGCTGTAGCACTCTCAATTGTTGCAACTGATAGTGGCCACCCTTGGCACCCTTCAGATGAGGACGGGGATTCATTCACCTACATTCTTGATGTCAAAGGAGAATGGATCCGACTCCCTCCACAATCCCGTATCCAGATTGTGTCCGACCCCATTCTGAAAGGCTGGACTGTACGTGATGATGATGTGGATGAGAAATTACACGCAAGACTAGGGCCGCTCTCAGAACCCATAGTGGAATTATTGGAGGAAGTGGCGAATCAAGCGCTAATCTTGACACGCACTCTAACTGAAGACAACGATCCGACATTACGAGATGCGAGGCAACGGGAAACGGACGCTGAGGGGATGCTTGAGAGGACATGGATGGATACAACTCCAGGTCAAGTTGAAATCCAATTTGGACAAATGGGGCGGGCCAAGGAAATCCTTGGCCGCGGAAAAGGGCAATTAGATTCGGGCTCGGACTCAGAAGAATGACGCAACGGTCATAGGCATAATCCGAAGAACTGCAACTTCATGGACGATTGGAGGGAGCGGATTTCTGCCCTTCCGGATGAACAGCGCACGATGTTCGAAGGAGGTACACTGAGTCAGTTCTTCCTTCGATGGCCACTTACTGCATCACACCCTACCTTCGTAGGCTCCTTCTACGGCCTCCTAATATCCCTCTCACTACTTGGCCCCATTTTATTCATCCAATCCGAGGCGGGAAGTTCGGCCTATGATAGCCTACGCAGTTGGGCATTTCTGTGCCTCAGCCTTCTGATGTTATGCGGTATATTTGGCGGAGTATCTGCGTTAACTGTAGCGATTACAAAAAGGATACCGATTCGCTTAGAACAAAGAAGGAAGTATCTATTCCCAATCCCATTCATCGGACTCTTGCTGTTCAGTATCGCAAGAATCGAACCGAATTTAATCGGCATATCAGATCAGTTAGGTTGGGTTCTTCTAATTGCACCAGGGCCCCTATACATCCACCTGTCATATGCTCCCCGATGGAGACTATTGGAACGGTTATCGAGAGGTCTTGAGTTAAATGAACAACCGATGAAAGTCGGCAAAGAAAGGGACCTCGACANCGACCTAATCGAAGCAGTTGATGAAATCCACGGCGAAGAGTAGATTAAATCACGGGTGCAGAGTTATCAAGCCTCTTTCAGGCATAATGTGCCGAATGAAATCCCATGCATTGACACGGTGCGTATGCCAACAAGGGTCTGTAAGGCTATTAGGAGGATTGTAAAATCTCTCAGGGTGATTCTCAAGCTCGATTGATGGTGCTGGATCGAGAATCAACAAATCACACTGATCCATTGATGGTTGATTGATGATTCCGAGATTCCTTTCGTAAATTCCAGCGATTACGACAGCATGGCCATGCCGCACTGTCTCGATTTCTTCAATTCTAGATTTAGGTAANTCGCTCAATGGAGGGCGTTCATGATTCCAAGTAGGCCATTCGATATCTTGCAGATGGAAACGAGCTCCATGAGTTAAGGCAATAATTGGGTGCTCGTATTCTTTCAAGAACGTACGAATCCAATCCAGATACTGATTCTGATTTTGGATTATTTCTACGGTTTCTGAAATCTGAGATTGGGGCTTGGAGTGCTCAAGAGATACTGTTTTCGAAACACCACCTAAACCACCATCTAAAGTATCGGAACCCACGAGATGAAGTAAGCAATCAGCGCTTCCATAGATTGTGTTGTGCAAGGTCGCTTGATTCCACATAAGATTCACGGATTCATCTCCATTGGGATGACCCTTTCGAGAATGGCTTGAACTCCAGGTATATGCTGATTTGAATGTTGAATACCCGGGTTTAGAACCGCTCTGCTTAATCCAATCAACTATCATCTCAAATGACGCAGAGAGGCATGAACCGAATAATTGGGGCTGATTTGGCTGACGAGGCATGCTTGAGTGATTATTAGGACCACCCATAGGGTATGATGAACCATACAACTGAGGTATCGGACGAACATTGAGTTCAATGGTAGACATACCAATTGGATGGAGACCAGAGTATATCAAATGAGACCAATGCTTCGACCTGCGTCCTCAAAGACCCGAAGAACCTCATCGAGATCGTCCCGTGTAAGGCCCGCTGACATTTGAGTACGAACACGTGCCTTGTCTCTAGCAACCATAGGGAATACTATCGCACCCACTACCACACCNGCATCACGCATCGCTTCAGAGAGTGATTTTGCAGTGGTGGACTCACCACACATTACTGGAATAATTGGAGTAGTGGAAACACCNGTATCGAAGCCAAGTGAATCNAGTTCTCTACGGAAGTAATCAGTGTTAGACCAGAGGCGCTCAACGTGTTCGGGCTCATTCACGATGACCTCAACTGCCGCCTTCTGAGCCGCCGCGACACCCGGTGGTTGGCTTCCCGAAAGGAGCCATGAGCGGCTATGATTCAGAGCATGTTCACGAGTCTGAGCGGTCCCCGCGAGAATCCCTCCTTGGACACCCATGGCCTTCGAGTATGAGCCGACTTCGAAATCCACGCGCCCTTGAAGACCGAAATGCGCGACTATGCCCCGGCCATCACCAAGCACTCCTTCTCCGTGACAGTCGTCAACGAATACCATCGCATCGTGCTCCTCAGCGACCGCAGTAATCTCATCCAGTGGAGCAATGTCGCCGTCCATACTGAACACACCATCCGTGATAATGAGCTTGCGATCAACCCCCTTATTCTCTCGAAGAATACGTTCGAGTGCTTCAACGTCGTTGTGTGGATAAACAGCGCGTTGTGCCTTCGTCAAACGTACTCCATCGATGATTGAACCATGATTTAATTCATCAGAAATAATGAGGTCGTCTTTACCCTTGACAAGTGTTGGAATCAGGCCAACATTAGCAGTATAGCCTGCAGAATAAATCAAAGCAGCTTCGACACCTTTGAAATCCGCCGCAACCCGTTCGGCTTCCAAATGGATATCCATGGTACCAGCAATGGCCCTCACAGAGCCACTGCCTGCACCATACTTACGTGTGGCTTCGATAGACGCTTCGACGACCTTAGGGTGTGTGCTAAGATTCAGGTAATTGTTGGCAGAGAGCATGATCGACTCCTTTCCATCGATTGTAACACGAGGAGCATTAGCGGATTCAAGGATGGGGGGGTCCCAGTTGAGGCCGCTGTCAACCAGTTCCGCATACCGCTCTCGCATCCAATCAAGGTCCTTCGCCATAACAAGGGCAGGCATCGGATTGACATGATGGTTCCGACGACGGAGTATTGATGCAGAATAGCGGCAGGGGACTTTCATGCCGGCACATCCTGAGGCCATCATCCTTGGAATCGCGCAAGATGGTGGCGTGCCGCAACCGGCTTGCTCTTGCAACACCTGCGCGCACTATGGGGAAAAAGAAAGTCAACTCTCGCCAACCTCTATTGCCGTCAGAGACGAAAATGATCTGCATCTCTTCGACGTGACACGGGATCTCGCAAGACAGCTTCTTTTCATCCCAGAAGAATCACGCCGAGTCACAGATGTGTGGTTGACCCATGGCCACCTTGGGCACATCGATGGCTTGGGACTGTTTGGAAAGGAAGCAATGGGCGCAACAGGGATTCGCCTGCATGCATCAAAATCTATGCTCAAATTAATTCAAAACACACCTCAATGGGATTCGATGCTTAAACAGGGTGTATTCCTGCCAATACCATTTGTTTCGAATGAAACTTTGAGAATCTCATCCAACCTCTCAATCAGGCCCATTTCAGTCCCTCATCGCGATGAATTTACCGATACACATGCATTCCTCATCAAAGGGAAAAAGCGAACTATTCTGCATCTCCCCGACCATGACCGATGGGACACTACACTTACCCACGTTGGCATGAAATCCATACGCGATTGGTTCCAACATATCCAAGCGGATGTTGTACTCCTTGACGGCACATTTTGGAGCGATGGAGAAATCTCTCGGCAGACAAATGTCCCCCATCCGCCGATATCTGAGACAATCTCGCTACTTGGCCCCCGAAATCCTCACGATTTCGATATCCGTTTCATCCACTTCAACCATACTAACCCTGTAATCTCAGAAGGATATGAGTCGCACGATTTAGACCTCAAAGGTTGGTCTCTCGCCAGTGAAGGCGAGGTTATTGAACTCACATGAGCGCAACGGAATGAACAAATGTAGGGGGAATGCCGTAGGGGGGTATGGAACTCCACGGGGAGGTCAGTTCTGGCTTGGGGCGAGCCCACGTGTTCATGGCTCAGAGTCACTATCAGGACCAATTCAGAGGAATTCTAGGTGGGACTGCGTGGCCTGGAACTCTCAACATCAAGGTGTCGGACGAGGACCTCACTCAGTATCTCGCACTACGTCAGAAAGCAGGCATAGATACACTTGATGCCACGGATGAACGGCGCAATAAGGCGCAAGCAATTGATACATCGAACATCGAAGCATTACGCATCCGTGGATTCCTCCGTGAAGGTCGTTCATTCGGTGGCGCGACTGCATTCAAGGCACAGATTGGAACAGAAGATATGGACCACATTGAATGTGCAATCCTCATCCCTGACCTAACTCGGCATGTCGAAGTCATCGAGGTTATCGCAGAGGTATTTCTGCGAGAAACCCTCGACCTCACAGATGGAAACAGAGTATCACTCAATCTCGTCTGACTGGAATTCCATCCCTTGAATCCAACCTCTCTGAAGCATGAGTTTCATCTCTTTTCGCGCAATCTCCTGCCATCGCTCGTGGAGCCTCTGATCGGTCCCACCAGGAGGATTGGACCATTCAGATATTGACTCCAAGGGCATTGTGTCGAGGTCAGGAAGGGCAGGATGTTGGATCGACCAGAGCATAAGCCAATCAGATGGACTTCGTCCGAAATCTATGCTGTCTGAAGGGCGATGAAGAGCACGAATCACATCTGATAAATCGAGATTCTCGGTTGCTAGACCGTATAGTGCAGAAGCGATTCTACGCACTTGGTTCCAAAGGAAGCTCTCTGCCTCGATTCGGAAACCAACTACGCGACCGTTGACATCCACCCAGGGGGCACAACGATGGACAGTACGAACCGTCGTTCGTCCTTCCTCTACTCTACAGAAGTTCGTGAAGTCATGGCCACCTTCGAATACACGGCACCAGCGAGCAAGGCGTTCAGGAGAAAGATCTGCAGGCCAATTCGGAAGCGCTTGCAAACGATAGAGGTAGACACGGCGGCGAGCAAGACGAACGGTGACATCATCAGATACTGCGTAGGCAGACCAGACGATGATGTCATCCTCCAACCTATCGTTAATTGCCCTCAGAAGACTGCCTGCACCTATGCTATCCCAACGAGATATAGGAAGGTCGAAAGATGCGAGATTCATGCGCACATGGACGCCTGCATCTGTCCTTGACGATAGCCAAATATGATCATCAGCACCCAGCCACTTCAACTTCCGAAGAGTACTCTCAACATCACCCTGTGACGTACGAACTTTGGGTTGAAGTTGTGAACCGTGGAATGCATCACCAAGATAGCCAATACACATCACCACACGTTGAGTAGACTCTTCCTCTTCGGAATCCTCCAGAGGAACCTCCACCGAATCATCGGTGGATTTCGTCATACAAGCGACCTCACTCGTCGCTAGTCATGTACTCCATAGCCTCTTCAGCGGAACTGAAACCGAGACCGAGTAAGGAGAATTCGATAGCAGTCCGAACATACTTGCGAGCGAAGTCGTGACTACGATCAAAGTTAGTCTTGACATCGATTGAATCGATTAGCAATCGTGCTGCCTCATAGAGGTGGAAGGAGACATCATTCTCCTCGCTCGCCTGACCGAGTTCGTGAAGTCGCTGGAACTCACGAATTGCCATCGGGACACGATCGAATTCAATGAGGGCATTAGCGAATGCCGCGAGATACTCTGGGTTCTCGGGTTCCATCTTTGTTGCCTTTTTCAAGAAAGATTGGATCTGACCCTCGTTGAAACGATCGTTTCCTGAATCATCGATATTGCCGTTTTCCTGAATCTCAAACATCGCTGCCTCAGCCCAGCCGTGAAAACCAACCGGGCTGTCTGAATGATTATCCATTACAGTTTGAAAGATATCCATCGCACCGAGGAAGTCTCCTCCGGTAATGCATTGTGCTGCCTTGGTAAGAAGTTCGTCGTCAACCATGGGGGGGTCCACCAGACGTTGTGTCGGGGTGATGGTTCTTCAACGGTGCGGGTCGAAAAAAAATCAGGTAAAGTGTCAAAATCATTCCGTGCTGGACTCTGCAGATGATTCTAATTCAGGTGTAGAATTGGCTGGAGCGCCATCTACTGGTGCACCCGGCCGAGTGCGGAGCTCATTGACTAGAGCGTAGACATCCATTGGACGGCGGATGCCATAGAAGCAATCCTCGGGGTTGAGGTCGACCGTCTTCCGGGTCCGTTGTAACCTCATCATGAAGATGAAGAAACGGAATAAACGAACTACGATGTTACTCGTTTCCTTCGTGGCAGCGTCTGTGACATCGGAAACAGCACCAACGCCTACAGACATAGAATCCTCCTTCAGACCAAGGCCAGATGCCGTGATGACATGGAGGCTACCGTAGCCAAGGAATCGTCCAATGAGGCTTCGCTCTACCTTCAGATTCTCAATCTTAGAAAGGCTGATTGCGTGACTATTAGAATCAATGAACTTCAGGAAGTCCTTCTTCAGGTAAACCTGCTTATCCGTGATAACGTAGGTGAATGCACGCTGATACATCACCGTAAGGACGAACATCACACCAGCATACGCCCCACCAAAGATTAGGTAGAAACTATCCTTCCACTCAGGAAGGAAGCCACTCTCCTCAAGACCTATGAAACCAGAGATGAAACTGTCTGTAAGAACGGTCTCAATGAAGAATACACCTGGAGTGATTGAGATTACAAGCAGGGACACCGTGTAGAGGCCACCCGATGTCGAGAAATTGACGAAGCGATTGATCCAAGTTAGAATCATCATCATGACGAAGAAGCCAGCGATACCAGTCGAAACAAGTAATTCAAGGAGATTCAAAAGGAAGTTCAGGCCACCTTCACCCTCTGGAGCCTCGTAACCAACCCCGAATAAGAGATGGACTACGAGAACAAACACAATCAGGAGATATCGGGAAAACATAGAGAGTACGATTGGACCCGAACGGTAGTACGGCTCCTCATAGGGTGACATTTCAGGAACTGCGCCTCTTGCTGCTTCAACGTCTAACTTCTCACGAAATGTGTCCATCTGTGCGCCCATCAAATCAACCTCAACCACAGTTTGTCCGGGTTCGTATATAATTACATTCAGGAATTTGCATCAATGTAACAAGCCCCATGAATGCTCAGCATTCCCGCGAATCCACTCATATGTCTCCGCAGTTCGGACCTCGACTTCATCACAAATCGCAATCTCTTCTACCACAAGCGGATACTCATTGTAAGTGAAATGAGAGGTCAAACCGGCCCTTGTAGGTTGATCGAAGGTCCAATGGGCTCGACTTGAAGCACGGAGAATTGTGCTAATCTGAGTTCGACCATTCCAAACCCTAACCTTGAATCCAGGCAATGGTGAATCATGATCATCTACAGGCCCATCCTCCCCAGGGTGAAGGACTTCCACCTCACAACGCTCGAATCGCTCGGTACGCTGTCGCCTTGCATCGTGAAATAAGCCCGCAGTTCGAATCGGGACACGATGACGGTCACGACGACGCCATGCAGTTGAGTCATTCGATGTCATCGAAAGTGAAAGATGAGGGAAAAACCAGTCGAAATACGAACCGTCATCGAAGTGTAAGAAACCCCAGAACCAAGGCACCGACGGAGCCTGAACAATTACCTTCTGAAAGTAAGCAGTCCCTTCGACCTCTTCTTCACCAATGCGGCCCTTCGCTTTCGTACCATGGATACGAAGGATATCGTAACCCATCGTACCAGTGAAAACATTGTTTGATCGTGTGACGCCAGAAATCGCAGGATTCCATGGAGTCATTTCAAGATCGAAAGTGGCAGGAGCGCCTTCCGCAACATGCCCCTCATCCGAGCGGAGTTTTAGCCAGAAGGAGGAGGCATCAGGCTGGAGGCCCATAGAAAGATCATCTTCAGTCAATGGAACGACAGCCCCCCCAAGTGAATCCGAAGGCCACGAAGGGTGACGATGGTCGATTGCCGCCATTCGGCATTTCCGTAACACGAGCGGCTCATACATACGGTCGCCATCATACCACCAAGCACAAACCATTCCACCGAGAACATGCCCGCCATGCTCGTCAGTGTGGAATCTTTCACCAGCCCATGGAATACCACTGACATCAACTGAAGCTGTATCCTTGGTAGACCATAGCACCATCAATTGACGAGAGCGTTCAGGGTGATCCTTGCAAGGAAGGACCACGAGCCACCACCACCACTGCCATGTAAGCCGATGCATGGTAGGAAGAAAATCGAGCCGCCAAAGAGTATCGAGGTCCCCCTCAAAGCGCTCCATGGCACGAAACGGAAGAACAGGCTGATGAACGTGGCTCTCAATCAATCTCTCTACGGCCAAGGAATGACTGGCCAAGCCCGACCATCAAGAGCACGTATACAACGAGCACACCTGCAGACACTAGTAGTGCAACTGTTGGAGATTCATTTGTTGATGGCGCATTCCAAAACACCGAGAAGATGTCCGCTGAATCATAGTAGCCTTCACCGATGATGTCATAGTACTCTGAATCCGGCCAAGCGATCAGTGCAGCAGCATTCACCATCTCGATACCCCAATGCGACACTGAAAGCCAAGCGATGCGACTCTGACCTCCACTGAGCAACGAGAAGAAGGCCATGATAAACTCCCAGAGCCCCATTACAATCGCAATATATGCGCCAAAACGCTTGGAGAGAACACCAAACATTGCGAATGTCGTTGAATAGGCGAGGAGAACTAGAGCTGACGCGATGCCTACAATCAACCATACTGTCAAATCCTGGAATCTGAACAGTGTTTCAGAAGGGCCAAGGAATCCTGTGACAATCCCTACAGTCACTGCGAGGCCAAGTATGTAAGGCCCAGCAAGGAGCATGAAACCAAGGATACGATAGAGAAAGAATTCGGCTCGATGAATCGGTTTACCGATAAGATAGTACATTGTCCCTGAAGCCATCTCATCACGTACCAAGCCAGTAGCGAGGAACATCGGAATGAAGATGCCAAGGATGAACAAGAATGCAACTTTGCTTACAGCAAGAATGAATCCACGATGAGCGCTCTCCAAGGTGAACTCAGACTCAGATGGATCTTCATCCACGCCCCAATCTGCTTCAATCCGCAACAGATTACCCTCGGAGTCGAAAACGAGTTCTACATCACAATCGATACCGTTACCGTTGGTGTCCTTCTGATTAGAATACCAATAATACTCATCGTCACGATAGTCGGAATCGTCATCGTAGTTTCGGCAGTCGCCGTCATCATCGTAGCCTTGGCTATCATTTCCAGATGATATATCGAGATCAATCCCATCCTCATCAATATACATCGAGGAATCGTGAGGCTCAATCGGTGTGTCTGATTTACCAACCATCTCCCCCCAAGCAAGCCAACCGTAATTCGTGGAGGAGAGTGTACCATTGACCGTCACCATACCATAGAATCGAATCTCATCATCTCCCGTCATGCAGGACTCACCGTATGCAAGACCGTATCCGCCCTTCTCATTCGAGCTACAAGCCCGTGAATCTGTGACATCGATGAAGCGCATATCATCTGAATTGTTAGCAATCCAAGTGTATTCTTCGATAATCCCGTTACCATTGTAGGTATAGTTGCCCGTGACATTTGATTCGTCCCAATTTAGCCAATCCGTCTCCACGAATCGTCCCGAACCAGGAAACTCGTTCATATCCCAATCGGAGGTCCCATACTGAACCTCTTGCCCCTGTGGATAACCGTCACCATCCCAGTCCTCGGAATCCCCATCGTCATCAATTGGCTCAATCCCGGATGCCATTTCCTGCGCATAGGTCACAAGGAGCAAAGTCATTACAAGAATACCAACCGCTCCGATGACCCACGTTGACGAACGGACGCGAAGTTGCCTCGAGGTAAATTCGATGATGGCAGAAGCCTTTCGATCCAAACCGGTCCATACAGTATCGAGAACTCTTGGAGGGGGAAGTGGCGCCTGTGAAGAAACTGGAGGAGCAACAGTGGAATTCGCGAGAGATGTTGTTACTGTGGGCGACTCAGATGAATCACCATACTCGCGGCTCTTCTCAGTCATGATCGACCCTCCGTTAGGTAAGCAAGAAGGCTCTCAAGATTATCATCCGGATTTGTAATTGCACTAACACGGATGTTTGAAGAACGAATCAGAGAAGGTAACGCTGAATGGACTGAGTTCAGATCGTTGGTTTGAATCTCCAACTCACCCGGCAGTGGGAAACGTACGCCATGGATTGCTTCCAGAGGAAGTACATGGGCAGCAAGATGACGAGGATCATCAGTGCGCAATAAAATTCGATGAGGATGTTTATCCAGAAGTGACCTGATTTTGTGCAAGTTACCAAGAGCTAGAAGACGACTGTTATGCAAGATGACAATCTGCTCAGTGATACGCTCAATCTCCGATAAGATATGACTTGATACGATTACAGTCTTACCCATCGAACCAATTTCACGAATGACATTCATGATTGTAGTTCGCGCCACTGGATCGCATCCTTGTAACGGTTCGTCAAGGACAATGAGATCTGGATCATTGACCAGAGCATGAGCAATCTTGACTCGCTGTCGCATGCCCTTGCTATACTTTCCAATCTGCTTGTGGGCGACATCGGAAAGGTTCACGAAGTCGAGAACGTGATCTGCTCGAGCTCCTGCCTCATCGCGAGTGAAACCGTAGAGGCGAGCGAGAGTTGCAACGAATTCGTGGCCAGTCATCCAATCGTAGAGTTTCTCCCCCTCAGAGACGTATCCAACTCGAGAATACGGGGCTGGATTTCGCCAAGGATCTACACCGAAAAGACGCACAGAACCCTTGCTTGGCTTGAGACGGCCGACGAGGAGTTTGAACAATGTACTCTTGCCGGCCCCATTCTGGCCAAGGATGCCTGTGACTCCTCCGCCTATCGCAATGCTGACATCATTGAGCCCAATGACCTGTCCGTAGAATTTTGTAACATGATCTAGCATCACTGCTGGTACAGTAGCATCAACACGGATTGACTGTACGGCCGGCTGGCCGACCTGATCGAAATCAGGCATCATTCCCGCGTCACCTCCAGACTGTTCACACGAGCAGATAAGACGTAGAGCGATACCGCATTAATTGCGAGCAAGGAAACGACTGAGAATGCGACTGGGTGGTCGTAACGCAAATCGATACCCATGAAATATTGCCCGAGATGGGCAAGATTGTCGTATGGACTAATCAGATAGACTATGCTCTGTTCAAACAAATTATCCACGAGGAACGCGAGGAGTTTTGTTCCAAGGATAATCGACAGAAATCCAACCGCTGGGAAGAACTTGCCCTTGGATACTGAAGACAACGCCATACCAATTGAGGTGTAAGTAATAATCAACAGAAACGCAATTCCCAAACCCGATACGAATAGTGGGAAAGAATCGAAGATATATCCCCACCCTCGTCCTTCAACGACAATCGCTAGAGAGTAAAACGAAACGTAACTGATGAGAATTACGCCCCCAAGGATACTAGCTACAGATAGGTACTTCATCGCAGCATAATCGATTCGATTAATCGGCCGAGAGAAGTATATTGCAGAAGTGCCATGAGCTCGGTCCTCTGAAATCATGCCACCGATTACGAGGGCTGTAAGGAGGGGCCAGAATAGTGCGTTTCGCGGGAAGAATCCGAGGATTTTGGTATAGATATTCACACGATTAAGTCCGAAACCACGCATGATAGTTGGATCTCCAATCAAGGATGCAAGTAAGAGGAAACCAAGAGCCGCCATTGACGAGATAAGGATTGCAAGTAATGCAAGACGGACAAATGGATGGTAATGCCGATGCCCCTTCGATGAAATGATGCCATAGACATGATGACGATATATTGCGTAATTCCGAACCCACCGCGACCCAAGTTTTCCTCGCCATGGCCGATAGACCTGATCGAAGATTGTGCCCCCCTCAATTGAACCCGGCTGAGCAACGACTGCTGTAGCATCCTCATCACCGTCACCAGATCCAAAGGCCGCTTCCATCCTTGTCACGCCAAGTGATGGTTCAGTGGACACATCAACCGAATCTGCAACAGCATCCAGAGCCTCCATCTCTGTATCCTGGTTAGAATCAACAAGTGGCTCATCAGTCATACTAGCCCCTCCTCGGCAGAATTAGCACCGATAACACGACCCTCGGGTGTAGAACTTAGCAAGTCAGCGGCTGTCCTCGTACCATATCCAAGCTGATCCATAATGAGTAGGAAGAGATCCTCGAGGCTCGGCTCATACTCCTGCATCTGCCGAACTTGAACCTGTGACTTCGCCGCTGCATCGAGAATATGATCCACTGTCGACTCATCCTGACGGAGAATTCGCATGACTCGACCCATTCGACGTACGGTAAGACCTGCATCCTTCAGTGCCTGCTCAATGCGACTTGCACCCCCCCAAACAGTAATCTCGATTTCGCGATCAATCTGCTTAGCAAGATCGTCTATCTTGCGATGAACGACGACTCGGCCCTTGTGAATCATAACAACCTGATCGCAAACGGCTTGAACATCGTCCATCAGATGGCTGCTCATTAGGATTGAACGGCCACCTTCACGGACAATCTGGAACAGAGTATTCAACATGAATCCACGATGCTCCTGATCTAAACCATTAGAGGGCTCATCAACAATCAACAATTCAGGGTCGTGAACGATAGCACAACCAAGTTTCGCGGACTGTGCCATCCCTGTTGAAAACGTACCGATTTTTCGGTAGCGCTGGTCGCGAAGCCCCACATACTCAAGCACCTCATGAGCACGCTGTTGAGCCACAGTAGGAGACATACCAAGCAATTCAGCGGAGTAACGGACTTGGTCGATTGCAGCAAGATCCAAATTAAGTGAATCGTACTCCGCCATGTAACCGATTTTGCTACGAATGAGATCGCCTTCAGTACGAATGTCATGGCCGAGGACCTTCCCCTCTCCGGAGGTGATGTGGATGAGGCCAAGAAGCGTCTTGATAAGAGTCGATTTTCCCGCACCATTGGGGCCAAGAAGGCCAATAGAACCGTGGGGTACGTGGAGGTCTACCTTGTCAAGAGCAACATGTTGACCGTAATTCTTGGTTAGGGAACGGGCTTCGATTAGCCAATCGCTTCCAAGACCTGACAAACACACCACGCCCCTAACCTGAAATTCCGTATGGAGTCACTTGAATGAACCGCTGTGTTCCGTCATAACTTGTCTTCGTTTACGACTCCACCCCTGACGCGAACTGCAATGCCCTTGCTGAATCTCTGCATCTCCTCCGCTGTACTGGTAGGGACTCCATGAGCGACCAGTGCGCCTGAACTATCAACAACGAGAGTAGGAAGACCAAGACGGACATCATTTCGTGTCCCCTCAATGAATCCATGGATTACGTTACGTCCTGCGCGAAGGAATGGGACCGCATCATCAATACTGACTACCTCGGGCAGACCAGCGTCAAGAGCGTGAAGTGCAATCGCACCAGACGTCGTAAGGGATAGCCCGCCATCATTCAAGCGTGGGGATAGAACATGGGTACCGTCTGCATCGAAGACGTTCTTGATACGGCCTGTGGAAGACCTTTGCACAGTCATTCCCTCAAGCCATTCCCATGCCTTAGAACGGTCCATGCCGAGTAGGACAGAGCACTTCGCCGATACCTGGGAACGCTCAATCCATGTACGAATCGCAGCATCATCCTCGTCTGAGGAGGACACATCCAGGGAAGGGACCTTGACGTCAAGATATTCTGCCAACGCACCATCCATTAGGCTCGAACTCATNTCCGGTTCNGAAGATACTGCTTGGATATGACAAAGTGGAGACCAATCTTCTAGATCAAACGGAAGAGGGCCTGCCTTCATCACAATTATCGGGATGCATTGAGGGTCGCTTCGTAAAGAACGAATTACATCGCCTCTCACTGAATCACGCCAAGGGGGCACTCCTCCACTAATGAGGAGCATCTTTGGATTATCCATCGGCTTACCTGTCCAGTCGAATGGAGGNGGANACCACCGCTCATCGACCAGATTACGGGCGTGAATCAGGTGCGGCCGATGATCTGCTTTTTCACTCCACTTCACAGATCCAGAGCGAATCGGAGCACTTGCCTCAATCATCCGCTGACCAACAATGTTCTCCGATAATGCCCCTTTGGAAATCACCTCCATGATGTGGAGGAATGACTCGCGGAGTTCAGGACTTGAATGGCTACGCTGCTCAACCAAGGCCCAAAGTGTCCCCGTTCGAATAGCTTGACGACACCTCGCAAGCTCTGCCTGAGTGATTTCAAGATTGAAACGAGATAGCAGTTCAGTCCGCTCTTTCTTACCCATTTTTCGGACTTCNTCTGGAGTAATTCCATGGAGCGTACGCGANGCGATTGGCCACTCCACCAAATCATCGATTCGGACCGTTCCGTCTGGGGTGAGAAGTCGACCATCCCGAGCGAAGAGCGCATATGCTGCACTATCGAAGAGATCCGCACCCAGAGCGATACACATGGGAAAGAGCATTGGGTGACCGCAACCGAAGAGGTGAATGGGCCGTTCGACAGGGATTGTCTCTCGTGTAGCAAGAATAATCTTGACTAAATCCAAGTAGCGATGCTGCTCCATTAACGGTACAATGCCGCCAATTGGGTGAACTGCGAATCCACGGTGAGGGCCTTCAACAACACCCATCTTCGATGCACTGTCGGCTCTAAGATGAGAATGCAAACCACCCTGGATTGGACCGTTCAATAGGAGGTCCTCTCCGGCTGTCTCGAGTGATACAGGTGCACGTGCCACCGTCTCATCGACGGCATGCTGCAGTTCATCCTCGGACTGATCTGGACGGCCGAAGACATCGAGCATCGTACCGATATCAACACCGATATCCCGTTGGAAATCGACAATTTGTTTGACACCGACCTCCACATCACCATAGACATAGGACTGGAAGGTTCCCGAGTCGGTTACAATAACGCCAGGGAAGTCGAGTAAATCGTGAACACCATTGGCAAGTGCAGGTTCGCGTAACTTGTCATGNTTCCAGATGACATACGAGTTCGTGATGAGACCTTGGACTCCAAAGTCGTCCCACATCTCACGAGGTTCGATAGTACGGATATTCGGGTTGACAACTGGAAGAAGCATAGGGGTTTGGAGAACCCCATGACGCGTATGTAGCCGGCCGATTCNAGAGATNCCGTCACGCCGATGNATCTCAAATCGACCGAGATCCTGAGACCGGCAAGGGCTAGCATCGAAACCCGCGGCCATAGAACCGCCTCAAAGGCATCAGTCATGACCCTTCCTAAAATATCTAGACAATGCAATTAGTACAAGTACCTAGTACGCTTTCGTACTAAATAGGGTGTTAAAATGGGAGAATACGGCCACCTAACAGTNACTGAATTGAAAGAAATTCTACTTGACCGTGTTTTACCCCCATATGGGAAAAAGTCCGAGCTTATTGAACGTCTTGAATGGNACGATAAAGTCCAGATTCGCAAGGAAAACGGAGAGGAATTCACTTGGGACGATAGGATTGAAAATTTTGTAAAAATTACTGGATATGAGAATTACCTNTTACATGCGGAAGATGGGTGGATAGCCGGTACTTGGGTAATGGGTGGCGATTACACTGTTGAATCTGGATACTACGGAGGCTACCCTGCAGGATATCTAAGACGAATTAAGGCTCTTTTTCCAGACAAAGATAACGTGTTACACGTTTTCTCTGGCAAGGTCGATTTAGGAACATTACCCGGAGATACAGTGGATTTGGATTCTGAACGGAAACCCACTTTTCACGATGATGCTCAAACTCTAGAAAAGGTTCCAGTTGAGAATTATGATTTGATATTAGCAGATCCGCCTTACTCAGTGGAGGATGCTGAGCACTACAAACCAACAATGGTGAAACGGAATAAAGTCATGGCAGCACTTGGGGAAAAGGCAAAAAAAGGCACTCATACAGTTTGGTTAGATCAAGTCCTGCCAATGTACCGCAAGGATCAATGGGATGTAAAAGCAGTAATTGGAATGGTCAAAAGCACCAACCATCGGTTCCGCGTAATCACTATTTTTGAGAAAAATTGTGACCCCGAATCTNAGTAAATCAAGCGTTGAAGCAAGCATCCAATCATTCTTTCATCAAAGTAATGCGGTCAACAGAATGTGACACCACTTTTCTCTATCATGAAATCTCGAACGATTCCATCAAAATGCTCGAGAATCCCTGCATCGAATTGAACCGTTTGGATAGCCGAATCTGCTAGCAAGTCGTTCTGAATACCAGATAGAGTCCCAGGTGCCGCCCCACAAGCAACACAAGCCCCATCGAGGCCAACAACGAGATGTATGGTAGATCCATCGATTCTTGCCTCCCGGACAGTGATTGAACCCTCATGACTAGTAAGAGCTGCACGAACCTCTCCTAGACGCGCCATAAGCGCAGGGACAAGATCAGGATGAATCATCTCACCCCCGACCTCAAAATCAGAACCTCCCACAAGTTGAACCAATGATAAGGCGAGAACACGGGCATCCTCTCGTGGGTCAATGACCTCCTGCAGACGGCGGCTCGCTTCCTCATTCATCTGGAGACGGATTTGGCTACGGTACATGTCTGTGATGTCATCAACCATCTGCTCCACCGAATCGAACCACTCGGGCAACCATCATGAATCTGTCCAGAGAGAGGTTTCCAGATTAAAACAGAGAAGCAGGGATTCATAAGTCGGCTATTTGAGAGNAGCATGGAGTTCGCATCATGGGGAAGACAGCCTTGCTTGAAATCGATGGGCTACGAGCCAGCATCGACGACACAGACATCCTCCATGGAATTGATTTGAAAATTATGCCTGGCGAAGTCCATGCAGTAATGGGGCGCAACGGCAGTGGCAAGTCCACCACGGCTAATGTTTTGATGGGGCATCCTGACTATGAAGTCACAAATGGTACGATACACCTAGACGGTGCAGATCTTCTCGAGATGGAAGCGCATGAACGCGCCCGCTCAGGCATATTCCTCTCCTTCCAATACCCACAGGCTGTCCCTGGACTCCAAGTTGGCAACTTCCTACGCCGGTCTGTGGCGGCAATTCGTGGCGAGGAGGCAGCGAAAGGTGCAGAGTTCCGAACCACACTGAAGGAAGGTATGGAACGGCTCGGCCTAGACCGTTCGTTCCTCTCGCGATATGTTAACGACGGATTCAGTGGCGGCGAGAAAAAACGCTTTGAGGTTCTTCAAATGATGTTACTCAAGCCGCGTCTAGCAATCCTTGATGAGACTGACTCCGGCCTCGACATTGATGGTATCCGTACGGTTGCTGAAGGAGTTGATGCGGCGATTAGAGGCACCACTTCCGGCGCACTCATCATCACTCACTACAATCGCATACTTGAGCACGTCAAGCCAGATTATGTCCATGTTCTGATTGATGGCCGCATCGTTAAATCCGGCGGCCCAGAACTTGCTGCTGAGTTAGAGGAACGCGGATACGACTGGTTGGAGGAAGATGCAGTATGACCGACGACGCGCGCTCTGCTGTCGGAGATTACAAAGCCGGTTGGCACGACCCTGAGAATGCAACTATTCGATTCGACTTTGGCCTATCAGAGCAAGTTGTTCGAGATATCTCAGCACTCAAAAACGAGCCAGAGTGGATGACTGAAATTCGTGTCAAAGCCTTCCATCACTTCGAGGAACGGCCTATGCCTACATGGGGCAACATGCATCTCTTGGAGGAGATTGACTTCGACAAGGTCTGCTATTACCTACGATCCTCAGATGCTACCGAAAAGAACTGGGACGACGTCCCAGAGGATATCCGAAACACCTTCAATCGGCTTGGCATCCCTGAAGCAGAACAAAAGTGGCTCTCAGGAGTGACTGCCCAATATGAGTCCGAAGCGGTGTACCATAGTATTCGAGAAGACCTTGAGGAGCAAGGCGTCATCTTCCTTGACATGGATTCTGGACTCCGTGAGTATGAAAGCATCGTTAAGGAGTATTTCTGTAGCGTCGTACCATATTCAGACAACAAATTCTCTGCTTTGAATACCGCGGTATGGTCCGGTGGATCGTTCATCTACGTGCCCAGCGGCGTCCATGTGGAAATGCCTGTGCAAGCTTACTTTCGCATCAATGCAAAGAACATGGGGCAATTCGAGCGGACCCTGATTATCGCTGATGAGGGATCTTCAATCCATTATGTCGAAGGATGCACTGCTCCCACCTACTCCACAGACTCACTCCACTCTGCTGTAGTCGAACTAATCGCTATGCCAGGTGCACACATTCGCTACTCCACTGTACAGAACTGGTCGAACAATGTGTACAACCTTGTTACAAAGCGCGGAGTTGCACATGATAACGCGACAATTGAGTGGGTTGATGGTAACATCGGTTCAAAGTTGACGATGAAATATCCCGCAGTGATTCTCAAGGGAGAGGGAGCACACGCAGAAGTCATCTCTGTGGCTTATTCAGGCGAAGGGCAGCATCAGGATGCAGGGGCAAAAATCCATCATCTAGCGAGTAATACCACTAGTAAAATCCTCTCAAAGAGCATTAGCAAAGATGGAGGGCGCGGATCTTACCGTGGCATGGTTACTGTCTCTCCGAAGGCAGAAAACTGCAAGGTCAACGTTGTCTGTGACGCACTACTCCTCGATGAAGACAGTCGCTCAGATACCTATCCTACTATGGAAGTCGGGAATGCAGGAGCTCGCTGTGAGCATGAGGCATCTGTCAGCAAGGTCAGCGATGATCAACTATTCTATCTGATGAGCCGAGGACACACCGAGGAAGAAGCACTGGCACTAATTGTCAATGGTTTCTTTGAGCCATTCACCCGCGAACTCCCAATGGAGTACGCTGTAGAACTCAACCAGTTGATGGCGCTCGAGATGGAAGGCAGCATTGGTTGAGGGATTGACATGAATGCAGCCTATTCGGACAATTCTGACACNGANCGTGCGGCGCACATCTGGCGCTATACCCCATGGAAGAAGGCACACCCAACAGGTAAAATCAGTCAAATCCCCAGTGCTGATTCACCCCTCCTTTCACTATCTATGAGCGACGGGAGTGAGGTACCCGTAGGCATCCGTATCGAAACTGCAACCTCGGATGATATAGAGCGCTTAGGTCACAACCTCGATTTCGGAGATGGCATGGCTGCTCCAACATTCATCGCTGAGACATCCCCCCTAATCCACGTCCTTCGAGTAGATGCTAAGACTGTCACAAAGGAGCCTGTTATCCTCTCTATTGAATCAAGCGGCACCACCTGTGCCTGTCGACTCCTGCTAGATATCGGTGAACGCGTGGAAATCGAACTAATCACCGTGCTTGAGGGGGGCGCCGAATGGTTTGGTTTCCTTCGCGAAGGGCGCTTTGGGCCGGCTTCGATCGTGAATGATGTGGTTTTACAGATAACTGGAAAGCGACTCCTACGGTGCGATTCAATCCGCTCCGAACGCGATGCTCAGGTTCGATCAGGGACGGTCAACGCTTCATCATCACAAGCAAAAGTCGATGTTCGCCATTGGCTCCCCGAGCCCGGCGCATCACTACAAGTCAACGGCTCCATCCTTGCGACCCGTAAGGATCATCTCGATTCCCATGTGGAGATACTGCATTCCGGTAAGCATACTTTCAGTCGCCTTGAATGGCATAGCGCCTGTGGTGGTGAGAGCGTCACAACGGGAACGGGGATGTTACGCATTGATGCTGGCGCGAAAGGAGGAGATGCAGGNCAACTTTTCCACAACCTCCTGCTCTCCGACAAAGCAAAGGCGAACTCAATTCCTGAACTTGAAGTGATGGAGAGTGATGTCGTTGGATGTGGCCATGGAACCGCAAACGGCCCATTAGACGAGTATCAAATGTTCTACCTCAACGCACGCGGCTTTGATGAAGAACAAGCACGCGCGGCACTTATCGCTGCATTCCTGAATGCTCCCCTCTCCAATATGGGTTCTGNAACACTTCACGGTTGGTTGATCAATCGTATCGAGAGTCACCTATCCAGCCTTTGATGGAAGCACGGATTGAAGACAAAGCACTTCTTCGGATTACCATGGCCCTCAATCTAAACTCGATTCGGGCCGATTTTCCGATTCTCAGCCGACGGCTCGAAGGAGAGCGCAAACTCGTCTACCTCGATAACGCAGCGACAACGCAGAAACCACAAGTCGTAATCGACGCGATGAACGATTACTACGCGAATACAAATGCGAATGTGCACCGGGCAGTCCACACACTCGCAGGAGAAGCAACCGATGGATACGAAGCTTCCAGAACAGCCATTGCTTCGTATTTTGGCGCACCACGCGACAATCTGATTTTCACTAGCGGGACTACAGAAGCAATCAATCTCGTTGCTTACGGTTGGGCGCGAGCTAATCTCGGAAAGGGAGACGTTGTCCTCACCACGGAGATGGAACACCATGCCGATATCGTACCATGGCAGATTCTGTCTAAAGAGTGCGGAATCGAGATTCGCTATGTCCCTCTAGACCGTGAAACGATGACACTCGATATGGAAGCCTTCGAGATTGCTGTTGAAGACGCATCTCTAGTTTGTGTCGTCCACACATCGAATGTACTGGGTGTGCGAAACGATGTCGAGCGCATCATCGAACTCGCAAAATTACGTGGAAGGGGAGGAGAAGGAGCCCATGTGATGCTCGATGCAGCACAGGCTGCACCCCACGAACGTATCCATTTCCCCGAACTAGGATGTGACTTCCTTGCACTCAGTGCCCACAAGATGGGAGGACCGACAGGTATCGGTGCACTATTCACAACGACTGATACAATGGAAACGATGAAGCCATTCATCTCAGGCGGTGACATGATTGAGACAGTGACCTTGGAGGGGTCGACTTTCCAGAAGGGCCCGCAAAAATTTGAGGCGGGCACTCCACGAATTGCGGAGGCATTCGGTTGGCATGCAGCAGTACAATGGCTTGACCAACACAATATGAAGGACGTGCACGAACATGTCTCTTCTCTCGCACGTTGGACAGCCAAGCAAATGAGAGACATACCTGGGATACGTATCTACGGACGGCATGACCTCGAGACGACCAGTGGAGTTGTCTCCTTCCTCCATGAGAAGATCCATGCTGAAGATTTAGCACATCTAATGGATGCAGGGGGATTCGCTGTTCGGACGGGGCATCATTGTGCTCAACCACTGATGGAGGCACTTGGCGTATCGAGCACAGCGCGAGCATCCTTCTGGATTTACAATACCAAGGAGGAAGCCGAAGCCTTCGTGAACCACCTTCGAGGGGTTGTGGACCGGTTCTCATGAAAGGTGATTCTGGTGAGTGAATGGCCGGCTGCTCTTCAGGAGATTATCGAGGACTTCCAAGATTGCTTTGATAGGATGGAACGATACGAACTCCTATTCGAGTATGCGAAGCGTATGCCACACCCACTTCCTAATGAAGAATGGACTGAAGAGAATCGAGTCAAAGGTTGTCAGTCTGAAGCACACGTGGAGTGCATCATAGATGCCAAAACTGGATTTCACATCCGTGGAGCAGCAGATGCGCAGTTAGTCCAAGGACTGATGGCTGTACTTGCAATAGGTGTCGATGGCCTATCTCCAAACGAAGTTGCGCAATTGACACCTAAGTTCGTTGATGAAATGAATGTCAAAGCGTCCCTGACTCCGTCCCGTGCGAATGGTTTTCTCAACTTGTTTGAAATAATCCGTTCCGAAGCGGACAAATATTCTAACTAATCACATTGAAGAAGAAAGGGCGGATGGAAAATCATGAATCTAGAAAACGCTGTGATGGAATCCATACGCCCCGTAGAAGATCCTGAAATGAAAATCGGAGTTGTCGATCTCGGGCTAGTCTATGGCGTCCGTATCGAGGAGAAAGAGGACGGGAAGCATGCAGAGATTGACCTCACTCTCACTTCCCCTGGATGCCCTGCTGCGCCGGAGATCATGGCTGCTGTTCACCGAGCTGCTCTCACCACCGAAGGAATCGAATCCGTCCACGTAAACCTCGTATGGAGTCCAAGATGGGACCCGAAAGTTCACGCATCCGAAGATGCTCAGTTTGAACTTGGAATATTCTGATTACGCACTAACACGCGCATTCAGAATCTTGAGGAGCCCACGTAGTGTTACCTCGCTTACTCCACAAACCTTGCAGACTTCACTCTGGGTACGATTAGATCCAACATCGGCCGCAGCGCGATAGAGAAGAACCCCTGCGATACCACTGGGCTTCTTCCCCTGCCATGCTAGGTCGTGCTTGGTTGCATCCCATACCTCATGCGCTCGGCCTAGAGCCTTAGGTGGAAGTTGTAAATCGCTGTGGAACTTGTCCAGATACTCTATCGGACCAGAAATGTGGTGGGCTCCAAGTTCACGAGCTACAAGCCGGATGGTACGCTTCAACTCCTTCAATTCCGCATCAGAGGTCATATCGAAACGTTCTCCAACATCCTCGATACGACGAGGTATCTTCGCTTCACGTGTTGCAAGATAGACACAAGCAGCCGTTACTCCACGAATCGAACGACCTGTAACAAGGCCCTTCTCGATAGCCTTACGATACAGGCCACTGGCCTGNTCCCGAAGCTGTGGAGAAAGATCGCCACGATCACGAATGAACTGCATCGCTTTCGCAAGATTCCGAGAACGGCTGTCACGTGTCTTCGAGCGATGATCGATAGTCGCACGACGCCTCCAATCACGAACCTGCCGGGAGTTCATCCCATTCCTCTTTGCAATTCCAGATGAGAGATCGCGTTTGTCGATTACCGTGGACAAACCCTTGTCTGATAAAGAGACAGTGGTTGGTGCACCGACTCGAGAACGATCAGCACCGTCACTNTGGTTGACCCACTCCGCACCTGGGTCAATCATATTCTGTTCAGCGACGAAACCACATACATTACACGTGGTCTCACCGCGCTGAACATCAGTATCCCATTCATTCGCACCACATAGTTCGCAGGGCCTAGACTGACTATCAGTACGCCTCTGCTTCTGACTCGGCCGTGGGGATGCTACGAAGTCGCCACCACGGATTGAGCGCTTAGTAGAGGTTTTCTTTTGTTCGTTTTCGGGGCCCATTCACATCACTCTCTTTCCAACTTGGGGTTGTATAGTTAGTTGCGACAATATATAAATCCTCGCTTTTATTTTTACACCGCTATCTCTTCTTGATACACGGGATAGGTTGATTGAGAACGGCACACTGGGTGGATACGTGGACGTCATTCGCCTCCCCGGCATCCATCACGATACCTCAATGACGATTCTTACAGATGATTGTGAAGCAATCCTCATTGATACGGGCACTAGTTGGCATCAAGTCAACACGGAGGAAAGAATCCGATCGAAGATTCAGCATGGTAATCTCGCAGCCATTCTCCTTACACATCGCCACTACGATACCGCAGGTGCTGCGGCTCACCTTTCCAATATCTTCGACTGCACAATACATGCTCATGGGGATGCACTCAACCCCCTAGCTTCGAACGACCAACTCACAACATGGGCATCTCGATTTGACTCTGACATGCCACCCACCTCTGCACATGCCATTGAAGATGGTTGGCGACGAAACATAGACGGCCATGAAATAGAAGCAATTCACACACCGGGGCATACCTCATGCCATACCAGTTTCCTGCTGGAAGAACTTGGTATTCTAGTCGCAGGAGATTTATTTCCAGCGGCCTCAACACCTGGGCGAACTGATTTTCCAACGGGGAACATAGTACAAATGAGAGATTCCATCCAGCGTGTACGAGACCTCGACATCGATACACTGATCCCATCAAGAGGTGAGACAATTCGTGGAAAAACTATCGAAGAGGTGCTACTTCAGCATCTCGAATTCTTCGATTCAATGATTGAGGCGAAAGGGGAACTACCGGAAAAATGGCCAATACCAGTGCCAACCTGCATGTGGTGGACACCAGAACCGAAATGGTGAATCATACTGCGAAAATTGTCTGAATTTGTCGACGATTTCCTGAGGATTCCAATGGGATGCGAATTGTCCTCCAATCCGATGTCGCTAATAGGTGATCATCGATGAAACGCAGACCTTGACAACATACTCCGATGTTACCGAGATAGCGAATGAAGTTAGGATGAAGAAGTGAACCCTCAATTGAGAGGATTCGTCCAGATTTAGTCCCAAGATATGCTGAAACCGGCTGTATCTCCTGACTGTCATGAAGTTCTGATAGGTGAATTGCGGTTACTGAATCAATACCTGAGGACCATTGCGCGAGTATGCGACCTTTAGGCCAACTCACAACGGCAATATTACCGTCCTCACACCCCACCACGATGCGCATAACACGACCATTAGAATCNTTGATTTTCGCCATTGAAATCGGTTCAGAGTCCAAATCTAAATCGCGAAAATCCCAATCGTCAATCATAACCTTATTTCTTCTCTTCTTCCTTCCCGATAGATGATCGCCCCTGAAAGAGATGCTTGTGTATGACATAGACATGGTTCCAGTTCAACGATGTCCGCATATGAATGAGAACACGGGGGAGTCNGCTGAAAGTGAAACTATCAGTACTGATCTGGTTCGTCCTTCTTTGCCTTCTTCCATTCGCGGTAGCAAGGGCGGCAAATACGTACTCGACGGGCGTCGCGCTTGAGACCGTCTTCACCCCATACATCAATCGCATTATCAATGGCAATGGAGCGGCCCCCGAACTTCTTGTCAGCCCAATTATCGCAACCAGCAACGTCACAGGGTATCTCTCCCTCTTCGCCACCATCCTCCTTGGCCTCATCCTTAGGCTTACGGTTGACTCGAGCGCGCTTCTTGAAGCCCATGAAGGACTTTATTGGAGGGTCGGAGATGAACCTTATCCCACTCAAGCACGACGTTCGATGGACGCTTCACGGTCTGGCCCCACGCCAACACTGGATACGGGGACTCCGAGAAGTTGCTCCACGGTCTGGATATAGGTCTGCGCTGCCTCTGGAAGAACATCATAACCACGCCCAGTTGCTTGGGCTTCGCGAGCAACTTTGAGCCAATCACCAAGGTCAAGTGATGCGAATCCAGGAAGTGTGAGCGTTACAGGCTCAGCACGCTCTAACATTGAGAGGTCAGCCGGGAACTCGTGAATTTCAGCGCCATCAACACGGTATCCAACTACGATTTCCAACTTCTCTAATCCTCCGAGGACATCTAACTTAGTCAGAACAACCTCATCGAATCCATTGATTCTCATTGCATGACGAAGAGGAACAATGTCCAACCAACCACAACGCCGCGGTCGGCCAGTGGTTGTCCCAAACTCATGACCTACAGTCCCGAGATGACTCCCTACCTCGTCGTGAAGTTCAGCCGGGAAAGGCCCATGGCCAACTCGAGTGGTGTATGCCTTCACTACGCCGATTGTACGTTCAACATGTCCTGGATGAATTCCCGCTCCATGTGTAGCATTTGCTCGACTCGTGACGGATGAGGTCACAAATGGATATGTTCCCTGCGCGATATCAAGGAGGGCACCCTGAGCACCCTCAAGGAGAATATTCTCGCCTCTCTCAAGCGCATGGTGGACAAGTAGGCCAGTAGGGCGAACTGCTGCCCCAAATCTATCGAAAATCCATTCAAGATCTGCACGCAACGCGTCCTCAGTGATTGAAGGGTCCAAACCAGCCGCCGAAAGTCGTCCATTCATACGGTTAACAATCTGATCAATACGGCTCCCATCAGATAGCACATTGGAGATGTCTACAAAACGAATCCCGACGCGCTCAATGGCGTCACCATAAGTCGGACCAATTCCTCGGCCGGTGGTGCCGATTTCCTTGTCAGCCCCGTCGAGAATACGGTGGTATGGGAGAGTGACATGGGCACGCTCGGAAATGAAAAGGCGATCTCCTTCCGGACGTTCACCTCCGAACTCAAACCAACGATCAAGTTCATTCTCCAACTTCCACGGATCGATAACCATACCTGCACCAAGGACAAGGTTGCAGTGACTGTAAGTAATGCCGCTTGGCAAGTGATGGAAAGCCAATTTACGTTCACCGATGACGATCGTGTGGCCGGCATTGGAGCCACCCTGAAATCGAACAACCCAATCCGCTTCTGAGGCCAACTGGTCTACTAGCTTCCCTTTGCCCTCATCTCCCCACTGGGCGCCAAGCACAATCGTCGCAGGCATAGTAGAGGGCCGGAGAGAGAGGCCCTTCAACTCTCCTTCGACGCCCATAGACCACTTTCCATCGTTCCGATGCGGTTATGAAGGGGGCATCGGTCCACCGGCTCATGGCACGATTCCCTGAGGCGGAGAAGCGCAACCTGCACAAGTGGGTCTGCATGCGCTGCTCGGCCACCCACCGTGGCCGTAAACCACGCCCTTGNCGCAAGTGTGGCNACAANGGTCTTCGACCTAAGATTGTTGAGAANAAGCAGCGCTGATCCTCTCAATGATTCAACTCGAGATCTAATATCTCTCTGAGCTGACGGACGGTCCGCCACGCATCCTCATGAACTTCACCCTGCGGATTGTAATGCACGCCTCGCCAACCAACATTCTGAGCTCCGATGATGTCACTACCATAACTATCGCCAATCATGACTATGCTTTCATCTGGTTCAAGGCCAGCAAGTTGAGCAGCGCCAAAGAAAGCCTGAGCATGCGGCTTCTTTGCACCCAATTGCTCACTAGTATACATCGCTTCAAAGAATTGAGCCAAACCGCAGCGGGCGAGTTTGATCCTCTGAACCTCCTCAAATCCATTTGTGAGAACCCACATTCGATGGCCCCTTGCCGCAAGTTCGGATAACAGTGCCTCCGATCCTTCGATGAGGGTTGTCTGAAGAGGTGAAACCTCGACATAGTGCACACCAAGAGAAACTGCGAGTTCACCGTCATCACATCCCAAGGATTCCAATGTAAGCCGGAAACGCTCCGTGCGCAATGTGGATTTGTCAATCTCTCCACTACGATACAATGCCCAACATCGATCGTTGGCTACTTCAAATGCATTGACCCATTGCTCAGAACTCTCGATACCATGTAAATCGAGCCGGAAATGCTCGAATCCTTCGATAAGGGATTTCTTGGAATTGGCCGCAAAATCCCACAGAGTGTGATCAAGGTCGAAAATTAGGGGAGCAGGACGTTGACCTGATCTGCCCGTTTCGACGGACATGTAGAACTACCAATCGCCTCAGTGGCCCTGGACCTCTTTGAGAAGAGCCTCGATAGCAGTCTGAATCTGGAGGCACAGTGGACCGTAGTGGTGAGGAAGATTTGCATCGTTGTAAATCTCGTCTAACTTGCTGGCAGTCATACCCAAGCGGATATCAAGTTCCTTGCGCTCGTTGAGTAACCATTCAGTGGTAGCCTCATTGGCAGCACGACGAATATTCCGGGGCACTTGGCTGTCCTGCAACTGCTCAAGCACTGTGGCAATCTGTTGAATCCGGGTATTGACGTCGCTCATGGTGAACAACCCTCCTTCGGGGACATTCTTGTCGTGGACGACGACCGATTTTAAGTCCATTGCCTGCGGATGCATGAATCGATATGGAACCCCCTACGCCAGATCAATGGACGGCATTACTCCGTTGTTTCATCCTTCTCCTCTGCATGGCAGGAGCAGCTCTGATGGACCGCTGGCAACGCAGAGTACCTAACGAATGGTGGATCCGATGGGGGGTTGCTATTGGCTTCCTTCTACTAGTGGAAGTAATCCTTCTCGAGGCCGACGTTGCCCTCTTTCTCGGAGCATTTGGGCTCCTCGCATGGTGCTCCGCATCAGTGATTGGGACACCTTCGCTAAAGGATATGAGAGGGGGGTCAAAAATCGATATCTTAGTCGCCGTCTGGTACTTACTAGGGATCACAGGAGCAGGGGCCTCACTATACTTGCATGCCCCCAATGCCATTTGGTCACTCGGCCTAGCTACGGATGCACCCATGTTCCAACTTACAGATATGGCCGCCGTTGAACTCGCCGAGAGTCGTGGCTGGCTTCTACTTCGCCTCATTGGACTAGGAATCGGAATTGGATTCATCGAAATTGCTTGGCGTGTACGGCTATTGCATGGTGGAGCAGATGCGAAGGCGATGATAGTAGTCGCACTTGCCATCCCATGGTGGAATGGTATCGGCCCGTTAGGTGAAACTACTGCAGTACCTCCAGTGGTCTCTGTTCTAATCTGGTCTGCGTTAGCATTCCTCATCTTACCATTCGTCACAATAAGCCGAAACCTCCGCATAGGTCACAGCGGACCATTACGGATGATTTGGCATGCAGAGCGATGGGAACTAGACAAAATTCCAGGACATCATGTCTGGATTCTGAGTGATGTAATTGAGACTGCAGATGGGGAGAACGGTGCGAGAACGCATGCGCCCCCGTCGTAAGAGAGTGGATCCGGAAGAACTTTCAGCACATATCCAGCGGTTAAAGGTGGCAGGAGAAACCTCTGCATGGATTACCAAGAAACACCCCTTCCTAGTATATGTCCTGCCTGCGATACCTCTCACCCTCATTCTTGGCGACCCTGTCGCCACCGTCCTATACAATTTGGGCATATGATTACGCAAGACGCGTATCTGGAACAGATGTCAGCTTGTCAACAACCTTGGATAGGCGATCAACGAGACTATCCTTCTCCTCACTCTGGATGAGGGCGTGCTCAAGAACTTCATCTAATGAATCAACAGGAACAACTTCGACCATGCTAGTGAACTTCTCATCGATAAGAACGTCTTGCATATTGGTCCGAGGAACTATGATTTTCGAGATACCTGATTTCGCTGCGGCTTCAATCTTGGCCGTAACTCCCCCAATCGGGAGCACCTCGCCACGAACGCTGAGGCTACCGGTCATGGCAAGATTTTGATCGATTGGCAACTCCTCGAAAGCACTGATAATCGCAGTCGCCATTGTAATGCTAGCACTGTCACCGTCCACACCGTGAGTGCCTGGGAACTGGACATGAATGTCATAATCAGCAATATCCTTGCCAGTGAGTTTCTTGACAACTGCGTTGATATTGGTCACACTCTCCTTCGCAAGATCAGACAGGCCGCCAGTCGCGTAAACAGCACCGTTGCGCCCTTGGGTGGGTGTCACCAAGGCTTCAACGGGCAGTACTATACCAGAGAAATCGGAGAGACCCGAGTCGGCGCCTAGAACAGCGAGGCCATTGACTCGCCCAACTCGAGCACCTCGATTCACGAGCAGAGAGTACTCGTTCTGCCGCTCAATGAATCGGTCGGCAATTTGCTGCTCGAGTGGTTTTGCAATAATTCTAGCCCTGGCGATGTGTTCTGGCCGGACTATTGGAGCATCCTCCTCCGCTGCGAGATCCCCTGCAACACGGACTAGCCCCCCAAGTTCACGAAGGCGAAGAGTAAGTTTCCCACGACGCCCAGCTCGACGCTGGGATTCCTTGAGAATGAGAGCAACTGCAGCACGATTGAAGTGAGGAATCGGCTTGCCAGACTTCTTGTTCATCTCGTTGCGAACCTCTTGTGAAATAAAGCGGATAAGACGCCTTCGATTGCTGTCCGTATCATCCATTGTTGTATTGACATAGACCTCGTATCCGTAGCCACGAATCCGACTCCGAAGCGCAGGGTGCATGCGCTCCATGGAATCGAGATTTCCTGCTGCTACTAAGATGAAGTCAGAAGGAACTGGCTCCGTCTTGGTTAGAGCTCCGCTACTGCGCTCGCTACGGCCGGAGATGGGTAAGGCCCTCTCCTGCATCGCCGTAAGAAGTGCCTGTTGNTCTTCCATTCGAAGCATGTTAATCTCATCGATGTAGAGCACACCGTAATGCGCACGATGAATCGAACCGGGCTCAACACGCTCGTGAGCCGGAGTGGCAAGGTCGGCTCCAGACTGGAAAGGGTCGTGTCTTACATCTCCTAGCAGTGCGCCTGCAAGAGCACCTGTGGCGTCCACGAAAGGTACATCCTCACCGCGTTCATGTTTCACGAGGAGTTTTGGGATGTTGTTCTCATCCGCTGCGGTGAGGCGAGAACGCAGGAAAAAGTAACCAAAGACGAGNATGAAGCCACCGAAGAGTAGAGTCAGAATCTCGCCTGTAGAGATGGTGGATGCAATGAGGATTGCACCAACAAAAATCGCAATGAAGAGAAGTGTCTTGTTTGTTCGTTCTCTCTGCTGACGAATCGTCGCCTTCCTCTCCTTGATGATACGTTCACCACGTCCGGCTGGAACAGTACGGACTTTGGGTTCATTCTCATCCTCTTGATTACGATAGACAAGGATATCCTCCATTTGCTCCTTGGGAAGGAACTCCGTCATGGAGCGAGCAAGCATCGACTTTCCAGTCCCAGGATCACCCATTAGAATCACGTGACGACGCTGCTCTGCAGCCTTGCGAACTACAATGCTCGCAGCATCCTGTCCAATAACCTGATCAACAAGACGATTCGGAAGCGGAACATCCTCGGTGGTCTGAAACTCCTTATCACCGAGTTTGAGTCCATCCACCCACTCTTCCACAGGAACTGAGCAGATTTCTTCCTTCTGAGTCAAGACATCACCTTCGGCCCAGTCGCCTACTTCCGAGGCTTCATCTGACATAAGAGTAGAGTCATCATCTCCATCCATGAACCATCACCCCCTATCCTCGATACACTCCGCTCAGCGTCGTTTTCATGGGATGGTGGTAGGCTTCATTCTTGAAGGTGCGGACGGAGCCATACGGATTCGAACAGTCACTGGCTACCATTCAAACACGGGTAAAAGACCCGTCTGCGTTCATACGCCACTGGCTCTGATCCAATGCCACGTAAATCGTTGAACCGGCTGCATCTTGAGTATAGGAACCGCCGCCAGGAAGGCCTGTGTAGTCAGCAACATGCGTTGCTGCTGCCATAGGCTGCTGGAAGATTGCGTCAGCGCCACCATACATCGAGTTCGCTACCGTATCAGTAGAGGGTACGGCTGTGCTCCAATCTACAGCTTCAGGGTCAGTGGAACGATTGCGCATTACGGTAATGATGCCGAGTCCTAGTGCACCAAACAAGAATATTGCAATAACTAGGGCTCCCGGCAAGAGTAACGAATTCATGCCTGATGCTTGTGAATCCGCTTCGAACTTCGTTTCATCATTAGGGAAAGCATCTGTATTGTCGCCTACACCATCACCATCAGTGTCAATCGATTCTGCAGGATCGTTCGGGAAGGCGTCTTCTGAATCACTGACTCCATCACCATCGGAATCGATTACAATCTTCTCGACTGCGAAGACACTGTAGGACTTCGTAGTCTTATGCTCGAATCCATCGACGTCGCTTGCAATCACATCGAGTTTGACCTCATCNCCTGTCCGCAGGCCTTCAGTGTAGACAGACTGTAGAAGGAAGGACTGGTCGAATCCAGGCGCTTGACCTTGACTGTGACAAGTACCAACAATACTGTTGCAAATCTGCCAAGTAAGTGCTACTTCCTCAAAATTCACCGAGCCCGTGTAGGACACNATGTAGGTAGGATGNGTACCATACTCCATGCCATCGTAGACAGCCTGAAGGTCGCCACCCTGTCCTTCATCCCAAATCATTGGGAGATCGCCAATGACCTCCACTGTGAATTGATATTGATTGATTGCGCCAGAGGGATCTGAAACGCGCACCTGAACTACCTGCATACCAGATTCGGCCCATTGCATCTCATACACTCCGATAGCAACTGGAACCACGGAACCCGGCTCTGCTCCAGTTACNGTAGTGAAGATATCATCTTGATTGTCATCGACATCTGAAACATAGTCGGCGACATTGAGTGTGTAGGTTTCGCCGGCCTTGATACGGAGACCATTCAGATTGGTCACATCGAATACTGGGGCGTCGTTAAGGGCACGAATAATGACTGCCAAGGTCGTGTCTGTGCTCTGTGTTGCATCACTAGNTCGGAGAGTGATNAGGACAGTACCTGTGACATCGCTATCCACAGTTGCGATGTTAATTGTCTGGTCAACAATCTCAGCAGAGATACGATCTGCAGGATCAATACTTACCACATGAACGCCGAGAGCACGAATCTCAGTATTGGATACCGTNACTCCGGAGTCATCAGTATCNGAGAGATACTGTGTAAGCGAAACTGCGACTGAACCACCTTCATCGATAGTCTGGGCAGGAATAGAAGACCATGTTGGGGCCCCATTCGGGATGACTGTGAAGAAAACAGTGCCAGTGTTGGTGTCTTCACCATCACCGATAGTCACTTGGATCCCCTGGTCACGGATATTACCCTGAGCGTCACGATCTACTGAATCAAACAACACATCCATCTCCATCGCAGATGCATCCCATGCGATGAAGTTCGGAGAATTACTCGTTACAGTTAACTGATTCAAGGGAGTCTCAGCGTCACTGATAATCCCAGACATTGAGATGGAATCCTCTACACCTACCTTCACGATTGGTACGCCAGAGAACTGTGAACTGCTCGAAGTGAGGACGGTTGGAAGTCCGTTTAGAAGAGAGAACGCATCCTCAGTGAGGAGCCAATTTGAGACCTGGTTGCGAGAATCAGTCCAACTAGTACGGATGTCGTAATCACCGCTTCCGGCAACTACAGGAGGTGTGACTGAAGCGATGAAGCGAGCGTTACTACCCTCGCCTACAGGCCCAGAACTGACCGATACCCACGAAGATTCCCACTCCTGGGAGGTCGAGTGCTTGACTTCCATCACAGGTGTCATCGAATCCAAGTCATCGACAGCATCGTTCGGGATCGCCGTCAAATCGAAGTCGAGGCTCCCACCGCGAGAGATAGTGGTGCTGACCCCATTAGCGACCGGCATGACCGCGGTTGGTGCGGCGTCATGGTCAATCGTACCACCCATCACATTGTTCGCACCATTACCATCTTGGACGGTAATACGGGCACGGAAACGAGTCAACCCATTGTCTTCAATGGTCTCCGAAGAGGAATCCCAAGTCGTTGAGAATGACTGTGAAGCACCGACTCCAAGCGACTGGATGCTCATAGTGTCGACAAGGGTCTCCTGAACACCATCGACCTTGTAAATTGATATTGATTCACCATTGTTCGCNGAATAGATATCGACACCGATGTTCTTGATACTAACATCNATACCAACTTCATCGCCAGCAATAATTCCATCGAAACCAGCGTTATTCTCGACAGTCATGGTGTCAATCTTCACATCAATTGCAGGTTGCATTGTGCTGTCTGTTGCTGCATAGACGTTGGCGTTGTAGGAATTCGTACTCCATGTGGAGTAAAGTGCTGCAACCGTATTGAGGTTAGACATACCGCCATTAACGAGATTAATTGGAACATTCGTCCATGTCGTAGTCGTCCATTGGTTAGCAGTGATTGAGATTGTATTGAATCCGGTGCCACCGTTAACAGTGCCACTGTTGCTGGCGTAACCATTGTTGTTGAGAAGCCATGCTTCCCAGCAGTTGCCTCCCTTGCTACTGTCAGAGTAAACGTGTGAATTGCAGACCTCTTCAGTCACAGCGGCATACAAGATTAGATTGGATGCCGGCGTTCCTGAGCCNACGTAGGTGGCAGCAACCGAGATATCTGCGGTGCCATCGCCATTATCGATCTGGCTGATAGTCATGCCATAATCTGCAGCTGTCGAATGCATCTGGCCACCACTGGAGATGTAACTATCGTAGCAGGTATTGGAACCGCAACCAGATTGTTTCTGCTTGTCACCGAAAACTACCTTCGGTGCACCGCTCGTCTCCTGAAGGTGGTTTACGCCATAAATCGGAGCAATGTTTCCGGACTCTGCATCTGCTGTGTTCCCGTAGGATGCGGAATGGTAAGAGATGTAAACGAACTTGTCAGGCAGGGAATTCTTTGCCTGCTTGAGGGCGGGGCTCCCGTNATTGTAGCAATAGGGGCAGTTGTCAGATGTCAGATACTGCGCGAACACTGTGTGCCCAGGGTCGCTCGGGGCATTCAAAACAGCAGGCTCCTCAGCAAGAGGGACGGGGGATTCCTGTATCTCAAGAGGTGAAACAAGAAGGGTCATGGCCATCGTAACCATGAGGAATGTAAGGGCAGTCGAGGTTACCTTTCGGTAGAGCATGTTAGATTCATGTTAATTCTGTGTATAAAATTTCGTGACCCGTGTCCATTGTAACCTCTACTGTCTAACAATGCGCGGTTTGAAGTCCTCAAGACATCGCACACCCATTGATGGAACCCCCAAATCTGGTCCTACTCCGCGAGGAAAATGGGAAGGTGTTTGCCGTCGAGATGGCAGGAGGGGAACGAAGGATACGAGGTATTGGCCGCATCAACCCGGAGGTTACACTCGCAGGATTGGAAGTCGGAGATAGAATCAAAATCGGGACGAAGATATTCACCCGAATTCAACCAGGCCTACCTGAACTNCGCACCTCTATGGCACGAAGAGCACAAGTTATCACTCCAAAAGATGCAGGATTCCTCATCGCTTGGATGGGTATAGGCCAGGATGATCGAGTCCTAGAAGCAGGATTTGGGTCAGGTGGTCTCGCAATGCATATTGCTCGTGTTCTCGGACCAAGCGGGCACCTCATCTCTGTCGAACGTAGAGATGAACATGCGGAAGTAGGAGAAATCAATCTACGTCGCTGTCAATCCACATTCAGTGACATGTGTTCATGGTCACTTATCCATGGAGATGTTGCAGATGTCACCGAAGAAATTCGAAACATTGCTGACGAAATTGATGCTGCGATTCTAGACATGCCAGAGCCATGGTATGCAATTCCATCTGTAGGAAATCTACTCCGAGTTGGAGGGCGGCTTGCGTGCTATTGTCCATCACCAGATCAGTTGGCTACCTCATGGAGCTCAGTTGAGGAGGCTGGCCTAACGGTAGAATGGGCTGGCGAAATGATCGAGAGACGATGGGCACTCACTAAGCGAGGAGGAGTGAGGCCAAGTAACACTCCAATTGGGCACACTGCCTTCCTTCTAATCGCCGTCAAGGCTCCCGATGAAGAAGAGTGAATACTACTCAACGACACGAACAATCTCCGTGCATGACGGGCATCGGAAACGGAATGGGGGTGTTTTCCCTTCTGGAAGTTTGGAACGAGTATTACAAAACGGGCAAGAGGCTGCACCATCTTCTCCCGGTCGAACCTCCCCATCTTCGAGAGGATTGATATCAACAGGAGGCGTACTTTCAGTTTCAGCAATCATCGATTCAATACGAGCATCAGCACTGGCTTCAGCAGCAGCAATCTTCTCTGCCGAACGGCGACGTGTAGAACGTAGAATTTGTAACAGGAGCATTGCAAGGACATAGCCACCCATCAAGACGAAGATGCTAGTCATATTGTCTATCTCAGCTCCAAAAGGAAGTGCAATGCCTGTCGGAGGAACGGGTTCATCTTCGATGAATAGAGCCAACGAAGACAAGGACACTTCTCCAGCACCACCGTTCTCTGAGGCAGTTAGCACAACCTCGTATGTACCTTGAGACAAACCATTGCTAACTAGAGTGAGTTCCATAGTGACACTCTCTCCAGGTGCGAGATTGTATGCAGGAATTGCCGAACCAATCGGAACAACATTCCAGGTTCGGATGAGTCCGTTGTTGACAGCGTCACCCGTTAGTATCAGGATTCCGCTGCGGTTCGTGTTCCCAGTATTTTCCACCTTGAGGAGCATGGTCAATGACTCACCATTCCGAACAATAAGGCCACCATCATTGAGTAGCACCAAGTCTAGCAATAATGCACCGTTCGCTCCGAAGGCTTCGGGTAGAGTGACTTGGCTTGTTGCCGAAGTGACCTCGGTGGGTAGATCCACTGGCCTAACATCGACGAGGACATCGTGGACCCCTGCGATAGCGCCTACCGGAGCGGAACAATATATCACAACCTCCAACGAAGAAGCCGCTGGAACATTAAGCGCAGTGTTTTGTAGAGCGCATTCGAGATCAGAGGTGACCTCAAGACGATAATCCAAAGAACGATCTGTTGGATTGAACACGATAGCTGAGAAACTCTCGACCTCATCATCCATGACCAAGGCCGAGGGAGTGACAGTTAGAGTTGCAGCAAGTGACCCAGAGATTGACTCAAAGGAAACCGTGGAGGAATACTCTGGCCCCGTAGATGACGATGCAGACACCACAATAGTGCCTAGAGCAGAACCCTTGGCACGTAGTTCAATCTCTGTCGATTCACCTACTCCAAGCGTTACAAGGCTCTGGGACAACTCTGTCTGCAAGCCGTTGGGCGACTGTGTGATAGAGACCTCAAACACCCCCTGAGCATTTCCACCATTGGCAAGAGTGATGCCGACTGTCGTCCAAAGATCGGCGACAACAGGGATTTCTGAAACGCCGGATGCGATGAGTGGCTTGCCTCGAGAATTTACGATTAGAGAGACGCTAACCCGATCTGTTGCGGAAGTATCTCCAGTTGCATCATCAGTTGAGTCCACAGCGTCCTGATGCTGGAAATCGAAGTCAAGGGACGTATCGATTGAGGAGGAATCAACATCAGCCTCAAAGAGAACNTGAAGGGTATGAGTATCTCCCGGCGCCACAGAGAATGTGTGGATCATCGGAGATATCGTCACACCAGGTGGAGGCGTTGACGTCATGAAATCAACNGTGTTCTCAGNGGTACCAAGATTCTGAATCTCAAACGATAACGTGGTTGACTCCCCCGGGTCCAACGATACCAATGTNCCATTGAGTGCACTAGCCGTAATATCAGTCCAATGAGGGTAATCTAGATTCAATGAGGCATTACTGCTTACGGCACTATCAATCACAATGGATGTGCCGATTCGGTCAGTGGAGAATATTGGCACAAACCACTCAGAGTGAAGTGACTGAGATTCAGCCGAATCAAACTCCACAATAACCGGACGCGCCATCCCACGTGGAACATGAACAGTATCTGAAGTGAACGAGACGCCAGGCATAGTCGGTGCTGAGAAGGATACGTTGAGGTCCTCAGTACCATTATTCGTTAACAAATGCGTCTGCAAGGTCACCGTTCCACTCGGAAGTTGGACTGGCCCTTGAACCAGTGTAGAATCGACTTGGACGGTCAGTGAGAGGGATTCGTTGACCGCAATTGTATGCATCAGTGAATGTGTGGTATCAGATTCCGATTCATGAATGTCNAATGAAATAGTACAGGAATCACCGACATGACTCTGAGAGAGGACATCCAAACCGATAGACCAGGCTGATTCAGTTGCACCATTGACTGAAGTGATTGAATCGACAAGGCAGGCTCCTACCGTCGAGATAGAACCGGGAACTATAGAGGGAGAAATTCCATCTGTACCTACATCATTGAGAGTCAATGTGAGATTACCCGAGCCCCCTGGCAACCAAGCCTGTTCACTCGTAAAGCTCGACTCAAAGAGGTGCGTACCATTAACGTCAATCACAAGAACAGTACTCACTGAGAAATTTCCGAAGGTGCTTGCAGCGTAGAGGCGGAGACCGTATGCTCCAGGAGCAGCATTCTGGGGAACTTCTACGTGAAGATCGACGGTGGCCGTTGAACCCGAGGAAAGATTCCGAACGACCGGATCAGTCCACTGAACAACCCAGGAGGAGGCATCTAGTCCAGTCGTAGGGGTATTACGAACCATACCCATAGAGGTGCCACTTCCCGAACTGGACTCCCATGGATAGGATAGGTGTGAGGTTTCGTTGAANACCGTGGCATCTGCTGCCTGCTGGAGTTCAAGTTTGAGCGCTGTAGGAAGGGATATCGAATCATTGGAACCAACTGTCGTCTGACCAGATATCGNCGCCGTGATTACAAGAGCGGCGAGATATGAACCTGCAAGGGAAGGGTGACTACCATCTGCAGAATATAGGGCACTAAATGTCGCACCTGAAGCGAGAGGATTAGACCCATCTGCAACGATGCCGTCATGAATGTGAGCGAAAGCGAGACCTACTGGAGCAATCCAGGCTTGATGACCCTGAGCCGTGATATTGTCGCGGAAGTCCATGTAACCAGCCTCTAACCTATCCTGCATCTGAGTGAAGTTGCCATAGATGGTAGGATTAGTGGCGTCGCCGTTGCGTCGCCCCCAAGTCATCATCAAGAGAACCTCTGAGGACTCGTCCTCGATTGCATCTGCGAGATTTACTGCAGCATCTCGACTATCGATCCAGTCGGCATTCGACCTAGGTAAACCAGGAATCTGACTCTGGCCCTGAAGGACTACATAGTCCCAATCCACACTAGGATCCCGGAGAGACGTATTCCAAGAATTAGCAGAGGTGTTGACATTGTTCCAATGATCGTCAAGGGTCAGCCCTCCAGAGGCACGTGCAACCGAGTCGTTCACACCAAGGTCTTCAAGAATTACATCAAGGGAATTCTGCTNAGTGTAACTGTTCCCGAAGAGGAGGAGATTATCGATACCGAGTGATGTGCTGTTAGTTGTCTCATTACCGGTCTCATTGCCAGTTTCATTTCCAGTCTCACTACCTGTTGAATTCGCGCTGTGATTGGCCCAGAATCCGCCAAGATCAGGTTCCGCTCCTGCACTAAGGAGAATTGTGTCCTGGACCGAACCGAAATTGCTCACCTCGATTGGTACAACTAGAGAGGTATTCCCCTCAGTGCTCACCAGTCCATTGACACCGGCGCCTGTAGCGTCGATGTCAGGAAGATGCATCGTACCAACTGAAAGATAGAGTTCGATAGCTGAAGTGGCACCTGTCCGATTGACCCAAATCCACTGAACACCTGAATCAGTAGAATTCGCACCCGCACTCAATGAAACAACGATGTCGAGAGTGTCGGTACTGTAGGGGTATACTTGTGGCATGCTGGTGGCCGTCAAATTAACCACCCATTCCGAACCAGAAGTGGAATCACCTAACTCGATGGTGAAATCGTAGATTGAACTTGCATTGTTCTCAACGCTAAGTGTGACGTTTGAAGACTGCCCAGGTGTCATGACAACAAGATCCTGATTGAGGTCAAGCAGGATGCTGGAATCGGCAGTTACAGTGCCAATCAACGGCGTGCATGAAGCCATTAGCAGGAGCACACAGGCTAGGAACGGGCTGCGGCGCATCAGAGAAGGGACCGTCGCTTGCGCTATGAAGTCCACGCGAGGCCGGGCAATACTAACAGCGTTCAGAGGATGGCTCTCATTGCGGCGACTCGCGTGTCATCGAGCGCTTCCCATGTGAACATGCCATCTACTGGTTCGCGACCAAAGTGCCCACCGGCAGAGGTAGGTGAGTAGATGGGGTTACGGAGTGCTAAATCACGAATTATATGGCCAGGTCGGAATGAGAAGTGTTGACCCACGAGGCGAGCAATCGCCTCATCATCCACTTCGCCGGTACCAAAGGTATCAACCCGAATCCCTACCGGGGCNGCTATACCAATGGCATAAGCGAGTTGGATTTCACATTCTCGAGCTAGGCCAGCAGCAACGACATGCTTAGCAGCCCAGCGTGCAGCATAGGCGGCTGATCGATCGACTTTAGATGGATCCTTCCCAGAGAAGGCGCCCCCACCATGGCGGCCTCGGCCACCATAGGTATCGACGATGATTTTTCGGCCAGTCAATCCTGCATCAGCATAGGGGCCACCTGGATCGACAAATCGACCGGTTCCGTTGACGGTGATCTCGGTCGCACTGTCAATAAGTTGCGCCGGAATGACTGGGTCAATCACATGAGTCCGGATTTGATCCATGATGTATGCCTGTTCGGCGTCTTCAGTACCATGCTCCGCAATCATGTCACGATGCTGGATAGCGATGACAATGTGAGAACACCTTACTGGACGGCCGTCTGAATCGTGTTCGACCGTAACCTGTGATTTCCCGTCAGGGCGAGACCAAGGCAACGTACCATCAACACGGCGTTCTGTGAGTGCTCGGGTCAAACCCTGTGAAAGTGCAATCGCAAGAGGCATCCAACGTCCCTTGTGACCATGGAACGCTTCGGTCTCATCGCAGGCGTAACCAAACATGAGCCCCTGATCGCCTGCACCTTGGTCGTCGATATCCTGCACCACACCGCGATTGATATGAGCTGACTGACTTGTGATTAGGACTTGTACCTTGCAAGTCTCATGAGACCCTGCATCCATACCAATCGCATGATCAGTGTAACCAATTTCCACAGCTGCGTTGCGAGCTACAGCTTCAAAGTCAGGGATATCGAGGCCATGAGAAATTGTGACCTCTCCCGCTAGAACAATGTGAGATTGAGTGGCCTCACCCTTGACGAGGGTCTCGACGGCGACCTTCGCATTCGGATCAACTGTCAAACAGGCATCAAGGATTGCATCTGAGATGGCATCACAGAGTTTGTCCGGATGGCCCGAACTAACAGACTCCGATGTGAAGACCCAATGCTCATCCGTCATGCGCCACGGATTCATACTCTTCTTTTCAACCGAGCGGTTGAAGTCCGTCCCCCGTCAGCCGGTGCTATGACCGGACGGGACCCCACAGGGTGGAAGCCTACTGCCTTCCGAACACATACACTCGCAGAGATCTCCGCCAATGGTGCTGATCTAGTGGGCGAGGCCGTTACCATTGCAGGTCATGCCGAAGCTGTGCGTGGTCGCGGAGGCGTCTGTTTCCTAATGCTTCGAGACGGAACTGGATATTTGCAGGCCTTCCTGAAGAAAGACGGAATGGACGTAGAGACATTTCTCGCGGTGCAAGGCCTCTCTCGTGAATCTACAGTGCAAGTAACCGGTGAAGTCGCACAGAAACGACCGCCAAAGGTGCCAGAAGGATCCCCTACACCGCCGCCCGAGTATGAAGTCGTTGCTAGTAGTGCACGGATTATGTCCGCGGCACAGACGCCACTTCCGCTAGGTGTTACAGACAAGGTGCATGTAGAACTGGACACGCGTCTAGATAACCGCCATCTCGATCTCCGCCGTAACCACATCAATGCAATGTTCCAGTTACGTAGTAAGGTCCTAGCATACGGGCGGGAACATCTCCTCACGGAGGGATTCCAGGAGATGAACTCCCCGAAGATTATTGCGAGCGCCTCAGAAGGTGGTACAAACCTCTTCCCTATGACCTACTTTGAAACACCAGCCTTCCTGTCTCAAAGCCCTCAACTGTACAAGCAGTTGGCAATACTTGGTGGCCTTGAGCGTGTATTTGAGATTGGACCCGCATTCCGTGCCGAAGAGCATGACACCTACCGACACCTCAACGAATTCATTTCATTCGACATAGAGATGGCCTGGGCGAATGATGAAGATGTCATGGGCGTCCAAGAACGGATGATTCACCATATCTGGTCATCCATCTCTGAGAAAGATGGACATCTGATTGACATTATCAACGAGTGGCGAGGGGCTCAAGAGCCAACTCTAGATCCAATTTCTGTTGAAGTCCCTAGTATTCCATTTCCACGAGTATCATACGATGAAGCAATCGAAATCATTCAATCCAAAGGTGGCGAAATTTCCTGGGGCGATGATATCAGCGCTGCAGATGCAGACCTAATTGCAGAGGAGCACCCTGGATTCCACTTTATTCCACGATGGCCTATGGAGATGAAACCATTCTACATCTACCATAATCAATCCGAGAAAGGTTCTACTGGCGAACAACTCAGTCGTGGCTTCGATCTAAATTACGGTCGAGATGAGATGACTTCCGGAGGGCAGCGAGAACACCGTGTCGAAATTCTCGAACATAATTTGATTGACATGGGGCTTAATCCGGCTGATTTCACATTCTACACCGATGGTTTTCGATTTGGGGCCCCGCCTCATGCAGGTTGGGGACTAGGAGTTGCTCGTCTACTGATGGTTTTGACAGGGGCTGGTAATGTGCGTGAAGTTGTTCTTTTCCCACGTGACAGATCGAGAGTCACGCCCTGAGAAATACAAAATCATATTTCAATGAATGCCGATTGTAGAACCCAACCAACTAGGCTACCAACAGCTAGGCCATTCGAAAAGGGTCGTCTCGCTAATCGATAAGAAATAACCAACGCAATTACATTCAATATTAGTAAATGAAATACTTGCCAATACTCCCTGCTACCACAAAATATTGTACATGGCTCACCATAGGCATAATTCATTGATATCAGAACAGAGGGCATTACGATAAACCCCGCCCAAAATTGGTATTTATTGGAAGAAATCAGTAATCCCAGAACCTCCGAGGGAGATTTTGCTCGAAGGTTGATTTCAGTACTTGTCACAATTTTTCTTATTCCTGCAACAGTTATTGTTTTTGACTATCTAGATTCTCAGATTAAAACCGAAAATGCACAATTCTACCGATCCGAAAATGGACAATATGTATACCCAGTTCCAAATGATAAGTCGAGTTTTACATACTTCTATTTCACTAACGGACAAGGAAGTTGCCATTTCACTGACTATGCGGAGTCACAGAGTTTGTGGCATACACAAACTCATCACCATACCTTTTGGTGTATTGAAAATGAGCATGTAATATACCGAACCCCATCAACCCCTGATGGGACATGGGAGCCATCGAGCGACCCGGTATATGTTGAAGGTAATCAGATAAGTTCGGAATACAAACTTCACTTCTACAGTGAACCTGAATCAGCATTGATGGTCACGGTGAACTACGAAAATCATGAGGCTGGAAGCAACCTTATGTTCTTCATAGCCATTGACATATTCATAATAATCATGATTTTCAAACGGCCGGAATTCGAAAATAAGACCAAGCAAGAAGACGAGATACCTCCTGATGCGAAGCCATTCGGGAGAACTACGATTCTGTGAGATGAAACAGGGAATTTTTCGATTAATTTTCACACCGATTCTTCCAAACCACCGAACCATCTAATTGAACTGTAGGAGGCCCTCCTACCACTGGGGCCCGTGGTCTAGGGGTTATGACGTCGCTCTTACAAAGCGAAGATCACCGGTTCAATTCCGGTCGGGCCCACTCCTAATTTCCTTAATCATAGCATTAGGCATCCTCAAAAATAGGCGGCGACCCGAATGTACTGATGGGCGATCGCAATGCGACCCTAGCCTCGCGCCTTGCAAGGAAACTCAAACTCCTTGAATGGACGGTTACAACAGCGGAGTCTTGTACTGGTGGGATGTTAACAAGCGCTCTCACCGACATCAGTGGTGCCAGCATCTGGTTTCGTCAAGGATGGGTCACCTACTCCAACGAGGCGAAGATGAAGGAGCTTGGAGTTGCTCCTGAGAATTTCAAGGGAGACACAGTCCCAGGCGCTGTATCCTTTCCAGTAGCTTTTGGGATGGCACAAGGTGCTGTACAACGCTCTGGCGCAGATATTGGAATCTCAATTACAGGAATCGCGGGACCGGGCGGAGGAACCGATGCGAAGCCTGTCGGGCTCGCTTTTGTCTGTGCATACAACCGCCAGGCTGATGCATTCCTCGTTCGCAGCACAAAAAATCAGGAAGGAGATCGAACCACAAACAAGCAATTGTTCGTCTCCTTGGCTCTTGAGACCGCACTAAATCTGATTGAAGGGCTTGAATCCGGCCATCTTTCGATGGATGTCCGCAAGGATACCGGGGACGAGGATGAATCAGAATCCGAGGAGACAATACCGTTGGACGCAGGTGCTCTCGCCGCATTCGGCCGCGTCCCTGGCATGGAGGATGCGTGGTTCGGTGAAGTCCGTTGGTCAGAGGAGCAGGAAAGCGGAGTTACCGTCGTCGAAGAACTCAAGCGGAAGGAGCCTGAAGACATCTGGTCCGAGGAATGAGAAGCCGCAATCCTCTTTGAGTGTCGCCAAACCCCTGAAATTCCATGTCAGAGGAAACTTGGGAGGCAAAGTACGAGAGCCTCTGCCATGCTAGGCTCCCTCCGGCTCCAAGTGCGCGCGCGAGGCTAGAGTCTCTCGAATCGATCGTACCGATTCTCAGCGCAGCGATGACTGCGAATATACGCGGCCTGTTGACTGCAGATGTGTTGGATCAACTCATCGAGATTGCAGGAATCGATGAAGGTCCCAAGAAGACCACTGATGTAGCCCCTGTGCTTGACGCTTCAGCAGGAGCCAGAACTGTCGCTCCCGTTGACGAACCGCAGATTAAGCCAGCTGCAAGACCCCATGGCCTACCTCATTTTGACATCAGCCACTTCCCAATGGAAGCAAAAGACGTCGACATGGAACTAGAGGTTCACTTCGATATCACAGGTAATAGTGTGACTGAAGGAAGGATGTCAGACATTCTGTCCTGCTTCAATGACCGATTCGCCACAATCAGTAGAATGTTGATCGAATCAAGAACTCTCCCTAACAGGCCAACGAAAATCGGAGAAATCATCAACAACAAGACACGATACAGAGAGGATGAATGCACGATTCTAGGAATCGTAGGCACACCAGAGCACACCAAGAATGGGCATCTGCGATTTCTCTTGGAAGATGAAGGGACTGAAATCCAGTGCCTTCTCAAAAATAGGTTTGAAGACGACCCAGATCTACCGATTAATGCTGGATTGATGCCCGACGATGTAATTGGAGTCACAGGAAGGCTAGCTGATCAACAACGTGGTAGGAAGGACCTATTCTTCGTAGAAGACATCCATCTGCCAACCTTCCGTCGCCACGATAAAGCCAGTGCGCCTGCCGATCAGGCAATCTCCGTCGCCTTCCTATCAGATGTTCATCTGGGATCTAAGACGTTTCTGAGTGCACAGTGGGAAAAGATGGTTCACTGGTTCAATACAGACCCGTTGGCGAAGACAATTCGCTATTTCGTACTCAGTGGTGACGGTGTTGATGGCGTTGGTATTTACCCAAATCAGGAAAAAGAGTTGGCCATCCCGGACCTATTCAACCAATACAGTGGACTCGCTAAACTCCTTGAGCCATTACCCGATTGGGTCGATGTTCTTCTCCTACCTGGAAACCACGATGCTGTTCGTCCGGCTGAGCCCCAGCCTGCACTCGATCCTGAACTACAACAACATTACAACAACACAACATTCGTTGGCAATCCTTGCGACTTTAGCCTCCACGGGGTACGCATCCTTTCGTATCATGGAAAGAGCATTGATGACTTTGTAGCAAAGATGCGTTCAGTGTCCTATGACCGCCCAGAAGCTGCAATGCGTGCGATGATTGACCGACGGCATCTAGCTCCCGCGTGGGGAGGGAAAACACCCCTCTCACCAGAGCCAGAAGACAACCTTGTGATTCGAACTGTTCCCGATATCTTCGTCACCGGACACGTGCATGGACACCACGTCTCAGACCATAAGGGAGTGACACTGATTCATAGTAGCACCTGGCAGGATCAGACATCCTACCAGCGGACACTGGGGTTCCAGCCAAGACCAGCGATTCTCACAGTCGTGAATCTCCACACTCACGAGACTGCTAGCATTCCGTTCGCGTAATCAATCATCATCCAGAGTGTCATCGAAGACCGCGAAGGTCTCAGCAAGAATCTCCTGTTCCGAACGCCGTGTTCGAATGATGGCAGCCAATACGAGAAGAGCCACGAAGAGGGCGATAGCCAACACAACCTGCTGGGAGAGTCCCTCGTCACCGCTTGGACAATCCTTTCCGTCAGCGGATGTGCAAGAATCCACATTGGCATCATCATCGGAACTTCCGTCCGACGAAGGAGACGTGTCCTCTTCGATTGAAAATTCAATGCTAGACGTGTTTGTGTTACCAGATGCATCGGCGACCGTCACAATGAGTGTGTAGGCCTGTTGAGCAGTGAGCCTAGGATCAGGAACGACTGTGAGGTCGTGATTCTTACGGAGCGCCACGGTATCCCCTACGAAGGTCTGACCATCCACTTCGATGGACTCAGTGGATTCCTCACTGGTGTACCAAGTAATCCGTAGTGCTCCCGAGTCGAGGACCTCAACAGCGAGGTTAAGCAAATCAGGAGGTGTGATATCTGTCACATTCGAGGTATTGAAGGATATCGAGACGGACGGAGCATCCCCTACCGTGATATTGCATGCATACGATGAGGAACCATCTAGGCCATTGAGTTGTAACGTGTGGCTTAGTGCTGTAGCACTCTCAGGAATAAGGGCCGACTCATTCCATTCGATTGTGGAGGAAGAAACTGTTTCCATACAGGATACAAGAGCTGACTCAGGTTGAGTTGTGGACCATTCGAGGATTGCGGAAGAAGAAGTTGTACCTGCAACCTTCGCACCGTATACCTGCTGCGCCACCTCTGGAAGTTCAAAACCAGTAAGGATGGCGTGCTGTTGCTGATTGACATCATAACTGGCGAGCATGGCGCTCTGGTCGCCCTCGGGAAGAAGCATATCGACGATGTTTGGGTCATAATCGATGCCATCTACAGGAGATGGATCAGCTCCCCCTCCAAGTCGCCATGTCTTTGCCGTCGCATCGACATCACGCCACTTACCTGGCCCGAATCCGTCCTGACTACCCACCACGATAATGAATCGGTAATCGGGAATATCCGGCCCGATTACGTTCTTTGATACTGTGATTGTAATCGTCTTCGTTTCAACATCACCTGAAACCTCGATGCCCTTCGCACTCGTCTCACCTGTGATTGCGTCAACTGCCTTCACAGCACCAGGCTCACCTGTCGCTGAAATGGCGACCTCCCATGCCCAATCGGAATGGACCATTGCATTGGCCCCTTCTAGCATGTCTGTTCGACCAGCAGAATCCTCACCCTGATCGACATAAATCTGGACAATTTGATGGCTAAACCCATTGGATAGACTCCAATAATCCGTTATTTCAGCCATCTCAATCTCGAAGCGTGCATTCCAAGCACTCTGGCTAATCTTGATTGAAGTCGCATCGAAGAGGCCATTACCAGGTGTGAAATCACCTGCGAGAGGATAGGTGTAGTCCCCGTCTCCTGTCTCGTCGCCCATCGAGTCATCGAATTCGAGTAAAGTAACCCATTCCTCGAGATCCGGGAGGACAATCTCGGCAGGTGCAGGTGGAGCGACCTCCATGTCGTCCCCGTCACCATAAGCAAGAGAATCCGTCCACGCAGATACCACCTTAACCCGAGTTGTGTAGCGTGGCGCTAAACCGAGATCTGACCAAGGAATTCGGAATTCGTATACCTCATCACCGGCACATCCGCCGAGAATCGAGGAGCCAGTCAGAGCCCACTGCTCGTTATCTCCAACCTTTCCTCGTGCATCGAAAAGGTTCCACTTTGCCTGACCGTCGTCCCGCAACTGAGCAAAGTCGAAAGCAACCATGCGTTTAGCTGGAAACCCAAGGACTTGGGTGCCATAATAGGTTCGGAAGTTTGTCTGAACCTCATTGAAATTCTGCGCGTTAGGTTGCATGAAATATATCGCTAGGTCTGCATCTCGATTCTCATCGAGAGAATCCAGAACCCCCGGCCCAGCCATATCAACACGGATGTAGAGGTTCGAAGCATCGTATCCGAGATGGAATGATTCGATGTCCAAATCGCCACCATCCACAGAATCTGCAGTATATACCGCTGAACCATCCCATTCACCTGGAAGGGCAATGCCATCAATCATCGGCTCAATGATGGCACTTGAAGCCTCATCCGGCAGAGCAGGATTCGTCCATAGGTCCTGAAGATAGGGTGGAAGATCTAGGTTAATTGCACGATAGATATTGGAAAGATGAACCTTGAACAATACATCCCACATCTCGTCATAACCGCTATCTTGATCTAACCCATACCACCAGTACCAATCACTCCCCTCTGCAATGTAGAGGGATTCCCAAGCAAGATCAAGTCCAGGATTATCCGGATTTTCTGCTTCGAAGTCCACTAATGCTGTCCTCGCCTCAACTAGACGCTGCCATGCGAGGCTCTCATCTGCCTCACCTGCCCAAGTACTCAATGTACCATCAATCCACGAGCCTGTTCCAATCGTCTCGATTTGAGGTAATGTGAGATTCTTCTCAAGGAAGGCCGAAGGAGTAGTAGTCACCACAGTAGGATGGGATTCGAGACGAGAATACCACTCATGCACGAATGGACGAGCATTATCTGTATGCTGGAACTCGGACATGAACATCCAATTTTCACCGTCCATTGCAACTGTGAGAAGATGCTCACTAGGGTCCTCTCCAGCTGCTAAAAGATCCGAACGGATACCGTCGAGGTAAGACAAGAAGTCAGATACAGCGGCCTCAGGTGTCATCGAGCCATACTGGAACGCGACGCGATCAGAGATGACACGGTCGCGGAAAATGACGGCAACCTCGCCACCGGCATCACCCTCAACAATCCATGGTGTAGCCAGTTGTGCAGCATCATCGACATCGATAGATCCGCCGTTCGAAGTCGTGGATTTGGCGAGAATCTCCTCATCTGTAACCATCCATTGAATGCCCACATCAGTCACAGGCTGAACCATTGGAGGGGAAACTGCTTCCTCTGATGGCCACATACCTGTGGGCCTGAAGCCAAGCTCGGCCTCGAATAGATTCATTCCGTTTGTGAGGTGGGCCCGGACATCGTCAGGCCAAGCATCTTTGTTGACACGGATACCATCTTCGAAAGTCCAACCATCCATCATCAGGAGTGGCATGATTGGGTGATAGTATGGCGTTGTTGTCAGTTCAACTTGGCCTGCTGCCGCAAGTTGGCTGTACATCGGCAAAACATTCGCCATGTGTGCATGCTGCTGATCGATTACGTAGGTGAGATCTGCTGGAGTATAGTCACGACCCTTGGTGAAGAGATCCATCAGCCCTTGGTCCGTCTGTGAAGGGGCGCTGTAGGTCGAAGGATTATCGAAAAACGGAGCATACTCGCCCTGCACATAGTCCGGAGAGAACTGGAAGAGATACCAGAGCACTTGTAGATCCAGGAGATCTTGAGCTGGAAGGAGGTCGTCATCCATAATGGTTGCAGGCTTCAGATTGTGGAGGGTTTCATCGTAGATCTCCTTGTAGCGGACACTCGCCGGCATAACCCAAGCGTTGGGGTCCTCGGCACTGACATTGTAGATCCAACCACTATTCCAAAAGGACTGGAACTGCATCGTATGAAGTTCCAAATCTGTCGCATTCGGATACCCTGCGACTGTACCGTCTGGATTCGTTGGCCAATCTCGTCGGGCGAAGTCTGTATGGATATCTGGTGTCTCGTTTCGGTGATAATCTACGAGTTGCTCAAGGAAGGAAGGTACGAGATTGTAAGTTACCTGCGTGCCAGGATACTGGGCAAGGATGCCAGGAGAATCGACGTACTCCGTCATTGCATGGACACGGACCCAAGGAAGTTCGAACATACCTGTGAGCTTATTCTTGTAATACGGTTGATGTTGATGGAAAACAATTGCAACATTGAGGGCATCCTCCGCCTTCTCGATAACATTCGCTGCCTTAATCTCCATCTGGTCGGGAGAGATACTCGCGTTTCTGTCCGGGAGATGATACAGGTGAGAAAATGTCTCGGCACCATTGGATGTAGCCGGATTCTGAGCAGGGAATGAAGTCCACACATGGCCAGCATCCTGCCATTGCGCCCAGATGACAAAGTCCACCTGAGTCGGATCACCGATAGCCGACCAAGGGACTGAAATCTCAGTGACCATGTTGCCTGACCAACCGATGTAACGATCACCGGGAAAGGTGTGAACGTCCATCGCTTCGTTCTCCTCGTGAGAGGTTTCCCAGCCACTCGATTGGTGAGTGAATATGGCATGATAGGTGGAGTCCTCTAAGACGAAGGCATGATCAGCAGCGAACGGAAGAACGTGAGAGAAACCCCATTCCGAGGAAAGGGGGGAACCACCCTCGCTGGTATTCAGATAGACGAAAATATCCGCGCCTTCATCAGTGGAGGATAGGTCAGTGCCATCCCAAGCGAAGGAGAGGTGCGTTTGGTTCCAGGTAAGATAGGTAGCGACTCCATTGGCATCAGTTCCCATCGTTGTATCTGTGGACCAATCGCTGAGATCGCCATCGATTATGATGTCCTCTGGTGTCACCGCAGAGGCAATCCCCAGCATACCTGGCCCAATGAACAGGAAGACAACCAGAAGAGATACTCCGACTCCCCTCCTGCGACCCATGGACTTCCGTTTATTGCCACAATGATATGGTTTTCACCTCAATTTCGACCATATTGGGTTGTAGGATGAATTATATCCCTCAGGAAGCGGATTGGGTTACTCCGAGTTGGATGTGATACCGCCATGTCCATCGTCTACATATCTGCGGAAATCGGGCTAAAATCCGATTTACATACCTACTCTGGAGGACTCGGTGTACTTGCGGGAGACCACATCAAATCCGCTGCAGATGCAGGAGTCGATCTTGTCGCAGTCACACTTCTCTATCGCCAAGGGTATGGGATTCAACACCTCGATGAGAGAGGGATTCAGACAGAATCCTACAGGGATATCGATCCATCACAACATCTGGAAGATACAGGCATAGAGATCTCGCTCCCTCTCGATGGCGCCCGACTCTACTCACGACTCTGGAAGATGTCTGTAAATGGAATCAACGGCTCAACCGTGGATGTCATTTTCCTTGATACGAGACATGCTGATAATCCGGAAAATTTCGCCAATCTTGGAGAACGCCTCTATGGTGGAGATGACTCAACACGGATTCGACAGGAATACCTCCTAGGGGTCGGAGGAATCCATGCCCTCGATGCTCTTTCTGTAGATATCGAGGGTTTGCATCTAAATGAGGGACATTGTACATTCGCAGCTTTGGAGATGTTGAACAGAGGCTGGTCGAGGGATGAATTGAGGAGGAAGACACTTTTCACTACTCACACACCCGTACCTGCGGGGCATGATCGGTTTGCCTGGGAGGATGTGGAGCAAGTTCTCGGTGAACTCCTGCCCGCCGATGCAAAACAAGTGGCAAACAGTGGAGACACCTGTTCAATGAGCCATCTTGGTATCGGCCTATGTGGAAAAACGAACGCTGTATCGAGGCTCAATGCAGAAGTAGCCTCAGAGATGTTTTCGGGCACCAAGATTCACCCTATCACCAACGGAATCCATCACAGGACATGGACGAGTCCCGCTACTGCGGCACTTTTCGATGAACAACTCGAGGGGTGGCGTAGTGAACCGAATCGAATCTCTGAGGCACCAAGTATCCCCAGAGATTCTCTTTCCAAAGCACGCAAGGAGAATCGGGAAGCACTGCGAAAAATGGTGAAGGAACGCACAGGTGTTGAACTCAAACCCAAACTACTCACCATCGGTTTTGCCCGCCGATTTGCGACCTACAAGAGAGCAAATCTCGTATTCTCAGACCTTGAACGGCTGCGCGCGATTGGTGCCGACCGTATTCAGTTCGTTTTCTCAGGAAAGGCACATCCAAGGGATGAAGGAGGTAAGGCCCTTATTCGGCAAATCTTCGAAGGCGCAGAGGAACTACAGAATGAGATCCCAGTCGCCTTCCTCCCGGATTATTCAATGGAGATTGGCCAGGTAATGACTGGTGGAGTAGATGTATGGCTAAACAATCCAATTCGACCAATGGAGGCCTCTGGAACAAGTGGAATGAAGGCAGCCATGAATGGTGTTCCAAACCTCAGCATCCTCGACGGATGGTGGCCCGAGGCATGCATACACGGCGTCAATGGCTGGGCTATCGGGGATTCTGAAGCTGAACGTGACGACGAGCGGGACGTAAGGGCCCTGTATCGAATCCTTGAGCAAGAAGTCCTCCCAGTTTGGGAGAACGATCAAGAAAAATGGACCCGCATAATGCAGGCCTCAATGGCCGTTAGTGCGGGATTCACTGGAGCAAGAATGATTCAAGATTACATTGGATTCTATGATCAATTCAGGATGGATTGAGACGATGGATCAGGGGAAATTAGAACGACGCCTAGGAATCCTCTGTCATTTGACTAGCCTTCCCGAACCATACCTCGGTGAGAACGGCGCGATTCGATTCCTCCACCATCTCCAAGATATCGGTGTATCGGTCTGGCAGATGCTCCCCATCCATCCCCCTGACCCACATGGGTCACCTTATGCATCATCGTCTGCCTTCGCTGGCTGGGAATTATTTCTGCCCCAAGATCAAAGAGAAATTACGGAATCGGAGGTCACTAAATTCTGTGAGGAACAAGGTGGATGGGTAGAGGAATACGCGCTTTTCCGAGTCCTAAAGGAACGATTCGATGAGGTACCATGGACCGAATGGCCTGAAGGGTGTAGGACTGGGAATGATTGCCATTTGAATGGGAAAGAGAAGCTTCGTTTCAAGGAAATCTGTGAACAACAGGCCCGCTTCAATCATGCATGGATGCGGTTTCGGAAAATGGCCACATCTATGGGAATTAGCCTCTATGGAGACATCCCCTTCTTTGTATCTCACGACTCAGCAGATGTCTGGTCAGCCCCCCATCGGTTCCACCTTGATGAGGAGGGGGGACCCACACACGTCTCAGGTGTGCCACCTGATTACTTCTCTGATACTGGGCAACTCTGGGGCACTCCATTGTACCGATGGGAGAGTCATCGCGACGAAAATTTCGATTGGTGGGTGAGGCGTATGAGACGAATGTTCGACCTTTTTGATCTTGTTCGAATCGACCATTTTCGTGCCTTTGAATCAGCATGGTCGATTCCAGCGCATCATTCCACTGCTGAATATGGTCAATGGGAAAATGGGCCTGGTGACGATCTACTCAAGATTCTCAAAGATACATACCCAAACGGAATTATCGCAGAAGACCTAGGTATCATCCCAAAAACAGTAGAAAATCTACGGAAACGATACGAGATTCCAGGTATGGCAGTTCTTCAATTCTCAAACGAAGATGCTGACAATCCACACCATCCTGAGAACCATAGAGAAAACATGGTAGTATACACAGGTACACACGATAACGATACCACGGTTGGATGGGGTGAAAAGCCCGTTGAATTGATGATACATACTGCGATTAAATCCCCTGCTTTCCTCTGCATAATACCCTTGCAGGACGTGCTAAAACTTGGTTCAGAAGCGCGTATGAATACACCTGGTACAACAGAACATAATTGGAATTGGACCTTTGAATGGGATGATTTGAACAGTCCATATGTTGAATGGTTCAGGGAGAATGCTGTTCGACTCCGCCCACGCACCTCATGAACGACGAGTTATCATCGCTAATGTACTCAGAGCGAAGAACATCAGAATACCCCCAAGGAGAATCACTCGCGTGGTTATTCCTGCCGTTGATTCATCCTCATTGACGGAATCGGTCACATCTGGTTCAACAGGAGGTACAATGGTGGTTAGATTTCCGTCACTGACATTCTCCAATTCATCTGGACATGAGCAATCCGATGGGTCTCTTGATGAACCATCCCAGCAGATATCTGTCGGGCAGACAACGGGATCAGGATCTGTAGTTGAATTTGTCTCGTTCCCCATTCCATTCGGAGAATCAGTTGAATTGGAGCCATTGATTGGCTCAGGTTCCGGACTAGGGTAATCACAAGAACCGTCATCCACCTCTGCAGCAGAATTGTAGTTTAACGCAGTCGAATCTGTGCACCCTTGGACTGGATCAGGACTTGGATACGTGCATGTACCGTCATCCACCTCTGCAGTCGAATTGTAGTTTAACGCAGTCGAATCTGTGCACCCTTGGACTGGATCAGGGCTGGGATACGTGCATGTACCGTCATCCACCTCTGCAGCAGAATTGTAGTTTAACGCAGTCGAATCTGTGCACCCTAAAATCGGTTCGGGCTCTGGCTCCAGTATTGCCGTCTCGTTCGTGAGAATAGTAACGCTATGCGATGTCACATTGAGAAGCGTGGTCCCATTCTCGATTCCACCATCACCGAATACAGTACGATGATCGATGAAAAACGAACCTATATCGATGGATATATTCGTCGTTCCACGATTCAAGGCGACGATACTAGATTGATCACCAATCGAACGTTGGAACACCACGATATCCGATGCATTGTGAATGGACAAGTAACCTCCACGGCGAAGGGAATCCAACTCAGATCTTAGGAGTCCCAACTGACTGATATTCTCCAGAAGACCTCGTTCACGGTCATTCTGAGTAGCATTATCCCTCCACATGTGACGGTTATCCGGATCGGCACCACCAAACTCACCGTATTCGTCACCCATGTAGATCATAGGTGCACCCGGAGTAGTCAGTAACCATCCGTGGGCCTGAAGTGATGCTTGGTATGGATCATCTGTTCCAGGCTGACCTGGAAGGCCTTGCTCAACCCACTGGTTCCATTCATCCGCAGTTCCAGGATCAGCTCTTGAAGTGAAGCGAGAGACATCATGACTCCCGACGAAAGGAACCATCACTGCGCCTTCTGTGTACTGATCTTGACTTCGAGCCGTCCAATAGTCAAGGTGAATGTAGTCATCCTGGCCAGTTGCAAACACTCGGTCAGAGGTAGCATGATACAACACGAAATCCGCCTGACCATCGAGGGCATTCGGCCCGATATACTGGTTGATTGTATCATACTGCTCTGCGTTTGATGCGAGATCGTGTCCCGCCCACCCCATCGCAGTTTCACCCTTGAGGTAGATGTCTGTACCAGCTGTCTCGAACCGTTCGTTAATCCTAACCGCAAGGTTGGTGATTGCGAGATCGTCAACATGCTTCACCGCATCAATCCGACCACCATCGAGATCAAAGGTTTCAATCCACCACAAAACATCCTCAATCATCTGTTCAGATGCATTTCGATTCTTCCAATCCACATCAGGCATGTAGTCTCGGAACAAGCATTCGAGGCGATTCTCTGTCCAATCGCATCCTGGCTCACCGCAGATGCATCCCTCGTTGAACCAGTCCGGATGCTCGACGTGATACGGATGGTCTTCGTGGACATGGTTCACAACGAAGTCACCCATCACACGGATGCCTGCATC
>PATD01000014.1 GCA_002713585.1 Methanobacteriota archaeon
GTCGACTCATCGTCACCACTATGCTCATGGTGATAGTCTCCATCTCCATGGTGATGGTGCTCATCTGACTCGTCATGGTGGTCATCTGACTCGTCATCGTCGTCATCCGCCTCCAGGAAATCCTCCATGTCCGTGTCCCAACCACCGGTACTGCTGATTTCATCTGAAATCGAGATATCTAGTAGGCCGGCGTCCATACCGAAGTTTTCGGTTGGGATGTCAGAAAGATCGAAGGTGAATCCTGTAGAAACAGAGTAGTCTCCCTCCAAGGTGCCGCACTCTATCTTGAGATCAGCCTCAGAGCCACTGGTGGTTAATGCTGCATCATCTGCGCACTCAATCTCGACATCTTCGTAGGTCGATACGACTGGGAAGAAGGGGGCCTTCTCACCAAGGCGCCATTCTGCGGTTGCCTCGGGAACGTTGAGGTCGAATCCTGTACCGAATTTCAAAGCGAAGTCAAACTCCTCACCGGCGCCTTCCAAGCCAGCATCCATCTGGTACTCGACTGAGACCTCGGATGCTAGGGAGAAGTCCATGTCAATGCCGTAGAGGTTGTAGTCGTCATCGAGATACTCGATCATGTTTACATCAACTGCAACTGCGTTTTCAGAATCAACACTGAGGTATCCATCGAATCCAGTTGGATCAGAGCCGGAGGAATCAATCCATTCTGTTACGAGAGCGGAATCGAAGAGGACAGCGTGACGAATAGTGACATCCGTAGCTCGTGTCCAAACCGAATGGGATTCATCATCAATCTCGATGGTTGTCGCTGTGCGGTCTTCTGCCGACTCAACGTAGATGTTGCTCGACCCGGTTGAGAGTTGAGCAACAGTCAGGGTGAGGCCTGCATCAGTTGCCGCCAACATGGTGCGGGAGAGAATTTCGTTCAGGTTGATTCCGGTCAAGGAATCGAAGTCATCATCCAGATTGGACCAATCGTATTCGATTCCGTAGGCGACTTCGTTCTGAATTGATTCTCCTTGTGCACTCACTGTCATTGGGATTGTGGATAAGCACAACAAAAGGGCAATCAAAATAGCGTTAGCACTGGTCTTCATGGGCGCACGGGTGCTAACATCCCAAATAACGGTATTGATGTAGCATTTTGGTTCTAAATTTCAATTTTGGAATGAAGGGAGTTTGAAATTCTGGGGTTTTGCAATCCCAAGATCCGCTGGAAAATCTCTAGTTTTCTCTGGAAGTGTAACTGGTATCATTTCTTTTCCAATTAATGCCACTCTACTTTCTCTGCGATCTGAAAGTACCTCTCGACCAACGAGAGGTGCTAGGGCATTGGAGAAAGACATGACATCGTCATGGCTGGGCATATTCTCGATTGATAGGTTGTTACGACTGTTACCGACGTAGACGTACCCCTTTGCTTCGATGAACATTGGGTCAGCGATGTTATCGAGGCGTGCGTAGTCTTCGTGGTGTCCGAGAGATTCACCTTTGATTAGTGTATGACGGCATACAGTGCGCGTGTCGAGTGAAGGTAGTAACTCAAGCGTTTGTTCTAACTTGTCCCATGCGTGGCTGTCGAATTTCGGCTTACAAATTCGGTTAAAGATCTCCTGATTAGGAGCATCCACGCTAACATAGAGTTGTGTTGGTAATGTATCGAGTTTCTCAATGACCTTTGGAAGGCTTCCGTTAGTTACGAGAAAGGTCGAAACTCCATGTTGGTGACATATATCGAGGAATTCACCTAGCCTGGAATACAGTGTTGGCTCACCATTCAAACTGATTGCAACATGCTTCGGGTCTTGGGCTTCTTGCCATTTCTCTAGAGGGACGCTTGGATGGCCTTTGAAACCAGTCAAGAGACGACGATGTGCTCGTACGGACTCATAGAACAACATCTCTGGATCCGAATCAACCTTGTTGAGTGTCTCCGAATGTGGCTCACGCCAGCAATAGGTACAGGCGAGGTTACAAGTGTCGACATTGGGCGCCATTTGCATGCAACCGCTGCTCTCGATACCGTAGAAGGTACCCTTGTAACATGCGCGATCATTCTTCAGACTCTCTTTTGTCCAGTGGCATACTTTGACGCCACCGTGTTCTCCGACGAGATGGTAGGATTGCTTTGCGAGCTTTGCCCTGATGGCCGGCTCAATCTTAGTCACAGGACTCTGCATGGGGGTATACCTCCCAGACCACAAATCCCGCAGAGGGGTTGGGTCGGGCGAATCACCGTCTGCAGTTCTCGGCTTCAACGCATCGTCGATGAAACATGCAGATTCAAACAGTCGAGCACTTTCCCCTGTGCATGAAACGCCTCGTAGTTGGTGGTGGTTGCTTCTGGTGTATCGAGGCGGCATTCAAAGGACTTCGTGGAGTTGCATCATTGGCTCCTGGATACGCTGGCGGCCATGTTGAGAATCCTACTTACGAACAGGTGTGTGGTAAGCACACTGGCCATGCCGAAATCGTGGATATCGAATACGATGCTTCTATCATAGATCATGCAACCCTTCTTCGCGTTTTTTTTACTGCTCATGATCCAACTCAATTGAACCGACAGGGCAACGATGTCGGCCCTCAATACCGAAGCATCGTCTTCGTTAACGGGTTAGAGGAGCGTACCACTCTCGACTTAGTGTTGAAAGAGGTTGGAGATTGGTTTAGAGATGCCATAGTCACTGAGGTTTCTGAACTCGCTGATTATCCAGTATATCCAGCCGAAGTTTACCACTTTGACTATTTTGCCAATAACCCACAGAACCCATACTGTTCATTTGTCGTTGCTCCGAAGGTAGCGAAGGTCAGGAAGAAACATACTTCGTTGTATGAGTCTTGAATTCTAATTACTCAGGTTCATAGGTGACCTTCTCGATGTTTAGATATGGATGAGAAAAAGACGCGTCCTGCAGTTTCGGGTGCGGATCTGTTAGTATCGAATGATAGAGGAATGATGGACCCACCTGGACATAACCCTGGTCCCCCGGTTTTGACTGATGTTCTGGTCGATGGAGTTCCCGCTAAGGCCGGGATTGGAGTTTTCGGAACATGGAGTGAACGAATCGTTCTAATCTTTGAGAACGAGCATCCGAAGTACGGAAAGGAATGGGGGACAAAGTACTACATGTTCGACGAGAATGAACCTGGAAAAGTGAATTGGGGGCATAATGGCGATTCTTTCCGAATTGAAATTATCGAGACAGATCAGTCGTAGATCGGAACGCCTTCACAACACGCTTCTACAACGCGATGACATTTTGGACATTCCATGTGTTGTTTGCGTGGTACTGCTGCACCTCGATAGCCACATCCACACATAAGGTCAGCACAATGGTCAGTGTCCATGACTTCGGAGTTTATCGTTAGGGATTTAGCAATTGGCAGACATTATGGGGATGAAATTGAAATCTGTGAGGTCTGAACCGGTAGCATGGCTGAACTCCGGCCCGAGGCATGGTCGTGGCATCTTCTCGGTCTTCTCAATCCATTGATTGTAATCGGTGGAAATATTGTGGGAGGATATTGGGTAGCAGCTGGTGCAATTTTCATGCTTGGCTTGGGCCCTCTACTTGATGTTATGATGGGTAAGGCCGAGAAGCCTAGGCCGCCCCGTGATTCCGGCACTCCTTTTGAGGCACTGCTCTATGTGCATGCTCTCATGCAATTCATCACACTAGGTTCGCTCTTTTACTTCGCGAGTCAGAATGGAATCAATTGGCTTCTCTTAGTTGCAGGCATTAGCACTGGCATCAATTCAGGTGCTTCCGGAATCATCGTTGCGCATGAACTTGGCCATACAAAGCCACGATCGTTCTCTTGGTGGGTGGGTCGAGCAAATCTGCTTTCAGTACTTTACCTGCATTTTACCACCGAGCACAATTTCACTCATCACAAGCACGTATCGACAGTGAACGATCCTGCGAGTGCAAAGCAGGGTGAATCGGTGTACTGGTTCTTCTTGAGGACCGTTCCCGGACAGTTTCTGGATGCAATGGGTGTGCATACTAGTAAGGGAAGAACGGGATTACGTAACCCCGTTATTCGTGGCTTTTTTGTCCAAGTATTGTTCGTCGCTGGGATTTACGCAGGACTTGGTTCGGCAATGACAGTAGCCTTCCTCATCCAAGCAGGCTTCGCAATATTCTTGCTGGAATACATCAACTACATACGACATTACGGACTTAATCGTGAGATTGGAGAACGACAGACAGAGATGCATTCTTGGCAATCAGAGGAACGTTGGTCGCGTTGGACACTTCTAGAACTAACCCGCCATCCTGCACATCATCTCAAGGCTAGCGAACCGTTCTGGAGATTGCAACCATACGATGATGCTCCATCACTACCCACTGGCTACTATGGCTGTTTTTGGTTAGCTCTAATTCCGCCGCTATGGCGTCGTCTTGTTGATCCGAGAATTCCCTCGTCCACCGCCTGAGTATTCATCGAGTAGTATGCGCCGTTGGTACTCATGGTCCGCATCGACGCCACCTACGACGGAGATCTCCGCTGCACTGCAACACATTACCCCTCTGGAGCCAAGTTGATCACAGATGCTCCGGTAGACAATCACGGAAGAGGTGCCTCATTCTCTCCGACGGATTTACTCGCAACCTCGATGCTCACTTGCATCATGACCATAATCGGAATTCGTGCGAATGCGCGTGATATCGATGTCAATGGGATGAGTGGTAGTGTGGAGAAATCCATGGGCTCTAATCCGCGACGAGTGGCTCAACTCGACGTCAAAATCAGATTACCCGATGGTTTGTCAGATGCGGATAGGGACTGGCTCAAGACTGAGGGTTGTGCTTGTCCAGTATGTCGTTCCGTTAGTGAGATGATGGAAGTGGATGTAAGTTTCGAGTAACTCTCAATTCAGGGTGAACCTTCATGCCGGGCCTTCTACCATGAGCATTCATGGAGTGGTCCCTAGGTCCCTTCTCTTTCAGCGTCCCTCCAGCGGACGCGTGGGCATTTTACCTTTACATCGTAATAGTTGGTTTCATCATTCGTTACATCCTTGTAATGCGACCGACGATTGAATTGATTCGTCGTTACAATCCGGAGATACGTAGCATCATTCGTGCTCTTCTCTCTATCAAGAATGCATTTGGACTCAAGGGGATTGAGTCTTTTCTAGCTCGTGAGATAGGAACTCTTCTACTTCCTGGTCTAGCAGCGTTGACAATCCGGATTGTACTTGGGAATCCGACTGACGTAGATTGGAATGATATGAGGATGTACCTAATGGTAGGTTTCGCCGGATTGTGGATAGTTGCAGAAATTTATCGAAGCATGAGCACACGAAAGAAAGTCAAGCAACTAATCGAAATGAATCTCCCACCATCTGTCGTCAAGAATGGATTAGGAGCATTACGGTGGACACGTTCTGCTATTGGTGTGGTTGCTACGATGGATATCACTGATGAACCGGAGGAGAACGCTGTAGACGTCGTCAAGAATCATGCGAAATCGTTGTTCAAGAATCCGTTGAAACTCAATCCATTCCACACAGCCAAGGCTGCAGTGAAGACGGTAGGTGCTGCTGCGCGTGACATTGCAAGTCTGGCAGTTGACAAGGTGGATGCTCAAGCTCAGAAAATTGTGGATCAGCAAATCAAGTTCGATGCACAGGCATTTGTTGTGGATATGGTGATGTCCATTTTCCCACTGGTCGTAATTTATGCGCTCGTTCCGCTTTTGTCTTGATTTTCAACAAAGTAGCGTCGCTCACCCGGTAACATAACTGAGAGCCATATTAATCCTGAAATTGTCTGACCGACAGCGAAGATGAGTACTAACGTTCTCAGATCAATTCCTACGTATGCAATCATCAAGGCAGCAATCAACGATGAGGTTCCATTGACTGTGGTCATTAGAAGAAAGTCAGTTGCAAACACCCTACCTCTCCAATCGTCTTCAGTTCTTTCTTGGAGCATAACTGTTGACAGTACCCAATTGGCACCGCTTGCGGCGTGTGCGAGTAGCACGAGGACGGTAATCCAAGGTGTCCACGGGATTAGTGCGACGAGAACATAGAAGATTCCACAGAGGGACACAAGCCCTCCAAGGTAGAATGGCCACCTACTTCGTTCGCGCAGAACCGCACGAGCAACAATTGGGCCAAGTCCTGAGCCTATGCCTCGTGCTGCAAAAAGCACGCCAATACCAGCGGCGACATCTGCCACACCAATTTCGTCACCAATCATTACGAGGCAGTATACTAGCCCTCCACCTCCTATTGACCACAGCGCTTTCGCGCTTAGGATTCGGTATACTGGTGGCGTGCGGCGGATCCTTCGAAATCCATCGAGAATAAGACGAACTCCACCTCCGATAATTGTGCCAGGGTTCTCGACTTTCTCTTGAGGGATTGTAAGCGTCGCAATCATCAATGCAGATACTAGGAAGGTTGCAGCGTCAATCACGAATGCTACATCCGTACCGTATGCTGCGACTACGAAGCCACCTAGTGCTGCACCAATAGCGAGGGATGCAGACCATGTGGCGGAGTTCATCGCGTTTGCTGTGATGAGAGCCTCCCCTTCGCCTACGAGGTTAGGAATTGCAGCTGATTCCGCTGGGACGTAAACAGCGTGCAGTACCATGAGCATGATTACCATGCTATAGTACAATACCGCATCATCGGGCCCGTCTACAAACAGTAGGAGTAGTGCACATGCAGCTGATAAGACATGGGAGATTGCCATTAGCCATTTACGGCTGAAACGATCGGCGAGCATCCCTGTGAATGGTTGAGGTAAGGCGAGAGAGAACATGCGTAGTACAAGCACTATTCCAACGGCTAGTTCAGGGAGCCCAGAAATATCGGCAGCAAGTATGAACAATGCAATCGTTGTAAACCATGTTCCAACCATTGACAGCACGTTGGCGATGAAGTATCGCCGGTAGGTCGGATTGACTTGCAGGATTTCGAGATATCCTACCCGTTCCGATATGGTGCCATCCTCCATGTTGGTTCCGTAACTCAACCCTCTTTCATCCTGCCCATCTGTCAGTCCCGTCCGAACCACTAAGTCAGGTCAACCAGACCCGAGCACTATGACCTCCGAACGCCTCGTCTGGATTGATCTTGAGATGACCGGTTTGGACCCGGTCGAGAACAAAATAATCGAGATTGCAACCATTGTTACCGACGGTAATCTGAATATCATCGCAGAGGGGCCGAATCTCATTATCCGCCAGCCGGAGGAGGAGTTGGACAAAATGGATGATTGGAATGTCCGACATCATACTGCTAATGGTTTGATTGAACAGGTTCGTTCATCAGAGACATCCCTTGAGGATGCTGAGGCTGAAACACTCGCATTCCTGCAGGAGCATTGCGTCGAGAATCAATCGCCTTTATGCGGCAACACAATTGGACAAGACCGTCGTTTTCTACGTCGTTACATGCCAATTCTTCACGAGTTCTTCCACTACCGGTCTGTCGATGTGACAACAGTCAAGATCCTCATGGATATCTGGTATCAAGCACCTCAGTATCACAAGGGAGACGGACACCGTGCATTGGATGACATTCGAATGAGTATAGAGGAACTCAGGCATTATCGTCGCATTGGTTTCAAGTCCGAATTGTAGAAGTTCCAAACTGTTAATCCAACTTGATTGGTTTAGTGGTCAATTCCGATGGGTCGCCCATTATCATCGACCAAGACCACATTGATTCCAACCCCAGTTCGATGAAATGCGATAAGTTCCAAACCGTGGATTCGATGTCCCGTGGGTGCTCTTCCCAGAACCGATCGTTGCTCCCTTGAGTGGCGGACACGCGCCCATCCTCGCCGCCCATTTGGCTTCATATCATCAACACGTTTTGCAGCCTCTTCTGGATTTAATGGTCGACGAACTCCCTCTACGTTGTCAAACCAAGGCAACGGTCCTTCGGGCGTGAATTGGATGCCTAGAATCATGTCGACCCCAGCAGTCCACTGCGCTGCATCCGCATCTGCACCTGATGGGATAGCGACGGCGTTTGGGTGCGTGTGTAACCAGTGTGTGAAACGTCCACCACGGCCCCCACGATCCGCAGCAAAGACCTCGTCCACCCATTCCTCTGGAATATGGTGTACGGAGTAGGAATCACCACGATTAACGAGATGTGGTTCTCCGAGAATGAATCCCTCGCCCTGATGAAGTCCTGAGCGATAATCATCGCCCATGAACATCTGATCTACATCCTCAGAGTGTGGTGAATCCATCATTGGATCAAATCCGACAAGAATCTCATCCGGAAGAGAGTGGAAGGCCCAATCGAGGATTGTCTCGAGATGGGTTACGGGAAGGAGTATGAGCCCTCGATAACCGTCACGCTGCTCTAATGAGTGCCGGTTGTATGCCGCTGCTGCATCCAGAAGCCACGGCTCGACCATGCCCCTTCGATGTCGCGAAGCACTAATGAGGGTTCGACCCTGAGTCGTATACGGTCATCGACATGGCGAAGAGGAAGCGCGGCGGTTTCGGCAAGTTCATCGGGAATCTTGGTGGTAACCCCTACGACCGCTTGATGAGTCAGTTTGAGCGTACTGTCAAACAGGCTGGTGATGATGATGACGAACTTGCAGACCAGTTGGATCGTTTCGCTCGAATTGTGAAGCGCCGTTATGAGGAAGGTGAAATTGATGATGAGGAGCATGACCTACTGATTGAGGAGGTCGAGGATGCTCATCCTGACGACAAGTCCTTCGCTCGACTTGGCGATGGATCCGATGAGTTCTATGATTCTGATGATATCCCAGATGCACCAGAGTTGAAGGTCGGTAAGGACGTCGACCTTGACGATCTTCTTCAAGGATCTCGATCAGACTCTACGGGTTCATGGGGCGCTGACGAGTATGACGAATACCGTCAAAGGATGGCGGAGGAATTCATGCGTGAATCCGATGAAGCAATTGCATCTGGTGACCATCAGAAGGTCCAAGCGCAGGACCCAGGCGGTGGGCGTGTCTTCGGCGATGATGAAGAAGAAGCGGAGAAGATGAAGCGTAAGATCATGATCGAAGAGGGCATGATTAGTGAAGAGGAAGATACCGCTGAAGAGTCCGAGGATGACGACGGCATCGAGGTTGATGAGGACGGCGTTGAATGGTGGGAAGACGAGGATGGTCAGTGGTGGTACCGCCCTCCTGACGAAGAGGACTGGTTCGCCTACGAAGAATAAGATTAGGAAAGATCCTATTCTTCCATTTGAGTATCCCACCAGGGTGGAACGTTGAACCATTCTTCGGCATTATCACTTCGATCCGTGAGCGGCAGGCCTAGTGGTTGCTCACCGCCAGAAATTGTCATACCGATGGCAGCGCAGGGACTTGGCAGATAGTCCTCACCAGATTCAGTGATTACTAGCTCAATCGAATGGCCTGCAGGAACGCGGACATCCATCGGATTGAACTCCATCATCATGGTGTATTCGCTCAGTGGTGCTGCTGCTTGTGATTCATAGCCACCATCTCGATACCGAACATCCATTGTTGCATGGCCAAGGCGTAGGTCCTCAGTTGCATCCCGCATTGTTACGAAGAGTTGGCCCCCGTTGCATAGTCCGGTGCTGGCACGAACATGGAATGTCGGCATCCCTTGGATGTGAAGATCCTCCTCCATTGGGGGTGAGGTTACAGTTAGAGACGAGGTCGCGGAGACCGACATGCCTCCGTTTGAATCCCAAGTGGATACATCCATCATAGTCCACTCCATATCCTCTGGTGGCCAGGTTTCTTCTACGTGCCAGCGACCGTCATGCGTCTGCATTTGCGCGTGAGCAGCAGGTTCCTCACCGTTACCCTTCAGGTAGTACTCAAACCAGTTCCACATTTCGATGGCCCAATCCATTCGACTCATGTTGGGATATGCTTCTTCCCCATATCCAGAGGTGAGTCCCCCGTGAATTTCAGGTTGATCAGGATAATTGTGGGCCCATTGGCCGGAGATTACTCGCGTGTGAACACCTGCGTCGTTCAACATTCGATAAGTTGGGAATGCATGGTAAGGGTCGACGTTCCAATCTTGCAGACCCCATACGATGTATACACTGCCTTCGTAATTGTCGATTACATCTTGCAGATGGTAGCGCTCATCCCAGTAGTCGTTCCACTCATCGCCGCCTAGACCGGCTCCGGCCCAAGTGGTAAACGGACTAACTGGACCAATGACATCGTCGCTACACATTCGCATGTCATCTTCAGTTGCATCTGTTGTCGCACCTTCGTAGAGAGCATCGTAAAGCATTGCTCGCGACTCACTACTGCCGTTACGGTAGAACATCTGTTGGACTCCGATGCTGCCAGATATGGGTACGATTGTCTTCAGGTGCTCCGAAGGGTTCTGTGCTGCCTCCCAGTTGGTGGTGCCTGCATACGATTTACCCATCAGCCCAACGTTTCCATTCGACCATTCCTGAGTCCCGAGCCATTCAACAGCAGCTTGAATTCCAGTTTGTTCACCTAGTCCTTTGACATCTTGACAATGTGTAGATTGACCAGTTCCGAAGGTCGATACTTGCGCGAGTGCGTANCCATGTGGTACGAACTGCTCAAGCACCCATTCTCCGACACCGCGATCAGGGACAGTATTCGGATTTGAGTCATCACCTACAACACCCTCTCCACCGAAGTCGTAGTATGGGTGGACTGTGGCAATGACTGGAACAGTTGTACCTTCAGGGACATTTGGCATCCACAAGGCGATGTGCATTAGAGCAGGGCCTGGAAAACCTGCATCCTGTTCGGATGCCGGTAGATCTACTTCGACAAAGTATTCACTCGGTCCAGTCCAGTTGTAAGGCCCCTGTTCGGGGAGTTGGCTACGTTCACCAGTCATATTCAGATCCATAAGCCAACGATCTTCCAGTGGAACNGACCACCATTCTTCATTGAGAATATCATTATCATCGATAGAGTGATCACCGTTCCAAACCATGGAGAGAAGTAAAATCAGAACCGTGAAACCGGCAGTTGCTACTGCTGCAAGATTCAGTTGCCGAACCTCGCGGCGTGTATCGGCCTCGCTCTCGGTATCATTTTCAAAATCGGTCAGCAGAACGGCCTCAGGTGGCTTTGGCTGTCCGGCCATGTTACTCTCAATAACTTCGATTTGATGAGCCTAACGATTTCAGGGCTCTATGCTGACATCTAGAACACGATGNTCCCAGTGTGGAGCATAGGATTTGACACGGATTCGTNCTACACATCGTATATTTGAATCTGGAACAATGCCCTTCAATCGATGAATTACTTCTGATTCCCAAGAATCAGGATTTTCCACCGGGGCTACACCATGGACGTGAAGAATGCCACCCTCAGGGCGAAGGGCTTCAACCGCTGTTCGTAACCCCTCCCAAGGTTGCGGCAAGAGGCCGAGAATAACTCGATTGAAGCACCCTTGAAGCCGTTCTCCATGCGTTCTATTGTCTCCTTCAAGCACGATGCAACGATTCGCAACACCGTTTTTTCGTAGACCTTTGTGTAGATCACGGATTGCGTTGGGGTTCCACTCGGTAGCGGTGACCTCAGTCGTTTTTGAACCGACGAGCAATGGTAGTGTGTAGTAGCCAATTCCTGCATAGAGGTCCAGAATTCGTTCCCCTTCTACGTCGATACGTCCCATCCGTGCGCGCTCGTTTAGATTACCTTGTGAGAACATGCATTCTGTAATCCGGTAGACGAATCGTACACCGTGTTCGATACGTTCCACATCAACTCCATCTCCATACAATAGTTCAGCCGTACTCTCTCTCCGTTCACCTTTGATTTCTCCTTTACGAAAGAGTCGTTCGACTTCGAGAGCTTCAGCAACCTTGGCCCACCATGTCTCTGAGATAATCTCTGACCACANGTCAGAGGTGAAGGAATGGANGGGAAGNAGCGCCNCATTATCGAATCNCTCCCAGCGTCGCGGGAGGTCTGACTGGAGTTTTTCGAAGNTGCTNATTTTGGTGTTTTCGACACTCTGTTCTAATGTTTNACGGAGCCGTTCAGCATGACTAAGGTTGCTCATCTGACCTATCTCCAAACTGCGAGTTGATGGGAACTGCATTATAGGATGCGGACCTGAGTCCGTGTAGATGCGTGAAACAAGGAAGCAGAAGGCTCTGTGCACCCTAGTCATTCTCCTTTTGGTGTCTGTCACACTGCCTGTGATTAGTGCTGACCCGCCTCCTGGTTCCCCAGAAGTGACGAATACTATTTGCGACGACATCCCTGGAACTGGGTTCCCATATCCGGATGCCACCATATGCGATGATTGGGACTGGACGGATGATGATACGCCCGGTTCTACTTGGGTTGAATCCGAGTACGCGATTGAGATGAATTCGCTGACGGAGTTCACTCTCGATATGGAGTTCGCAATTCACGAGTTCAATCGTACCGCTATTGGCCTCGATTCAGTGAATCTAGGAGGCAATAGCACAACCTCGGATGGAATGCCAGCGGACTATATTCGGAATTACTTCCCTCTCCCTTCTGATCCTGCTAACCCGAGTGGTCCGACTGTGAAGGATACTATGCTGACAGAATTTGGTAATGTGGTAGAAACCGCCCTGACTGCGGCCTTTGGTACCTCAACCGGAATCTCAGTCGAGTACCGCCAGAGCATAGATGTGGCTGGGGTACCAATCACCTGTACCGACGATCCAGAGCTGGATTCTGCGGATGAAGATGCATCATTACCCGAGGATGCTTACAATCCTCCGATTTGTATGCGTGTGGTCCTAACCGTAGAATCGGATTCCAGCAATTACGGTCTCGGTCAGGGGCAGGAGGACAATGAGCGATTGGCTCGTGGGCTTCTGACTATGGGGACTCGAATCGACACGAACTTCACGCTCGTGGCAGAGCAAGGTCATCTCGTATCCTATGACCTCACTCCTCCATCGTATGCGAATTTCGAGGTCCTCGATGACACCGGAGTCGAAGTGCAACGGTTTGAGAACCTGTTTGAATATAATGCGGGTCTCTGGGTCATCGACAACCGCGATGCAACAGACGGTGATGGGTCAGAGGAAACTGAGGCAGATATCCGAGTGTCTCGTCGTGAGACGACAACCAAGACGGTACAGTTGGGACCAGACGATGAAGCGATGAGTATCGAAATCGAGATTGATGCGAGCGATGATTCCGCCGCGGTTGCAACTCTTTCCCTTTCTGTAAACCATCTCGATGCCTCAATGCTGTCTACATGGGGAATCCAACCTTTCGATTCAGGCGTTGACATGCCATGGATTACTTCCGATGGGATTCGTATGCTGCAGGAGAACGGATACGTCGACATGAATGATCTTGTGGACATTATGCCAATCGATGACTTCGCTAACTCATTCACGAGTATGATGGATACACCAGTAACGTTCAGTGAGGTGGCATTCTCACCTCCGGATGCGACGGGTGGACTCGACTTCACTCACGTCCCTCAGGTAACCTGTGCCGAGCTGAGCCCGACGGGTTTCTGTGTGGAAGGACAGCACGCGATGAATGGAACCTATCCAATCCGACTTGCGACGACATCAAGCGAGATGGACCTTGGAATCATCGATCTCGCGGCTCGCCTTCTCGACGTCTCCGACTCCAACGGCGACCCGCTCAATGTGTCGTTCATCGGAAACGAGGATCTTGCTCTTCTGATGAATGTCCTTTCCGTCGAGAAGGAGATTAATCCAGACATGATTGGAGATTTCATCCCTGAGACAATCCCTCCTGCGGACATCACAATCCGGCTCCTGCTACCAGACTGGTTGCGATCCACCTCTGATTCCCCTGAGATGATTGAACTCGTCTATGTGCATGAGGGATCGGAAACAACGGACATCGGGATAACTGGACCAAACCCGTGGCCTTGGGAGCATGCTCTATGCTACGAGACCACGGATTGTACCGATGAGAGTGAGGATGTATTCTGCTTATCCACATGGCGTACCTGCATTCGTAGTGAGGTTGACGTGGATCTATCCAGTTTCAGTATTCAAGAGTTCAGTGGAGAGGTTGAGATGGATCTCGAAGCTTCTGTGAGAATTCATGTTCACCGGATTGGTCTGCCTGAATCATTGGATGACGATGTACCTTACATTTCTGTAGAGTCGATTCCAGCAGACCTTATCCGTCATGTGATTGCTCTCGGAGATGATAGAGAAGGCGGCTTGCTTGCTGGTCTTGTGGATGCCCCGGTCCTTCCTTTTGGTGACACGAATCATACGCTTGAGGTTTCAGATCAGGGTTTCCAGAATCTTTCAATTGCACTTACGCAGTTCATTGATGATTCGATTCAACAATTGAATCAGGATATCGATGATGAGATGGATGGACTGAATGATCAGTTGAAGGCTGATCTCGAGGCCCAAGGTATTCCAGTTGAATTCAATGGACTTGTCATCGATCTTTCAGGTGTTTCTCTTGTTACGGAAATTAGTCCATTCACGGAGATACAAGGGACTGAACTCTCGGATGAGAATCCGATTACTATTGGGGCAAGTCTCGAGAAGACCACTATTCGGATTGGGATGATGGAAGGCAAAATGTTCGGTATTGAGACCATTTCCAACCCTGCACAAATATCGGCAAGCGTCATGGAAACATTAGCGGGTTCTTTCGTAGACGGGCTTGCAGTCAACAGTGGCATGAGTGGCTTTGCTGCACCAGTCTATACAACCGAGGTTCCTTCAGTTGGGTCTACCAGTGGGGGCCTTGAACTCAAGCCAGGTGTTGAGGTGAACCTTGGATTCCCTCGTGGTCTTGGAGTAGCAGAGATACATAGCGAACAGGGTAACGCAGCAGTAGAGACGATCGATGGTCGTCAACATGTGACGTATCGTGTACCTCTCTGTGAGACAGAGGACTGTGCAGATTCTACGGATACATTGTCTTTCACACTCATGCTTGGTTACCAGTTTATTCTGATTGAGATGACACCATATCTCACTGCACTAGCTATGCTCATTATTTTCCTCATGTATCGCCGTCATGCGAAGAGGGCTAAGAAACGGGCCATCCTCGAAGAGGAGAAGAAGCGCGCTCGCCGTGCAGTAATCCAGAATACTCAGGAGGTCCTGTTGGAAGATGGTTTGCCACCTGTACCGATGGATGGTGATTGGTCAGAATCAGGTGGATGGGGCGAAGACCCGTGGGCTGAGAACGATCCTGCGGAGATCTATATGCAGGGTCGAATGAAACAGAAGATTCGCTGATTATCTGTGCAGATGTTCACTGATCCGTTCAGCTAATGCTGGCCCGATACCTGGTGCTGCGACCAAATCCTTGACAGTTGCATGTTCGATGCCCTTTCTGCCACCGAAGTGACGGAGAAGAGATTGGAGCTTCTTTGCACCAAGCCCTGGAATCGTTTCGAGAGGATCGGCAATCGCTGAGCGTGCTCGTCGTTTGCGATGGAAGCGATTGACGAACCGATGCGCTTCGTCTCTTGCGTGAATGAATAGGCGCCCCCTTCGATCAAGAATTATTGGTGCCTCATTAGGACGATAGAGCGTTTCCTCTTTCTTCGCAAGAGCCGCATATGTGATTGAATTGTTTAATTCAAGATCATTGAGGAGATCTCTCATCATGTTCAGATGGGTTTCGCCACCATCCAGTAGAACAAGATCTGGCCAATCCTCTTGCTTACGAATCCATCGTTCGACAACTTCGCGCATCATCCTGAGATCATCGAGTGCGTCAGTTTTCACTTTGTAAGTACGGAATTCCTCTTTCAAAGGCCGACCGTTCCTCATTGATACAGATGCACCGACCCTTTCCTCACCTTGTAATTGCGCCATATCGAAACAGACGATGTAATCTAGGGAATCCATGCCCAGTAAGTTCGCTGCGTCATCTGCCGCAATCTGCTCAAGTCTTCCGGACTTACTCTTTGCATTACGTTCAGCATGAATGCGCGCATTAGAATCTGCCATAGCTTGGAGTTTGGCTAATTCCCCTCGCTGTGGGACTCGAATCTCGATTGCACCATTCCTACGTTCAGTCAGCCAGCGTTCCATCCATTTTGATACAGGAGTTGGAAGTAGTAACGTCCTAGGCGGCCTTCGTGAGGCATAGTGTTCACTAAGGACTAGAGAAATGGATTCCATGATGTCTCCTCGATGAATTAGAGGATACTGTACTTGTCCCTGAATAGCCCCTTCTCTTGTGTGGAGTAATACCACCGTTCCAACATCCCCATATGAAGAGAATCCGATTGCATCACAGTCTTGGTAGAAACGGCTGTGGATAATTTGTTGAGACAATGTTTTGTGAATAGCTGCAATAATATCACGAATTTTGGCTGCATTTTCAAAGGCCATTCGTTCTGATGCTTCATCCATCTCCCTTTGTAGAGATTCAATTAGCACTCTTGCATCTCCATCTAGTACGCTGGTCACTGCCTTCACAATACTTGGATACCCCTCTGGATCATGGCAGGGTCCTTTACATAGCCCGATATGCCTAGCCATACAACCATCTTCCCCTTTGCAATCTTTGTCTCTGATTCCAAACTCATACCTTAGCACCTGAATAACGCGCTTGGCAGCACCTACATCTGGAAACGGACCCCATATCGCCGCATCTTCGGGAGGATGTCGAGTGTAGAGGATTCTAGGAAATTCTTCGTTTGTTATGGCAATGAAGGGATATGACTTGTCGTCTTTTAGTAATGAGTTATATCGGGGCTTATGCTTTCGAATTAGTTGCCGTTCAAGCATCAGTGCTTCACTAGGATTCTGCGTCACGATGCAATCTACATGATCAGATTCCTCAACTAGGGAAGGGATCATTATTCGGTCTGGATTCTTAGAGAAATACGAGCGAACACGGTCGCGTAGCACTGTTGCCTTACCGACATACATCACCCGCTCATCGTTGCGTTTGAACAGATATACTCCGGGTTTTGCCGGTAGGTCGAGACTCTGACCATCCACTGGCATGGGTCCACCAACGCGCGGACACTCAAGAACTCCCGCCCTCCTCGATGGTATGTGCCGCTCACACTCGCTGACCGACTTCTCCGTTTGCTCTCGGAGCAGACAGAGTCCTTAGTGAGTGCTTGGGATGTACCGCGCACTGCTTCTCTGCCGGGGCTAAGTGAGCGACTTGGCGTAGTCAGATCTGCCCTCCACCCTCATCTTAAATCTCTACAGGAAGCAGGCCTAATTATCACTCGTCAGGCGCATGTAATCGACGGAGGATCACGCAAGCGCACAGTTGTTCATCCGACACTTGAAGGCCGCCGTCGTGCGATAGATTTCATTGAACCGGAGAAAGAATCTCACGGTGAGATTGTTGGTTTTGCTCCGGAGAGGATAGATCTCGTAGGTAGGGAGCCTATGGTTACAGATTTGTTTGAGCGCTTGGTCTCAGGAGAGACATTCGTTCTAACTGGTCTTGCGGGTATCGGCAAGACGTCGCTTCTTAGAGAGACTGCACATCGTGCGGTTTTGGAAGGTCACAAGGTTCTCTGGATTCAACTGGATATCGACAGTGACGTTCGTAGTATTGCCCATGATCTTCTTGGTTTGACTGGCCCAGAAAGTCAGGAAGCGATTGTCGGTATGCTTGATGCCGAGGACCTAGTAATCATCGATGGTATTCACGAGGTACACCCAAGGCACGAGAACGCAATAATCGAACTCATACTACGAATTACAGAGAGAGGAGGGACTTCGATTGCGTGCCGAGCACCTGTACCTGATACACTTCGTGACCTCTCTGTGGTTAAGATCGAAGGTTTGACTCCGGAGAATGCAGCGAAAATGCTCTCTGATGATATGGACCCTGAAGAGGCCCTTCACTTTGCTGAAGCATTAGGAGGGCATCCACTTGCGCTTGCCCTTTTGGATTCCAATTCAGCACTACCTATTGCTACTACTGCGGTTCATGACTTTGTTCAACAGAATGTGTTGGTGAGTCTGGATGAGCGTTGTCACAGTGTTCTAGATCGCGTGGTTCTCGAACCTGTCCTCCTCCGTGGAAACGAAGTTGAGGATGAGGAAGGTTTCGTTGACTTGGATGAACGCGCCCTTCTTCGATGGCGCTCCCATCTTTTCGGTATTGAAACCCTCATTGCTACAGTTCGAATGACAGATTGGCCAACTAGCGAACGTGTGAAGATCCATAGTGAACTTGCTGGACAGTGGGCTGATCGAAGTGGTGGTCGAGCACGTCGTATTGAGATGCATCACCGAATCAAATCAGGTGAGGATAATATTGCTGACCTCCTCTTGCCGGTCCTCGATGAAATCAGCGTAGTGATTCCATCAGCTAGTATCACTCTTGTTGAGGATGCACTTGAGGCTTCAGGTGGCGATGAACGCCTTCGGTTTGAGGCGGCTCGCTTGAGCCTTGAACGTGCTGAATATGATGAGGCTGCGGCTCATCTATCCCTATTATCGGAGAATCCAATGAGTGATATTCTACGTTCAAGGATGCTTCGAGTTCAAGGCGATTCTTCAGCTGCGGATACTCTGGAATCTTCTGCAATTGGACGAATGGATGAAGAGTCGAGAATCCGATTTACTCTGTCTAGTATTGTGCGGAGAATAGACGATTGGATTCCTACTCCTAAATGTCGGGAAGACGCGACTAGTATCCTCGCTGTTGTCGATGCATTCGATAGTTCGTTGAAACCCGAACATCCACTTACGGCAGGCGCTCGTATCGCAAATGCGCTCTCTCGCTTCCGCCTCTATCTTGACCTCGATGATGTTGATGCTGCACAGCGTGTACTCGATCGGTTGACAGTTGCTTCCGGGACAAGGGACCCTATTGTTCGGCGAATGCGCCTCCGAATTGAAGCTCATCGGGCCCAACCGGATGATGTGCCTATGATTGTTGCAAGAATCGAAGCGGAACCAGACAATATCGAACGCTGTCGTCTAATGCATTCAATGCTTGATCGTATGGCGGATCCACCACCTGGTCTTCTTGCGGGATTTGAGCGCTCTTCCCATCTCCAGATNCCAGACCTCACACCACTGGGGCGTCGACTTCTCGCCTCACGGTGGAGGTTAATCGCTCGTACAGATTCGTCCCGCAGGATTCCTGCCCTTCGAGAAGCAGTCCATCATCTACAGCGGGCTGAATGTCCACTTGCAGCGTCTGAATTAATTGAGCGCGTCCACCGACTAATCTAATCAGATTCTTGATCCAATCAAGGTCCGTGTATCCATGACTCCGTTGATTATACGAATCTGTTCCATGATACATCGAGTAAGTTCAACTTCATCATCAGCAACGACTTTTACGAGTACATCGAAGGAACCGAAGATCCCCCATCGTCCTTCCACAAGATCGATGGCTTCCAGTTTCTCTCTAACCATCGCCTCGGAGCCGGTCTCTGTCTTAATCAGAACGAATCCGATGGCAGCCATATTTTCACCCTAATAATCCACCGTAATAAGCGTCTCAGTATCTCGAATGCCGTCAATTTTTCGGAAGGTATTCATCAGAATATGAGCGAGTTCTTTGGGGTTGTCAGTTCCTATTCGAACGATGAGGTCGTGTTCACCATATAGGACATGGACCTCTAGAACCGCGTCGAGATTGTCTAGAGCGACGTAGACATCACGTTCTCGACCCGGATGAGTCTTGATGAGGACGAAGGCCGCTCCCATACGATTCCCATATCAAGCCGGCATTCTCCTGTCTTTGAACTATGCGTTCAATCTCAATCTCNATTTCTATCAGGAAACCGGTGCATTGATTCATGTTGGTATCCGGTTTCCTACTCATGTCAGGCAAGGCATGTTTGCTCGTAGCCTTGTTCCTGACTGCAAGTTGGATAGGTGCGTTACAACCATTAGGACTCGAATCTGAGGAGGTTGAGTCCATCTTAGTTCACCCCCGTGCAGTTACGACTTGGTCCGGTACGGTCCAACTTTCATCCTCTTACACCGTATCTTCTGGCGATGAGCTCCGGGTTCTACCAGGGACGACTATTGAGATGTCTCTAGGTGCACGNCTCTATGTCGATGGGCGCCTGAGTGTTCTTGGAACAGANGTGGCTCCGGTGCTACTCACCTCCGGAATATCTACACAATCCCACGAAGGTTTGCAATTCAACACCTCCTCGAATGGTTTTGGTTCAGTAGTCCGTAACCTTACGATTCAGAACGCGGACTATGGAGCCACGATTTACGGGAGTAATCCNTTGCTCGATAATTTGACAATTCTTGATCCGGATTACGTTGGTGTTGATTTGTTTAACTCAGCGACTCCCACGATTGTCAATCTTCACATAGATGAGGCGGGACAGGACCTCCACGGATTTGCTAACACATGGCGATATGGACTAGGCCTATCGATAGGTGCTGGTTCGGCACCGGTTGTTACTGGATTACGCGTTAATGATGCAATTACTCGAGGAATTAACGTCTGGGGTGGCTCTGGAGGACTCATTCGAGATACTCATATCCACAATGTGAGTTTGGCAACACAGGCGGTTTCAGCGGGCGTGTGGGTTGAGGACTCCATTCTTCTTTTCCAAAATCTAACAGTGAATCGTTCGGATCATGGTGTATACGTACGGCATATCACTGAAACAGGAGTAACACGCCCTACTTTCCGAGATACTACAATTGAGAACTCGATGTACGTTGGTGTTTTCATCGAACGTTACAACCATTCCCTTTACGCGAATATNCCGATGAATGCTCAGTTTGAGGATCTTACGGTACGTGGTACTGGTGGCCCGAATGCTAAGGCACCTGGACTCTGTACGGCTGCGTTGAACATCAATACCTCCGGAGTATACATTGAGAATGCCCTCATTGAGGACAACGATTGCATCGGTTTTAGAGGCTACATGATGGGTCCATCAACCACGGTTCGTGGCTTAACCGTCAACGGTTCGGGTGAGGTGGGTGCATCAGATCCAAACCTTGGTTCAGGTATCTATTTGCGTTCGGTAAATTGGGCGCCTAACTTCGATGATATATCTGTATCAGGTGCTGCTTCTAACGGGATACATCTGCGCAAGGCAAGCCTTCGTGGTAGTAACTGGTCTGTAGACAACAGTAGCAATGTAGGCCTCTACATCCGTGAATCACATCCNGAGGTTGATGGCATCATAGTGGAGGATAACGGACTGAACGGTGTCCATATTTTTGATGCAAACAACGTGCTCTTGGAAAACGTAGTATCAGCGCGGAATGGAGGTTCTGCAACTGGCGTTGCAGATGGCGTGGGTTATCTCTACGAGGAATCAAACACATTGACTGCTGAGACCAAGGATGTCACCTGCCGCACATGTACCAGTATTGACGATGCTCAGGGTGGTGTAATGCTCAGTTCAAGCATTGATGTAGTCCTTGAGAATCATACAATCGCGACTCCAACTGGTATTGGCCCAGCTCTTCGGATTGACAACAGTGCAATCACTCGAACGGGCGTCGTGACGATTCGTGGTATGGCAATACATCAGGAGGAAGCGTCTACTCACGCTGTTTCTATCGGTTCTAGTGACGCGCGCATCAACGGTTTGAATCTTCAAGGAAATCACAGCGGCATGTTCTGGACAGGGGCAGGCGCATCCGGTCTACCATCGTCACTCGATTCTTCTACTCTTACTGGACCGAATTGTCTCAGCCTGACTTCACATAGCGACTTGTCGGTTGTNTCAAGCGATTTCTCCACTTGCACCGGTTCAATCACNGTGCAGTCCAGTACAATCTCCTTCGATGGTATACCTGACTCAAGTCATCTTGCTCTAAATCAGCCGGGAGCGAGTGCTACCAACCATGTTGAGTGGATTTCATCGGGCGCCCCACCTTCTCTGAATCTAGGTGGCACTGCACAATTCGACCAAATGTGGCGGATTCATACATGGGCTGTTAATCAGAACGGATTTGGTTTACCACATGCCGAGGTGAACCTGTCCTTCGATCATACGGAATCTGCAATTACTGAGATGATGCCATATGCTGGGAACAAGGTTCTCGGCCCCTTCGTTGGAATGAGAACTGATGCCTTCGGAAGCACATCGGTCAACGAGGTTTGGACTGGTTGCTTGTATTCTTCAGTGCGCAACGATACTGGTCCAACGCCACTGGATGCAGACCTCAATGTGATTTGTGAACTCCTTCTCCCCGATCAAGCACCGTTGATTATCTGGTCTACGCCAGTAGATGAGGAGGTCTTCCCNTCTGGCGGAGAAGTGGTATTCAACGCCACAGAATCATGGGATTTAGAGTCTCAAGCGTTGACCTTCACTTGGACGAGTGATATCGATGGAAACCTCCACCAAGCTTGCGCTGCCGTAAGTGGTGATAACGGATCTAATCTCACAGTCAACAATCAGGCACCNGCTTGTCTTTCAGACGGAACTCACGATGTGACCCTCGAGGTGTGCGATACTTCGCTTAACTGTGCAAATGAGACACGCCGAATTGAGCTGACGAATTTGCCTCCGTCAATCTCACTTGCTCTCGACCCATCTGCGGACGCAACGAACCGTATACTACTTGCACGCACTGAGGTGCTTCATCTCAATGCCTCCGCNTCTACCGATCCCGAAGATATGCCATTCACTACGAGCCTCGATGTATCCTTCTCCCCTTGGGCGGATGATCCAGGGGATTGTAATCCGCCTTCCTGTCCACTAGAATACAACGTATCCTTTGAAGATGCGACATCGGATATTTTCGATCTTGTCTTTGTCATTGGTGATGGTTTGAATCCATCCATAACGTATTCTTGGACGGTCGAGATATACAACGAATTACCTCACCCGGACCTTCTAATCTCACGCGACAGTGACATTTCCTCCTCTCTTGTAACCCTCGATGCACGGGGGACTAACGATCCTGAAGGGGATTCGATTGTCTACAGGTTCCATTCCTCCNTCGATGGAGACCTATTGACGTCGCGTTCAGCACATCTACTCACAGGAGAGCCCGCTTCTCCAGATGGGCTCTGGGTCGGTCATCTATCTCCAGGTGCACATACGATTACACTCGGTGTTGGTGATTCCTATGAGGGGCATATTGGACAGGAGAATCTGTTGAACGTCCTACTGGTCGTTAACAACACTCCTTCGATCGCAGTCATTGATTCACCTTCGACAGGAATGACAACGGATTCAGCTGAACTGATCCGCTTCAATGGTAGCGGTTCAGGAGACTGGGATCTAACCTGTCCGGAGGAATCGCTCGCGATCTTAGTATGCAACGAATACGAGGGTTCAGATGGGGATTTGGTTAGTGTCTTGTGGACCTCAAACCTGCTTTCAGAACCTCTGGGGAGTGACTGGGTTGTCGATGTGCGATTACCCGAGGGCATTCATGACGTCACACTTTCTATCGATGACGGATCAGGGACTCCTGCAACCGCTATGGTACGTGTCGAAGTGAGTGCTAGTGCACCAATTTTGATTCTTGATTCTCCTGTTCCTGGAATCAGCGTGTCTAGCGATGGACCAGTACTCTTTGATTTCCGCAATTCATTCGATCCTGATGGAGATGTATTCACTGTTTCAATTACGAGTGATTTACACACTGAGCCGATTCTTGAAAACGGAACAATCGATTACTGGTACAACGACTATCTCTTATCTGGTGCCCATACCCTGACCTTCACTCTGGAGGACGAGACCGGAGCAGTCCGTATCTATCAGCAAAACCTTCAGGTGGATCCATCAGCCCCTGTTGCAGTCATAGGGAATATCACTGAGGGAACCTATGCGCCACCGGGTGCATCTCTCGAATTCATAGGTGCCGAATCATACGATTATGATGATGATATCATCCGCTATGAATGGAGAATTGATGCCCCCATGGGTACGGTTGTTTCCACACAGCCGAACCTGACTTACCAGCCTTCGCCGGGAATTCACCTAATCCATCTAACTGTAATCGATTCACTCGGAAGTGTTAGCATCGATATGGTCAATATCACAGCTGGATCGAGTTCACCAATGCTGAGTTCACTTTCTCATAATCCGAAAATCATCCGTGCTGACGAGGTCACTGATGTCATTATCACAGTGGTACTTGATGACCCAGATCGAACAACAGGTCAGGTTCAGGCTCGGATTGCTAAGGATGGACTCGGTTCGACAATCCAACTCAATGACAATGGCACAGGAGTAGACGAGGTAGCAGGCGATGGTATCTGGTCAGGCTCAGTTCTATGGACGCCTAACGGTGGAGGATATGCGCGTCTCGAGGCGTGGGCAACGGATGGAGACACAGTGTCACCCACAATTGCCATTACAATCAATGTAGAGGGAGCAGTCGATTCTGGTGGCCTTCTTGAGGAACTTAGCGGTGATTTAGCTACCGTTATTGGAGGTGTAATAATCGTGGCAATCCTTCTTGGTGGTTTGATTATGTTCAATCGTCGGCGTTCACTTGCGCGTGATCTTGAACTGATTGAATCGTGGGGAGGTGCTCCTGCAGGTGCAAAGGCAGGATGGGATGCTACAACCGAGGTCAGCGCAGCGGATGCAGCAATGTCTTCGATGACTTCGGATACAGTCGACACACCAGAATCAGTAGAGGACGCTGCCAGTAAGACGAGAGGCAGTGAACTCGATTGGGACAATGTTTGATCAGGGACCCCATTCAGTCTTCGTTCGATTGATTCCAAACCTCTTGGCGAAAAGAAAACGGAAATTGAGAAAACCATCGCCCCACGTGTTAATCTCCGCATCGCCAACACGAACACGGTATGGAACGCTGACTTCAATCGCCTTCTTTTTGCCGAAAACGCGTCGAGCATTGATCTTCATTTCTTCTGACAGAGGCATCCCATCGTGAGTGGGGCGCATCTTATCATTCTCCATGATATTCTTCCAGAAAACCCACATTCCACTTTGTGAATCATGGATGCCATACCAGAATAGCATTCGAGCTGTGACGGATAGACCCCAGTTGCCAAATCCATGCAATCCGGACATGGCACCTTTTTCTGCACGACGTAGTCGATCGCATGTGATGAATTTGAGGTCCTCTTCAACGAGTTTTCGAACTAACTCCGGAACTTCTTCTCCCGGATAGGTGCAATCAGCATCCATTGTGACGATTATATCGCCAGGTGCCATTGCGAAACCGGTTCTGTAGGCTCGGCCGTAACCTCTCCGTTCCTCAAGATATACCGTTGCGCCCTCACTTTCAGCAAGTTCACGGGTTCTATCTGTAGAATTCCCGTCAATTATGAGAAAGTCCAGTTTTTCGCACCAACCGTCGTTGGGTACGGAACGAATCGTGTCGACAATGGCTGCTTCTTCGTTTCGGGTCGGAATTACGACCGTGACATGAACAGGTAGCGTTTCACCCATGAATCGCGGGTTCAGTATTTTGATTTGAATGCATTCCATTCTTTAATCACTTCAAAATCAGTAGTTAATATCACACGCAACTGATTTACACGGAGACACTAGTGAACCCCTGATGGAGCACCTCACCGCGGACCGTTCCGCCGCCGGCGGCCCGAGTCGTGCCACTAATCATGATTCCATTTTTCCACGTTTTCTAACGTCTGCTTTACTCCTCTGTCTTTTGCTTTCCCTCCTTCCGACAGCTATTGCCGACGATGATTGGAATACAGCAAACGTTCTCACAGATGGAAGCAGTTCTTCGGATGCCGTAGATCATGATGGAGATTCAACCGATTGGTGGACGATTGACATTCTGAACGGCGATCGTCTTGAGATTGACGTGACATCACCAACAGGAGATTATGGCTTCGATCTCTTCGGATGCTTTGGGACCGATCATTGGGAGGGTAAGGTGCAAATCTGGGATTCTCAAGATGTCAATGGTGTAATGGAACGCGATCAGAAGCACTTCGATCAGGACTTCTCAAGCAGTGGTTCTGCAAGTATCTCTGCTCTAGTGAACCCCTCCTCTTCCGATTGGGGCTCCCATACAGGCCCCACAACCTGGTACATCATGGTCAAGTCCCTCTCTACATGCGCACGTGACGATTTTGATTACACAATCAGTCCCTCGGTTGACACCACGAATCGGGATACAGACGAGGACGGTTTTGTTAACTCAGAGGATGATTGTGATGATGTTCAGGGGTCATCAACCGAGGATCGAAAGGGATGTCCTGATGGTGACTCTGATGGTTGGTCTGACACGGGAGATCGTTTCCCGACTGATGGTACGCAGTGGAGCGACGGAGATGGTGACGGATATGGTGACAATCCAGCTCCAGCAACCATGCCCGATCATTGTCCACAATACTTCGGTAATTCAGATCAGGACCGATATGGCTGCCGTGATTCCGATGCAGACGGTTGGTCTGACCCAGATCCAACTGCAATCTTCTCGACTGAGTCATGGAACGTCTCTGATGGTGCTGATGCCTTCGAGTTTGATCCTACCCAGTGGTCGGACTATGACCTCGATGGTTACGGTGATAATTGGGATAATTTCGATTGGAATGCCAGTAGGGCGGAGGCAGGTGTAGGGGTATTCTACGAGGGTGCTACTGAGCCCGATGCTTGCCCTCTAAGGTGGGGCAGCTCAATGGATGATCGCATTGGTTGTCCTGATTCGGATGGTGATGGTTGGTCAGATCCCGATCCATTCTGGGGCGCTGAGAATGGTTCCGATGCTTTCCCGAGTGATCACACTCAGTGGGCGGACCGCGATTTGGATGGCTTCGGTGACAATCCAGAGGGTGATTCTCCAGATGCCTTCCCAGACAACCCTTCTCAATGGGATGACAGCGATGGTGATGGATGGGGTGATAATCAGGGCCCTGGAGCAACTCAGGTGGATTATTTCCCATCTGAACCAAGCCAGTGGGCAGACATGGATTCAGATGGGTATGGAGACAATTCCAGTGGTCTAGATCCTGATGCGTGTAAGGATCGTGCTGGAACCTCAACTATGGATCGTTATGGTTGTCCAGATGCCGACGGTGATGGTTACAGTAATCCTGATGCGGACTGGCCAGCCCACCCAAGTGGATTTGCTGACGCCTTCAATGATCAAGCCAGTCAATGGGCTGATACTGATGGAGATGGATACGGTGACAACCAATCCGAATCTGCCTGGAGGCCTGACGCTTGCAAAGTGACGGTAGGAACATCGACCATTGACCGATGGGGCTGTCCGGACTCTGACGGAGATGGGGCAAGTGATCCACAGATTGATTCTGGCTGGCTTTCCCATCCGGCGGGTCTTGCAGATGCCTTCCCTGACGATTACACCCAGTGGCGGGATTTCGACGGTGATGGTTACGGTGACGAGCCAGTCGGTACTAACCCCGACCGTTGTAGGGAGACACCAGGTACGAGTCAGGATGATCGATATGGGTGTCCTGACACAGACGGAGATGGCTGGAGTGATCTGGGGGATCGTTTCCCGAATGATGTGACACAATGGGAGGACTCTGATGGTGACGGATATGGTGACAATCCTGACGGAAACATGCCGGATTCATGCCCTACTGCCGCGCTTTCTGAAGGCATTAGCTTGCTAGATCGACTTGGTTGCCCAGATACGGACGGTGATGGCTACAGTGATGCAGATGATGAATGGGGTGCGAGCCCCAATGGGACGGCGGATGCCTTCCCCAGAATCCGTGTTCAATGGGCAGACGCGGATGGAGATGGATTTGGAGACAACGCAATCGGTTCACTCCGTGATGATTGTCCGGAAACATCGGGTTCTTCCACCATTGATTTACAGGGATGCCCTGATGGTGATGGAGACGGATATTCCGATGAGTTTGGATTCACTAACGCTCAGTTTATGCTGATGGCTTCCAACCCTACTGCTTCTTTGTTCACTTACCTCATCCCCTTCACGATGTTTGCTTTGACATTGTTTGGGATGATGCTAGGTCGTCGACGAGGTGATGTCTGATGCGCCGCTTCCTCGTTGCCCTAATCCTCAGTGCTCTTTTGTTACCACTTTCAGCAGGCACTGCTATTGCTGAATCCGGTGTTATGCTCAGCGAGAGTCGAGTGGATCCGATGGACCTAGACAATGATGGAAATATCGACATGCTCCGTGTAATTTACGCAGTCAATGCATCGACTGCATCGACTGCAGGTGTCCAGGTTGTTGCTGAGACTGGACGGCTTGTTCTACCATTTTGGAACAACCTAACACTTACCTCGGGAGAGACACAGTTTGGTTCAATCGATATTCAAGCCTGGGAGGTGGCGAGTTATACACTGCATCTTCGAGTGTGGGATCATGATATGGAGGTCATTGTTTACGAGGAGGACCTCGGAACTTACGACTTGACAGCTGCTCTGGATCCGCCTTCACTTGCCCTTGAGTTCCAAGGACGCTCCGAAGTGTATACGGGCGAGGCATGCTCTGTTCTGAGGACATTCTCTGATGAGGTAGGGGCACACTACGATGAGATGGGTGTTGTCTCCTTGACCGGTGTTCCGTGGCAGGTGTTGAATGATACTGCTCCAATCGACTGTAGCGGATGGCCAGCAGGACAGTACACGGTATCTTTGCAGTATACGAATGGCCTTGGATTTGGGGCCTCAACTTCCCTTGATGTGACTATCTTGAATCATCCAGCACCGGCCTTTGACCTCGTGGTGACAGGCGACAATCAGCGGATGGGTACTGGCTGTGCTGTGGAGGCTGTTATTGATGAGAACTCAACAACAACGATGCTCACTTATGGCTGGACAGTGATTGATCCAAGAGGTCAACAGACCGAGACTTCTGATATCAACGACATCGACTGTGGTCTTTGGGTTCCTGGTGTGCATAAGATCCGTGTGACTGCGACAAATGCGCAGATGCAGACGACTACTATGGGCGTTAATTTGGTCCGTCTCCCTCCAGTCGATGCTAACGATCCTACGCTTGGAAATATCACCGATGATGGGACTTGGCCGGATGCGTCCAGTGGAGGCGAATATGTGCCAGTTCCATTGTTCATGAATGTGCAAGCTTCGGCAGGGGCCATTGCCGGAGGTGGCGTTCTCATTGGAATCCTCCTCGGTGCTGTCGTGGGTCTTCTAATGCGCCGAGGTCCACGTGACTCAATGAGTTCACTTGGGGAAGATCTTCTTGCACCTCCTCCTGAGGTTGATCCGGTGGATGTATCTGCAGATGAGTTGCCGACATACACTGACCCGCAAGGCGTTACTTGGCGCCAGCATCCGGATGGCCGGATGGATTGGTGGGATGGGGCTCAGGCAGATTGGGTTCCGTTTGAAGGTTGATCATTCTCGATGAACACTAGGATATTTGATTCGCCTTTTATCGTCAACTTCGACTCCTTCGTGAGGTTCGATACTCCTCGAGAACCAGGCTCCAAAATCCCATTGATATCCCACTCTAATCCAGAGGTTTTCACCTCTGTGAGAGTGTTTGTGAAGATAGAGACCTGAGTCCCAATTGGTGCGATCATATCTAAGGGATTAAGCGGGTTTACTCGGAGAGCCAGCATGTCCGAATGCAGCATTTGTATCTGAAGAGCAGCATCTGAAGCCATCACTGCGGCGATGTTCGCCATTTCCATATCTGGGCGTCCGCCACGCATTCCAATAATCATGATATCGGTCCAACCGCGTTCGAGGCAGAGCTCCAATGCCTTCTCAAGATCATTTTTCTCCTGAGATGCAAGTTCGATAAATTCCGCATTTGTATGGCGCGTTTGGTTTACTGAATCAAGGTCGCCCACTATCAGATTGCACTCAATTCCGTAATCTAGAGCATTGTCTGCACCGGAATCCACGCCAATCGAGAGAGTATGTGGTGGAACCTGGATATCGCCCCAATCCGTCCCTGGTAAACAGAGGAGGGTCGTCATGTACCGAGCTAGGGGTTCTCCATCTTGATTTATCCTATGAAGCGGCTCGAAGGCTGAACCCTTTAGGACATGGATGGGTGTAGGTGCGCTGTGGCCGTGCGGCCACACGGTGGTGAAAGTGGTGAAGGAGCGCATCCTCGTTCTTCTTATGCTTCTCTCTGTTCTCTCTCCTCTTGTTCAGCCACCAGCTGCTCTAGAGGAGGAGCCAATGCATAGGGCAACAATCCAAGCTCCGTTGCCATCCAATGAATGGGGCGAGTCATTAGCGGGGGATGATATCACTCATCTTGGGGTAGATTGGACAGTCCAATCAACGCGTTCTCTACGCGAGTTCGACAGCCTTCATTTGCTTCATGGAGGAGCAACATCCCATTCTGATTCTTACTCAGATTTTGACATGGTTCTCGACCGTTTTGGGGGTATGCACGCATGTGTGCACAACGGAACCTCAGGTTCGCTAGAGTACTTCCATCTCAATTCAACTGGCATAGTGGTCCGAACCATCGTTGATGATCATACGACCAATGTCGTGGGCCAATCATGTGATATTGAACTGGATGCAAGGGACCGGGCTCGAATTGCTTACCTTGATGTCACGGCTAATGAGTTGAAGTTCGCGATAGATACTCCAAATCATTACGTGGATTTTCAGGACTGGCATGTGAGGACTGTAACTGACTTTGGGACTGTGAGCGGTCCAATCGATCTTGTAGTTCTCAAGGGGGACGAGGATGTTACCGGAGGTGCTGGTACTGATTTTGTCCTGTGGATGGACTCCAGTACAGATTACCTACATGCGTCCTACTATACCTCGACTTATTGGGAGCATGAGTCGGTAATCGAGTATGCTGTAGAGGGTTTTTCTGCACGTCAAGAAGGCACCTCAGTTCGTATTCTACACGAGGTTTCAGGATTGATTCGTGCTGCTGAATGGCCTTCAATGAATATGACGAACATCGACGCGGGTGCTTACATAGGTGCCCCACTGGATGATGATGGTCAAGGCGATGACATCCAGACCGTATATGCTGGAGAGAATGAGACATTAATCCAGTTCGCTCGAAGTTTGAGTGGCCGTCGTGAGGGTAGAATCACAATTGACCCCGTTGATACTATTACGGATCCGGACGGGATTGATTCTGCTCCGGGATTAATTCAGGGTGATTTCAATTGCGACGGAGTCACTGACATTGTCATTCTCACGGATGATGAAATCGGAATTCATCGAGGACGGACAAGTGGTGTGAATCCTTTACCTGATTCTACGATTGCTCTGACCTTAGGTGAGCACCATGCTGAGGTTGCTGACATGAACGCCGATGGTTGCGATGACTTGTTGTTGGGAAGTTCGGGAGAGGATAGCGCTGAAATTCATCTAGGGTCTGTTAATGGCCTGCAGTTAATTTGGAACTATACAGGGAATCAGGGTTCTGGTTTTGGAGCGAAGATTGTTCCAATTGGCGACGTTCAGGATGACGGGTATGAGGATTGGGCAGTCCTCGCAAATCAGGAATCAGGTTCAGGTTCGTCTATTGGACGCATCCACATCTTTCACGGAGGATTATCGCTTCCAACGTCCTCAGGACTTGTTCTAGCCGGTAGCGGTACGAACTTGCAGTATGGTTGGGCGATTGAGGCTCTCGGAGATATTGATGGAGATGGCTTTGATGACATGGTAATCTCCTCTGCAGGGGGGTTGACCGACCTCACTGGATACGGCCGAGTTGATTTGCATCTGGGTAGTGCGATTGGCCATTCGACTTCTCCTGACTCCACTTGGACTCGAACTCTGCAAGGCACATTCCTAGGGTATGCTGTGGAAGTCATCGGGGACGTCAATGGGGATGGCTTCAATGATCTTGGTATCGGCGAACCGTATGTTGATTCAGCGGGCCCCAGTTCAGTGGGTGCATTACATGTTCTGTTTGGTAGCGCCTCCGGTTTCGGAGGCACCTACAATCAGACAATCGATGGACCATCAGCTGGTTCTCGTTTAGGTGTCCACATGAGCGCTGCTGGTGATGTGGACCGTGATGGTTACGATGATGTTTGGGCAATTCGTCCAGGCGTCGGTAACGATGGCGATCTCGTTCTCCTATGGGGGTCCTCGACAGGTCTCCTTTCAACTCCACGTATCTATGAGATGGGCGACTTAGCAGATGTCGTTCGTGTATCTGATGTGGATAATGATGGTCAAGAGGAATGGGCCTTCGTAGGAGATGGTGACCTTCCTATCCATGAACATCTCGATCTCGAGATAGCGAGCATCACTGGTCCTTTTGGACAATCTCAAACTTTCACTTCACTTGATTTGGTGATTGATGGAAGTGGACGTTCAGTGATTGGTGTTCAAACTGATTCTGGTTTTGTTATCTTTGATCGTCCCGATGAGTTATTCACTTCCACTGGCCAATGGTCTCAGCGCTTCCTCTCGGGTTCCGAGGATGCAGCGATTGACGTTACTGAATCAGGTCGTATTGTAGTTGTGTATGAGTGTAATCAGGGAACACTTTGCTTGGGTCGTGATATGGGGCATATTGCATCTGTAGCGACGATTGAATCAACCGGTAATGCCGGATCTTCGCCCCAGGCAATCATTGGCGAAAATGGTGAATTGAGGACTAGTTACATGCTAGGATCGTCGGTTATTCGATTCGCAAACGGCACCAATTCAGGATTCCAATTTTCCTCAGGTCCTTCTCTTGGCTCTTTGAATGGAACTCCGATTATCGACCTTGAGCGTAATCTCATGTTTTGGCGTGATGACACTACTCTGATGGCGGCTCAATGGAACTCGAGTGGATGGGAGTCAGTAGCTCTCAGCCCTGTAGGGGAAGCAAACTTCTCCCACTTCGATGTAGCAGGGATTTCCTCGTCAAATGAAACTCTCGTAACCTACGTTGCATCGGACGGACTCCGAACATTGAGATTTGACGCCGATGCTTGGACAACATCGAATGAGACGGTACACAATCTCTCAAAAATGGATGATTACCTACACTTGCGTGCCTTCTGGACGGATTCTGGAGAGTCTTTGCTTGCTGTGAATGCTAGTGGTTTTGGGATGCTAATTGATTTCTCAAACAACTCGACGGTATTCGAGGAACGATTCAACTGGACATATGCGGGATCTAGCCATAATGGGTCCTCGATTACTTTGGATGGAACTAACTTGTCCTCACAGTATTTCCATATGAGTTACGGCGACCCAATGACGAACTCCCTTCTATGCCCAGTTTCTCTGTCGAGTATGTTGGATTGTTCAGTTTCTACTCTGTCATCCTATGTCGAATCAGTAGCGTTGCAAGGTACTTCTTCTGTGGCGGAGTTCGGAATCCGTTCAGATGGGTCTCTTGAGACTCCATATGGGCTTCTAAGCGGATTAGATTTCGATGCGTCCGCTGGTCTTTCTGTGATAGAACGTACTGGCGATCGTTCTGGGATTGTGTTGTTTGGAAAGACTATTGGAACAATGGATTCAATTGCCGTCCATCTGGATATTGATACAGACCGTGATTTCATTCCAGATATCATTGATGATTTACCTGCACAAGGAGGACAATGGTCCGATTACGATGGAGATGGTTTCGGGGACAATTCAATTGGTCCTGGAATGGATGACTGCATGACAGATGTGGGTACCAGTCTGTATGGTGACATAGGATGTGGCGATGTAGACAACGACCTCTGGTCAAACTTCAACGATGATTGCTCCAATAGTGGCCATTCTTACTACGATCGAGTTGGATGCAGCGATGCAGATGGGGACGGCTGGTCTAACAATGGAGGAGATTATTCCAATGGTGACATAGCACCCACAAATTGGTTTCAAGCGAGGGATGCAGATGGCGATGGGATTGGAGATAACCACGGTCCTGATTGCTGCGGTTTTGACTTGGCCGATGAATTCCCTGACAATTCAAAGCAATGGGTTGATGCAGATGGCGATGGCGTTGGTGACAATTCCTCTGATCCAGACGGTGATCAATGTCCTGGACTGTTAGGTCTGAGTATACACGATCGAGCAGGTTGTGTAGACAGTGATGGTGATGGATATAGTGACCCCACTGAGGCGACGAGCACAGCGAATGATGATGCTTGGGAAGCCGAGGATGGTGCAGATTTGTGGCCCTGGGGGCCAACAGACACCTCATCGGAGAACACTTGTGGCACCTTATGCCATCAACAGTGGGCTGATTCAGATGGTGACGGATATGGTGACAACAGCTCAATTGGTGCGTTCCTTAGGGATGCCTTTCCAACAGATGGATGGCAGTGGTCTGATACGGACAACGATGGTTACGGTGACAACTGGGACGACCCCGCTCTCAATGCAACACGGGCCGGAGGTGTTGGCCAATGGGTTCCTCAGGCCAATCTCAGCGATGACTGTCCGACTGTGACTGGAAATTCTTCTCTTGACCGATGGGGTTGCCTCGACACTGATGGCGATGGGCATTCGAATCTCTATTCATTCGATATCGACCCTAACACTGGACTGCGTGTGAACGAGCGTGGTGATGCTCTACCAGATAATCCGGCACAGTGGCGTGACAAGGATGGCGATGGCTTCGGGGATTTCCCTCAGGAAGAGGGTGGTGACCAATGTGTAGGTATTCCTGGCGTGTTGAATGGTATTCCAGGTGATGGATGTCCTGCGCCAATAGATGATGCGGATGTTGACGGTGTGGCTGATAGTTCAGACCTCTGTCCAAACACCACATCTGGGGCAGAGGTAGACCAGAATGGATGTGCTGATGCGCAGCGTGATGACGATAACGACGGTGTCCTAAACCCCGCAGATATTTGCCCAGGTACTGCCTCCAGCGTATCTGTTGATTCGGCTGGTTGTAGTGATGCTCAGAAGAATGCAGATACTGATGGGGACGGAGTTCGTGACCTTGACGATCTTTGTGCTGAAACCAGTTCATCACACAGTCCTGCTGAAATAGATGCAAACGGTTGCGCTCCATCTCAGCGTGACACAGATGGAGACGGTATCACAGATGATCTAGATGACTGTCCAAACACAACACTTGGTGCGGCAGTTGACGATGTTGGTTGTGTTCTTGCCGGTGTCGATAGTGACGGTGACGGCATCGATGACATCGAGGATGCGTTCCCAACTGAGGCGACACAGTGGACTGATGTTGATGGTGATGGATTTGGCGATAATGCGGAAGGCGTGGATGCTGATGATTGCCCATCCGTTTCTGGAGAATCAGATGAGGATCGGAATGGTTGTCCAGACGGAGATGGTGACGGTTGGTCCGATCCAGACTCCTCTAATTCCGTACCCCCAATTGGTACAGCAGATGCATTCCCCAACGATTCCACACAGTGGAGGGATCGTGATAGTGATGGATACGGCGATGAATCTGACGGCAGTAATCCGGACCAATGCCCTGACGTGCCAGGAGTTGAGGACGGTAATTCTGGAACCAATATCATGGGGGGCGAGGGTGGAAATGGATGCCCATATGTCGACAAGACCGACACTGATGGTGACGGGGTCTATGATACAGTAGATATCTGCCCGGACAGCCCATCTGGGGTCTACGTTGACCAATCCAACGGATGTACCAATGAACAACTTGAACAGAATGAGAATGTGGACTCAAGCGGCCTTGATCCAATGATGATTGCAGCTGGAGTGGGAGGTGCCCTCGGACTTCTAATCGTAATCATGCTAGTTCTGAGAATCTTCACTGGTGGCGATTACGATGATGAGGATGACGATGACTGGTATGGCGATGATGACGATGACGATGACGATGATGAGCCACGTGGCTTTAGTTTCGGCTCGAAATCCAACAGTATAGAGAAACAATCGGAACCCCCTCGTCGTGGGCCATCGACTCCACGTCCATCTGCATCNCCGCCATCACGAAGCACCCCCCCTAGTCGATCTGCAGGCCCACCAAAGAGGAAGGCTGGTCCTCCAGCACGCAGCAGTAGTACTGGTCCACCAAAGCGGCAGAATACGCCTCCATCAAGGGCTCCTAGCGTGGCTCGAACTCCTGTAAAGGCCAACCTCGATGATATCCCCAAGGTTGCAACTCCTCGCATCGATCCTCGGAAAACGGAGGCCACTGAAGCCCCTGTCCGTCGTGTGCGTCGCACGGCGAGCGTGGTATCGACAACATCGGAAGATGTACCTCCGAAGACGACCACCAAGAAGGTCGCGAAGAAGGCAGTAAAAACTGTGAAGGCCACTTCGGAACCCTCGGTATCGTTCGATTCCCTATTCGATGATCCGAAGAGTGAACAGGTCCTCGCGTCTATTGAGATGGCGCGCTCGATGATTGGTGAAGGGAAGGGGGATCGAGACATCCTTCGACAATTGCAGCGGGCCGGGGGTTGGAGTGCAGAACAATCGCGAGCAATCCTCGATAACTCTCGATGAGAATAAAATCGTAGGTTAGGGGCATTAGATTGATTCATGAATCACCTGCACCGACCGAATGAAAGAGGTGGGCGTAGATGAGCGAATCTGAAGTTGAGGGCGCCTCGCTTCCGACAGACGGCATCGAAGTCGATGAGACATCGGCATATTTCGGCGTCACCCAGACATCAGATCTCATTGTCCGTTTGAACGAGACAGACCGTCTCAACGGTCTCGGNGAGTTCCTGACATTGACCAGCGATCTTCTACTAACAGATCAGTTTGATTTCGATGTAGTTTCGGAACGTTTGGGTTGTGAATCAGGCGAGATTTACTACCTATTTGCGGGACCGTTTGGTATCCTTACAATGACAGACCCCCTACGTCTCTATCTGGGTCTACAGGATTCTGAAGGAAATCAAGGCACTGCACCGGACATACCTGCCGAGGAAATCGCTGCGTTGGATACGTTCAACGATCCGTTCAGACTTCTCAAGTTACTTGCTGTTGGTCATACCGTTGGAGGAATCAAGGAACTTGACCTCTATATCGCTGCATTTGAGGAGATGGTTGCTGACCCATCTACCAATAGGGTCCGCTTGATCGCTCTCAAAGCGCAATTAGATCAGACATTGGAGAAGGCTAAGACAACCCTTGAGGTCTCAGGCCTCTCGGTCCTCAGTATGACTCAGGTCGCGTCCAAAATTATCCGGGCACCTGAAGGGGCTCCTCCTCCAAAGGTCGCAGAACCTACCACNGAATCTACTCCACCTACTCCAGTCGAAGTTGCAGCATCTGTAACTTCGGAACCAGTGACCTCATCTCCGGCACCTATCCCTGAACCTCAGAACATCTCGGATGCTGAAGACGCCCTTGCAGCCGCATTCTCAGGAGCTGATCAAACCTCTACATCTTCTGCTCTACCTGTTGAGTCAGGCCCTGAAGACGATGCTCTAGCTTCTGCCTTCTCCGTTCCTACACTCGATCCTATAACTGCCCCAGTATCCCCTCCGCCTACACCAAACTCTTCTGCTAATCCAGTCAAGATGGAAGACGTATCCACGGATTCAGTTCCACCGAAAGCACCAATTCCTGCTGATTCACCAACTGTTCTTGCTCCATCTCGTGCTCCGATTGGAAGCCGTCCGACTCCACCCCAACCATCATTCGGACAGGCTGCACAGCCCACTTTCGGAGCCCTTCCATCCAGTGCACCGAGTGCTGCAACCGCGCCACGTCCAGCCGGTACAGGAAAAGTCCGGAACGCTGGTGCTCCTGGAATCCGAGCTACCATCCAGACCGGCGTCTTCTGTGCATCATGTGGCATTGGTGTAGAGCATCACTGGCGACACTGCCCTTTGTGCTCTAATCGACTGATGTGATTAGTTCGATTGAAATTTGCCTGAATCGATTAGACATTGTTCACCAAGACGAACAGTCGATTTCGTGGCGACTGCGGTGGACCTGAGTTCAATTCCTTGCCGATTTTTAGCTTGCTTTAAGACAATGTAACAACTTCCGAGAACCTTCTCATCTTCTAGTGCATTACCGGTAATCCTTGCTTGTGGATTCATTCCGAAGCCGAATTCAACTAATTGGATAGAATCCATTCCATCCTCGGTAAGATCGTCAATCTGCTCTTTGAGTTGACCATCCTCAGGTCCTTCGATTCCAATAAGGCGACCTTGATCAAATATGATACTGATTGGTGACTTGAGTGCGACGGAGTCCCAGGCTCCATCGATTTCGATTGAACCAGTCACTGTATCCGATTTGACTTGAGAGAAGATTTTACCCGCTGGAAGATTCGTGACCTGCCCTGGTCTGTTGCAAATTCCGTTATCTTCGAGATTCCAACGTCCAGAGATATCGAAACTCAATTCGGTTCCATTTCCTTCAATGGTTACGCTTCGATGCCGCCTCAAAATCTTACCCATTGTGGCGATACTGGTCTGAAGAGTATCAAAATCGGCCGTCATACCCCNTTCAATGAACATGGCACGATTTACTCCCGGCATTGTGGCTATTCTTGCTCCATCCTTAGAGGCAATCAACCTAGCACGGGTATGAGTCAATGAGTAGCGGGTTGCAGCAATTACNACGTGCTGACGACGCATCATATCAGCGACCGGATTCGGTGGTTCCTGTCCGTGGCGATGAGTACTTGGCATCATTACCATGAGGGCTCGATCCGATACTTGTGACCCTGCTTCATACAGGACCTGCCCAATTTCTGCAGTATGTGGGTCGGTGACAATTAGGAGATTTTCATGACTCCGTAGTTGCATACAGGTATCAATGACAGTGCGCGCAGAATTACGCATCCTCTCTTTTTCGGCTGCTTCTGCAGCCACAGAGCCGAGGTCCTGTTCATCGACCATTACACCTCTATCACATCTCTGGTTATTCAAACCGCGTCCGAAGCAACGAGGTGCTCTTCACCGGAGTCATACAATTAGACCATTCTTTGATATCATACCCTATTNTAATTGCAAAANATGGGACACACAAGCAAGTATGCTCTTCTGTTGACTATTCTCATGATTGGAACTAGTCTCGTAGGCTGCTTGAGTGTCGTAGATGATATCATTGCAGATATCGAGGATTCAGCAGACGACTATCCTTCACTTGGGCTGGGTGAGCGTGCGCGAGCGTCTCCAGCTCTCCTGACCTACGACGCCTGCTCAGACCTCCTTGAGGACCTACAGGATGCTGCCTTCGAAGAAGCACTGGTCAATCTTGATCAGAACGCCTACTGGCATTGGACTGATTCATACTACTATGCTCTCAGAGAGGGTGATGTCATGATGGATGGTGTTGCAGAGATGGCTTCAGATGATATGGCTACGGAAAGTAGTGCGCCAGTCGCTGGCTCTACGACTTCAGAATCTGGAAATTCCGCCCCTGTTGAGGGTGAGGACTACTCTGGAACTAACAACCAGGAGGATGGTGTGGATGAGGCAGACTTCCTCAAGACTGACGGCCGCTGGATATACGTGATCAACAATGGGCATTTGGTAGTCCTTGGCGTTCCAGAGTTCGGTCAGTTAGAGATGGCCTCTAACATGACTCTAGATGGCACCCCGCGAGAGATGCTTCTTGATGGAGACCGTCTTGTGCTGGTCTCCAATCTATACTACTGGAATCTCGAGACGGATGACCCTCTCCGTGCCCTGATGGTAATGGGAGAGGCAGATGAGTGGGGATACTACGCATATCGTATGTCGAACCTCGTGCAGTACACGGTCATCGACGTTAGTAACCGCAGCGCTCCTGTGATTGAGCGAGAGATTTTCGTTGAAGGATATTACCACACAGCACGCCTTGTCAATGGGACGATGCGTAGTGTTATGCATGCCACGACCTACATCGACGACCTTCTTCACTATCCTGAGTTGCCGTCAGACTACTGGGATATTGATGACCGATATAACCGGATGGATGTTTGGAACAATTCGGTGGATGATGCTATTATTCACAACCGAGAAATCGCCGATAATCTTGTCCTTGAGGACTTCGCTCCAAGAATCCACGAGCGTATTGGTGATGCGATTATGACACATCCTGTGACCGCTGGCGACTGCAGTGAGTTCTCCATGGCTGATAGCTCACTTTCACGTGGATTTACCACAATTTCCACCATTGGGTTATTTGAAGAGGAGACAACTATCCAAGTTGATCATATAGGCTCCTCGTGGGTCAATGTCTACTCTTCGGGGGACATGATGGTACTCGCTGAGCCGGCCAATGATTGGTGGTGGTACTGGGGCACTGATGAAGCGTACCAAGATGAAACCAACATACACACCTTCGACATCTCGGAACCGGCGAATACCGAATACATCGGTTCCGGTCGTGTGACAGGTAATGTGCAGGATCAGTTCTCTATCTCCGAGCACGATGGTAGTATCCGCGTCGCATCCACATCGGATAACTGGGATCGTTGGTGGTTGGCGGCGACCGATTTAGCAGTCGATGTTGCTGAAGCAGTCGATGTTGCAATTTCAACAGATTCCGATCTCTTGATTGAGCCAGAGATACCGGAATGCCTCGGTCCTTCTAACCATGTGTCAGTTCTGCAAGATGTAGGAGATGGTGTTCTTGAGACAGTCGGTGAAATCAATGATATCGCATGTGGTGAGCGGATTTGGAGTTCTCGTTTCGTAGGTGACATTGGGTACCTTGTTACTTTCCAAAATATCGATCCACTTTGGACCATCGATCTATCCGATCCGACTAATCCAACAATTCTCGGTGAACTTGAGGTTCCTGGTGTCTCGACCTACATCCATCCAGTGAACGAGGATCTTCTCCTAACTATCGGTATCGGCCCCGCCGGAGAGGATGGTTTCGGACTTGACTGGTCTCAGACCCAGATTAGCCTCTTCGATGTGAGCGACTTAGAGAATCCTACTTTGGCGGATTCACTTGCGCTTTCCCCTGGATACCTAGATGATAATTGTGATAACATACGCTCATGCGGCTGGTCTTGGTCATGGTCTGAGGCGACGTATGAACACAAGGCGTTCAACTATTGGGCTCCCGAGGGTCTCCTCGCAGTCCCCCTTTCAACGAACCGATACGTCTGGGATACAATCGAGGAGGATGGACGCCTGTATACCTATTATGGGTATGAATTCGTTTCTACGTTGAAGCTTGTCGATGTCGATACTGAAAACAAGAGTCTCGCACTTCACGGTGAAGTTGACCATTCTAACCTCTATGGTGACGGTGTCCAACAGTACTGGTACTCTTCTACAGACATCCGTCGTTCCATCTTCATGGGTGACTACATCTATGCCATTTCATCGAACGGCATGACTGTCCATGTTACAGAGAACCTCACTCATGTATCAACAGTCGAATTACCTGAGCAACCGCGGTTGGAATACTACACCAGCCCAGTTGTAACCACAGAGGGTGAGGGGTCAAAAGAATCGTCTGATGGTGGCGAAGGATCGGCTCCTGAATCGGATGGCGCGTGACTACGAGAATCTGAGTACACGCCCAGTTTGTCCAGGCCGGGCTAGAGGTTCACCTCTGAACGATCCATTTTGGGTACGTCGATGAACTGGAACGCCATCCACGATAGTCCACATAGGTAGTCCAGTGAGTTCCATACCTGCATACGGTGTCCATCCAACTTTTGTCCAAACATCATCATCTGTGATAGTGCGGCGGGGTTCCAAATCGACCAATGTTAGGTCTCCATCATAGCCCTCGATGAGTGACCCCTTGTTCTCCATGCCATACACCTTCGCAGGCCCGGCACACATCCACCTTACAACGTCAGAGACACTGCACTTGCCATCCATCGCGTGAGTAAGCATCAGAGGTAGTGATGTTTCGACTCCNGGCATACCTGCTGGAGATTTGGGATAACCCACCGANTTCGCTTGTAGTGTGTGTGGAGCATGGTCAGTTACGACACAGTCGATAGTTCCGTCCTTGAGGCGTTTCCATAGNGTATCCCTGTCCTCAGTGTACCTAATTGGTGGATTCATAAGTGCCCGAACTCCGAGTTCTTCAACATCATCCTGATCGAATGTCAGGTGTTGAGTGCATACCTCGGTCGTGATCAGATCTCCTTTGTTGGATGCCAACCAATCAGCTTCAGATCCACTGGTTAAGTGAACGATATGTAATCGATGATCATGGTCTTTTGCGAGGGCAGATGCTCGTTTTGTCGCTAATAGTGCGCATTCTATATCTCGACATTCTGCGTGAGCAGCGATGTCGGTTCTATGCTCAAACTGAGGGATTCGAGTTTGGAGCCGGTTTTCATCTTCAGCATGAGTTGCGATGATGCCACCGGTGTTCGCGAAGATGTTCTCTAAGTGCTCTTGCTCATGGACGAGGAGATCCCCCGTGCTACTTCCCATGAAGATCTTGATGCCACAGACGCCATCCATACCTTCGATACTTTGCAAATCTGCAACATTGTCTGATGTTGCACCGATGAAAAAGCCATGATGAGTTACTGCCTTCTCAGAAGCNAAAGCAATCTTCGATTCTAATTCCGNTCGATTCGTCGCATTAGGTACAGTGTTTGGCATGTCGAGGAAAGAAGTAATGCCTCCTGCAGCTGCGGCCCTACTCCCACTTTCGAGGTCTTCTTTTTCTGGATTTCCCGGATCTCGGAAGTGGACATGGGGGTCGATTGCACCGGGGAGAAGATGTAGGCCGGTACCATCGATTACCAACTCACCGTCTTCAGGTAGCAAACCCCCGTGCTCGGCCACGGTATGGATGGTTCCGTTTACGATGCGTAGATCGCCTTCAACAATCCTATTTGGCAGAACCATCGTTGCGTTCTGGACAAGCAGGTTGCCTGTCATCAGGGAACCTACCATAGTAACGACTCAATGAGCATTCTCCCCTTTCGGAGTCCTTGAAATAGGGGTGGCAGACACGACTGACCAGCGAGGTGGGGTAGTCTGGTTATCCCGTCGGGCTCATAACCCGGAGANCGNTGGTTCAAATCCATCCCTCGCTACCAATAATCTCTCAATACCTCCTAGTTTGCACGCTTTGTTTATGCAGAACCAGTATTGAAGAGACAATATGGGTGGGCGTTTGCGTATCGGCATCGTACTCGTGGTCTTGTTGTTTGCAGGATGTGCGGGAGAAGATGCTGTGAGCGCAGTCGAACTTACCGTATCTGTGTCGGGGGAGCCTGGCAATGTTCACATTGAGAAATCCGCAAATAATGGAACTTCGGCGATGGAGGAAGCTAGAGTGACTTTTGATTTCTTAGGGACTGAATCTAGTGGAGGTGCATTGACAGAGTATTGGCTAAATCCAGGTGATGGTGGCCAGCATGTTGCGGTAAACGCCGCAGAGGCTAGTGCATTATTCGGAGATTATGACTCGCATGGAGTTTTCCAATCGGTTGCAGGCGCGAACGATTCAGGAGATAATTCCGCCACAGAGGATATTCGAGTTGTGGTTCATGGCGCGTTCTATCTGAATCAGACACAGGCTATTGGAGTCGATGAACCAGCTGATCTTCACATCGATGCTCCGTCTGAGAATTCACTTGAGTCACCAAATAGTATGTCCATTTCATCCACCATCACGAATGTGCAGAATGTTGCTCCACTGCCTCCCCCTGCTGATGTTGAGATTACCTGGCGACTTCTAGACCCATCTGGAACTGAGATTATATCATACACACAGGTGATTACTGAAGCTGAATCATACACTTGGACACATGAGGAACCCACTCCAGTCTCAGGTGGATGGACATTGGAGATTAGTGACTCGGTTTCGGATGAAAACGTTCAGCAGGAGACCAGTGTGGTAGTTAGGTACACCGAGTAATCAGTTTCATGATTGATTGAATATCTACTGAAAGTGAAAAAAAGGTTACGCAATGGCAACCAATACAGAAATCGCATAGATTTCCAATTTAGGCCTCCTTCGTTTGTTCATATACCCCGGGATGTGGTTGGGAGACAACGCAAGGTGAACAAGATGGCTAGCAAGAAGAAGACCGCAACGAACAAGGACGACATCGATGAAGAAGTAATCATGGTCGATGTTGAGGAAGAGAACGAACCGACGATTGAAGACCTTCCAGGCGTGGGTCCTGCAACCGCAGAGAAGTTGCGGGAAGCAGGTTTCGACGACCTTCTTGCAGTTGCAGTGATGAGCCCATCAGAGCTTGCGGATCAGGCAGAACTCGGTGAAGCGGTATCTTCGAAGATTATCCAGGGTGCCAAGAAACTCGCGAACATCGGTGGATTCGTTAGTGGTTCCGCTCTTCTAGATCGGCGTAAGCAAGTCCAGAAGCTTCGAAGCGGAGCTCAATCACTTGATGAGCTTCTTGGGGGCGGTTTTGAGACTCAGAGTATCTGCGAAGTGTTTGGTGAGTTCGGTAGTGGTAAGACACAGATTGGCCACCAACTTGCTGTCAACACCCTCCTTCCTGCGGATCAAGGCGGCCTTGGAGGCGAGGTATTCTATATCGATACAGAAGACACATTCCGGCCTGAGCGGATCGCTCAGATGGCTAATGGTATCGGTATTGATCCTAACGAGGCATTGGAACGAATCCATGTTGCCCGTGCTTACAATTCGGCTCACCAGATGCTTCTTGTAGATGAAATCAAGCGGATGTCAAAGTCTGTAGATGTCAAACTCATTATCGTGGATTCTCTAACTAGTCACTTCCGTGCAGAATATGTCGGTCGTGGAATGCTTGCTACACGTCAGCAGAAGTTGAACCGTCATTTGAAGGAACTCAAGCAACTCTCTGATATTTTCAACGCCATTGTGTTGGTAACTAACCAGGTTATGTCCAAGCCTGATGCAATGTGGGGCGATCCAACTAAGGCGATTGGTGGCCATATTGTGGGCCACGCTAGTACTTTCAGACTCTATCTCAGGAAGTCGAAGGGTGGACGTCGTGTTGCACGACTGATTGACAGCCCCAATCTTCCCGAAGGTGACGCAGTCATCAGCGTGGTTGAAGATGGAATTCGTGACTGAATCAAGCTGGAAGATCTGCTAGGCGGGTCTGAACTGCATCAATTAGTTCCTTTACTGTCTCTGGACCGAAGGAGAATGTAAGTTCTGCAGCCTCAAATAAGGCGGGCAGCGGAAGCTTCCCTCCAAGTTCCATAGCTCGAGCATAGTTCTGTAATGCACCATCGAGGGAATCCAACGATTGAAGCCAAATCTGTAGAGCGCCGAGTTGAGCGATTCCGTACTCGATGTAATAGAATGGGTAAGTAAAGAGGTGCAACTGTCTATGCCATCCGATATCTCTCATTTCCTCCAAGCCACTCCATTCAACATTGGCTCCGAAGCGTTTCCTTAGATTTCTCCAGGCTTCAGATCGTTCTTCTCGTGAATGGTCAGGATGTGTGTGTGTCCAATGTTGGAAAGCATCGATAGTAGCAATCCAAGGAAGTAGCCCAACAACCCCTTCGAGATGAACACGACGTGCTCGGTCTGCATCATCTTGAGAATAGAACTCATCGAGATGAGGGTGTACAAGAAGTTCCATCGACATCGAGGCAACTTCAGCAAATTCAATCGGAGGGTTACGGTTGTCGATCAGGTCTTGTTTACTGGAATACATCGCATGAAAGGCATGCCCTGCTTCGTGCACCATCGTTTCGAGGTCCCTCTGCAATCCAGTGGCGTTCATGAAGATGAAAGGACGTCGAATCCGATCAAAGCTGATTTGGTACCCCCCGGGTGCCTTTCCCTTTCGACTGTCTAGGTCCAAAGAATGCCCATCTCGGAGGCTATCAAACATGGTTCCGAGTTCATTGCTAATTCGGTGAAACATTCGGGATGTACCTGCAACCATCTCATCAACCTCTTCAAACGGGCGGAGTGGGTCACGGCCATGGACATCTACACCGAGATCCCATGGGCGTAGTGAATCGACACCCAGAAGTTCCTTCCTTTGTGCATCGAGTATCCTCGACAATGGAACACAGACCTCTTCCGCAGCACGATGGAAGTCCTCACAATCCGTTGGAGTGTAATCAAAGCGATGTTTGGCTACGAAGGCATAGTCACGGTAGTTCTTGAATCCTGCATTCAATGCGATTTGATGTCGAACGGCTAACATTTGATCATACAGGTTTTCGATAATCTCTGAATCCTTCAAGCGACGAGCCCAGACCGCTCTGTATGCTTCTTCCCTAGTATCTCGATCAATGACTTGGAGAAACTTCCCCATCTGTTGCATTGTGCGTTCCTCTCCTTGGAATTCAACAGTCATTGCTCCGGATATTTCCTCATATTTTTGTCCAAGTTTTGTGAGTTCGGTACTGAGGGGTATGTTCTCTTCTCTGAATATGCGGATGTCTGCTTCAATATCTCGAATCATTACTCCATAAGTGTCTGAATCTAATTCATCGATAACTGGACTGGACATGATGTGGCGGTTCAACCGATCTCCTATTTCGGAGAGTTTCGGTTCTGTGTTTTCAACAAAATCGAGGTATGCCTCTTTCTTGACTTCATCATCGGTCGAGCAAGTCATTGCCACATAGAGTCGGGAGCCGGCTTCTGAGACCCATTCTCTCAATTCCGATTCATCCCGAATGAGTTCCTCCAGACCAGTTACTGTGTCTACAGAACGTTGCACTAGGTCCTCGTACAACGGTTGTAGTGATTCCCAGTTGGTGGCATCAAGAGTACTTGGAACAAAGGCCATGCATCTAATGTCAACGACTCAATCCGTAAATGATTGGTTGAAATGATTAGTCAGATTGGACAGATTTCGGCCCTACAGGTAGTGGTCCTTCTTCGCGGGTCCATTTCGCACATTTCCATACCTCAACTGCCTCTGTTACCTTTTGACGCAAGGCTTGGAGTTCTGGATGGTTAGGGTTGTTTTCCTCAGTCCAACAGGCGATGCAGTAGCGCTTCCCCTTGTTGTCAACGTAGTTCATTGGTGTGCAGTAGACATCACATGTCACACAGTTACGGAGACCATGGAACTTCGGCATTACCCTAGCCACAGGGATTCACCCTATGAGGTTCACCATGATAATCAACGGATATCTGCGCTCGCTGCCATCATTATCATTGAGGTTTCAATACCGCTAATGGGTTCAGAAGATGGTATTTCTAACCGGTCTGCACCTTCTCGATTCGGCACCGGCCTAGCAGTTCTAAGATTTCCATTCAACCATGGCATTAGGTCAGAAGCCATCTGTTCAATCGCAGGATCGTGCGCAGGGTAGCTCTCCAATAGGCCGTTTGAATCTATTCCAGTAGTTATTGGAAGATAGACAATCCATACATGGTCATCTCCCTCTCTCGGTCCGATTCGGTCGAAAGCAATCCGAATCTGGTGTGTTCCTGCGAGGATGCGGATGAATTCAGCATCAATAGTCCTAGCAACCATAGTATCTCGTTTCTCATTGCGGGTTGCAGCGTGCCAAGAGGCCCATAGGTGTCGGTCGCTGGAGGGGATGGGTCCAGCGATTAGCGCCCAACGTTCAGATGGGCGGTGTTCAATCCAATCACTAACTAATACTCCNACGTCGTTGATTGNCTCTTCAAGGTCNACACCCCATGCGGGGAACCATGGTACATCTCCGGGTTCCATGAACTGTACCAGAACCTTCGATTTTTCAACGCCTCGTTCAGCGACGGCGTGCAAGGAGNAGTTGTGCATTAGAAATCGTGTTGTCGACAAGACGAGGACTCCATCCACGAAGATCCTCCAATCGCTTTCGATCTCGTGGCCCCATCTCTGCGACATGGTGGGGTCCCTCTAGCCCAATGTGGTGCATCTCCCTAGCTCGGACTCGTCCAATNCCCCTGATGCCTACAAGCCCAAGGAGTTCCGCACGGACTCCATACCGAACTCTACGCTGAATTTCAGCGATACATTCGCTTACGAATGCTGTTGCATCGGGTTGATCGAGGTTTGCATCCTCATCGGATGAGAGCATTCGCCTTGATGCGTACAAGAGCCAGTCTGCTAGGTCAATACGTGTGCGTACATCTCCAGGTTGCGCTCCATGTTCCTTCTCAATGTCACGCATTGTGTCCTCATTAATCCAAGACTCGAGAACTGTGAGTGCCTTGATTTGCCCTAACTCTACATCAAGCCCTTGTCGTGAATTGACCTCAGCGAGGTCGCTGCTGGTCAACAACCTCTCAGGACCGATAGCCATGGCCCGATCCTCAATCGTATTCGCCTCAGCTGACTTTACCCACATTGGGAGGAAGTCCGGTGTCGTAGTCACGAGATGTATGAGTCCTGTTGGAGTAAGTTGACGACGATCATCAAGGCCTGCAGCGATTCTAACTGCGGTCCTGAGGCCAATCCGAAGTAAGTGTCCAGTGACGGGATTGAGGTAGAGCCGGGATATGGTTTCCCCGAATGGTGTGGCTGCATAGGTCATAGTTGCGGGATCTTCATGGATCTCATCGATGTGGTTCAATGATGCGGCAGTCGTGAATCCAAATACAGCAGGNCCCTTGCGTTTTGGAGTAGGATCTTTCATCTCTCGCTTCATCCAATCTANCCCATCGAGTGAGGATGCTGCTGCTGCCCATGTCGGGAGATCATCTTCCCAATTTTCTTCAACCTCTTCGTTCACAGGCCTGGATGCGATTCGTTCTGCAACGAGATCAGATTCTCCTGTACGCAATATCATATCTCGTTGTACAAGCCATTCAATCATCCGATCTATTCTCTGATGCAGATTGTGTTTGTCTATCTGACGGGCGAGTAGAGTTTGCTCAAAGAAGGTGCGGAGGGCATCCCGGTCCGTTAGCCCTACTGATGCAATGGAGGCGAGAATGTGGGTAAGTAGCGCTGGATCCTCCTCAACAGTGTCAGCTAATGGATTCGCGAGTTTTGATTGAATGTCTTCAGGGAAACCGAAGATGTAAGAATCGATAATCTTGTCTCGGTCGGATTCGGTCTTTGCCATGACCCATGCTTCTCCTGAATCGTCGTATTGCGGCCGCCCGGCTCTCCCTTGCATCTGTTGAATTTCCATCACGGAAAGGTCAGCATATCTTCCTCCATTCCATCGTTTCCAATCTCGGATGATTACTCGTCGAGCGGGTAGATTAACTCCTGCAGCGAGGGTTGGTGTGGCGCACAGTGCCTTCAACAAGCCGTCTTTGAATGCAGTTTCAATCTGAGAGCGCTGCCTTGAAGTCAACCCAGCGTGATGAAAGGCGACACCTCCACGGATTGCGGTGGCAAGTCGATCAGTTAGGCTGGCGGCGTCGTCACCACGAGTTAATGACGTGGCTAATATTTCGAGTTTGGATATTTCCTCTTTCGTTTCGTCTGTTGCTAATCGATTTAGTGTTTTTAGGCGTCGTTTTCCGAGTTCTCGTGCTTCTTTTTCTGCTGAGGCCCGAGTTGAGACAAAGAGCAGTATTTGCCCATCAATTGCGATGGTATCCTCTAGGATCGCATCTGTAATCTTACTGGCTGAGCCCTTGAGAATTCGTGATTCGGGGAGTTCGATGCCATCATTGGGGCCAACGGCTCTGTGAATATCTAGTTCCAAACCTGTCAATGTTCCATATTGTAGTGTTACAGGTCTCCAATCAGATTCTACAAGGTCAGCTTCCATCCATGCAGCTAGTTCCTTTGGATTTCCAACAGTTGCTGAGAGGGCAATCCTCTGTGCTTCCGGTCGAAGATGTCTTAGGCGGGCGAGAAGGACCTCCAATGTTGGACCTCTCGATGGTTCATCGATTAGATGGAATTCATCGGCAACGACAATCTCGACCTTTTCGGCGAATGAGGGGCGGTTTCGCAGAAGAGAATCTAGTTTTTCAGATGTGCAGACCACAACATCAGCATCATCGATACTTCCTGTTTCCCCATCTCGATCACCTACGGCTAATCCTACTGTCATGTCAACCTTGGAGCATAATTCACGAAGGTCGTCGACTTTCTCGGATGCCAGTGCCTTGAGGGGTACGATGTAGAATGCACGTGCGCCCTCACCAGCGGTCATCAAACGGTTTAGGATGGCTAGATAGGCCACGAGAGATTTCCCACTAGCTGTAGGTGTGGCGAGCAATAAGTTCCTCCCGGAGAGAGCCGGAGCAATCGCTTCGATTTGGGGCGGATGCAAATTCTCGATACCTTGCTCGATGAGATAATCGATGAGACGGGAATCGATGTTGAGATTGCGGACAACACCATCATCCCCGCCCATGCGAATGCATTCTGCGTCATCGTCCTAAAGCATGACGAGTGATATGGGCTTCAGCCGCATTCGCTAAGTGCTTCATCTTTCCATCCCACGGCATGGACGGCGGTAACGATGCGCTTCAGACACTATCCCTCCTCGAGGAGGAACCTGATATCAACGACTGGGTCGAAATCCTCTGGGGGTGCTTCCTTATCGCAATCGGTCTCCATCGTCTCTTCCATCCGGGGGACCTTCTAGATGAGAGTGCGATGCGCTGGATTGCAGGTGGTGTCGTGGGATTGGGAATTGCTTGGATTGGGCACGGTTTGAAGGACATGATGGTGAAGGAGAACCGAAGGGCTACAGCTGCACTACTCACGGGTGGCCCTCCTGCTGAGACAGTCGATTACAAACTGATTCGAGATGTTCTTCTTCATCCAACAGAGTACCGTTCTTTCCTACAGTTCGCCTATGAGCAGGCTTTCAGTGACGGGGTCCTCAGTGGCGATGAACTTGAGGAGTTGAACCAACTCGCATCGGCCTTAGAAATAGGTGATCCCGAGATTTCTCGTATTGCTACAGTTGCCGCAGTTAATTCTGCCTTGGCGGACGGCGTGGTTTCTGAAGCCGAGCGTATCCTAATCCACAATGCAGCAGAGCCTCTCGGGCTTAGTCAGGATGATCTTGCAAAGATTGACTCCGCTCTAGAGGATGGAGTGATTGATGATGACGAGCGAGAAATGCTTGTCTCTATGATTAATCGCCTTACAGCCGAAGAGGAATGATTTCCTTTAGACATAATTCTCAGCGACCTTGCGTGCCGCTTTTTCACTGTACCATGTCACAGATGCCAATATCAGTAGAGTACCGTATCCCAATGTGATGAATGCGACAGTCATTGGAGTGGGGTCAGATGCACCTCTGATCCCCTCGATATCTGGGGTCACCTCCGCGGTATGGAGTAGGTTTGTTCGGATTGATACATCGACAGCGTCTAGACCACAGTCACAGTAGGAGATGCTAATCATTTCGGGAATGAGCCGTGTTATGAATCGGGCCCAATCGTTCGAATCTACTGTTGCAGGGCGAGTCATCCATGCTCGATCGTTCACGGACCCTTGACCTGCAGATTCAATCATGGTCCAATCAACGTGTATCACATCGCCAATCGGTATTTCCTTGACTACAAGTGATGCTTCAAGCATCAGTAAATCGAGGCTGAGGAGTCGTCCTGCTTGAAGGACGAACAGTACTTGTTCCCCTTCATCTAATCCACTGGTCCTCATCGCATCAAAGATTGCTCGATCGATGTCGATATCCTTCAATTCCTTTGTTTGTATCTGGTATCTTCCGTCTCCGGTGGAATGAATTCCATCTACGTGTAACCTCAACCGGAAACGTTCTCCTGGTTCGGTTGCAAAAAACCCGTTCGCAAAATCAGGATCTCCCATCTCAATCGATGTGACGATTGCTTCCAACCGTTTGTCAATAAAGTCATCAATTCCCTTCTCTTCAGAATCAGGGAGATTAGAGGTAGCGAGAAGTGTTGGGGCTACAGATGCAGAGAGTAAGATGAATATCAGCGCCACAGGAAGACCGGTATTCTTTGACCAAGAGAAAGCAGCAGGCCGGAGGAAAATCCACCTTGCAGGCGGTAAAGCGAACAATATCAGGCCAAGAGAAGCGATACCCCCTGCACCTTGACTCCCCATAATTTCCTCTGGTGACCCCACCCAACCTGTTCCAGTAGGCCAATTCGCATCTAGTTCGAAATCGCTGGCTTCGTTTGCTCCAGAACCTGAGAGTATTTCTTCGGCGATCCAAGAGTAGATGCCAAAACGTCCTTCTTCACCTTCGATACAGATTCTCAGATTGGCCCGTTCGGAGAGTTTCCAACGTAACGTACTCTCGATGGTGTCTCCTCTTTCTGTGGTTTGAACTGAAGGGGCCGGTTGGCGAACGCCCTGGGTTGTAGTCAGCTGTGGCTGAGGCACAGGTACAGCAATTTCTGCTGGCATTGGACTCCATTCGATGTGGACCCTGAGTTCCTCTGCACGCTCACCTACAGAGAATGTGAAGCAGTCAATGTCAGCCTCAATCAATGCACCATTCACGTTTTCACCAATCTCAATAGCTACTGGCTCTGACATTGAACTCGGTTCATCCACATCTACCTGTGAAGGAATTAGATTCCATTGGACAGGGATTTCGACATAGGAATCGCCTTTCAGTCCGAGTTGCCATGTGACCGGTCGGTCAATTTCGAAGGTTAGTGTAATCTGTACGAGATCCCCGGGGCTGAGTAACCGGCCGTTACTGAGATCAAGTGCCTCGTCTTCAAGGCGGTAGTCTTCTGCTTCAGTCATGGGGTTCCCTGACTGACCTTGGATAGTCCATTCATTAGTAGAGGGTCCTAGAGCGAGTATGATATTCAGATCTGGTCGAAGGTAAGTTCCAGGATCTTCTTCTATCTCGAGTTCGATTACAAGTGTCTCGAGAATCTCTGGAATTAGAGCATGTCCTTCTTGTGGAGGAGACATCACGAATTCCAAACGTATGATTTCGGGAGATAAGGGGCTAGCTCCGTTTTCTTGCTTTGAGATTGTATCGATGCCTATCATGAGATTGGTAAGTTGGCAAGTTTGTTCATCGGAGCAGGTTAGATTGAGGCGGTTGTCCACTGGACCGAGTTCTCCAGTGATTGTAGTTGGTGTCAGCAGTAGGATCAGGGCCACTATGAGAAGAGCCCCTCGGATCTCACCTGCCATGTCCTAGGGTCAAGATGCTGCATCATGAGTTTGTCCCGTGGGCACATCAATGAGTTTCACTTTGCAAACTCTGCACAGATATCTTCCGTTACTCCTGCGGGATCGATGATGCTCTCGTTCACAACGTGGGCAGATCCATTTCCATCGGGCTGCTCGTTCGCGTAGGTGCCGGCCAAAGGAAGGACCTGCTTCTCGCGCATTTTTGTCCGGCCAACGTGCTTCAAGGTCTCTGAATAAACGGTCATGCCTCACATATCCAATTGCATGCAGCATCTCATGATACATCAGGAACTGAGCGTAATCCTGCCAATCGTCTTCAATGGCCACGGGATGAATTGCAATCTCTTTCACATCATCAATGCCTTTGTCTCCACCACGGGGCCCGGGATGATAACGGCAAACAGCATGCATACGAGTTGCGTTACGGCGAATAGTTCCCAACGGTACCATTCGTAGGCCATCTGCCTGACTTAGATTGATGACTCCTATATCGATCATTACGGGGAGCACTTGCTCACGAATATGAACGAGTTTAGAGTGTGACATCATCATGCCTCATGACCAACGATGATATGCGGGATGTCCCTCTTTTACGGCAACAAAGAGCCCCTCTCCACGTGCACATAGTTCTCCTGCCGCATACAATTCCATCTTGACAGTCGCTCTGTCAATTTGCAATTCGGTGACTTCACTGGTGATGGTGAGTTCTTTTCCTGATGGCGTGGGTCGTCTCAATTGGATACTATAGTTCGCAGTGACAGTACATGGGGCCTCCTGCATCTGGTTAGATTCCATAATCGCCATTGATGCCGTCCAGTTCCCATGGCAATCGAGCAATGTTCCAATAATTCCTCCATTGACCATGCCTGGGAACGCTTGATGATGTTCCTCTGTAACAAAGCTCATTCGCAATCCGTGTTCTACATCTTCACGATGGAAAGATCGAATCCTCAAGCCCTCTTTATTTGCTGGTCCACAGCCGAAGCAAATCGAGGTCGGTGCATGAGTTTCCTGAACCGACGGCTCTGTCATCTTGGTGGAATGGTTGCAAACGGTCTTTGAGGTTCGGGGTCGAGATATTTCATCTGGGTAAGTATGGTTTTGGCTATTCATCATCGAATGGGTTCAAGGACCCACAGAATCCCCGAAATGATGAGGTCTGGTTTTGTCGGACTCATCTAAGCGGAAGTCCGCCAAGAACAAATCCTCTACCAAGGTGTCCAATCAACTTCCTCGTAGTCGAAGGAAAAAAGTCGAGCAGGCACTTGAGGATGGAGTCAATCCAAAGGGCTCGCCACGTTCAAAGAAGAAGCCGAAGATACATCGTTTTGCTCGTAGTCGAGTCAAAGTCGGCACAATGCGTACGATACGTTTCCCTCTATTGGAGACAGAGATGGGTGATCCGTGGCCTGTACGAGTCACGGTAATTCATGGTTCTAAACCGGGTCCTGTGTTGACACTTCTCGGAGCAGTACATGGTGACGAACTCATTGGCCCAATGGCGTTGACCCACCTTTTAGGAACACAATTCTGTGGACCTGATCGCCCAATCGATCCAGAGAACCTAGCGGGTACCATCCGAATCGTACCCGTTGTGAATCTCCCTGGATATCGTATGCGTAGCCGTTACTTTCCCGATGGTAGAGACCTGAATCGAGAGTCACCCGGATCGTCAAAGGGTAACACCACGTCTCGAGTCGCTCAGAGGGTTTTCAAGAACATAATCAAGGGATCTGATTATGTCGTCGATGTCCATACTGCGGCACGTGGAAGGACCAACCTGCCACAGATTCGTGCAGATTTAGCGGACCCTGCGAGTAACCTGATGGCACGTGCCTTCGGAATCGAGGTAATTCTCGATTCACTTGGCCCCAGAGGGTCCTTCCGTCGTTCAGCAAATGAGATGGATATTGGGTATGTGACCTACGAAGGTGGAGGTGCAAATGCCTCTGATGCAGGGGCGGTCCAAGTCGTTCTCTATGGTATTTTGAATATCATGAGATCATTATCGATGATTTCTGGTAATCCATCTCGGCCTCAGGCTAGGTTACTAGCCCATGGTTCCCAGTGGATTCGGGCAGATGAGGGTGGCCTTCTCGATATGCGCACACCAGCAGGGAGATTTGTGGAGGAGGGTGAAATTGTTGCCACAATTACTGACCCTGAGCGACCGGGTGCAATTGCGACCGTCATTTCTCCGGTTCAGGGCCTTCTTATTTGCACGGCGACGAATCCGTACGTAAATTCCGGTGCACCAGTAGGGCATATTCTTCCAATACACCGTGGACGTAAAACCGTGGAATCGATGTTGAATGAAGACCGGATTCTTGTTCCATCTGGGACGGATGGAGATCCGCCTTGGAGAGAGGAGACTGAGGTTGATGAAATTCAGGTCGAAGGCGAATGGTTTGAAGGGAGTGTTGATGGAGGTTGGCATTCGGAACATGGTCCACCTATGTCACAAGTCAGTGCAGAGGAAGAGGCTGAATCCTAAGGGTCAACGGCCAGACCAGGGCCCATCCTCTAAATCAGGTGCTTCTGGTATATCGAAACCGATACGACGACGATTATGCATCGGGGGTGGTGACCACGCATCAACATGGTCTGAACGATTCCCCCCACGGAGGATCAGTGCGACTATTAGTAGAAGGAAGAGGACTCCCATGACAATGAGTATCTCTTGGGAGATTCCGTATTTTTCAAAGAAGTTGTTTCCCTCACTGGTGGCATTCGTTTCATCATCATCACCATCATCTGGTGCGCAATACATCTCAGTGCAGGACCATTCACCACCACTATTACAGACGCAATTGTTGCAACTATCGCCAGCGGTTTTTGTCTCTCCCTCGGAGCATGTAGGTTCAGGTTCAGGCTCCGGTTCAGGTTCAGGCTCCGGCTCAGGTGTCTCCGCAATTAGGCGCACCGTCCAACCTAGTTCGATAGTTCCGTTAGCATCCTCGAGGTAAACCCGGTAAGCTACTGTGATTCGTTCCTGAACGCAGAGTATGGATTCAAAATCGTCGGCAGGGTTGAGGCAATCTACGATTGGAATCGTCAATGTCTCACCAGTATGGTTCATTGCTTCTCCATCTCGGGTCCATGTTCGGTTTAACTCGACACCCACCGGGACACCTGAGAAACTGAGCGTGATCTCGGAATCAGTGATGATGTGATCGATTAAGATTGAAGGATGCATTGTAAGACCACTCTCACGATCAACATCCTCATCGATGACGGAATCGCAATCATCGTCAATACCATTCCATACTTCGTTCGCACCAGGGTAGATAGTAGAGGTATTGTCGTTACAGTCGAAAAGCCAAATTGTACCATCGGAATCAGCATCAATTTCTGGAACCAGAGGGTTTGTCATATGCTGCAGAATCTCTTCACCGTCTTCTAATCCATCTCCGTCGGTATCGTTGTTCATGTGGTTGGTGGAATGGTTGTGATATTCCTCATAATCAGATAGTCCATCCATGTCAAGATCGGTAGCGGTGAAGGTCTCGTCGATTTCATAGTTGCAGTTTTGATCAATACCATCGAGAATCTCAACAGCTCCTGGATTAATCGAAGATTCGTTTTCGTCGCAGTCTTGGAACCAGTAGTATCCGTCGCTGTCAGCGTCAAGATCAGCGACAAGTGGATCAGTGGAATGCACGTTCACTTCTTCCCCGTCAAGTAGTCCATCACCGTCGGTGTCCGAGTTAGAATGGCTAGTCCCGTGAACATGGTATTCATCGTAATCAGAGATGCCGTCGGAATCGGAGTCAATGAATTCGTAGCCTTCGTCGATTGTCATATCGCAATCGTCGTCAATTCCATTGAGCAATTCGGGTCGGCCGGGGTTAATGTTTGGATCCGTATCATCGCAGTCTTGGAACCAGTAGTATAGGTCGCCATCTGCATCCCAATCTGGAACAAGAGGGTCGCTATTGTGGATATAGACTTCTTGTCCATCGGTTAAACCGTCTCCGTCAGTATCCATGAGATTTGGATCTGTGCCATTCACAAGGACCTCGATACCATCGTTGAGTCCATCACCATCAGAATCCGGATTCAGAGGGTCTGTAGATACGTTGAACAATTCGTCACCGTCGTTGAGCCCATCTCCATCGGTGTCGGCTAAATTCGGATTTGTGGAATAGACATTGGTCTCATTCATGTCAGTGATTCCATCTCCATCCGAGTCCCTGCCCTCATTGACTCCATGGAATACAAGGTGCCAGTCGTCAAAGGTGCCAGTATCTCCATTGGCCTTATCTTCGACAGATAGTGTCCAATCTCCAAGCGCGAATTCATCCATATGCCTGACAGATCCGAACGACCAGGCAGTGTAGTCGTTACCTGAATCTGAGTGTTCTTCTGCAAGTAGAGAATCTGTTCCATCGGGAGAGGTTAGGATAATTTCGAGGTCGCCTCGCGCTGTGTGTGAGATATTGACTACGACCTCAACGTATTCGATACGCAGGTCTTGATTTATGGTAATAGTGTCTGTTACAGGGGCTCCGTTGTCCGCAATTGAACTGGAGACTGTTGAGATACTAGAGCCGAAAGAAGTCTCAGTTTGTAGTTTAGTCCAGTTTGCAGCAAGGCTGACTGCTGCATGAGCGTCTACAACTCCGAACCCAAATCTGTGAGAAATATCGTGGCCTCCACCATTCGTAGACCATGAGGAATCTACCGGGCTGTTCTTTCGTGCGGAATTCGCGAGGATGGCCATTACATCGCGAGCTGTTAGGGTCGGGTCTACATCGAGGATGAGTGCTGCAACTCCCGAGACGAGTGGTGTGGCAGAGGAGGTACCACCGAAGTCACGGGCGATATCACCGCTACTGTTGTATCCTCCTGATCCAGGGATATCTGCAGTCACGATACCTAGAGTTCCGCCGTTTGAGTGTGCTACTACGAGTACATTAGCGCCGTCTTCTGAGTAATATGATTGGGTCCCCGAGTTTGTGATTGCACCCACAGAAATCGTCTGTCGGGCGTTAGCATAGCCATCGTAGTTTGAATTGTCACTATTCCCTCTACCATTGCCTCCTGCCCATGTGATGATATTGCCCAGATTCCCACGACCAGTCGTAAAGTCAGATTCGAATGCAGCAATCAGGAGGGGGCCTGGTCCTTCGAGAGTTTCTCCATTATCGGATGGCCCCCATGAGTTACTGTAGATATCATTGTCTTGATCACTTAGGCTCAGGGCATTCGCCGCAGTGGAATCAGAGAATCCGCAGGCGATGAGCCTCGTACCACTCATGTCAGCATTATACGCGACACCAGCGATTCCGTAACTGTTGTTTCCTCTTCCTCCTGCAACTCCAGCTGCAGAGGTGCCATGTCCATCGCCAGAAGATGGACTAGGATCTCCATCATTGCTACAGTAGTCATATGAATCCCCACTCTGGTACCCAGGGGATAGGTCAGTATGGCTATGCGCAAATCCGTCATCGATGATTGATATTTGGGCGCCTGTGCCGTCAGCGATATCCCATGCTGCAGTCACATTTGCGTCCTCACCAATGGTCCCTCCACTCTGTCCTGTATTGACAAGGTGCCATTGTGCATTCATCTCTGGGTCATTGAGCACAGCTCGCGTTTGCATCACTTTCTCTCGTTGAGGCAGGCTCCGCTCAATGATTCCTCGATTTTCTAATCCTTCTAGAATCGATGCTCCCTCTACTGGGTCAGAGAACGACCAAATCCATGCCCCATCGAGGAACGGAGCAATGCGAATCTCGACATCAGCGCTAGTGTGCTTCTGAACGAGAAGTGGGTCCAATGTGGTCAAAACGAGCCATTCTTCTGGGGCCCCGAGATTCATCTGTAATTCCGCTGCTTCTACTTGGTAGAACGCACGCTGAACGGCACCACTGTAGGACTCGAAGACCGGCTCAGTCTTTGGGTCTTCGAAATCTTGAGCCGTTGCAAGGGGGACGGTAATGGAGGTCAGGAAAAGCGCGACTAGGACAAAGGCACGCTCGCGCATGAATTGTGGTTGTCCATGGAACGTCATAGTGCTTTGCTCAAGACCCAATGAAGGTTTGAACCGCTTGATTGACTTCTTCATCGCTCATTAGGCGTCTTTGGGACTTGGCTAAATCAAAGAGATGAGCGACTAATTCATCGGTAGCATCGAAGCCATTTCGTTCAAGCCAGTAGATGATATTGGAACGACCAGACATGTGGCCGATACGAATTATCTGCTCTAATCCAAAGTCTTGAGCCGGAACTCCACTATAGATTCGGTCAGCCAGCCAGTGATCTCCTTTCTTCATCGCTTTCACGACCGCGCTTGCGTGTACTCCGGTCCCTGTTTCAAAAGCGTCCTGGCCAAATACCGGATAATTACGCGGGAGTGCGACTTCGACGTATTCGTTGGCTTTGCGCATATATTCGTTTAACGTGGTCAAATCGTTGTCGATTGCTCCCATCAGTTTGAGATTCACGAGTGTCTGATCGATGGGTGCATTTCCTGCACGCTCACCAACGCCAAGAGCTGTACCATGAATCACGTCCGCTCCCGCGTAATAGGCTGCAATATTGTTCGCTACGCCTAGTCCGCGATCTTGATGACCATGCCAGTTAACTTCGATGTCCCGTCGTTTGAAACCAGCATCTGGGATGACCTCTTCCTGAACGAAGCGTAGTAATTGCTCCACACCGTTCGGAGTAACATGGCCACATGTATCGCAGACACAGAGACGATCTGCGCCCAATTCTAAAGCTCTGGTGTAGACGGCTTTGATATCCTCTGGCTTCGAACGTGTGGTGTCCTCGGTCACGAACATTACCGGAATGTCATTGTCTACTGCGAATCCAATCGCCTTCTCAGCTGTTGAGATGATACGGTCCATAGTCCAGTTTTCTGTATACTGTCGAATCGGACTTGTGCCAAGGAAGGCACTAGCTTGAATCTGCATCTCGTGTTTCGCCTGTAAATCAACGAGAGGTTCGATGTCACTGACTACGGTACGAACTGCGCAACCAGGGCGTATTTCGTAACTTCTCTCGCTGATATGTGCTAACATTGCATCGATATGATCGATGTGTAGAGGGCCTGCTCCGGGAAGCCCAAGGTCGACCTTTTGGATACCAAGTATTTCCATATAATCGAGGAGTTCTATCTTCTCCTCGATTCTTGGATTACGTGCAGATGGGCTTTGTAGTCCATCTCTCAAGGTTTCATCGTCGAACCAAATTGGGTGAGGGTGAGCTGCTTCATCTCTCGTGAAATCGTGTTGGATGAGATTCCAGTCGTAGATGAGGTCCTTCTCGTTCATGTGGTCGCCTCCTGTGGAAGAGAAGCACGGATCGCGTATGAATCCCCCGCTTAGGGAGAGGTAGTGGTTTCAACGCCGTCTTCTTTCTTCGCCATGGTTCTTGCGAGATTCCCGCCTAGCATAGCGAGGAAGATAACCGCTGCCCAGGTATTCAAGGCAGTCACCACGAGGCCGATGAACATCAGGGCAAGATAGTACAGTGAGGCTTTGAATGAGCGCAGAGCAGTGGGCAAACGGCCCTTTTCATCAAATTCTTCCTTAGGATCAATCCGGAGGACAGTCTGAAAGTACCAGAAACCAAGGCTGAAGGCAATGATACTCCAGATGAGTTCTCCTTCATCGCCCACGGCTTCGTTTCGGAGCCAAGGCATGGCTGCAATTCCAATGAGTAGAAGAGCGTAAACCTTCATCTCAAGAAGTGTCCGTTCAGGCCCCTTAACCCACGGCATCATTGGTACACCGACCTTTTCATACTCAGATGAGCGATAAAGTGCGAGTGCCCAGAAGTGGGGTGGGGTCCAAAGGAAGATGAGTGCAAACATCAGCCATGGAAGAGGCTCGCCGAGAAAGAATGGATTCGTGATTGAGAGTTCGGTGACAGGAGTAGCTGCCGCCCAACCGATTAGTGGACGTGTAGCTCCAGCAATCCCGCCTATGACGATGTTTTGTGTCGAGGTGCGCTTTAGCCACATGGTGTAGATGAGTACATAGAAGAGAATACTGAACCCCGCCCAGAACGCAGTTACTGCGTTGGTCATCGCCATGAACCATGCTACGCCGAGAAAGGAAATACTGATTCCAAACCAGAGGGCTTGATTCGGGCTAACAGTTCCGGCAGGAACTGGGCGATTGATTGTCCGTTTCATTCCCGGGTCTATGTCACGGTCGTACCACATATTGATCGCGTTTGCACCGCCAGCGGTCAACATCCCGCCGACGATGACTACAACCATCACTTGACAGGTGTGAAACAAATCCCATTCTCCGGTCTCACGCCAGATTTGAGCGTCGTGAATCAATACTGCACATAACGCTGTGATTTGCAGGAGGATTAGTACGCGCGGTTTCATGAGGGTAACATAGGCCCTCACACCAGTCGCTACCTCTGCCATGTTGCTTCACCATTTGATTCGACCATTGAACGTTGGGTGTAGACTTTCAGTTTCCCTTCATTCCTCTTCATTATCCGATGTGTCGATTCTAATCATCAGAATCGCAGATGAAAATATGAGGAAAACCACCGACGCAAGGAGAAGATGGAGTACAGAAATCCATTCTATGAATCCTGAATTTGCAGTCCATGAGAGAACATAGGCTCCACCGAGAAGCACATTCAATCCATAGAGTCCGGTTCCCCATGACATAAGTCGATGAGTAAGGACATCTGGAGCCCATGCCGAGCGAGTCATCCATATTCTGAGGAGTATGATTCCAACAATTAGAACAAGCCAACGGTGAATGAATTGCGATTGTGCGATTACATCTTGCACCAGAACTCCGATTCCTCCGCTGCATAGTGGCCAAGAGTCCGGAAACCCGGAGACACCACAGGCAACATTTGCATCTTCGGTAGTGGAGACGAAGGCACCCACAAAGAGTACGATAAGGGTCGATAGAGCGCTAAGACGGAGATGTACCTGTGTTCGAGGGCCTGCCTTCACATTCCACCCCAGTCCGTTGTCCTTCCTCCAAGAAATCCAGAGTCCAATTAAGGCCAGTGTGAATATTAGTGCGGAGGCGAGATGTAGAGCCACTGACCAGTGCTCGTTGTCCCATTTCACAGTAACATAACCAAGGAAACCTTGCCAGATAACTAGGATCAATGTGAGGCCTGCAAGTGTATGGGTCCGATTAGATAGACTCTCACGTTGCGCTCGAACAATAAGATACTGCAGGATAATCAGTGGCCCGAGTAGGGCACCTGCAATGGCGCGATGGAGCCATTCTGTGAAGATTTCGAATGTTGTATATCGATGATCAACCCCTCGAGAATCAATTTCCTCAGGATTATTTTCCCACCATGTGGCTTGTTCCTCGGGAGATACATCGAAGCCCCATGTACCGAAGCACGTGGGCCAGTCTGGACATGATTCGCCAGCATCATAGATGCGGATGATACCTCCTACAGCTATCACCATCGCTGCGATAAGGATGAGCCCTACTGGGAGTAGATGCCATGGCCCTTTCCATCGTGCCATGACAAGCGTATGGGTGTGGGGTATTTCAACGCCTGATGGTTCGTATGTGTATGTCCCACCATTGGTGGCGCGGTGTACTCCTTGCCGTGCTCGTGGCTTTGACCCCAGTCGTGGGTTCAACACCCGTCGATATTACGCCTCCACTGGATCCAAGCACTCCAGGAGTTGTACTCGATGTATTGATTCTAGATATCGAGGCCAACGCTACGAATGGTACCGGGGATTCTCTTCGCCGTCCACCATTCTTAGTTGAATTGCATACAGCAACATGGTGCCTACCCTGTCGCACTGCGGAAGCAGAGGTCGCAGAATTGGGAGCAGTATGGTCTAGTGTCGCAATCCTTCGCCATTACTCATCTAATCTTGACTCTCTATCAGTGGAAGCGAGTAATCAGACGAAACAGAATCACGGTGTTCGTGGTTACCCCAGCATCGTTGTTGAAGGTCGTTGGATTCTCAACGGTTCTAGTCAGAGTATAGATTTCGATGATCTCATCGCGAACATGACCTCGGCGGGATTGACGAGGAACACGACACCAGAGGCTAATTGGATTGAGGGATGGAGTTACAGCGATGGTGTGATGGATGTGGATCTTGAAATTGGTATGGATGATGTCCAAGTTGATGTTTATCTCCAGATGGAGGGTGTAAATGGAGGGGAATTAGGAATCCTTCCTGACACTGTTGTGGCAGGTGTGACGGATGTTGATCTAAGTCAAGGGTCCACGGTGAGCCTGAATCTCAGTGGTGCTTCAATTAGCGTGACCGATGATCCTGGACGTATTGTACTCGTGGTGCGTAACCCTGGCCCTGCAATTCTGACACCAGCGTCCGATATATTCGTCTCTAGTGACTACCAATCCGTTCCACCTAGCACACCCGGAGGTTCATTCGCTGCATCCAATCCGTTCCTATTCTGGATCGCACTTCTTGGCGGTATCGCGTTCATGTTGCCTGCTCTTCAGCATACAGTGCCGGCGTTGTTCAGAAAGCGACGAACAAAGATTGGTGAAGAAGAGTAAGGCTCACTCTTAGTCGTGAGGGACGACGTCCATTGGCAAAAGATTGCGGTCGTACTCAAGCATTGCAATCTTTTGAGGATCAAGGACGAAGCGGGTATTTGCTTCCTCGACACCGTAGAGTTGAATCAGTTCATCCTTGAAGGCCTCACGAAGGTCTTCCTCGGTGACGTGAATGGGTGCACCCATGCTAATCTGGAGTGCACGAGCACCGATGATTCGGGCCTTCTCGAAGCGTGTGTGGGATCTGATTGGCTTGACCATGGGATAGTCACCTACTGTCCGACCGACTTAGGAGGGTGAGATAAGGCCTGCGCTTGGCAAATCAGAGTTATTCAACCCGTTCGATTAGCATAGCAACCGCATTCCCGCCACCCAGGCAGAGTGTTACAATGCCTGTTGAACCACCAGTTCTTCGAAGTACGCCGAGCATCGTCATCAGGCACCGTGTCCCTGAAGCACCTAACGGATGTCCAAGGCTGACAGCTCCACCGTGTAGGTTGAATCGTGCCTCTGGGATGCCGACTTCCTTTGCAACCGCGCAAGAGGCAGCAGCAAAAGCCTCGTTGTGTTCGTATACATCCACATCCTCAACCCCAAGTTTGTTGCGTTCGAGTAAGGCCCGAATGGCAGGAATAGGTGCATACATTACGCGAGCTGGTTCTACTCCGCTCGTGTACTGATCAATGATTCTCGCGAGAATAGGCCATCCCTGCTCTATTGCGAAGTTTTCGTCAGCAACAAGGACGGCTGATCCACCGTCGTTCAAAGTCGATGCATTTCCAGCTGTGATGGTGCCTTGTTTATTGAATACGGTGCGAAGCCCAGATAGTGTTTCGATATTCGTGCTATCTCGGATACCTTCATCCCGAATGATATTCTTCACACTCCCATCAACTTGTGGTGCATCAACAGGAACGATTTCCCAATCGAACCAACCTGAATCCCTAGCGGTTGCAGCCAGTTTTTGTGAACGAGCCGCAAAAGTATCCATCTCGACCCTTGAGATGCTACATTCCTCAGCAATCAATTCGCCAGTGTTTCCCATATGTATGTCATTGTAGACATCCCAAAGTCCGTCGTAAATCATCGAATGAACAATCGCATCAACATCAATTTCAGCACCTTTGTGGTAATCCCTCACCAAATGAGGGGCATTGGTCATACTTTCCATTCCACCTGCGATGACAGCACGATGTTCCCCCGCACGAATTGCCGTTGCAGCAATCATTACTGCTTTCAGGCTTGATCCACAGACCTTGTTGATCGTTGCACAGGGTGTTGAGGCAGGCAAGCCGGCACCAAGGGCGACTTGTCGTGCTGGATTCTGACCCGCGCCAGCCTGGATGACCTGCCCCATTAGTACGTCATCGATGATATTCTCCATTGGGTCGATACCAGCCCTTTCTAGGACGGAGCGGACAGCCACAATTCCTAGGTCTACAGCTGACATTTGGGCGTAAACACCACGATATTTACCGATAGGAGTACGGGCGACAGCGCAGATTACTGGCGTGCCCATAGAGTCGCATCGAGCCCTCCGAAATGAATCTCACGGGTCAGACTCTGAATTCCGAGTAGTAAGATCTATGCAAATCCATAGAATTCAGGGTCGCGAATTTGAGGTCGAAGTTCCGATTTTACTAGGATAGTTCGAACGGCCCAGAGATCAGTGAATACTCGGTATGTCGTGGTAGCGTCGAGATAATCTACGCCGGATGACCCACCAGTACCAATTCGCCTCCCGATTATGCGTTCTACCATACGGGCGTGACTGTGACGCCATTTCACCATTGATTCTTCCAATTCTATCATCCGATCAATGAGTGTGCGAGGCCATGCGAGGAGAGGTAAATCTCGGTGTGACTCGATGAATAGGAGTCCGGCTCGAGGGCGGTCGACTTCACCGTTAGGCATCAGGAAGTCGCGTGCCCCTTTCGCAACAGCTGCGAACCTTGCTTTCATCGCGTCAGAATCTCCCATACCCCATTCAGACATCCGTTCTGCCATATCTGACCCATGTTGCTCAAGGGCAGCAATGTGTGCCTCGACGTAAGATTGGACCACTTCCGTATCGTTTTCTGAATCGGGAGTAGAACCATCGATAGGAGTTCGTCCGAGCCAGTTACGTGCAGTATCCCAGAGGGAAATTTCATCCATCCGTGCTCGAAGTCGATCTAAATCCACTTTACCCTGCTCTGAGGTTTCAGCCATCTGAACGAAGCGCTTGAGCGGGTCCATCCCTCCGTTGCGCTGGTTATCTTGGAGTCCAATCAGGATCTCGAGTTCCCGCATTTGAGCGGATTCAAAACCAGACGCGGAACCTAAAGCATCGCGGAAGGCGAGAAAATCCTGCGGACTAAGGGTCTCCATCACAGACCATTGCTGAGCCATAAGTCGGAAGATTTCAGTCACCCGCCCGAGACGGTGGACGACTACAGGTATTGCTTCCTCGGCGACGGATTCAGTATCTAGGGCGTCTCTAGACTCTGCGAGTTCACGGATTACCTGCTTGAACCATAACTCAAAGGTTTGGTGTACAACGATGAAGTGCATCTCATCGGAACTGACTGACCCCTCTCTCTGAAGGGAGAGCAGATCGTTCAGACTGAGGTATTCTCCGTAACTTAGACTCCGTTGTGGTTCCTCGCCCATGACTTCACATTCGCCATCCGGTATGTAATGGATTTCCGTGTTGCCTTCCTAGAATTGAAAAGTGTGGGTAAGCGTCAATAACCAATCACCGGTGGCGTCCCTAATGGCAGGAGACGCCCTTCCCGTTGCCGAGTGGGTCTCGGATTACGATGTCTCCCAGATTACCATTGGTGTGGTCGCCTCTCATTCATCTCTTCAGATACTTCACGGTGCCCGTCAGGAGGGGTTCAGAACTTTGGGTATCTGTGTGGGTGAGGAGCGTCGCAAGATGTACAGTGCATTCCCTGGAGCCGATCCAGATGAGTGGCTCATTCTTGACGATTATAAGCAGATGATGGATTATGCTGAGTATCTGCGTGAACGTAATGTAATCTTGATTCCTCATGGATCCCTTGTAGAATATCTTGGCCCTAAGAACTTCCAGATTCTTTCGGTGCCAACCTTCGGAAATCGAAACATCCTCGAGTGGGAGGGCAGCCGAGAACGTCAGCGCCTCTGGCTTGAGTCAGGCGGATGTACGATGCCTCGTGTAATTGAGGACCCCAAGGACATTGATGGCCCGGTTATTGTGAAGTACGCCGGGGCAAAGGGGGGTCGTGGATACTTCGTCGCCCGTGACTTCCGTGACTTCCGTCGTAACGTTGACCTCGAAGAGGAATTCACAATCCAAGAGTATGTGCTTGGTACCCGCTATTACTTCCAGTTCTTCTTCGACCCGCTCCCAGAAGATGGCTATCAGGTCGATGGCATGGGTTCCAAGAAAGGTCAGAAAATAGGGCGGCTTGAATTGATGAGTATTGATCGACGTGACGAGGCGAACGTCGACGAATTCTACAAACTCGGAAGTCTACGCGACCTCCGTGATATGGGTCTTGAACCATCCTTCGTCGTGACTGGAAATACCCCAGCCGTACTTCGTGAATCACTACTCCCTGAAGCCTTCCGTATGGGCGAGGGGGCTGTGGCTGCGAGTATGGAACTAGAGGGGGCTGAGCAGGGCATGATTGGTCCATTCTGCCTCGAGACAATCGTGACCGATAAGCTGGAGTTTCGGGTTTTCGAGGTTAGCGCGCGAATCGTCGCAGGCAGTAACGTTGCAGTCGGTGGTTCACCCTATTCGGACATCAACGAACCAGGTATTAGCACTGGGCAGCGTGTTGCACGGTGTATTCGGAAGGCAATCGAGAAGGATCGTCTTCTCGATATCTTATCCTGAGTTAGGATTCTGTTCCAACGTTGATTAATTGTTGATCATGCATAATCTGCAGATTGCCAGGGGGCAGGGACCCGAGTATATCGTCCTGAACGAGGCCAGTGGCTTTGGCGATGCGATTTGCGATGCTTTCTTTCTTCTGTGTGCCAGGTTGCAGTCGGACCCACCGTTCACAGATGGATTCAACAGTAGCTGGAGTACCCACGAGTGGAAGCGGAATTCCATTGATTGCTACCACTCCTAGACTTATCTCAGTCGGCATGTTACGATGCCAGTTTCTTTGTCCTCTAATTACGAAGGCACCGCGGCCAAGGGATTCTCCCGTCTCAGCAGTTTTCGAAACCTGATTGGATCGGACATGGTATGCAGTTGCAGCCCCTCCACCTCCGCCCCAAGCTCTCGACCAACATACTGCCATCTGTGCGGCTTCTCCGAGAATCTCCTCGTTCGGAGAACTAAATTCGGAAGATTGGGTGAGTCGTAGGGATGGTACATGCTTTGGTAGAGTAGGATTTGGAGCAGGATCGGTTTGGAATCCTTCTGCGATACGGATGGAACAGGATGGTGCACCGTGTAGATCAGCGTGAACATAGATGTCCTCCTTGCCAAGGTGTTTCTTCACCACAGTGTCATTTCCGCGTGCATCACGCCCACCGACCATTAGCCGCCCGTCACTTAGCATAGTCCAACGATGTCGTTCAAACCATAGTCGCTTGGATCGTTTTACGCGACCTACACGCCCAGCAGCCTCATCTTTTGCCCGTTGTTTCTCATCCTTGCGTTTCTTCCGTTCTGTGTCTTCGAGCGCTTTTACCGCTCCTTTCGCTTTGTCCTTCTGAGTTCGAGCAATCGTGAAATGGCGCTGAGCGTTTTGATGAACGGTCTCGTCAACGTGCAACTCTATTCGTATACCTGGCAACCCATTTTCGTCAGGCAGGAATGCTTGCATCGTCCTTTTTGCAGGATCCACTGATTGAATCCATTCCACGCCCTTTACAGCAGCCCGTACATTGGACCAACCCTGTTGTTCAACAGCACGACGAATTTGTGTGAGGAGAGAGTTCACATGTTCCCAGTTTTCGGTAATCATTGCTGCAACATTCTGTGCCTTTCCTGCTTTCTCATGAAATCTCTCGATTGCCTGTTCTTGCTGTTCTGCACGACGACCCAGCCGGCTCCCAGCAGTCTCTTCCGCCTCTCCTGCTTCTACCATTCTCTCCATCTCGCGTCGAGCATAGGCAGCAGAATCGTGTGCACCCCACCATGCGTCGACTGCGGCCGAGAGGCTGGGGTGGTCAATATGCAATTCAGCATCCATGTGAGCGAGTGCCACGGGGGCGACCTCCAGATACGGTGGCATCTCTCCTGATGTGACGCCAGATGCGATTACATCGAGAGATTCAGCATCCTTAGCCCATCCATGTGCACCAGTGGAATCTATCGTTCCAAGCATCGCGGTTAGAACACTCATAATTTCGTCCCTTTCACCTGCACTGAGGTTCGAAATAGGCATTGAAGGGTCAATACCAGTCGCTGCACAGATTGCGTTGGCGTATCCTCGGCCGAGATTCACCTTTGCCGCAAGTGTCCGCACGACGTCAGCATCACTGCCTGCGAGAATCTCACTTAATCCATCAGCGTCAAGGTCACGTGGATCAACTTGAGCTGGGGGCCAATCGTATACTTCCCCACGTTTGAGCGTCCGAGAGGCGTATTCCGTCGAAGTGAGTGGTTGGATAATTACTCCTTCAGGATTGAGGAGGATGACGTTACCTTCACGAAACATTTCGATTACTAGACGATGGATACCGGCAGCGGTATCGACATGTAGAGTTAGAATCCGATCAAATCCGTGCTGAGTCACGTCGACCAGTCGGCCATTGTTCAGATATTTCCTGAGCACCATTGCGAACGGTGAGGGCGACATTGGCATAGGTCGATCACGATCGGATAGGTAGAGGCGTCGACCACGTACGATAACGAGATCGGATGCCCCATCTTTCTTGGAGTTCAGGCGCAGCATGACTTGCTCCCAGTGGGGCTGGTATGCCTTGCGGACCCGTGCCCCTATGTGCGCTCTAAGTTCCACCACCATACGAGCGATGTCGAAGCTCGACGATTGTTCACGCATGGGGACCGCCAAGTGAAGGAGCCTTGTCGACCCTTCAATAGGCAATCGCTTGAAGAACCGTGGAAGATGCTTCATGTTCGTGCAACCGGGTATCCCCACAATGCGAATCCCGCGCGGCGGGTTGTCTATACTAGCGGATTCAGATCAACCAGAATCGGTGGGAGAGAACGATCCAGGTGTCCGTTGTTTCTGGTATCGTCCAATGATGCGGATTGAGGGCGGACGCATGCGTCCAGATACGGATTGGGGAATTCATGTAGAATCGGATTGTCTTGCAGAAATGGCGGCCCGTGTAGCGGGTCAGATGGAGCAAGACGGCGTTGTGAATGCTTCAGATATTGCGCTTGATCTCTGTTTCCTGTTTGGTTTTGATCACGAGTATTTCCATCACTGTGTTGATTCAGCGTGGACAGGCCACCTCCAGCGTCTGATTGAGACGCAGGGTACTCTGCCTTCTGAAGCGGGGCAATATCGAGAGATGTACATGGATCGAATCGATGATGTAGTGGATAATTGGCTCCTTGTTGAGGAGACATTAGCGAATGCTCATGTTGTTCGAGATCCTACTCGTCTTGGTGGTCTTCGTGAAGCCTTCCTGCGGTATGGTCTACTCCCTGACCCTGATGAGTGGAAGCGCGGCCCGTATGCGCTCTGGGATCGTGCTGCTTTCGATTCACGTGCCTTCACTGCCCTCAGTCATCATGTGTGGATGCAGTATCTCAAGGGTGAAGCAGATCCTTGTGGGATTTGGCCTGAAATTGAGAAAATATGTCATGAGGGTGGAAATGAATCGGGATTCGCTGAGATTGTGAATCGCATTGTGGATGCTGTAGATCCTACTAATCTTGAGGATGATGCACATAGCCATGTGTTGGATCGTGCAGGAGTAAGTGTCCCTATTTCCTTCGGTGGTTTTCAGCAGGGGCTCCTACGTCGACTTAGTGTTCCCCTCCGAGTTCATGGTAGTCAATCAGGAATGATTCGTGCCCGATTTGGAAAGGATAACCCCGATTGGCCCTATGGAATCATTGAGGGGTTGTATATGCACTTTCGAATTGCAGAGGTAGGCGGGGAATCTGACGATCCGTTCGGGGATGATGACGATGATTTCGAACTCACTCCGTGATCAGCGTCGACGAATTAGTGCAATCGCGATAGCGAAAAGAATGAGCTCTGCTCCAAATCCTGGCGTGGACTCAGGTTCAGGGTCATCGGGATTCCAAGGGAGAATGATATTGGCATTAGTGTCATTATTCACTACGGTGAAGATGAGCGTCGATCCTGTGGTGATTTCTAACTTGTCTGGAACAATCTCAAGACTACTCACGGTAATGTTGTAGGTCTGAGCTTCACCTTTGGTGACAACGAGTTCCATGGTGCCTCCTTGGTTCAGGCCATAGTAGGTGTGTACGATGTCATGATCACTCACGGTTTCATATCGACAAGCTAGAGTGTTCTGACAAGCGGAATCCATCCATTCAGGAAGTGTGTACTCATACGTCATGTCGGAATCCATCATGTCTGTATTAGTAGGTCCCGGAATGTAGATCTCTGCAGATGCGATACCTGCTAGGAAGATTAGGCCTAGTAGGACCAGTGCGAGGCTGCGCATGCCCCTCTCCGGTCGGTCCGAGTTCTTGCCTTTGTCGGAGATTACGATAGGAGTAAATGGATTCATTTGGGGTTTATTCGGTCACGCGAGTAATCCAATCTTCGATAATTGGGCGAATTTCCGCTTCGTGAGCGAATTGGTTACTGGGGACCTCTATTACTTCCCCATTGTCGAGGCATTCTGCAATACGTATCGCATCGTCATGTGCATGGAGAACATCGGATTTAGCAACACAGATGGCTATCGGAGCCGTCACTTTTTGGAGTCCTTCCCAAACTGAGTAAGCACGATTAGAACGTGATGATAGTTTGAGTCGACGCATGTCTGCATTACGCATCGTGCGAGTGTAGCGAATCTTCTGGCCGGGTTCTTTCACTTTCCAGCGCATGTATGGTATTGCAATCAGTCGCATTATTGGAGGATATACCCACCACGGAAAGCTGGAAAGAAAAACCATCCACAAAGGAAATTTGAATTCAGAATTTGGTGCGAGAAGGAAGGCTGTTCGTACTGAAAGCGTTCCTTCTTTCAATCCGTGAAGTATACTTGTTGAACCTAGCGAGGAGGCAAACCAATCACACTCTGAAGGATCGTGGCCAAGGTTTCGGACAATGGCGTCCATATCCATTGCATGGTTCGGTATGGAGTGGTCCGCAACTTGTTCCCGACGTCCATCTGGACTCTTAGTGTGGTTCTTTTCTCGCGTTTCAATATATATGACTGGCCGATGTCTCACCCAATCCGCTAGCAGAGGAATCCAACCTTCAACCACAGAGGTCCATCCTGGAATAACTACCACTGGCCTGTTTGCTGCGTCATCCATTACCTTCGGAGTCCAGACAAGGGTTCGAAGGCACCATCCTCCACTACCTTCGACAAATTTCTCGTCGAAATCAGCCGCTTCGCTACCCAGCGGGTCCTCCATAGTACAGTTCTACTCCGAGGCCAAATGATGCTGCCGGTTTTTAGATTCAGAATCCAAATAATATGAGAAGGAGAAATAGACCCACGAATGGTAGCAACGTTAGACAACCTGCAGTCATAACACCATATGCGAAAGGCTTCCTATCAGTTTTGTATCCCCAGATGATTCCACCAATAATTGAAATTGGCCAGATTACGAAGCCTAGGAACTCGGTAACAGCTCCTGTTCCCTCAAACGCCTCAGACAAATATCCAACGTATATGGGGGCCTCCATTGACTCACCAGCAACATCTACTGTATTCCCGTCAAATTTGATGAATATATTACCACAACGATCCAGCCCTAAACTACAGTGATTCATATCCATCTTATACCAAGTATCTCCATCAATCTCGAAGGAATCAAATCTTGTGTGAGGGCCGTCACCGTCTCCGTTGATTGTTGCATCACTGTAGCCCCCATTGTTGCCAACTATTCCTTCAACTACGAGGTCCCAATAGCCCTCACTTGGGTATTCGGCATCAAATCTCCATCCGAGATCAAATTCATGAACATTGTATGTTTCATCCTGAATAGTGACTTGTCCATCATTTAATCCATAATTTGCCCAATATTCGTTACTAATATTTCCACTCTCAACTAGAACGGCACTAATGACTCCGGTAGCAATTGGAAGGACAATTAGTCCCATCATGAAGAGTGCCCAAGAAGGAAGTGGTGCTTTTTTCTTGAATCTGGACAATGAGTTCGATTGATTAGAATTTGATGTAACCGAAGAAACACTCCCAGAGAATACAAGATGACTATCCAAATCTCCATCTAAAATGTCATTTTGAATATGATTTGATTCTGAATCTCCCTGTGCTTGTAAGAGCGCCTTTTGAAACGCCTCGATTGCGTCTTGGCCAGAATCCATATCTTTTGCTCAATTTGCAAGTATTTCCAAATGTCTCTGAATTGGATTGTAAACGTCAATTTATGATCCATTTCTCTTTTTCTCTGCGAATTAGACCTGCTGACTCATGTGAGGAAAGGTGAGAAAGTGTCTGGTCAACCTTGAGCATTGGATGGGCGTCGGGTGTGTCAGAATAGGCGTGATTAGCGATTTTCTCAATAGAGGATAAACCAGACGCTACGGCTTCTAGAACGCGTTCATGGCGACCACTTCGATGTTTGATATACCGATCAAGTAGTTTCTCAGGACGGTGGGTAAAGGGGCCATGTGCTGGGAATAGTATCTCGGAATTTAGTGCACGCATTCTCTGTAGACTATCGATATAGGCGTCCATATCACCATCTGAACTTGGAATGAGGATGGTGCCAACCATCACTGCGAGATCTCCCGATACGAGGTAGCGATTAGATGAGAGGCAGATGTGGCCTGGGCAGTGGCCTGGAGTGACGTGCACCGTCCATTCCATCTCGCCATTCGGGCCATTGAGAGTTATGATGTCCCCCTCACTCAGTGCTTGGTCTGATTCACAGAGTGGTATCGCTGCTAGTGTTTCTGGAGTTGCCCAGATTGGTGCAGTATACATCTCTGAAATTTTGGTCAAATCACCGATATGGTCCTGATGGCGATGGGTGAAGATAGTCGCAATTATCTTCCCTCCATCTTCTTCGATTCCGCGTATTCGTCGTTGGAGATATGCAAGTTCTTCAGAAGTTCTTGCCGCGGGGTCGACGATGAGCCGCTCACCGCCGTGTTCGCCGAGAATGAAGCAGTTTGTGTGTGTTGAAGGTGGGAGTGTTGCAGTTCTTAGCGGAATACATTCTATGTTCGGAGCGAGTTCGATGCGATGTTCTCCTGATTTAGGTTCAGCCGCCATCGATGCCATCGCAGCATGGATGTCGTTGTTGTTTACTTCAAGTGACTCAGCAACATCACGAAGTAGCGTAATGATGGGTGGTGCGGTGAGCATGTTTCCAGTTTTCCAGACATTGACAGCTTCAGCAGGATGCATCCATTGGAGTTCATCGAACTCGCTGCCTATGTCGAGTAATTCAGGCTCAGGAGCTCCATCATTGAGGTGGACATGCATGAATCGATTTCTGAACCTTAGGGGTGAGAAAGGCGGGGTTGTTCGTGTACCGATGTGAGTGATTTTTACTGGGGAGGCGGGAATTACTCCTTTGGTCACGGCTGTAGTCCAGGCTGTAGGGTCCTCGATTATCGCATGACGCAAAGTCATCGAGACACGTTCTATTTCTCCGTCACCGATGGCCAGACCAACCTCCTCAGCGGTCTCGCGGAGAATTGCTGCATAGACAGCCGGCCAATCATCCTCAAGTTGATCAAGGCCTTTGACGAATGTTGCCGCTTCCTCATCATTCCCCCGGATACCGCCTCCTGGTAGTGACCAAAAGTCGGCAAAAGCTCGAAGGGTTGGGATACGGTGTGCAAGCAGGACTTCCGGCCCTTGAGATCCGTTCCGGGAGATGAGTATAGATGTCGAATCTCGTGGCGTAGCAATCTTCGCCTTGGGGATAACTATCCCTGGTGGTGCCTCGTCCATGATTGTATCCTGTGGCTGAGGGCTATGAAACCGCGCTCATTCCTTTGAGTCGTATTCTTTACTATTTTTGAGGCCCCATTGAATGAATATGCCAAGGATGGCGATGAGTCCAGCGATGCGGAACACTGTGTGATAGGTCCACAATCCACTGCCATCAACAGTGGCTGCCCAAATGAAGGCTGCGAGGACTGGGCCAATAATTCGGGAGAGTGCACCGAATCCCTCTTGAGCACCCATTACTCGACCAAGATCGAGCGATATTGCTCTTGCCTCCGTAGTAATCATCGTGGATTGGGTAGGCTGGTAAAGGCCGTTGCCTACTGCGATGAATGTCATAGCAAGAAGTCCTATTGCGAAGGGGGTGGGATTCAGATATGGTATCCAACCAAGTCCGATTGCAGTCAGTACGATACCTGCCACCATGAGGTGCCTTACATCGAATCGTTTTGTCAGCGGGCGAATCAGTCCACCTTGGACAATAACTCCTATCAAACCAACATACGCGAAGATATAGCCATTCATTCGCTCGTCGTAGCCTAGACCTCCGTTCTCAATCGGCATCGCGGTGAACAGGATGAACGTTGCATGCATCATTGTGAAAGCAAGTAAAAATGTGGCATTTACGAAAATCAAACGTCTAACATTTGGTGAAAGGTCACGGACACCGACGAGATTGCGCAGGACAACCTGCAGTCCTGTCTTTTCACTATTCTGGGACCGCTTCTCTTTTGGTAGGCTCTCAGGCAGCATACGAATTGCAAGTAGGAATGACACTGCAGAGAGGAGGCCTGCAGTAAGACATGGTAGGAAGTAGGGATGAGCTTCCCACCAATCTGTAGCAAACGGTCCACCGAAAGCGTTAGCTGGATCGGTTAGGATGCCGCCTACGAATGGACCAATCATGAATCCGAGACCGAACGAAGCACCAATCATGCCCATTCTCGCCGGAAGTTGTTCCCTTGAACTGATGTCCCCGATGTAAGCGCGCGTGACGGCAATATTTCCATTACCAGCACCGGCTAGGAATCTGACTACAATAGCCATCCAGAGGGCTGAAGCGAGTCCGAAGGAAATTAGGAAGATGGTATTGCATAGTAGGCCTAGCATCAGTATTGGACGACGTCCAATGCGGTCAGAGAGAGAGCCAAGCAGAGGCGTGAATAGAAACTGACCCAAGGTATAGGACGCGAGGACGATACCAACCCACCAATCCCTCGACCCCATGTCGATGAAACCGCCAGCTTCAGCGAGGTCTTGGACGAAATAGGTCAGAAAAGGAATCACTAAAGTAAATCCAATCATATCGATGAGAACGACTAGGAACAGTATGAACAACGGAGATCGTTGGTTTTCCTCTGTCATGTTGATACACCAGTACAACTTTCGTTTCAAGGGTCCGCATCACAGTGTGTTTAGTTCGCGGTTACCTGAGCCACCGGGTCCAATCCAATCATCAGGTCGGTTCCCAAGGATTTCTTCGATAGCTTCTATGTGTTTGTCAGTGATTTTAAGTGCGACATCGATACATCCTAGATTTTCTTCTAACTGCTTCACATTTGTTGCCCCAAGAAGGATAGTGGATACATTTGGATTTTTCAGGCACCATGCCAGTGCTAATTGTGCCATTGAGCTGCCTAGTTCATTCTTCGCGTAGGTCGTTAGCGCACGAATGCGGTCGATGTGCCCATCCTTACGAGCCTGTGCGAGTTTTTCACTCATCCAAGAGTAAATCTCCATAGTCGCTCTTGATCCCTCTGGTACACTGTCATTGTACTTACCAGTCAGAAGACCGGAGTTTAACGGACTCCAGATAGTAGTGCCAATGTTGTATGGTGCTCGATACATTGGAAAGTACTCATTTTCGAAGCGATCTCGGTGCAACATGTTGTATTGTGGCTGCTCAAACTGAGGTGGTTCAAGGCCTTCGTTTCTTGCAATCCAGAATGCTTCTGTAATTTGCTGAGCAGACCATTCGCTGGTACCCCAGCAGGTTGCCATACCACTACGGACGGCATCTGTCATTGCCCGGACAACAGTTGAAGTCGGAGTGTGAGGATCTGGCCTGTGACAGAACACCATGTCCACATAATCCAGTTGGAGCCTGTTAAGTGAGTTAGAGAGCCCTTCTCTCACATGCTTGCGTGAGAGTCCGGATTCGTTGACCCCTGAACCACCCCAGAACACCTTGGTTGTAATTACAAGCTCGCTTCTGCGCCACAGCGCTGAATCCTCCTCTTGCAACTGTTTAAGCGCGATTCCAAAGATACGTTCTGCTTCACCGTTCGGTAATCCGTATGCTTCCGCATGATCAAAGCAATTGATTCCTGCCGCTCTTGCAATTCGGAGCAGTTGGATTGCAGTTTCGATACCTTGTTTTCCTTGTAAATTGTCTTTTACACCATAGGTCGCCCAAAAGCCGTAACTCAAAACGGAGACTTGAATCCCTGTATTCCCCATCATCCGATATCTCATGTCTGTCATGTCATGCCGTCAGTATCTCTGTACTCAATCATTTGTGTAATCCTAAGAAAATGAAAGTAGTGATTTCCCCCTAAATCGGATGAATAAACAGCCATTCATTAACCAAGTTAGAAGACAATGAATCAATGAGTGACACTGAGGGGAGTGGTTCATCAAACGAAAAGGACCCTCACATTGCAGATTTAGATAGACCAATAGTCAATCGGATATTTTGGTTTAGTATGGGATTTATCTCGATGATTATTGGACTGATTGGTATACCAGTGCCGGGTTTACCCACAACCCCATTGATGATATTGGCTGCTGCTTGTTTCGCTAGATCCAGTCAACGATTTTATGACCTAATTCTGAACAACAAAATGTTTGGTCATCATGTGAGAACTTACCGTGAAGGACGAGGGATTCCTCGAAGGATTAAACCAGTAATTCTAGGAGTAATGTGGGTATTCGTTTCTTTTGCTGTGTTCGTGGGAATTCCCGATTCAGCGCCAGCGATATCGAAGTATTTCACTGTAATACTGGCAATGATTGGGACCCTATTTATCCTAAGAATACCAAGCTTCGATACAGAAGAAAAATCAAGTATTTCTCATTGAATCATTTGTGGTAATTGTGTATTTTCAAATGCATTTAGAATCAAATTACTAAGACCTAAAATCCAATCCTCACGATCGTTTAGGCATTGAACTACATGCAGGGTCTCCCCTCCAGCCTCGATAAATTCGGCCCGAATCTCAATCTCTAGTTCTTCTAACGTTTCTAATCCATCTGCAACAAATGCTGGGGAGGCGATTACAAGATCTCTAACTCCTTTTTTAGCAAGTTCTTCAACGGTGGTGGTTGTAGCCGGAGTCAACCATTTCACTGGGCCCAAGCGACTCTGATAACTGTGCGACCATCGCTCTCTTTGAAGGCCCAGAGCATTAGCGACTGCCATCGATGTCATCATACATTGATGAGCATAGCACTTTCGATTTGCATCAACTAAGGTTTCGCAGCATTTCTCGGAGAGACAGTGTTTCCCAGTTTTGTCCACTCGACGAATATGAGATAGTGGTAGTCCATGATATGAGAATAGAAGGTGACAATTATCACTCATATAAGGGTGAATTGAATTGGCTAAAGGGTCGATGAAACCCGCATCAACTGGAAAGTCACCGAGTTCTTGACAAAGTGGCTCCCATTTCATGCGTTTTAGTTCAAGATAGGTCTGTTTCAATGAGGTTTCGGTTGTTGATTGTGCATGGTGTGGATACAGGGGAGCAATTAGGAGTTTAGTGACACCATTATCCCTCAAACGCTCAAGGGCATATCGGATAGAGGGATTTCCATATCTCATTCCTACCTCGAACATGATGTCCTCATTATTGGCATTGAGTGCATCACAAATCCTCTGAGTGTAAACCCTCAATGGGGATCCTTGGTCCATCCAAATAGATGCGTAACGTGGCGCAACTTTCCTTGGTCTGACATTAAGGATAATTCCTCTGACTAGCATATGTCGAAGAGGTGCTGGAATATCAATGACATCTGGGTCTAGAAGGAATTCCTTAAGATATCGTCGGACTGCTCCGGTTGTTGGCTCATCAGGAGTGCCAACATTGATCAAAATCACCCCTCGAGTCATAACCTTCCGTAATGCAATCAACCTATGAGTGTCTGCTTCATCTCTACTTATCCAAATTCTTGATACACATCCCCCAGAATCCCCTCATGTGTCATTTAGGGAGCCGGAGACGATTGAGGAAGATATCGCATTGGTAGCGCAGGCTATGGAGATGGGAATTGATCCGTTCCCACCTAAGCGAGAGAAGAAGCGCTGGGGCCGTATGGCACTCGGTTCGTTCATGATTGTCTTGATGGTATCTTGGACTTCACAATTCTTGATGCGATTTATTCCTTAACTCTAGTCGCCAATTTTAGTGAAAAGTAGCCCCTCCCGGATTCGAACCAGGGTCACGAGATCCAGAGTCTCGTATGATGGACCACTACACTAAGGGGCTGTGTAATCGGCCGAGTCGGCCAGTGTATATCAGGACAGCGGAGTTATTGGTCAAGCAAGGAAACGTGCCATCATAGCAGCGTGTTTCTCGCGGCTTGGACGCATGAGATCATCACTAAGATCGGAGAGAGGAGTGTCTACAAGCTTCTGGTCTTCGTCCGCTGTTTGCATTTCATTACTATGGTGAAGTAGTCCCGTGATGTGTTTCTTTTCTTTCTCTGCATTGTGGAGTGCTGCGAGTGCTTCTGTAGGATCCGTGTAGTCATAGGATTGCCCAATTGTCTCAAGACGAAGGACACTACCATCGAACAGTTCGACATCTTCGAACTCCCCTTCCGGAATATCGACTTCAGCAATTGGCTCAAAGTGGTGAATGTAATCCACGCCATGCAACTCTTCCCCGTTGTCTTTGACATATCCATACGAGCGATAAGATTCGTCGTTATTTGCGAAGGTGACACAGGGTGAGATGATGTCAATGACCGCCATGCCCTTGTGGCTTAGAGCAGCCTTCAATAGGGCAGTCAACTGCTTCTTTGAGCCGGAGAAAGATCGGGCTACGAAACCACAACCGACATTGATTGCGAGTTTACACAAGTCAATAGGGGGTTTTTCGTTAGGCATTCCTTTGCGTTTCTTTGATCCTATTTCGACAGTCGCTGAGTATTGCCCTTTTGTTAAGCCATATACACCGTTGTTCTCAATTATGTAGACCATGTTCAGATTGCGTCGGATTGCATGGATGAATTGCCCAATTCCGATACTTGCGGAGTCACCATCGCCGGAGACGCCAAGATAAACGAGATTCTTGTTAATCATATTCGCACCTGTGGTCACCGAGGGCATACGGCCGTGGACAGTGTTGAATCCATGCGATTGGCCAAGAAAGTAGGCCGGTGTCTTAGATGAGCAACCTATGCCGCTCATCTTTGCAATACGATGAGGCTCGATACCGTTTTCCCAGCAGGCCTGGATGATGACGTTTGAAATTTGGTCATGGCCACAACCGGGGCATAAAGAGGATGGTCCTCCCTTGTAATCTGCTTTTGGTCGTTCGATTACATTCAGTTTAATGCTCATTGATTTTCCTCCTTTAGAGTATCCATGATTCTCTCAGCATAGAATCGTGCCCGAGGGGGCATGCCGTCAGAATAGGCTACGCTGACAATTTTTGGGACAAGGTGTATCGGGAGTTCTTTTCGCAGGACGCCATACAGTTGACCATCACGGTTAATTTCGAGGACAATGACCTTCTCGTGACGTTCTACAAAGGCCTCAACTTCCGAGTGAAGCGGAAGTGCGCGAACACGACATTGGCTAACCTTAACACCGGTCTCCTCGATGATGTCGTCAATTTCCTGAATTGTGTTCTCCATAGATCCCATGTAAATAATACCGATTTGAAGTTCCTCTTCCTCACGGAGGATTGGTGCAGGAAGAATGTCGCGTGCATTGTCAGTTTTTCGCTTTAACCGCTCCATTAGTTCGCGATAAACAACCGGGTCTTCGGAGTATACGCCGTCTTCGTCGTGACCGGTGCCACGGTAGAGAATTGGATCAAGTCCTGATCCTGGAAGGGTTCGATATGGAATACCATCACCGTCTACATCGCGGTATCGGCCATAGTTCTCGATCGCATCCATCTGCTCTTGAGTGCGCAAAACCTTGCCGCGATCAAGGGGTTCGTCAGGATATTCAAAACCTGAGCAGACCCAGTTGTTCATGCCTAAGTCAAGATCGGAGAAGCCGAACACGAGTGTTTGGAAGCGTTCGGCGTAATCGAAGGCGCGCCATCCGAATTCAAAGCACTCCTCGACAGTTCCAGGAATCAGAACTATGTGGTCAGTGTCGCCATGACTAGCTTCGCGGAGTAGGTTAAGGTCTCCTTGTTGGGTTCGGGTAGGGAGTCCAGTGGAAGGTCCCACGCGGCAGACATCCCAGATAACACCCGGAATCTCAGCGAAGTATGCGAGACCAATGAATTCGGACATCAGTGAAATTCCGGGGCCAGAGGTGCAGGTCATACCTCTTCCACCGGCCCATCCAGCGCCGACAACCATGCCAGCCGCGGCCAACTCATCTTCTGCTTGGACCACTGCACAGGTTGACAAATCATCTTCCGTGTCTCGAAGTTCAGGGAGCCACTGGATGATGCCTTCTGCCATCGATGATGAAGGCGTGATTGGATACCAAGATAGCATGTTGATGCCACCGTAAATTGCTCCGAGAGCAACAGCCTCGTTCCCATCGACCAAGAACTTTGCATTATCTTTCTCCCGCTCTTGTAAACGGTAAGGTTGGTCCCAATCTAGGTTGTCAGATGCATAGGTGCGCCCTTCTTCGATGGCACGCAGGTTCAGCTCCACTGCTGCTGTTTTGCCCTTAAACTGGCCTTCAACAGCGCGTTCAAGCGCACCTTGTTCGATGTGGAGTAGGTGCTGAATGATGCCGACATAGTACATGTTNGCAATCATCTTCGCGAGTTTAGGGTTGATTCCGCGTGCCATTTTCGTCATAGGCATGCCGAAGACGAGGCAGTCATCACGATCAACGGGCATTTTGACATCCTCGTTGTAAATGATAATCGTTCCAGGTTCTACTGCTTCAATGTCCTTGAACCAAGTGTCCTTGTTCATGATTACCTGGATATGTGTGCGGTCCCCTGGCGCCTGATAGCCTGCATCTGACACGCGGATGATGTACCATGTAGGTAACCCCGAGATATTGCTCGGGAAGAGATTCTTTCCGCTGACGGGAACTCCCATTTCAAACATTGAATTCAGTAGAATGAGATTCGCGGATTGTGACCCCGTACCATTTGCAGTGGCGATGTTCATCGTGAAATCGTTGATGATATGCTCCATCCGTGCCTTATCCCCTTCGTTGATGGCCTGCTACATTCGCCTGTCCCTGACCACCGCGCGATGCTTCGGGGGGAAGGAGGGCATGACTTAGGTTTTCGGACAGAAGTATGCTTTTTTTTTGCTCTGAACACGATGTACCTTCATCCGTTGCCGTTTTGAATGACTTGTTCATCGGAAGGGGTGATGCCAACGCCACAGGCACTCAAGGATGCATGGGATGAGGCTCGGTCCCAGACCGAGCGAGGGGACCCTGAGGATGCCCTCAAAACGATGAGGAGTGCTTGGGATACTCACGGAAAAGATGCTGACGATCATCGCACTTGGACAATTGTTGCGGATGCTGAGGCCAAGATTGCTGGTGAGTCGACCCGTCCCAAAGATTACCGCAAGTCGATTATGCACTACGAGAAGGCTTTGGATAAGGGTGCGGGCAAGGATGTACGTCGCCAGATGAACAAGGTCCGTGCAGATATGGATGAGAGAGGAATTGGCATGGGTTCATTCCGTCTTTTCGATGATGGTTCCCCAACTNTCTATGGGGTCTTTGCTCTATTCGCGGTTGGTATGTTGTTACTTGTTTCGCTCCGTTACGTCGATGGCGGTCTCGATCTCAGTTCTATATTCGCTACAGATGATGATGATGATTCAAATCCAATCCCTACNGGAGANACTGCTCAAATGAGCATATCCTATGTTCCAGCAGGGATGGGTGAGTCGGACCGAGTGACAGTTGCTGTAATGATTGATCTATACTCTGATGATGCCCCTGTTCATGTGGATAATTTCGTGAAGTTAGCTCAGAATGGAGATTATGATAATACGATTTTCCATCGAATCATTGACAATTTCATGATTCAAGGAGGGGATTTTACGAACATGGATGGGACTGGCGGCCATGCTGCTGAATTTTACGGGTACTGTAATGGGCAACCGAGTGCGTCGATTTGTTCTTCTGAAGATGCATTNACAATTCCTGATGAAGCAAATAACGGCCNGGTACACGATCCATGCACCCTCTCCATGGCGAAGACCTCTAGCCCTAACACGGGAGGAAGTCAGTTCTTCGTGATTCCAGAGGATAGTAATCCTACTCACCTCGATGGAGTGCATACGGTTTTTGGGGCTGTTACCTCGGGATGTTCCTTTGTTACAGCGATTTCTTCGGTTGATACAGGCAGCAACGATCGGCCCGTTTATGATGTCCGCCTTGAGTCCGTGACGATCTTTTGATTCCTCCTCAGATTTGATGGGTCAGATTGATGGGCGACTGTCCAGTGCATTGTCATGGTGAAGCCCGTGTCTGACGAACATCCTTTCATGGCCTTCCGGGAATTTGAGACCTCTTCAGGTGCTGCTGCAACCTATGCTTCTCTATCTACTCTTGAGGATTCAGGGATTGTTGACAATCTCGAAAACCTCCCATATAGCATTCGAATTTTGCTTGAAGCTGCCCTCCGGAAATGTGATGGTTTCCTCGTGACTAAGGAAGATGTCGAACGAATAGCAGGTTGGTCGCCTACGCAGATACCGGCAGAGATTCCGTTCATGCCTAGTCGAGTGATTCTACAGGATTTCACTGGCGTACCTGCTGTTGTTGATATTGCAGCACTACGTGACGCGATGGTCGAACTTGGGGGGGATCCTGTGAANGTGAACCCACAGGTTCCGGTAGATCTCGTGATTGACCATAGCGTCCAAGTCGATGTCTCAGGTCTGTTTCCAGATGCGCGTGAGCGCAATCTGGAAATTGAATATCAACGGAATATGGAGCGCTATCAGTTCCTGAAGTGGGGCCAGCAATCGTTGGATAACTTTCGTGCTGTTCCTCCTGGTCGTGGAATTGTCCATCAGGTAAACCTCGAATGGATTGCAAGTGTCGCTCGTGAAGAAGGGGGCGTTTGGTTGATGGATTCTCTTGTTGGAACCGATAGCCATACGACGATGATCAATGGTCTCGGCGTCCTTGGTTGGGGCGTGGGAGGTATTGAGGCTGAAGCTGTGATGCTGGGTCAACCGATTTACATGCTATTGCCGGAGGTTGTTGGTTTTGAGTTGACAGGGACTCTTCGACCAGGGGTTACTGCCACCGATATGACGTTGCGCATCGTCGAGATGTTACGCGAACATGGTGTTGTTGGGAAGTTTGTTGAGTTCCATGGAATGGGTCTTTCTAACCTATCCCTGCCAGATCGTGCAACAATTGCTAACATGGCGCCGGAATATGGTGCAACCTGCGGTTTCTTCCCTGTTGATGAGACTACTCTTGACTACATGCGGTTAAGTGGCCGTGATGAGAATCATATTGAGGATGTCAAGCGTTACATGGAGGCACAAGGCATGTTCTGGACCCCTGAAGCACCTACTCCTGCCTATACTTCGTCGATTGCTCTCAATTTGGGAGATGTTGAACCTGCTCTCGCTGGCCCCAAGCGCCCACAGGATCGTGTTGATCTTTCTGCGATGAAAGCACACTGGCACGAGAGCCTCAATGCCCCGCTTGGACACCAAGGTCATGGTGTGGATGCGTCAAAGAATCAGGATACTGTAAGGGTGTCCGACCCATCTGGTACATCCTTTGATCTAGGTCACGGGGATGTCGTGATAGCGGCAATCACCTCATGCACGAACACTTCTAACCCAAGTGTCATGCTAGCAGCAGGACTTCTTGCGCGTAATGCACGTGCTCGCGGATTGTCAATCAAGCCATGGGTTAAGCCCAGCTTAGCNCCGGGGAGTCGTGTCGTTACAGAGTACTACGACGCTGCAGGCCTGACAGATGACCTTGCAGAACTCGGATTCAATGTGGTTGGATATGGGTGCACTACTTGCATNGGAAATTCCGGCCCATTGGATGATCATATTGAGCAAGGGATAGACACTGGCGACCTCATCGTCGGTTCAGTCATATCTGGCAACAGGAATTTCGAAGGCAGAGTCCACCAGAAGGTGAAGGCCAACTATCTTGCATCTCCACCTCTTGTTGTTGCATACGCACTTGCAGGTACGCTTGATGTGGACTTTGAGGTTGATGCAATCGGCACGGATTCCTCAGGTGAACCAGTTATGCTTGCCGACATTTGGCCGTCTGACGCAGAGGTTCAGAAGGTTGTTTCGTCGTCTATCTCCCCCGAGATGTTCCGTGAACGGTATGCGGATGTTATGCAGGAACCTCGCTGGGACTCTATCGAGAGTCACCCATCTCCACTCTATCCATGGGCTGACGAATCTACTTACGTTCGCCTGCCCTCATTCTTTGAAGGCATTGAGCCGAATCCTGCGCCAATCGAGTCAATTGAAGGCGCGCATGTTTTGCTAAAGCTTGGTGATTCTGTAACTACAGATCATATCAGTCCTGCAGGGGCCTTCCCTCATACCGGGCCAGCAGGTCAGTACCTTGTCTCGAAAGGNGTCAAACTTCGTGATTTCAATTCCTTNGGTAGCCGCCGTGGTAATCACGAGGTCATGATGCGCGGGACCTTCGCAAATGTTCGGATCCGTAACCAAATCGCTCCAGAAACNGAGGGAGGCTACACTACATATTTCCCGTCAGGTGAGGTTACTTCCGTATTTGATGCGAGTATGAAGTATCAGGCAGAGGGNATCCCTCTTGTTGTTCTCGCGGGCTCACAATATGGGACTGGAAGTAGCCGTGATTGGGCGGCCAAAGGAACTCTTCTACTCGGTGTTAAGGCAGTTATTGCGACCTCTTTTGAGAGAATTCATCGCAGCAATCTCGTCGGCATGGGTGTCCTACCTCTTACTTTCATTGAGGGAGAGGATACGAAAAACCTCGGACTCGATGGAACAGAGACCTTCGATATTCCAGCTAGTGCTAATCTTGTACCTCTAAGTAAAATCAGAGTTACCGCCCATCGACTCGATGACACCACTCTTGAGTTTGATGCCATTGTGAGATTGGATACACCTGTCGAAGTAGAGTACTATCGGAATGGAGGCATCCTTCAAACAGTGCTACGGAATTTATCTTCAGAATGATTATTGTTCATTCGAGATGACCATCAAGTGCCGAATTCCAATAGCTTTCAATTAAATCCAAGGTTTCCTGATCATTGTATTCCCCAAATGTGCCAATCTGTCGATGCATCTCATATCCTGATGAATCGACGAAAACCGATGTTCCAGGGGCATCGATGCCCATCTGTGTTGCGAAGTTCTGGGTTGAATCTACCCTAGTGAAGGCATAATCAAGCGTTTGATCTAATTCTTTGTCGTCGTCGTATTCATTCACTGAATCCTCCCACATGCTCAAAGTAACTCCATTTGGGGCTGCATCCAAATCTGTAGAAACAACTAGCACCGTAATATTTGGAACACTTAGATTCAGATTATGCAGGTTATTGTGGCACGGATTAGAGCACCATTGAGCAGAGAATACAATGACATACGCCTCCCCTGAATAATTGGAATTTGTAATGTGTGCACCATCTTCATTCAGTACCGTGAAATCTGGGACCTGAGTGTGTGTTTCATCCGTTCCAGTGCAACCTGCAAGCGGCGCAGTAAGAATGAGTAAAGCAATCAATAATCGTCGCATCATGCACCTTGCACCACGCTTGTTGACTTAGATATTCGTCCGAATTAGCCTAAATCATGCGTTTGGTTCATCATGTTGAGACATTACTTGTTCACATGCGTGTTGTGATACATTGGATATTGTTCGTTGGTTTACTGTTAGCCTTGCCTTCAGTAATGGCAGATGGGGTAGATTCTGATCAGGACGGTTTCGATGACCAAGATGATCATTGTCCGAATCAAAATGGTAATTCGACATCAGATCGTTTCGGATGTTTAGATATTGATGGTGATGGGTGGTCAAATCCTGATTCTAATTGGACAATTCACAATGGGGCAGATGCCTTTCCTTCGAGGGCAGATGCGTGGTTAGATTTGGATATGGATGGCTTCCCTAACCATCTAGGACTGGATGACTCAGACGATTGTCCATTTACTCATGGATATTCCAAAGTCATCTTGTTTGGTTGTTCTGATTTGGACAATGATTTCGTTCCCGATGCATATGATGATGATGCTGATGGAGATGGCATACGAAATGAGATGGAACGTGCTGCATCTACAGGGCTCAATCTCTTCGATCCATTTAGTGCTAATTCCACGCCATCGGATGTTGATTTTGATACGATTCCGGATGTTTTGGATGATGATAATGACAATGATGGGTGGCCAGATGAGTTGGAAATTGAGAGAAATTCAGACCATCTTAATCGCGAAGAGACACCATTGAATCGATACTTTGGAATTCAAACTGGTATCATCTATCATGGAGGATTTACGTTTGATAGTCAGTATGATGAAGGTGAAATTGAATTATCATTGAGTTGGTTTATCTCTGTTCTAACGGGGGAACTAGTGATTCCCATTGCTTTAATTCCAATTTATGTCTTCATTTTCGTCCTTCGCCAAAGAAAGTTCAGTACAATAATGACAGTCATTGAGCTTGAGAACGATTTGGAACGTCTATTCGATATTGAACAGGATGTCAACGAATTAGTACGTGCTCGTACTCTCAAAGTGTATCACGGCCTCGTACTCCGGAATGCTATCGAGGAACGGGAGAGTATAATTGCAAATCGAAACAGTCGAACAAAGAGTCGGCATAGTGATTTTGAATCTGAGTAATTCAATCACGTACGATCCGCATTGACCAAATTACTCAAGAATTCCTCTACTGAATCTTTAGTGATTGAGGGGTGAGCTGCTGCGAAACGAATCACAAGTCGCCCGTCTAATACTGAATCAATGACCATCGCAGTACCATCTTGTTCGAGCTTATTCCTTGCTTTCCTTACGCGTGAATCACCCTCTTCAGGGGTTTCATCTTCTTTCGGCGTGAATCTGATACAGACATTAGTGAATTGATGTGAGATGAGTTCCACTTCATCCAAACTTTGTGCAAGGTTAGCTATGTACTCTGCAACATCCATGCAGTGGTCGACCCTCAGTCCGAACCCTTCGCTACCGATGTCTAACCAAGTTAGCCAGAGTTTGAGGGCATCCGCTCTTCTTCCACATTGTGGTGAGATGCGCCCTAGACTCTGACTACTTACGGGGTCATCGAACAGGTAATCTCCCTTTTTTGTGTGTGCCATTGAATTTTCAAGAATCTCTTCATCACGAATTAAGAACATGGAGCAAACCATGGAGGCACCAAGCATCTTATGGGCATCAAAGGTTACCGAATCTGCTCGCTCTATTCCATCCAGCATGTTACGATAGCGCGAGGAAAAGATGACTGGTCCGCCCCATGCTGCATCTACATGGTGCCAAATGCCGTGCTCTTCAGCAATATCTGCGATTGCATTGAGGTCTTCGAATGCCCCTCGTACGGTGCTGCCTGCAGTCGAAACGATAGCTAATGGCTCCATGCCTTCTCCTTTCACACGCTGAATCGCTTCGATAAGATGAGGGGATTGCATAACGCCGTCATTTGTTGGGACACGTATGATTGAATCTATGCCAATCCCCATCCTGTTCACAGCTGAATCTACGGAGTAGTGCGACTCGTCTGAAGTCAATACGCACAACCTATGGCCCTGAATTCCTGTTCTATGGGAGCCAGGGATTAGGTTCTCCCGGGCGCATAAAAGGCCAAGTTCATTGCCATTTGAACCGCCTGTGGTGAATATCCCGTTGGCATTGAAGCCCATTCGTTCTGCAATTCCACGAATCATCTCTCGTTCGATAATAGTTGCAGCAGGAGATACTGCGAAGGAATGCATAGTGGTGTTTCGTATATCTGCCAGAAGCGATCCGATTATGGATGCAGGTTCAGCTCCTCCCCAGAAGGCTCGCATGAATTCGGGAAGGTCGGTTTTTACTGCGGATTGTAAGTAGGCGTCGATTGCGGCCTTCACACGTTCTGAGCCTCCTGCGTCTTCACTCGTGAAGGGTCCAAGTGATTGTCGAATCACTTGCGGGTTCATCCCGTTGTGGAGTCGAGATTGCGCTTCTGCTTCTGACAGGAGGATGTGCTGGATGAGCGCATCCCTGTCATGTGTGTTCATGGGCTAACGAGTCCGCCTCAGGTTTTGATTCTGTATGGTATGGGCATTCTCTAATCCGTAGACAGTGCTGTTACCGTTCGATTGGTTGAAGGACCGGGATTCAAGCAGTGAGTTCCATGGCCCTCACTGGTCCCGTTCGATTCAGGTATCGGAATCAGGAGGAGGACATCGATGTTCTTGTCCAAGGGGATGCGGATTGGGTCGAAAAAATTCGAGATGAACTCGGGATCTCTGGCAACGGCCCTGGTTTCCTATCTCCAGTGTTTGGATCCTCTGGATCACGTCCATCGAGTCGTTCTTCCAAAAGATCTCCAAAGACGTCTAATGAGGCCCAAGAATCCATTTCAATTCGTCCGGGTCCTGAGCCTGATCCAAGTAAGATTCCGGCTTCAATACGAGAGATTGGAGCTTTGGACATCCATCGAGATTTTGAGGAGATGAATCTAACTTCTGCATCCGATTTAGATTTCAATCAGATTCAGAAGGACATTGATGCACTGGGTCCCTTCGAGCCCCTTGAAGATGCGGGTACAGAGCGCGCTCTTGAAGAGAAAGTCCTCCAAGCTTTCATGGGTTTCTTAGTGCAGGTCCATGGCATGACTGCTGTTCCAGAAACGATGCTCTACACTCACCTTGGAGATCGTTTTTCTATGGGCAATGAGGAGTTTGGAAAATGGTTGCGACGCCTATGGCGTGTTGGTAGATTAGAACGAATGTTCGGTTCGGATGGTTCTGATTCCTATGTTCCTTTTCCACATTGGCTTGAGCGAGAATAATCTTCTAGATTTCAATCCCGTCTACGCTTTATGGAAACATGGTTCAGAGCAAGACCCCATAACCCTCAATAAGAGTCGGTTAACTCAGACGTTCATGATGTCCCTAGCGAATGCCACGAATGATTCCAACAGGAGGCGGCGTCTCTCTTTCTTCCTTACGAGTTTGATGTTGACCTCTCTTCTGATTGGATTGGCGCCAACTGCTGTTGCGTCTCACGAAAAGACATACCATACGACGAAGAATCCTACGACAATCGCTGCAGGTGATCTCGATTGTGATGGAGACAATGATCTCGTCACTGGTTCGGAAATGGGTAACTTCCTCACAATTCTATACAATGAAAATGGGGACTTCTCGGACCGACAGGATGTTTGGACAAATAACAACAATTCTCGCCGTGCAGGATTCACGGACATCGCAGATTCCAGTGAAGTGGATATAGGGGATATAGATGATGATGGGAACCCTGACATCGTTTACTTCCAAGGGAATATCCGGACCGTCAGTGGTCCTTCAGTCATGGGTAACATCACAATTCTTTACGGTGATTGCGCTGGCGGTTGGACTGCATCTAATCCAATTACTGTATCTCCAAATGCAATCGGAATTGAGGTTGCAGATATAGACGGGGACGGAAATGACGACATTGTTGGTTTGTTCATTGATGTTACCGTCGTGAATATGCAGTTAGCAATTTTCCGTGGCCCTGACCCAACTCAGGTCAACAATCAGGCGACAACCACAATGCCGCTGGGTGGTACCTCGGGTGCGTATTACTATGATTTCGCATTGGGGTCATATGGTGAGACTGTTGCCGGAGGGGGAATTGGAACACCGGTTGGAGATTGTGATGATATTGACGCTTGGTTGATGACATCTCCTCCCTACAACGGTCCTCAATCAGGGTTCGATCCTGGAAATTGGGACAACGTGACCATCATCGAATACGACTGCACCACGAACCAGTTTTACAATCCAAATACGGCACCAAACAATGTTCACAAGTTCGCAATGGGAACAGATAATGATGGCAGTATCGATGTTGCGGATAGTGATGGTGATGGTGTCGTTGACATGGTCGCCATGAATGACGGATGGGATCAGAACGTTACTTACGCCACTGGTGGTGGAACCACTTGGGCCACAGGTAATCTTGCCTTCATTGGTGATTTTGTAGGTTCAGATGTAAGCCTTGAAGACATCAATCAAGACGGTCATATGGATCTGGTTGTTCCAAGTATGCTGACTGTCACGACAGTTACCTCCACCGCATTGGGTAACAGCACAATCCTCTCAACGGATAACCTACAGGATCAGAATACGGTTCAAATTATTCTTTCAGATGGTTCAGGAGGGTGGGAGAATCCCCAGTCCTTTGATGTAGGACGTCGCCCAACAATGGCGATTGTTTCACAGTTAACTGGCGGTTCAGGAAGTGCTCTTGATATTGCAGTTGGTCAGCGAGATTATACATTCAGTTTCGTTGATGGATCCCTATGGATTGATTCTAAGGGATGGGGTGGAAGTGTGGACTCGATTACAATCGTGCAACTCGATAACCAAGATCTCGGTGTTACAGGTCTTTCAGTTTCGCCAGCAACATATAACCCATTCACTCAGAGCGCACAACTTGGTGCTGGAAACAGAGATGTGAATGTCACAGTACGGAACACAGGTCTTGAAACGGTCAGTGGTTCAGCTGACGTTGAGGTTAAGGTTCGAGATATTCTCTCTGGAACTGACACAATCGTCTATGCCAACGACTTCGATGGCAATGTCGATACGTCAAACTGTTCCGGATGTAATCTGGATGCAGTTTCATACTCCGGTGAGTGGGGTTCTGGAAGTTCTTGGCATGTTGAGCAGGCATCCAATACTTCGAACAAGGCGGATACGCGTTTTGAGGCTCACGACAACCCTACTGGCTTCATGTGGGCAGGGCTTCGTGCTGCAAACACTTCCGATGGTGGGTCCTTAGAGACGGGTTACTACAACAATATGGATGAGGCGTTCATCGTCGAAAATATCGATCTTAGGAACTCCGATACCGCTGCTATGGATATCGATATGCTATGCGCAGTTGGTTACTCGATGGTTTACTACAGTAGTACAGGCATTGCTAACCGTGTACTCTACGATGATTCATGCACAATCGATGTATGGTCTGAATCGGATGGGTGGGCTAGCGTCAACTACTTTGGTGGCCACGATAATGATCGTGTTCTATACATTCAGAATGGCTATGCTCCTGAGCGTGCAGTGAACAATAATCTGTATTATTCAGGCACCATCTACAACTGGTTGAATCTCACCGGAGACGATGCGATTGACCTAACACAGTGGGCTGGTGAAGTGATTGATATCCGCTTCCGCTTCCGTACTGGTTTCGATGGATCTGTGGGAACTAGTGATGAGGTAAACCAGACTCAATGGGACGGATTTGCCTTCGACAACCTATCGATTCGCAAGACGGTTTCTTCATTCGGTGCCAGCCCTCAGGTCTCATCTCAAACTCTAACTCTCACCAACTTCGCTCCAGGTGATGAGGAAGTAGTTACCCTACCAGCGAACTTCGTTAACGGGACGACCTACTTGATTGAGACATCGATTACTTCTACAACTGGAATCACCAATGGTGACATCACGAACGATGATGCGAAATTCAGTACTCTTGTTGAGAATTTGTATGACCCGGCAACGAGTGATATTACTTCACTCCAGAAGGGTGCTCTGTACGCTGCTGATACCTATCCAATCGATGTGGAAGTCGTCAACCGTGGGAATACCGTTACTGACTTCGATGTAGTTGCCAATGTCTACACTGCCCAGAGTTCTGAGCTCCTAAACGAGGACTTCGAAGCAGGTTCTGGAGGTTTCCAGTTTGGCGATGACGGAGATAACTTCGGAGTAGTCATTGACGATACTGCTGCAAATGTTCAGAATTCTCTTGTCCCACAGAATCGCCCAGTCTTCGAGGGCGCAGCCTATTGGTTCGGTGGGCCCGATGATGGATACGGTCAGGATTGGAACGAGACCATGAATCTCGCCACTATCGATCTCACGAATATGCAGGGTGACTTCGCGTACCTAAATTTCGACTACTTCGCTGAGATG
>PATD01000015.1 GCA_002713585.1 Methanobacteriota archaeon
AGGGCCTCATCGATAGCCGAGGCGAATCCATTCGACGTCAATTGATGACAGATCACGATATTGAGGTTGCAAAAATACGTAGTACACTGGGCTATCTTGTCAAAGGTGAATTGGATACAACTTCACTCAATCGTGCAGCAGATGAATTGTTTTCAGATCCAGTACTTGAGCACGTGACAGTTGAGACATCATTTTTGGAAAATGGTACATTTGACAATTCTCCGGACGTTTCCATATTGATAGGATTCAAACCAGGTGTGACAGATAATCGTGCCCAGGCAGCATTAGATGGATTCAAAACATTATTTCCTGAACAAGTTGGCATCGAGATATCTACTACTCTTGGCGTACATTTCTGGGATGTACCATCAAATGTTGATGCTGATTGGCTAGCAAACCAACTCCATAATCCACTCATCGAGCGTGCTGTAATTGCAGATCGTCGAGGGTCACGAAATGACNCATGGCCAAAACTNNCCTTCCCAGAACGCCCTCCATTAGATTCCACNNAANCNAAAATTATCGATTTAGAAGTCCCCGATGAGCGCTTAATTGAGATTAGTGAGACCGGCCTTTTAGCTCTGAATCTCACTGAGATGAAGGCGATTCAAGCACACTATCGTAATNNGGAGGTNCAGAAAACCCGCANATCGAGAGGGTTGCCNCCNNGCGCTCCCACTGACGTTGAGTTGGAATGCCTTGCTCAATCATGGTCCGAGCACTGTAAGCACAAGATATTCGCAGCACATATTCATCACGTGGACCATGAAACAGGCGAAGATTCTGAAATTGATTCGCTATTCAAGACGCACATCATGAATCCNGCTTTAGAAATGCAAGAGGAGGTTGATTGGCTTCTTTCTTTATTCCACGACAATTCCGGCGTAATCGAGTGGACAGAAGATTGGAGCCTTTGTATGAAGGCTGAGACACACAATTCCCCCTCTGCATTAGATCCATTTGGTGGAGCAATGACTGGAATTGTCGGGGTAAATCGTGATATTCTTGGTACTGGCCTAGGTGCGCGCCCGATTGCGAATACAGACGTATTCTGTTTTGGCCCTCCTGATTACAAAGACGATCTTCCAGATGGTTTGTTTCATCCATCTCGTGTTATGCGAGGTGTACATGCTGGAGTGCGTGCTGGCGGCAATGAGAGCGGCATTCCTACAGTTAACGGCGCCATCGTATTCGATGACAGGTACATCGGTAAACCATTGGTTTACTGTGGCACAGTGGGTATTCTTCCGCGCCGCTTACCCGATGGACGTGAAAGCCACATCAAGACGCCCGAGCCAGGGGATCTGATCTACATGGTAGGGGGCCGAGTTGGAAGTGATGGAATCCATGGTGCAACCTTTTCNAGCCTCGAATTGACTGACGAGAGTCCAAGCAGTGCCGTGCAGATTGGTGACCCAATTACTCAGAAAAAGATGCTTGACATGCTCTTAGAAGCCCGGGATGCGGGGCAAATCCAAGTCATTACAGANAATGGAGCAGGCGGCCTATCTTCGAGTGTTGGTGAGATGGCAGAACTCACTAGAGGCGCAGATCTTGATCTTGCATCTGTTCCTCTCAAGCAGGCCGGATTGAGCTCATGGGAGATTTTAGTGTCAGAATCCCAGGAACGCATGACTGTAGGGGTGCGTGAAGAAGACGCTTCAGCCTTCGAAGCACTTGCAGCACTTCATGAGGTAGAAGCAACAATTGTTGGAACGTTTACCGATTCTGGCACATTCCTCGTTCGTCATAGTGATGCTGTGGTTGCGGATTTACCCATTTCCTTCCTTCACGATGGTTGTCCCCAACTTCAACTTGAATCAGAGTGGAGAACACCAGAGCACAAACCAATCCAATTCCCTGAACAACCAAATCCGAAAGGTATGGGGCAAATCCTTTGCGACCTTCTTTCTCGCCCCAATATCGCTACGAAAGAGTGGTGGGTTCGCTCATATGATCACGAAGTTATCGCCCAATCTGTCATCAAACCGTTTGGAGGAGCGAATCATGATGCTCCAGGGGATGCTGCAGTCATCGCTCCTCTCCACGGAGATACTCGCGGCGCTGTAATTTCTTGTGGTATTGTTCCCCGTTATTCAGATATTGATGCTTATTCAATGGCAGCAGCAAGCGTCGATGAAGCGGTTCGTAATGCGGTTTGTGTAGGGGTAAATCTCGATCGTATGGCCGGTCTTGACAACTTTTGTTGGCCAGACCCGGTTGAAAGTGAAAAGACACCAGATGGCCGTTACAAACTAGCACAATTGGTTCGAGCAAACCGCGCTCTGGATGATGTTTGTCGAGCGTATGGGCTACCATGTATTTCAGGTAAGGACTCAATGAAGAATGATGCAACTCTCGAGGGGCGTAAGATTAGCGTCCCTCCTACATTGCTGTTCAGTCTTATTGGCGACCAACCAGATGTCCGAACTGCCACCTCTTCTGATTTCAAAAAATCAGGAGATGCAATCTACATTGTAGGCGAGACTCGTCAGGAACTTGGAGCAAGTGAATTTTCTTTCATGCTCAGAGACCAGACTGGTGGTGAGAGCGGCATCGGTGGACGTGTTCCTTCAATCGAACCGGAGCGTAACCTCGGGGCTTATCGGGCTTTGACAGCAGCGATGAGAAACNGTCTTGTGGCGAGTGCACACGATTGTTCAGATGGAGGCTTAGCATCAGCTTTGGCAGAATCTTGCTTTGGTGTAGATGCTGGTGCGACAGTCGATATTGGGGCACTTCGAGGACATGACGATGAATTAGATGCATGGGGCGCCCTATTCGGCGAGAGCCTCGGCCGAATCCTTGTCAGTGTAAAGCCAGAGGATATGACTTCATTTGAGAGTGCAATGCAGGAAACCGCTTGCACCCATATTGGAATTGTGGGCGAATCGGATGATCTTGTCATCAAAGATGCGGGTAACCCAATCCTTGAATTTTCAATCTCCGAACTTCGATCGGCATGGAAAGACACACTGAATGGGAGTGGTTCTGAATGACGGCAAAAGTCGCAGTCCTCACGGGTTTTGGCATTAATTGCGATCGAGAGACTGCAGCTGTGTTCGAAATGGTGGGGGCAACCGCGGAACGTGTCCACGTCAATCACTTCGTAGAAGGTGAACGTAATCTATCTGAGTTCCACATCATGGCGGTTCCGGGGGGATTTTCATTCGGGGATCATCTTGGTAGTGGTAGGCTTCTGGGCAATCGCCTTCGATTTGGGATGCGTGAACAAGTCCAATCCTTTGTTCATTCTGGCGGGCTTGTCATCGGGATTTGCAATGGATTTCAAACTCTAGTGAAGATGGGACTTTTACCTGGAGATGATGATGTAAGTTTGACGCAGACNGCTTCCCTCGCTCTCAATGATTCAGGGCATTATGAGAATCGATGGGTGACACTTGAATTCAATTCANAATCACCCTGCGTCTGGACGAAGAACCTTGAACGCATCCGCGTACCCGTTCGTCACGGAGAAGGCAAGTTCGTAGCTGCAAATGTGGAATTAATGGATCATTGGGATCACTCAGGTCAGATTGTGGTACGTTATGTTGACCCCGACTCTACATACCCATCTTCATCTGACGAACTTCTTCCATACCCAATATCCCCGAATGCAAGCATGAGAAACATTGCAGGTGTATGNGATCCAACNGGCCGNGTCTTTGGNNTAATGCCTCACCCNGAAGCNAANCACTCAACTTGGTTGGGNGCNACNTGGACTCGAGAACTCACAGCATCAGAACATGGTGAAGGCGAAGGACTTGCCATCTTCCGTAATGCTGTTGACTATGTAGAGAAGAATCTCAAATAACCAACATACTAACTTCACCATATGTCTAAACCAGAAGATGTGGTATTGACAGTGGAAAATCCAGTTATTTTGGATGAACCTAAATCCAAAAAACCGTATTCATTGTGGGCCATCATTCTCTTTTTAATTTCCTTCATATCTACAGGGATTGGATTTGAAGACGGATCTTCCATTTGTTGTATTTTTGGATTTGCGTCATCTATTGTTTGCCTTATTCTAATCATGATTGACTTACAACAATCTAGGGTTTCCAAATCGGAAAGTGGAAAATCAACCATTCCTGAGGACATATCTATGATTATCACTACTCTACTTCTTTTGCTGGTAGTATCATTGGGGGTACTAGCCTACTTTTTTGTGACATCATTCGGTACGGTGTAATACTTACAAAATTCATTCTGAATCAATCAGATCGTCAAGATCACTTAACTCATCAGCAAGCTCACTTCGCTTCTTCTTCCGTTTATCGATAAGCTCCTCAATAATTCCTTCAGATGCTTCTTCACCAGTTCGTCGAACTTGTTCTTCAGCCCGGAATCTATCCATGAGTTCTCGATCTTCCCCTAATCGTTCAGTTCTATCTACTGTTGGAATTGGTCTGGATGGGCGTGTTCGTTGCCCAGTATCGTAGTCTTTGGTTGAACCAGATTCAACTAGTTCAATTGCATCTTGGAGAATGTCTCCATCACTTTCTGCTAAATCCACTTCTGTTTTACGTAAATTCGATTCACGTGATGATATTCGAGCAAGCTCGAAGGCTTTCATCACCTCTTCTTCAGTGGGCGGGGGTCTTTGCCCTCGATGAGCGCTGAGTAATCGTACGGCTTCCTTCAGGAACGGGCCGTGTACAGGGTCATGATCATGGCGTTCGGGCTCTGAAGTTAGAATCATCAAGTCTTTTGCAAATTGGTCCACTGTATTCTCTGCGGTCTTAGACAGGCGCTCTCTCACACGTTTGTGCGTCGAGATACAACCTTTACATCGAGAGCTACCTTCCTGATCAGGCGCATCACAGAGGAGACAACAGATGGTGAACCCCATCTGCTGCATGGCCCGCCTCGGGAGTGACATCGGCGCTTACTCTCTTCCACTGCCCAAGAACCCTCGGCCGACCCGTCGCATTCATTCGTTGAAGGAGAATCGCAGGTCGATGGCGGAACCGACGTTGTTCACTCGGATTATCCGGGGAGAAGTTCCAGCGCACATCATTGCTCGGAGTGAATATTGGNTTGCATTCCTCGATATTTACCCCCGCCGACCGGGTCATACACTCGTTGTTCCGATTGAACCTGTAAGCCATTTGCGNGAACTGAGTGTGGAATCGAGGAGACATCTGTTNGATGGNGTCATTGAGGTTCAAGATATTCTTTCCAAGCGATTTGAAACCGATGATTTCCTAGTAGGTATCCATGACGGATCTGGTGCTGGTCAAGAGGTTCCACATGTGCATATCCATGTGATACCTCGGACTTTAGATGATGGAGGCCTAACTCTTCTTGCTTGCTGGCCCGACGCACCATTACCTGGTGGCGCACCCAATTTCGAAGAATTGCGAAAAATGGCAGAGTCTTTGGAACATTGAGGTTGAATTATGTCGACACCAAGTGGTTTGGATATTGAACGGTCTTCGGCCGCTTATGACCCAGAAGTCGCCACTTCAGCATCATCCCGGCGCCTCAATCGGCGAGGCCTCGATAGAGTTAGATGGAGGCATGATGGGATTCATCCAGGGATTCCATGGGCCTGGAAAGCCCTCAGAGGCATGCTCCGTCTTTCTTGGTTTACTCAATTTCGAAATAGAGAGATTAGTGGTGCAGACACAATTGATCCAGATCGTGGATTGGTCGCGCTCGCCTGGCATACAGCTGGTTTGGTCGACCCCATGGCCATCGTTCAGTCATGTGAAAAGCGATTCATCATGGTTGGACGTCACGATTTGATGACACGTCCAATTATCGGTCGTTGGGCTCGGTCAATTGGCTCTCAACCTGTCTTGAGGCAACGCGAAATCGATGAAGGAACAACAGATGCATCCTTCGCTCGTGAGATTAACCATCGTAGTTTGTTGACTGTAGCCCATACAATATCTGGAGGGCATGGTTGCGTGATTATGCCGGAAGGAACAAGCCAAATCGAACCGCGGATGATGCCATTGAGATCTGGTCCGATGCGTATCGCTCTCAATGCAGCTGCTGCCGCACAGGCAAGAAACCACCCCCTCCCCTCTATTCGCCCAGTAGGGCTTCATTTTCGAGAGGCATGGAAGTTTAGGACTGATTGTTATGTTGAGTTTGGCCAAGAAATCCCAATCGACGATATCGTAGATGACGACGTTGTCGACTCTCTTCTAGAAGGGAAATGGAAGGAGCCTGATTTTGATTCAGTCAATACCTTACGAAATCGAATCAAAGAATCACTAGATGTCTTAACTCCAGATGCAGATGATTGGGATGAATTTCATTCTTGGTCAGTGATATCTCACATAGAAGCGGACTCTGAAAAGAGTCCACATACTAGTTGGTCAAGCGAAGTACACGGTATTCGTTCAGTTCGTGATCGCATCCGTTCAGGCAAACTCAATTCCGAAATCATGGAACCAGCATCTCGAATTCAGAGTAGTCTAAAATCGTCTTCCCTTGATCCACGTTCTATCAACTCTGAAGGGGTGCGCCCNTCTTCCCCAATGGCTTGGATTAGTGCACTCTGGGGACTCTCTCTCATGCTTTTGAGTGCACCTTTGGCAGTATTCACTTTACCTCAGGCATTACTTGCATGGTATATTGGAAATAATTCTGATGAGGGATTAGATGCACGGAGTACATTCCATATCTTAGCCGTCACCTTTTCTCCAGTTTTGATTTGGCCGTACCTTGGTTTCGCAGCGATTGCAGGTTTTTTGGTAACTTGGACGAACCTCCTCATCTGGCAGATTGTAGTTGCATCAATTATTTGCAGTATCGCAGCCATGCCATTTTTCCATATTGCGAACTTAATTTTCCTCAGAGGATACGATTCCTTTTTTGATTTCTTTACCTCACGATCTCAATCACGATTGAGACGAAGNAACGAGGGAAGTAGAGTAAAGGATGATGTGAACACAATCCTCGCATTGCTGAAATAGGTCAAGTGGAAGACGAGGTTATGGATGCAAAGGAGGCCATCAACCTCATTGAACGCTGGCTTGCAGAGGAAGGCCTCCAAAGCAAGAGCCTAACCGATGCACGTGCACAAAAACATCTCCATGTTCGATATCCCCCATCTAGAAACGGTCACCTGTTCAACATAGTAATTCCAAAGGGGAGAAACCTCGTAATCATCGGTTCTGTGACTCGAGTTGATGCAGCTCAGCAAGATGAGATGACATCCCACGCAGAAGCGGATCCAGTTGGTTGGGAGGAATGGTTGCACGGTACTCGTCTTTCTTTGATCCGAGGGCAGTTTGACTGGACAATTCATGTTGGCAAGAATGAAACCCCTCAATCTGGCCCTCTTCAAGCATTCAACATTTCTCGACCAATATGGTTTGATGGNCTCAATCAACATCGTTTTCTTGACACTCTTNGGAGGATTTGGCTTAGCAAATTAGGNGTCATTCATGAGATCCGTTTTGCATATGGTCACGGTTCTGGCACCCCTGGTCCAGTAGATGATTGGGCGAAGGCGAATCAGACTTCGGATGGACAAACACCTCCAGAGGTTGAGTTTCAGGATGGATTGAGTTTTGGCTCTTCCTTTGATGTTGATGAATGGGCATGAGTATATCGTGACCCGAAGTGGTTTCGCTTAAGTAGTGGTGGACCCGGTATCCAAGTGTTCAACGGTAGGTGTGCCAAGATGACTTACAGAGCGAAAACAAACAGCATTCTCCTGACAATTCTCATGGTCCTTAGTACGACTCTGATTCTCCCTTCTGAGGAAGTCGAAGCCGCAGAGGTCGTAATTACTGAAGCAGTCCGCGTCGTTGACGGCGGACCGATGAACGAGCGAATGGTCTCAATGGCGGCCGATAGTGAAGGAAACATACACTTTGTTTGGAGCCGGAATACACAACATCTCTACTATACAATGCTCGATCCTCGAGCAGATATCGATGGTGATGGTCAAGCAGACCCACTCATCGATGTTACTCAAATTTCGAATCCTGGAACGCACCGTGCTTGGCATCCTGATATTGCAGTTGATTCAATGGATCGAGTTCACGTTACTTGGACAGATAAGTCAAGTCAACACGCAATCAAGTACACCGTTCTCGATCCGAATCTTCACCCTCGTGATGGTAGTCAAGCGGATGATACGGTAATCTCTGTTGTCAACGACATGGTCGTAAGCCAACGCCAGCAGAATCGTGATTGGCCGGCCATCGCTCTCGACTCACAGGACAACGCTCACATTGTCTGGGAGGATTCCTTCGANCCCCTCGAGAAGTTCTACTTCCAACCCCAAATTTACTACTCAATGATTGAGTTCGATGGCACAGTAGGGACTACTGCTATTGACGACTCAATGCTTACACCAGTCATTGGTCACAAAGGACATCCAGATATTGCGGTAGACGCCGATGACTACGTGCAGGTTGTTTGGGATGATACGCGTGGTGGCAAGGTGGAAATGGTTGTNCCAATCGATACATCAGGTTCGATGTATTCAGAATGGGCGGATGTTTGCACAGTGTTTTACGGTGGTAGTTTCAGCAGCGGTGGATACTTCCGTGGCATCAAGCCAATGTTAGAAGATGCAAACATCACTGTATACGAGACGATTTATGCAATCCTTGGATACGGCATCCCATCTGCAGGACAAGGTAACACTTGTTCGACAGCATACCAGACTGGAGGGAGTGGTTCGCAAGGTCCCCGAGCAACCCACCTTGGCCAGTACCCTGGTGATGATTCAGGCGGTATTCGCAAACTCCAGAACTTCATCTTCAATGGGGCGTCAGTAACCGGCTCTTCAGGAGAGGACTGGGGACCTTCGTCAACTTGGGCCTGCCTTTCATGGAAGGATGCAGGTGGCAACGTACCTGGAAACCCTCCTACTGCTTCTGATCACAAGTGGAATCCGAATGCGACCAAGATTGTAATTCCAATTTCCGATGAAGGCCCTCGGAACGGCGACCCAGCCCAGCAATCCGATGATACACAAAGTATCAATGAGGCCCACGATGCTTGCGTTCGAGCGGGCGTTGTACCCGTTCCCATGGCAGGCAGCACTTGGGGCGGCGGAACACAGATTCAATCTCACATGTCAGATCTTGCTAATTGCCCGAATGGTGTTGTGAACACCAACCAACGAATTTGTCCTGGCTCGACTGTTCGAAATACAGATGCAGGTGGAGAAGTGTACAATTTCCCTGCATCTGGAGGGGGCGGTCAACAGATGCAACTTCTAGTGGAAGCGATGGTATATCTTGCAACCAACAATTCTCGTGAAGTTTTCCTGACAGTACTTGCCCCTCATGCACTCCTAGACAACCCCTCTCCAGGGTGGCAGAAAGGAGATCCAGCAACTACCACTACAAGCAGTGCATACACTGAGGACGTAGGTCCAGCGATGGATTCTCAAGGATACGGACATTTCGTCGTTGTGAACGATACCCGTGTAACTCTTGATGACGCTTTCAGCTTCCATCCAGCCATCGCTATCGATAGCCAAGGCAACAGCCACATTACATGGATGGACGGTCGTGGTTATGGATTTGAGAAGAATGTGAATTATGAGGTCCTCTACACACGCCTCCGCCTTCGTGGTGCGGCAGAATGGAACGGTGTTGAAGGAGGACTCCCCTCCTATGGTATCAAGCAGATTGTCGATACAAGGATTTCAGATTTCGAAGGCCCTGCTGGCATCCAGCAAGGGAACCCATTCGCACCTTCATCCTACATGCCAGCAATTTTGACTGATGCTCGTGATAATATCCACATCACGTGGTTGGAAAACAGCAATTCATCACAGGGCGAGGCAATCATGTATGCTCGCCTTAATCATACAAATGATCAGCCATCATGGCCATTGAATTCAATTGCAGCATCAGTTCTTGATCCATGGGAGCCGACAGAAGTCACAACATGGAATTCTGATAAGTTGGGTCCAAACTCAGGTAACGCTCCTGAGTTGAGTCAACCACCAGCGTTTGCAAATGATTTGGGAAGTGGAGCTCACATTGCTTGGTCCGATACGAACAAGTGCAATGATGAAACGAATTCTAACACATACACACTTTGTTATGTCCACGTTCTCACAGGGCAAGTCGAAGTTGGATTGCAAGAGGGAGAGACATTCTACCATGTTATCGAGCCCGGTGAGGATACAATGTACAACCTCAGTGTCAATAATACAACACCAGGGCCACCCGAACTTGTCGCTGATACGTTCTCTCTGAACCTTACAGGCGTACCATTGAACTGGTCTGCAACAGTTTACTTCTCTAGTAACCACACCACAATTTTCCCTGATACGCCCATCCATCTTCTTGGCGGTGAGCGTGTTGAGGTCTACATGCGTGTTATCGCGCCATCTATCTATCAAGCCGATGGGGATGAGGTTGCAAACATCATTGTCTCTGCAGTGTCGTACAAGGATCCAGCAATTCGAAGCGATCGGTTGACAAGTACACTGATGGACGTAGTCCACGGCATCCAGCTAGATACAAGCCATACGCAGAGTGATGTGGAACAAGGTGGAACTGCAATTTTCTCAATAACAATCACGAATACAGGAAACGTCTACGATACTTTCCAATTCTATGATCCGAACAGCCTCGAAGGTCAGCAAGAATGGCTCTTACCTTACGGTTGGGGTGTTAAGTTCCCATTGAGTATTTCACTTGAGCCGGGGGCATCTGTCACAAAGAATCTCGAAGTGAATATCCCTACGACACAGGAGCCTGGAACATGGGTAATTTTTGTCAAGGGATGGTCTATGGGTGAACCAGTCAAATCTGTAGAAAAGGGCACATACGACATCCTTGAACTTTGGATTAACGTATCAATTCGTTCAACAGGAAACATCGTCTTCGAAATCTTCGATACTTCTGAGGAAGTTCTTCCAGGCGAGTGCGCTGAATACGTAATCAAGGTCACGAAATACTTCGCACCAGGATATCTAATATTCACTACTCCTGGCGGCCCCGATGAACGCAACACATCGATTCCTCCCGAGATTTGGCGCCAGGATCACTGGACAGTCACCCTTGATTTCCTCAATGCCCCAGATTATGATGAAAACACAAGGTATGAACCAGGTATTGCAAGGTATTGGGATCAGACAGAACGGCCCTATGAGGTGACTGCAGAGGTCTGTGCACCATATTTAGCAGACGCAGGACTGGGTCCTGCAGTCAAGGTCAAGGCGTATTTACAGGGTTCACCAAAGGTTTCCGATGAGGTAATTCTCTCGACTATGGTGAAGCACGTGTATGACCTTGATGCGAATACGGAATCTCTAGAGAATGACATGAATCCTGGTGAGACATGGGCAGTACCAATCAATATCAGAAACGATGGCAATGGACCTGATCGATATGATATGCGCGTGACTGAGATTGCAGATTCACAAGGCCTAGCTCAGCCGTGGGATGTCGAAATCTTCCGGTCCGATATGAGTGAATTAGTGCGTGATACCAATCAGACAGTCATGGTTCATGTGAATGCCCCTGCAGAAGTGGGAGCAGGTGATTACCAAATCACACTCTCAATTTTCTCTGAAGAGGCATTTGATGGAACTCGCCTTCGAGATATCATTCCACTGACTGTGACAATCAATGAGTTCCATGATATACAACTCTCACTCGATCCATTCGTTGAGAGTGCAGTCAAGACTACGGCACCAGGCCGAACAGTCCGGTTTATCCTTAATCTGACGAATAATGGAAACGTTCCCGATATCCCAACCCTCCATAACCATACAAAGAAGGGTGACGGGGTCTGGGATCCTACGCCTGGATTGAATGCTCTAGCTGGTTGGGCATCAAGCGACGGAACATCCCCTGCGGTGGAATTCGCTATTCTGGATGGTTTCGAGACAGAGTATCCAATCGAACTGGCTTGTCTTGTAGTTGCAAGTGGAGAAACTCCACCTGTGTACGAGTGTTACTATGATGAGTTCACAGGAACTTGGTACTTCCCGCCGATGCCAGCTTACACCACAATCCAGATTGTAGCAATCATCAATGTGGGTAGTGACGCAGCTCTTGGTGACCAGTCAATGGGAATCAAGGCACTTTCTGAATTCGGCGACTCCTTTGATGGCGGCGACCATGATGAAACACCTGAATGGGCGGACTCTTGCTCTATTGATTCAGATGATGACGGCCTACCGGACAACGACATTGGTTGTGACACCAACGAACAGATTCTCCACCTTCGTCTACGAGCACCAGACCTGATATTTGTCGGTGAACCATCGATTGGAGACACGAGTAGGGAGGTTGGTGAAATGATTCCAGTAACCGTCCAGATTCAGAATATTGGTAACGTCCACGCTACCGATGTCAACATCATTCTGTGTGTAGGTGAAGTTGATGATATCAAGGCCGATGGATGCAGCGAGGAGAATATCGTCTATCGACGAGTTATCGGCGCTCTAATGCCGACCAGTCCCGATGCAAGTAGCGAGGCTCCAGCGATTACACTACTTTACCCCGTAACTGCTGGCAGCGACCATGTGGTTGTTGTTATTGACCCTGAGCAGACAATCGTTGAGAGCAGTGACGACAACAATTACCTCGACATCCAAGACGATCTTCAATCCGAGAATCCAATTATGGATGTGGCACTTGTTGTCGTTAGCAAATGGTCCGTTCCGACCATCATTATGGGTGCGACAGTCGCTTTGATTGGTGTTGCAGGTCTGATGATGCTATCACGTCGTAAGGAAGCCCTAGATCGAGTTGCAGAGCAGAGTAGTATTCTCCAAAGTGCAGATGAAGACGCACGCTTTTGATGACAAAGTATCCAGTTTTAGGGGTACTAAGTTGGAAGAGCGTTAGCCTTGTACAAGCCACCAAGGTAGAGGTGTGTTGTTAGTTACTGGAAGAAATGTCTCACTGTCCATCATCCCAATTCTTGGGATGATACCACTCATCACAGTCTCCATGTTGAGTCCCATTGGAGCCATGGCTACAGCCATTGCATCTAGATCAAAGGGGCGCCGAGGATCTTCGAGCATTGTGTGAACGATAGAACGTTCCTGGTAGTCTTCGAATTCACCTTCGACAGATCTTGAGACACGTCTCATCACATGTTGGTGGAGGGCAACAAGCGCATTCCTCTGATCATCCAAACGATCCAACATTTCTTGGATATGAGTAATACATTCTGCAGCTTCCGAGATGGCAAGCCTTCGCCGACCACCAATATGTGTTGCAATTTGAATTGCAGTATCTGGAAGTCCGTGGACATTGGAGATATTCAATGGGCCACCACGTGGTAACTGTGAATGCTTTGTTCTGAACAAATCTGGTCCAAGATCCATTCTTAGGCTGAAGGACTGTTTTACGCTGTAAATTCGCTTAGGGGGGCCACCCTTCTCAGAGGCTACCTTTTCAGAATTAACGAACCCAGCCTCCTCGAGTACATTGAGATGTTTGACTACAGCCTGTTGACTTACATCAAGCTGTGATGCAAGTTGTAGGGGATAGTGGGGCTCACGAACGAGCCGTTTGAGAATATCTCTTCGCGTATCATTGCTAAGGATGTCGAGCGCGGCCTCGAATCCGATCATCTCTTCCCAACCTAAGGTTGTGTAGTGGAAGGACCGGTAAAAACTCGATGCTATGTTGTAGATGGCTTAACCAGTATCCCAGGCCTTCCAGTCTTCTTCATCCGAATCGGCGACCTGCACCTCTCTGGGATTTTTACGTTCAAGGGGCTGCTCTACTTTGTTTTCAATGGGAGTTGCCTGATGGGTATTTGTGAAAGGTGGCGGTACTTCTTTCACCGGCTTCACACCCTTTGCATCTTCAGGTTTCATCACCCCTTGTCGTATCAAGAAGAGCTCATCCGTGGTTGGGATGGTGTTTTGAGGCATCGTTATGATTGGATTACCAAGAGCCCTATCTTGCTTTTTCCGAGTTAGAAGTTGCACGACCCCTGCGATTGGAAGTAGCAACATTCCGAAGCAACAAGAGAAGGAAGCCATCAAGAGAACAGGCTCTCGAGTTGCAGCAAGATCACCTTCGTGATCATCAACGACATACAAATTGGATGTGCTATTGAGATTTTCAAAAGTAAACGTCCCTGTTTTTTCATTCGAGTATGTGGCAATTGTATCATAGATGACAGTACCACTTTCCCCAGTCCTTGGTGGATGCATCCACGTAGGCGCATCAAGAATCATCTCATTACCTTCTGAATTTACGATTTTCAAATCATTTCCTAATGCGTCTTCTCCTACATTATCGACAATCCGTAAGAGTGTATACGTTCTTCCAGACTGTAACTTTAGGTCTAGAGAATCTCCTGCATCAACGACCCCGATGTTCAGTTTTTCTGGATCAAGGATGTCCTCTACAGCATCCATAGAGGTTACAAATGAGATTAAGGAAATTGTGAGGAGACCTGCTGCTACGATTGTGATCAAGCGGGCCCAAGATCGTCCGCTCTTCTCCGCCATGTTATCCAACTGTAGGGGTATCTCTTGAGTTCTCGTCTTGATTAGGCCTACTTCAGATACTCAAACCATATTCTGCTAGTTTTTCAGGTAGGTAGGTATCAGTGACGAAATCAAGCCCATATTTTGCAAGTGCCTGCTGTTCAGCCTTCTGACCTTCATTGAGCATCATATTGATTTGATCCTGCCATTCAGAAGTTGCAAATCGTGGGTCAGTTAATTCAGCCTTCAATGCTTCAATGTCTTTCGGTGTGAGTTTGTCTGAAGGAAGGTCATATGCTAGGATATCGTCGGCAGTGATTCCAAGATAAGTGGAACTAGGAGTTGCAAGATATTCTGAGATGTGCGCGGTTTTAATTGCACCATAAGCAATACTAGCAAAAATTCTGAATGACCAAGGATCACAGTCAGCAAAGACCATCACAGGTTTACCCCATGTTTCAGACATACGTTTGATCATTCTACGAGTTGATCTAGCAGGCTGCCCCTTTAGGTGGATTAATGCACAACGAGCGGACTCATCGAACCCATTCTCAACTAGTCGATCGAACATACCACCGGTTTCGATAGCCATGATGAAATCGATGTCTTGATCAATGAGCCGAATTTTCTCAGGCTCGACATTGTAAGGCAGCCCATATCCGGAATCGCCAACATCATCCCTGCAATTGATACGCATCCAATCTCCACGACGATTACGTTCTTCGATAGTTACGTTACCAATCATCCTAGCTCCATCTTCTTCTGGTCTGAGCTTGAAATCTTCTCGCATACAACGTGTGACAATTTCGAGGTCTTCGGCGATATTGTTACTTTCATTTTGAGTTCCAAATTTACCCAAACCCCATCCTTCTGAGATGTAGTACATCTCCCTTAGTGTCGATGATTTTGCAGTGTCAATCATTTCCTCTATGAAATCGATTACGTGTAGTGCACGTAGTAGTTGCCGGGCGGAACCAAGACTCGTCGCATCACGAATAGTCTGTTTTTTTCCGTATTTGTAAACACCCAATTTTTTGTTAAATTCTATATTCGTCTTTGAACGAACTGGCAAGGTCATGGTGGGAGGTTGCCCTTTCAGCATTTTGTCATGCATTTCAGCAGCAACTTGATTCAGACTCTCAATAACTTCCTCTCTGGACTTTGCTTCAGACATCATTCATCCCCCCATTCTCCAAGCCCACTCTGTCTCAGAGCATCAGATTGGGTTGCATCTAACAATTCCTTGCGATCTAGTGTTCCACTGTCATCAACATCATGTTGTGCAATCGCCTCTTCAGCATCTGAATGCTCTAAGCGTTCACCTATTGGCCCCATCATTGCTTTCTGAAGCTCATCAGCATCGAGATCACCCGAATTATCTACATCATGACCCATTGCATCGTCGAGGGCCATATTGCTCTCTTCAAGCGCTTTCTTTGTAGCTATCTCTTCTTCAGTACGTATTTGTTCAAGAATCCCCTCATCAATTTTTGATGCTCCGATGATATCTCCAGAACCTCGGAAGAACACTTCAGTTGCATTCCAATCATTATGTTCTAAACCTTGAATTGAAAATTCAATATTTCCTGCTTCTCCTGGAGGGATCGTATCTAATTTCCAGCACCAAATTCCCTTTACTTCACGTCGACCACCAAGTTCGTTCTCTACGAAAGTTGCAGTATCCGTTTCAGGATATTGGGCCAGGATCGAATAAGCACGGGGCCGAGCAGTATAGTTGTGAATTTTGATTCTACATCGGTGCACTTTGGCTTCTTTGTCCCATGTGACTTCATCTTCGCAAAATACAGCATTCATGATTCGAGTGATGACTGGTGCAAGGTCAGGTTCATCTCGACCAAGTAGGCTTGACGCCTTCGTTGAAATTGCAGGCAATATTTCATTCACAAGCTCAAATTTCTCCTGAGCTTTTGCCTTTTGAGCACTCTTTTTCCGATGATTCTTCAGGTGCCGCCCCACTTCTTGGAGAGCGAGCCGAATCTCATTGTGCACCTCTTCATTGTCTGCAACGGCTTCCTTAGCCTCTGAAGTGAATTGGACATTTGTACTTGCGAGATGGACGAGTATTGTTGCTGCACCTTTAGGCACACCCTTTCCTCCAGGTTGTTCTAATCCGTAGCCCTTCCAAGATACAGATTCAATCGCCTTTGTGAGCAAACATCCTCCTTGTTGATACATCAATGGAACACGATTTGCGAACCGCAATACATCGACTGCACCATCAGCAGGAACGTCCTCTCGCCCAAAAATTAGGCCGACTTCGACTTGGAATGGATTCCCAAGAGATACATTTGGGGGGCGAGTTACAGTTGCTACAAAAGCGGAATCAACAGATTTTGACAATCCTTTCTTGATTAGAAGATCCTCTATCGGGGAGAGACAATCGGTTGGTGGAGCCATGAGTCGAACTGTGTTGAATGCATTCAGAATCCTTTGAGCCTCTTCTGGTGATACCTCGTTTGGAGTGGTTGCAGGATCAACTTCTGCATGCGCCAAAGTCTCCTTCATTGCCCGCATCGGTACTCCTGAGAAGGTATGTCTTAGGAAGAGGCTCATGCGTCGTTCAGTTGAATCGCGCAGAAGCCGATTCAACGCACCGATTTCGAGACCATGAGGGTGGGGTTTGATACTTCGAACTGGGCGAGGAAGACGATCAGTAACGCGTTCAGCAACAAATTCTTCGATGATTTCTCCATTATCATCAATTGCCCGATATCGAATTGTTGCATGTGGGTTAACAATCGATGTCATACGCAAATATTGTCCAACACTCTTGCGCCCCCGCTGAAATTTTGCTTTCATCGGGGCTTCCACTTTCAGTCCATGTTCAACAGGTATGCCATTGTAATCTAGGAAGTCATGAGTTCTCTCCCTATTCGAGACAAGTGCAGCGTTCTTCTTTGTGTCCAGCCCGATATCCATTTGCAGTGCAGTGGCTTCTTTGGTAATTTTCGATGTGACTCGTGTTGTCTTGCCTGTAGTTAACTGACTATACATCACTACACCAGTTATACCGATTCCTTGCTGACCCCTAGTCTGTCGAATAGTGTGAAACCTCGAACCAAAGAGGAGACTTCCGAATACTTTCTCGATGGATTTTGACGGTATCCCTGGTCCATTGTCTTGCGAGACCATGATGATTCGATCATTTTTCTTTGGAACCTTTCGTAGCTCGATTGCAATGTCTGGAAGGATTCGATGTTCTTCACATGCATCAAGCGAGTTGTCTACCGCTTCCTTGACTGCCGTAATGATGGATCGTTGTAGAGTATCATAACCTAGGAAATGCTTGTTCTTCTCAAAGAACTCACTAATACTCGCTTGCTTCATTGTGCTAGTGGTGCGCTTTGCCAATGAGATACCCCCTGCTGCGGTCCTCCCACGGCCGAATGCCGTAGGGCCACTCACAGAACGAAGAGTCTCGTTTGTTGAGGGTTATTGAAGTCTCATCATTGAAGCATTCACTAATCAAAGAATATCACAGTCATCATTGATATTGACCCAGCAATCGCTAACTCAGCCAATAACCAAGAGACAGAGACAACTGATAGAGACCCTAGATTAACTTGTATGGATACTGAAACATGTCAATAATAGACACAACAGGGTCACAGTCACGAACAGATTGTTGATTGGTGGAAGATGTAAATTCTTCAAATTAGTTCAAAATAATAATTATTAATCGTCATATTGACATGACTTTATGACAGAATATTCATGTCACCACTGCGGAAAAATCGGACCTTGGCTTTTCTGCATGTGCACTAGAGCAAACAGTCCTTGTTGCCCAGAACATGGATTCAGATGCAAACATAATTTTGAATGGGTTTGCCGAGATTGTGATGATAAATGCGGTTGCTGAATCATTGATACTGACTCATCAATCGCGATGGTAACTACTGCCACGCTCAATTTCAGAGGCACGGTAGAGTTGTTCCAGAAGTACAACTGCAGCCATCTCATAGGTCATAGTCAAGGGTCCAAGTCCTAGAGTATCGTGTGCGCCAGTGAATCCATCCATCCATCCATCAACCGGTCCAATCGCAAGATGAATAGTATCACTCCCACTTCTCCATTGATTCCATCGTTGAACAATATCCTTTGTTGAGATTGACGGAGCATTCTCGTCAAGGAGGATCAAGACACCGTTTTTCGAATCCTTGAGTAGACGCTTCCGGTAATTGTCATGATTCATGCGTGATGGATGACGAATGAGGCGTACTCCCTTCGACTCCAGTCGTTCGGCATACATATCGATGAGGTGTGAATAGGCTCGATCTCTTGCTTTCCCATGGATGTGGACCACAATGCGCGCCATGATTGATGTTGGTGGGCGCAGGGTATTTACTATCTCCAATGGCCCACTCAACTTTCCTTTAGTAGATATTAGTCGATGCTTGAAAGACCCCCACCTACTCTCCACATTCATGGGATGGTGGCCTTTCAACCGACGACGGGGGAATTCTGGTGACGACAATCCCCACATGCGAGGCTCACGGATGTGGCTCATCGATCTCCAAGAAGCCTGTGAGCGAGAATATCAGAACCCCGCGTCAGGTAAGGCGAAGGTCAGAGAGTTACAGGTCGAGTGGACGGAAGCCCATACACGCGGCGAGATTAGTGACGAACTCCTTGAGGGCCTTGACCGACGAGCATTTCGCCTAATTCGTTCCGATTCTGAAGAATGGTTACGGTGGCTTGATGATATCGAGTTTTGGAAACCTGGGTGGCGTGGAGATGAAGGGGTTCCTACCACGGATTGAAGTCCTATTGCCCCTTCCTTAGTTCATGCTTCTGTGGGTTCTCCTCTTCGTTGGAGTTGCCGCCGCTCTCTTTGTCTATGCTCGCCATCAACCATTCCCTGAACATGGGTTCACAGCTGGTGGAATTTTCCTCTTTGTTGGCTTTGTCCTCTACCTCGCTATGGGTGCGGATCGAGCAACATCCCCCATCGTCCCCCCTGCTCTTGCTATTTTTTTCGGGGGCCTGTTTACTATTATTGGTGGCCGGCACATGTCTCGTACTCAGCGCGATGTCATTGTTGCCCCGTTTAGCGGCCTCCTTCTTGTGGCGGGAATTTTCGGTTTTGTAACCATAGATTGGATGGAACAGAGTACGGTAGAGCAAATCGGTAATTTCGTCATCGCTTCTTTGTTTCTCCTTCTCGAGATTTATTTGCTCTTCCGTGGCCTAGTAGTTGGCGTTCAAGGCTTGACATGGTCCCAATCCGGCCTTCGTCAAACTCAACGTGGATTAATCGAGGGACCTCGGGGAGCAATCGCTCATTTTGAGCGTTCTTGGGATATGCAAGATCCAGTTCTGAATGTGATGGCTCATGCCGCTTTGGCCCGCATTCATAGCAAACTTGGCGATATATCTGAATCAGAGATGCATGAGGATCGCCTTCGTCGCTTAGGTGGTTGGGAAGTGGTTGACACTTCTTGGATTGCAATTATCGATTCAAGCCTTGCTTCGAAGTCTCAGAGCCCCGGAAATCAATCCGAAGAATAAATCAGGATGATACACCAAAGACAGGCATTGATAACCCATCAGAACCAGTGTTTTACTGTGAATTGGGATATTACACGTAATTCTTGGAGCAATGGTTCGCTTCTTTTCTGGATATTGAGTACTTGGTTTGGGGCCAATCTGATTCTTCAAGCTACATGGATGGGCCTGTATGGGGCTCCTTTGGACGCCCAAATCTTGTTCGATGCATTTGGGCCTTACGCATGGTGGATTGCTGGCATAGAAGTCCTTCTTTGGCTGCTTCTATTTTCTATCGCTGTACGGCGCTTCTATTCGAAACTCCGTAACTCTGAATCTAGACATGCGCATTCAAGAGCCGTCGAGCCTGCATAATGTCCGGGAATAGAGATGGTACGAATCACGAGAGTCCACACCGGCGGTGGAGATGGAGGGGAGACGAGCCTTCTGACAGGCGAGAGAGTGCCAAAGTCCAATCCACGTGTGGAAATGTATGGAACAGTCGATGAACTAAATTCTCTAATTGGTTGGGTTCGGATGGAACTTTCTCGATTACCTAAGCAACATTCCGATGGAGGCGTTCGCGTACCTGCACTTCGAATCGAAGAGGAGCTGGACCCCATGCTTTCAATGATCCAGCAGGAATTGTTCGATATTGGAGGCGAATCTGCAGGGACTCCTAGTGCTTTACCTGAGCAGATGGCATTGGTCGAGATGAAACATGCTGACCGTCTTGTAGAAGAGATGGATCATTGGACAGATCAACAGGAACCCCTCAGTTCTTTCATCCTACCATCTGGCTCACCAGTTGTCGTGTCCCTTCATGTTGTCCGTACGGTTGCTCGTCGTTCAGAGAGGTGTGCAGTCAATCTCATTGAGGCAGAAGGAGAAGGAGCAGTCCGCTCCGTTGTTCTTGCTTATCTCAATCGCCTTTCTGATTGGATGTTTGTTGCTGCCCGACATGTCAGTCAGGCACTTGCAGAGGACGAGGTCCTTTGGGTGCCTTTGGGTACAAGAGATTCAGAGGCCTAGAATTTGGCGTGCACCTTGTAGGACTTTTTTCTCTGCTGGGAACGTAATCCAATTGGATGCTTCATCAACTTCTACCCACATGTGATCTGTGTGTTCATGCGATAGTGACACATCGAAGGTTTTAGTTCTCGCAGGAAACCAGTGTACTTGTTTTTCTCTCTCGACACCTCGTCGAGAATAGGTGTATTGTGTAGTTTGTGACCAAGTTCCGACGACTTTTGCGTCATCAATTCCTGTTTCTTCTTTTAGTTCTCTTAGTGCAGTATCATGTGGGCCAGCATCAGTATCTTCGACGTGTCCTTTTGGGAATCCCCAATGGCCTTGAGGATAACGGAGCAGAAGAACGAGATCCCCGTTAACGAGAACGAGCCCACAGGAAGTCTCCATGAAGTGCCACGAACGTTGCCCCCCCTTCACCCTTCGGCCGAAAGGGACTTGAGACTCACACCAAAGGGCAACCTCATGAGAGACCGAATTTCGATGTTACAGAGCATTGAACCACATCGAGTTTTGACGGATGGTGATCTTGATGGTATTACGACGGCCGGCATCCTGTTGAGGGCTTTTCCAGATCTTATTGTGAGATTTGGCCACCCAGGGGGAATTCGAGCAGGAGTGTTTGACGACCAAATCGATTCTCAGACTATCATTTGTGATTTGCCAAGCCATCCTGCATGTGGAGCAGTAATTGACCATCATGAAACAAATCGATCCGATGTTGAAGGTGTAATCAATTTCTGGAAAGCAACTCCTTCAGCTGCTCGAATCGCCTTTGAGATAGTCGGCGAGTCACAAGATGTATCGGATCTTCAAGAGATGATTGATTGGGTAGATATTCTCGATGGTGGTAAGATTTCTCGTCAAGATTTCCTTTCAAATCATCCAATGGTTGTTCTTAGTCGGAGTATTGAGGCGTCTGAACGACCAGAAGCTGCACAGAGGATTGTACAGGGTGTAGCAGAGGGCTGGGGGATTGAACGCATTATCTCCGATCCATTAGTCGCTGAGTCTATTCACCGAAGAGAAATGGAAGCATCAAAGATTACGAAAATCATTCATGATTCACTCACTATAGTGAATCGAATAGCCATAGTTAGGTTTGATGGAACAGGTATTCGGACGAATGGATACCGAATTACTGCAGAAGCGGGTGATGAATGCGATGCATGTATTGTGATTCACGGCGATGTGAATGGTTCCTTGAATGGTTCAACACATCCACTCAGTGCATCTTTTTACACGAATTCATTCTTACATTCCAACGGAGGCTTAGTTGATTTAACACGCCTTGCTACTGCTTTCGATCCTCATGGGGGGGGCCATAGGGATGCGTGTGGGTGCCGCATTCAATCCCTTAGTGAGGACGGATTAAGAGAAGACCGCGAGGTTGAGACGGAAGATGTCAATCGAAACATTGCAGCTTGGATAGAAAAATGGTCGAATGAGCGAGTTAGAAATGCCGCTTAGGGCTGAATAATCTGAATTGCTCGAAGAAACCCGAGAAACATCACAGCAACTAGGAGTGCAAGCATCAGATCACCCGCACGTCGATGAACTCCCTTCATTTTGGCCGTTGAAGATTTTTCTTCTCTTTGAGTAACTATGCGCTTCCCAGTCCGAGTCATGTAGAATGTCAGGAGTGCGAGAGTTATACCCAACCAACCATGAAGGCTGAATAATTCATTAAAATCCGCATTAAGGTTGACATATCGATGGAGATTGGCAAAAATTGCAAACAGAATGACGCCGATGATAGTTGGAAGCGCCCATCGTCCTTGCCGTTCATGTTCTGCAATAACATCGCCCCGGTCCCTGGCACTGATTCGTGACCATGCTCCACCGCGTTTGAGCCGAATCGCTTTGATGGTGCTCCAGTGACGGTACAGCCAAATTCCGAATACCGTTGCGATGAGGGGGTGGAGCAAGAGAATCACGAAATCCACCGCCTCCATGAGGTGGGGGACGCAGGTTCAGAACATCATCCTGAGGGTTCTAAATCGCCAAACATAGCGAATCGTTGATGTATACCGGCCGTGGGCACTCGGTCGTCGGGAAGTGTTGAGTCTGGAAACCTACCTGCGAGATTGCATCGAAGCTGGCCGTCGTGCCGGGGACGATCCGAATTCTCGGAGCCGCCAACTCGTGAATCATCCTTCTTTCACTCTTCTTGACAGAGCATGGAAACCAGTGGCGATGGCCATAGTCCAGAAAGAGGAACCACGCAATCCAGAAGAAGAGGTTCAGGTGAAGGCAACTCGTCGCCGAGGAGTCCGCCGAAGGGGTGCACGCGGTGCGAGTGGGATTGAAGCATTTCTTGAGTCTGTAGATACGATTCGAACATCACAGGAGAGCCCAGCATACCGCCTTACTGTTTTACTGATTCACAAGGGGCGAGATCCAAAGTCATGGAAGTCCGAAGACAATGCTCTCATCGATGAGTTGCGCTCTACTTGTAATTCAGGAGTCCACCCCGTTTGGGCGCAGGCAGCGAGAGAATGCCCACTAATTGCAATGCTTGGTGCGTTTCCAAGTACAACTCCATCAACCGAAGAGACGAAACAAACCTTGGATTGGATTGAAGGATTGAGGAGAGACCCTTCAGATTTCGAAGCATTCGGTAAATGGCTAGAAGATGTGGAACACTCTGAATTGAATTCCAAATCTATTCTTGATTTGCAACGCCTCGCAAAGGGCCTTCAAGGTAAGATTCGCCCGACTCAGATTCGTAAGGATACTCCAAAGGTTCTGAGCTCAACAACGACTCCCCCTCTCATTCTCATCGATGCACTTCTTCATATTGCATCGAATCAACCACACTTAGCAGTAGAACGAATCGGAGAAGCGGTCTTCAAGGACACGAAAATCCAAACCATTTCTGATGATTTACATCATCTTGCACGGTTACAATCTGGTGACTTCGATGCTTGGAAGAGTTGTGCATGTGTAACAGGGGATGATGCCCTATCTTCAGCAATGCTGACCACGGCGTGGTCCAATCCAATCGAACAAGAAGATCTTGATTTGTCTACTATCGAATCTGGAATTTTCCATCTCGAGATGAACAATTTGCCAATACCCGATTCACTCCAGTGGATGGTCATTCGCGCTCTTGCAGCGAAAGGGGATATTGAAGAGGCCACCAAACTCATTATGGAAGCTAAGATTGAAGATACTGCATCTTTCATGGCAGCATCTCGTATGGCAAAGGGCCATGAAGCGCTTGTTGAGCGTCTGTGTGAATTAGCAATCAATTATGACACAAATACATGGGAAGGAATCATCGCAGATGATGGGATTCCAACACAGATTAGAGTATGTTGTGCAACACTTCTCTCTCGATTTAGATTATCTCCTTCAACACTTGAACAAGTAATTGAAATCCTCGTGAATGGAAACGACATTGAGCATTTAGCCCTAGTAATTTGCAAGAATGAGCTCCAAGGGTCCGAAAACCCCTATCCAATCTTGCTTGCATCTTCACTTGCCCCAGCAAATCTCCCACCTGAAAATATCTCTTGGATTCAGGAGCAGGCAATAATGGCGCACGCCATCGTTGAATCCATCGAGCCCCCTTCTTACCTCTCAATCAATGAAGCGGCCCTAATCCGTCTTCTAGATGGTGCAAGTGCTGACCTTGAGGAGATTCAAGGGCGCCTCCCCGAGGGTGGTTCAGAAGTTCTTCGTGAAGCGAGACGTGCATTGATGGATGGCGGGGATGGACTAGTTCGAGAACAACGTGTAGATACGCTAGAATCTTCAATTAACGAGTCAAAACTTCCTGATCTTGAAAGCACCCTTTTCCTTGCAATCGTCGATTTACTTCGAATGAATCGTGTCAACAATGATGTTCAGATGACTGATTCCGATCGGAAGGAACGAGCGTATACCATTCTTGACAACCTTATCTCCAATCGATTCAATGCGCGCTTCTTTCCTCTAGTAACGGATTTGATCATCGAGCACGAGGTCCCCTCTTCAGAACTAGTATCTTGGCTCCAAAACCATCGCCCTCGTTCAGAATGGACTCCCGTAGCCAATGCAGCAATCTCAGTTCGTGAGGGCCGACACCTCGATGCAGCACGCCTCTACAAGCAGGCTGCTCCTCGCTTCCAAAACCCCCCTCATGGAGATTTTGAACGAGCGACTTTGCTTTATCGAAAGGCGTTGATCAATTTCGCTCTTTCACAGCGCTGGTCCGAAGCAGTGGACCTTCTTGATGAACATACTGAGCTTGCCGCTACAATCACATCCCGTTTCCAACTCTATCTGAAGGTCTCGTATGCATTTGACAAGATGCCGAAATCAGGTTCGAGAAGCAAGCGTTCCCGCAATCATCCTAAACACCTGATTCTCGATTTTGCGGATTCACGTCTCCCATTTGTAGAAATGGATGCCCCTGACGATGATGGTTCAAAGAGAAGGGAGCGCGAACGTCGAAAGGAGGATATCATTGAGTCTCTAATGACTTATCCATCCTCGCGCCGATTACCGGAAGAGCCCTTCATTGGAAGAGTTCGTGCAGCATTGAATCATATCCAACGTGTGACATCGTCTCGTCGGTACCATATTGAGACTCGCTTCCGTAATGCATTGAACGATTTCGCTCGTCCAAAAGAGGTGTACGAGATTGCTAAGGAAGTGGCTCCTGAGGACCCTCTTAGAGCATTGAGAATGATGGAGCATGCCATCAATGTCAGTTCACATTACAACCTTCGTGAACAGGCTTCATTACAGGCATCGATGGATGCAATGTATCAGCAATATGAGAGTCAAATTGCAGTCAAAGAACGACGCGGCTTCAATGCCCTCGATCTCCCACCTCTCGTTGTTATTGATACCAATCTCCTTCTCGATGGTCTTGCTTCGGAAATTCTTCGACGGATGACCGTGGATAGAAATGGTCTGATGAATCCTAATTCATCTTTGATGTTCCATCAAATTCTCCGTCATCGTGCATCTACAAACCTTGTCCGAACTTTCGTACCTTCAACTGCTCTCAATGAGTTCAGATCACGAATTATGAATACAGACACTGGAGAATATGATCCACAGAGAGCATTGAGTCTCATTTACAATATCCGTCGCCATATCAACATCGATGCATATCATAGTATAATCACACCTCAGGTGCTTGAAGAGATACACCTTGGTATTCTTGAAGAGTTCAGAGATTGGCCTGCACCTGTCGAGGAAGGCTTCCATGACGGCGTTCTTGCTCAGACCAAGGCCGTCGAGGATTTCTTACAAGCTCATCATTCAATCTACAAACAGGTCACGATGTTCAAAGCACGCCGAGGTGGCGCAGACAAGAGAACCGCTCTTAGTGAGGACGGGTTGGTAATGTCAGAGGAAGGCATCTTCCCAGAACCTGGAGATCTTGACATCATGAAGACGGCTTCGAAACTGGCTTCCGATTGTCTTGAACGAGTGGGTGCTGTAGTCATTGCTACTCGAGATTCTGACTTCACCCTTCTCGCTCGTGCACTTGAGGAAAATCTGGGTGTAGGTGTAGCGAAGAATGCCATTGAGTTGGCACAGTGGTTGTGAAATGTCTCGTATTGATGTCCAAGTGGAGGCGGACAGCGATCTGCTGAGTGTTCTCCAAACAGTCCATGATAACGCAACAAGCAATCGCCTTCGAAGAATGATTGACGATGGCCGTGTACATATTGATGAGAAGGTCTGTCGTGTTGCGCGAACTCCCGTAACAGTTGGGCAAAAAGTTTCGATTCTCCCTCGTGCACAAGGAGATGCTCCGAAACGTCAATCCAAAAGTTCGCTTGAACTCCCAAAAATTCTCTATGAAGATGATCGTTTACTGGTTGCTGACAAACCCGCAGGCCTCTTATCTGTAACCACATCCAAGGGGAAAGAAAAGGATACGATGCATGCTCGCGCGTTCGAATATGCTGCAATTGATGGAGGTAGAGTATTCATTGTTCATCGTCTTGATAGAGAGACTTCTGGATGCATGCTATTCGCTAAGGATGAACGGACTAAGCGCCAACTCCAGGAACAGTTTGCAGATCGTTCAATTCAGCGAATCTATCATGCAATCCTCCTTGGCCATTTATCGGAGGACACAGGTCTTGCCAGAGATTGGATTCAAGAGTCTAAGGATCTCCGAGTGAGAATAGCTCCACATCGGAATGCAATCAATGCTAAGGAGGCGATTACATATTGGACTGTAGAGAATACATCAGAGACACATTCTCTTGTTCGTCTCGATATTCGAACTGGACGTAGAGCACAGATACGCCTTCAGATGGCCGCACGTAATGCACCAGTTGTCGGCGATACCATGCATGGCCAAGGTCGTGCTAAAACTGGGAGGCTCTGTCTACACGCATCGTCACTGAGCTTCATCCATCCGAATGGAGAAACTCTTCAGGTTAAATCTCAGATTCCTGATACATTCCGGCGTGTTATGAAACGCGGTCATTGAGCTGCCCGTTGCCAGACGCCGACATATCGATCGATATCCGGCCAATCCTCAAGCACAATTGGTTGGAAAATTACCACATCTAACGACGAGAACCGTTCCATCAACCATCTTCGAGAAAGTGGCCAGGGCAGAGTCATACCTTCCTTGGTTCGATTTGTGGCTTCCCGGCCGATACTGATTAAGCGCCCTTTGGATTTGAGTAATGTTGGAAGTACCTTTGCGGCCCCTTCCCTGATTTCAACTGGTATTGCTTGCAAGATGTGTATTTCCACTACTAGATCGAAATTTCCAATCCATCTTTCAGGCGGATTGGTTACATCTCCGACTTCCCAATGTACCGATGAGGATGAGAACCGTTCCTTGCACCAAGCAATACAGGAAGCGGACAAATCAAAGGCAACAACCTCCCACCCCATTTGTTCTAGATATACAGCATCATCTCCAAGGCCACAGCCGACCATCAGCGCACGCCCTGGTGCAAGAGGATCGCGCTCCAACTCATCTTTTAGAATTGGATTGACACCCATTCTTGCCCATGGAATCAGTGCAGAATCTCCTTGAGCACCGGCATAGAGGTCCTCAAACCAACGGAGTGGTTCTCCGTCACCCTCAGCCGCTGCCGAAAGTGCTTGCAAGCGACGCTGGACATCATCATTCTCTTGCCTTTCAGCCCAATCATCATCCATACAGATTCACCCAAGATCTAAGAGATTACAAATGACATCATCTATTGATTCCAATTCTAGATTGGATGAGGCTGTATTGCCATCCACTAATCGCTTGATTTCGATTTTACCCGATTCAATATCTCGTTCACCGATAATCATGACCAAGTCAACACCAATTCCATCCGCCCATCGCATTGCTCTTTTGAGTCCTCTATCTCGAACTTCTAGGTGGACAATGTGACCTTTATTTCGTAACCCTCCTACGATTGGGAGTACCTGTGCATGGGTATCTCCAAGAGGAATCACGGCGATTTGCCCACGTTCCATTTTCTGGATACTAACGTCCTCATTTTCCATCGCTAGGAGCACTCTATCGAAACCCAACCCGAATCCACAACATGGATCTAAATCAGGCTGATCGAATAGATGCATGAGGCGGTAAGACCCTCCTCCGAGGACTTGACTCTCTCCTCGAAGAGATGGGACGTGGAATTCAAACACCATTCCAGTGTAGTAATCTAAGCCTCGAGAAATAGTGAAGTCAATTTCGAGTTTTGGAGGAGTAGGTGCTAAAACTTCGATGGCACCAATAGTCGCCTCAAAATCATCCAATACATCCTTCCAAATTTTGAGCCATTCCGCATCGCCTTGAAACATCTCTCGGGCGGTTTCAATAGGGTCACCTTCTCGTTGAATTTTTCCCGAAGCACCAATGAAATTCGCCAGTAAATCCATCCAATCATCACTAATATCCATTGCAATGTTATCTTGGAACATTTCCCAGAATCCAGAATTATCTCCCTTGTCAAGAAGGCGCATAGCATCGCCAACAAAGTCCTCCGAATCGCCCCAATCATCTATTCCTGCTTGCTCCAATACTCTCCTAAGGACGCCTACATGTCCGATTCTGACAGACCAATCTTGCAATCCTGTGGCCTGCATCATCCGAATAGCGAGTGCTATGACTTCTGCTTCCACCAGTGGCCCAGAGGCTCCAATGTGTTCGATACCATATTGATAGAACTCTCTGTACCGTCCTTTTTTGGATTCTTCATATCGGAAACATTGCCCGAAGTAAGATAGCCGAAGTGGCTTGGCATCTGCACGCATTGAATCGGCAACCATTCGCATCACGGGGGCTGTTAATTCAGGACGAAGCGTCAGGTCCCGATCAGATCGATCTTTGAATGCATACAGCTGATTGACTACCTCAGGTCCTGACTTAACAGTGAACAAATCAAGACGTTCGAAGATTGGTGTTTGCACCCGATTGTATCCGTGACTTTTTGCGACGTTATCCAGCGCACGTTCTAGCGCTAAACGCTCCGCCATATCTTTCACACCGAAGTCACGTGTACCTCGGGGGCGCTCAACCATGCCCGTTTACTTTGGACTAGGGTTCATCAGCCTTCGTCCACGGAGCATTAGGAGATACAACAAGACGGAACCAAATACGAATGCCGCAGATTTCGAATACGAATCCATTGATTCCCAAGAAAGGAATTCGTATGTTGTGTTTATTCCTAGAATTACAACTCTATACCAGTCGATTACAACATAGATTAGAGCAATACATCCGCCGATGACTCCATGCCACCATAAAGGGTCTTTTTCTGAGCGCTTCCATTCCATTAGCAGAATGGCCTGAGGTACGATATGGGATATTGAAAGTGCAACAACCCATCCGATTGAAATCACGGAGAAGTAAACTCTGGCAAACGCTGACCAAAATCCCACCATAGTTCCGAATGCTAAACAAATAGCAGTACCAAGGGTAACATCGGCCCCCTTTCGAATCAGATTATTTTCTGGCCAGTAGCCATGTAGGAAAGCAAGCACTACAGAAAGGGTGGCTAGTTCAATCGACCATTGAGTTGCGTAGAGGTAGAGGTAACGTGGACCATTGAGATAGACAGGGGCGATCATCATTGGTAGCATGATAGCAATCGAGATCAGGCGAACCCGTTGCTTTTCCATAGTTACAATCAATGTATCACATGCATGAGATGATTGCTGCACCAAATTCACTGCATTTGAGAAGAGTAGCATCGTCCATTAGTCGTTCGAAATCATAAGTTACGGTCTTAGCCGAAATTGCCCCTTCCATACCTTTCACTATGAGATCTGCAGCCTCCCCCCATCCCATATGGCGCAACATCATTTCAGCGGAAAGAATTAGCGAACCAGGGTTGACTTTGTCTTGTCCAGTATACTTTGGTGCCGTACCATGGGTCGCTTCGAAGATTGAAATCCCAGTGTCGTAGTTGATATTCGCCCCCGGAGCAATTCCAATTCCACCCACTTGGGCGGCGAGCGCATCAGAGATGTAGTCGCCATTGAGGTTCATCGTTGCGAGTACAGTATACTCCTTTGGTCGAGTTAGGACTTGTTGGAGCATAGCATCTGCAATTACATCCTTGATTAGAATTGTATTACCTGTAGTTGGATTCTTGAGAGTGCACCATGGGCCACCATCAAGTTCCTCCGCACCAAATTCTTCCTTTGCAAGAGTGTAACCCCAATCTCGGAATCCACCTTCGGTGAACTTCATGATATTCCCTTTGTGGACTAGAGTAACACTGGGCTTATCCTCATCAATGGCATACTCAATAGCCGCTCGAACGATGCGATCGGTCCCCTCTTTACTGATTGGCTTAATACCGATACCGGAGGTTTCAGGGAATCGAATTTTATCTACACCCATCTCGTTTTGTAGGAATGCGATCACTTTCTGTACTTCTGCTGAACCAGCTTCCCACTCGATACCTGCATAGACATCCTCACTATTTTCTCGGAAGATGATCATGTCTACAGCCCCTGGGTCACGCACAGGGCTTGGCGTTCCAGAGTACCAACGTACCGGACGTACGCATGCGTATAGGTCCAACTTCTGTCGAAGAGCTACATTGAGGCTACGAATCCCGCCTCCGACAGGAGTGGTCAGTGGCCCCTTGATTGAAACCAGTCCAGATCGGATTGCATCCAGAGTAGCCTCTGGGAGCCATTCGCCCGTGGCATTGAATGCCTTCTCTCCAGCGAGAACTTCGTTCCATACAATCCCTCTTTCTCCAGCGTAAGCCTTCTCGACGGCGGCGTTGACGACGTTAATCATCACGGGCGTAATATCAATCCCAATACCATCTCCTTCGATGTAGTGAACAACTGGATTCTTTGGCACACTCAATTGTCCATTCTGCATAGTAATCGCAGCCCCATTCCGGTCCATGGCCGAGGCATCATTGCCTTGTTCATCAATGAACCGGATGAAGAGAAATCATCTGAACCCTAATGACCTCCGCTTGAATGCCATATTCATGGCGAGTAGGGTTGAATGGACGCAAGGGGAAGAGATGCTTGGAATTACGAGCGATGGCAAGCGTGTTATGATGCATACAGACGATACTGCAAGTCCAATGCAATTACTCATCCTTTCTCACGGTGCATGCTCAATGATCGATGTAGTTGTTGGCCTCAAGGACAGGATGGAGAATGTCCGGGCAGCGTGGGTTGAAGTTGATGTTGATCGGGCAGAGAACCCCCCTCGGAAATTGACAGCTGTGCGAATGCACTATGTCATTGAAGGCAATGTTCCCGAGAAATTGGTTGAGCGCCTCATCCACCAGAGCCATGAGAAGTACTGTTCGGTCGGTGCAACTATTCTTGGTGGCGAAACTACGCTTGATTGGACCATGGAAATCCGTTCGCAATCAGAGACTGAGTAACTTCTTCGGGTGATTGAAGAATTCCGGTAGATCAGCCTCCCGATCCACCTCCTTTTCTATCCAAGCCCCTTCAGCAAATGCGTGACCTAGGCCAACAGCCTCCATCCAAGCATATGCCTCCTTCCAACCCGAACGAGTCAAACCCACATCAAGTGCGGAGCGGCCAAGCCTTCGAGCATGTTCTTCTCCCTCCTCTGGAAACCAAGATTCTAGGTCATGGACATAGGACCGGAGTGCAGAGACACCGGCACCAACTCCTTGTGATATCAGGGGCATTGTTTCCATATGTTCCATCTCGAGAGATTCTCTAATCTGATATCCAACACCGAGCAAATTAGCCAAGCGATTTAGCAAATTATGACCTTCTTCATTCAATGCATCATCTGCCCAACCGTAGCCAAGTCCGATTGAATATGGATGAACCATCTAATTCACCCAAGTAGGTCGTCGACCAGTTCCAGGTGACGCTTGAAACTGATTTCTAACTCACTCCGCTTCTTACTGAGGAGCCTAACTTCAGCCGGATCAAGAATGCCATCTACCCATACCGTCTGTAGAAGCATCACATATGTGGCCTCAGCCTTACGAGTCATTTCAGAGTCAGGAAGTGCACCTTCTAATTCCTCAGCCATTTCCTGTTTGTTGGAAAAGTGAATCCCCTGCACATCAGTGGCGCCTTCATCATCATCATCCACGAGATCTGCAAGCGCATCATACCCTGAATTTTCATTTTTTCCAGTTGAAGTTGTATTAATCCTAGATCCGACCCCCAGCTCCTCGAAGGGATCAACATCACTGTGGTCCTCAGATTCGATTGAAGCGCTAGGCAAATTGAATTCCTCTTCTTTGTCCTCGCCGTCCATATTAGCCGAGAACCATCGGGGGTTGTTCAAATCATCTTGTTCTTGAGTGTAAAAAAAAATACACTTTTTCCAACATTACACTACTCTTCCGGACAACAGAATTGCATCGAGGAATGCGCAATGGAAGGAACCCTCCCCTCAATCTTCAATAACCATCGATTGACCCTTGAGATTCCCGCGCTCAGATAACATTGCGCAGCCCACTGGTATGGATATTAAGAGAGGTGAATAAGACATGCAAACCACGATGAATGGAAGCAACGATGGAACAAGTGGGATGAATATTGAGCGCAGATTCACAACCCTTGGCACCGACCCCTTTGATACCTTTGAGTGGATGACGACAAGTATTCAGATCAAAAATCAGGATGGTACAGTTGCTCACAATATGGAAGACGTTTGCTTCCCATCAGGCTTCGAAGGAGTTCCAGGCACAGTTGCAGCGCAGAAGTATCTCCGAAAGGCAGGAGTTCCTGCTGCATTACGCCCCGTTCCCGAAGACAACGTCCCAATCTGGCTTCAACGTTCAGCCCCAGATGAGGAGAAGTTGCAGGCTATGGAGCCCGCAGATCGCTACTGTGCTGAGACGGATTTCCGTCAGATGTTCAGGCGTCTTGCGGGGACCTGGACCTATTGGGGTTGGAAGCACGGATACTTCGCATCTGAGGAAGATGCCCGTTCTTACTTTGATGAGATGTGTTACATGATTGCAAGCCAGCGCTCGGCTCCAAACAGCCCACAATGGTTCAATACAGGCCTCCATTGGGCTTACGGAATCGAAGGCAATCCTCAGGGCCACAAGTATGTAGATCCCGAAACTGGCGTCTTGACAGAGTCAACAAATTCCTATGAGCACCCCCAACCTCATGCTTGCTTTATTCAGAGCGTTGCAGATTCTCTTGTTGGGGGGACAGAGTCCATCATGGGACTCTGGGAACGTGAGGCTTTACTGTTCAAGTTCGGTTCAGGAACCGGGTCTAACTTCAGTAATATTCGAGGCAAGGAAGAACCACTTTCAGGCGGAGGACGCTCATCCGGACTACTCTCTTTCCTCAAGATTGGTGACCGCGCAGCGGGCGCCATAAAATCCGGAGGAACTACTCGCCGAGCGGCGAAGATGGTCACACTCGATCTCGATCATCCAGACATAGAGGAATACATCAATTGGAAGGCTTCCGAGGAAGAGAAGGTCTCGGCTCTTATCATAGGGAGCAATCAATTACAGAAGCATGCGAATGCCCTTCTTGCTACGATGTGGTCTGAGGGTGCCGAAGTCGCTTCAACAGACCCTGCGATGAATGAGCCTCTCAAGCGTGCCATGATTGCAGCTGTGAAAGACAACGTCCCCCAGCCACACATCAAGCGCATCATTGATCTTGCAGGCCAGGGGTGGCGCTCGGTAAATTTTGAGCGATTTGATTCAGATTGGCAAGGTGAGGGATATATCACTGTCTCGGGCCAGAACAGCAACAATTCTGTGCGGGTTCCGAATGAGTTTATGGAAGCAGTTGAAGCCGGTAAAGATTGGAATCTCATTTGGCGGACTGAGAAGGAGAAAGCATTGGCAGAGGGCCGCGACCCGGAGCCATGCAAAACACTCCCAGCGCAGGAACTCTGGGACCAAATTGCCTACACTGCCTGGGCATGTGCGGATCCTGGAGTTCAGTTTGATTCCACAATCAACGACTGGCACACATGCCCTGAAGGCGGTCGAATCAACGGATCTAATCCTTGTTCAGAGTATATGTTCCTCGATGATACTGCTTGCAATCTCGCCAGCATCAATCTCCTAGAGTACTATGACACAGCATCTCGAACATTCCAGATTGAGGACTTCCAGCACAGCGTCCGCCTTTGGACTGCTACCCTCGAAATATCAGTTCTAATGGCTCAATTCCCTTCAGCAGAGATTGCCCAGAAGTCCTACGAGTACAGGACTCTTGGCCTTGGATACTGCAATTTAGGTTCCCTTCTCATGCACATGGGTATTCCATATGATGATGATCGAGCCCGCTCAATTTGCGGCGCTCTTACCGCAATTATGTGCGGCGAATCTTATGCGACTAGTGCCGAACTTGCTAGTATTCTTGGGCCCTTCCCTCGTTATGAGGAGAATAGTGAGCACATGCTCCGCGTAATTCGCAACCATCGTCGCGCGGCGTACGATGTCGAGTCAAAAGAGTACGAAGGCCTTAGCGTTAAGCCAATGGGAATCGATGCCGCTCTTTGCCCTGACGACCTCCTTGATGCTGCACGCGAGTCCTGGGATCGCGCACTGAATCTCGGCTCTGAATTTGGATTTAGAAATGCTCAGACCACAGTGATTGCACCCACTGGAACGATCGGTCTTGTAATGGCTTGCGATACCACGGGCGTCGAACCATCATTTTCCTTAATCCAGTTCAAGTCCCTTGCTGGCGGAGGTATGTTGAAGATCATCAACAACGGTGTAAAACTCGCTCTTTCTGAACTCGGCTACAATGACGTCGAGATTAATGAGATTGAATCCTATGTTATGGGCACTAAGAGTATCGAGCGTTGTGAAACTGTGACGCGTGAACGACTGATGAAGGCCGGTTTTACCGAAGCTGAATTCGCTCGAGTCGAAGATGCGATTGGTGGGGCTTACGATATTCGTGGTGCTTTCAGTCCCAGTAGTTTGGGCGAGCCCTTCTGCACCGATACTCTCGGATTGAACCAAGATCAAATTGAGAACCCCTTCTTTGATGTTCTCAGCCATATCGGTTTCACATCTGCTGAGATTGAGGGTGCCAACGACCATGTATTCGGTCGTATGACTATTGAGGGTGCACCATATCTCAAGGAAGAGCATCTCGAAGTATTCGATTGTGCAACTCCAGGGGGGAAATATGGTACGCGTTCTATTGCGTGGCCTGCTCACGTTAGGATGATGGCTGCTGCGCAACCATTCATCTCAGGCGCAATTTCGAAGACGGTAAATCTTCCATCCGATGCTACTATAGATGATATCCGCGATGTGTACAACCTCTCACATTCTACGATGAATAAGGCAACTGCAGTATACAGAGATCAGAGCAAGCTTTCGCAGCCGTTGATGAACAAACTTGTTGATACTTCTTCGATGGATGAAATGGACGAAAATGATTCGTCTACTCTAACCGCCGAGCAAGCAGTTGAGCAAGTTAAGGCAGCCCTACCTCTACCGGATCAACAAGCACAACCTGTTGCCGAAGCCTTTGTTCAAAATTACATTGCAACACGCCGCCCCCTCCCTGATGTTCGAGAATCAAAGGTGATGAAGGCGCGTGTTGGAGGACACACCGTCTATCTGTCATCGAGTATGTATGAAGATGGCCGTCTTGGTGAGATTATGCTAACAACTTCGAAGGAAGGAATGGCCTGGCGCTCATTGCTGAATCAGTTTGCAATCGCAGTATCCATTGGCCTCCAGTATGGAGTTCCCCTCGATGCCTTCGTCAAGTCATTCACTTTCCAGAAGTTTGAGCCTAGTGGTATGGTGGCTGGAGGATCTGGTCGCGTGAAGATGGCCACATCCATCGTGGATTATATCTTCAGAGAATTAGCAATCAATCATTTGGATCGCGATGACTTAGCTCACGTGACTGAAGAAGATCTCGATACGACATCCATTAGCCGTCCAGAGTCTACACCTGATGGAGTGTCTCGCACTATGGGGTCTCAGCGCAATATCCAGACTACGTTGGACAGTGTGATGAATATCCCGGAACCACAGGAGTTAGAGGAGCCAACAATTAACTCTGAACTGAGTGCAGAGGAGAATGCAATGCGAAGCGCTCGAGCACTCGGTTTCACAGGAGATATTTGCACGAATTGTGGAGGTAGCCAAATGGTTCGTAATGGAACCTGCCTCAAGTGCAATGAATGCGGTGAGACTACCGGCTGTTCCTGACTATTCTGAAAGGGTAAATTCAAGCCCATTTTCAGCGAGACGTTCGACCAATCTTTCTCCAGCACTCGGATCGATACGAGCCATTTCGTTTGCAAAACGCTTGATTCGCACCTGAGAAGCGGCATCATCCATCTTAATCAGATTCACTAGAATTCCTTGTTCATCAATCGGATCAATCTGCATTGCGGTCCTCAACCCCGAATCAACAAATCGCCGTCGTACCCTAGGATTTTCATGTTGACTCACTCTCATCGCTCGGATCATGAATTCGATTGGATCATGATGGGCTAGGATAGGTAGGGCACTAGTTGCAATTACCGCAGCATCACCTTCTTCTTCGAGACTGGCATCAATAATCATCTTTCCAACACTGATTGATTCCGAAACGATTCTTTCTGCGAGTGAAGCGATATCTATGCGCCTTTTCTCATCTCCATTTGCAAGTATTGCATTTACGATGGCCTCTGCTCGGATTACATCTGTTCGCAGAAGATGAGGGATAATTTTGATCAGAATAGATGCCCATTCGCTGTTTGTTAACTTCGAATCAAGCCTCTCTGCCATTCTAAGCGGGACGTACAAATGACTCCTGTTAACGATTTCAGCCCACCATGCTTCTGGTAGAGGACTCTCTCCCCCTATTGAATCAACGATGTCGAGTAACCAAGCTGCTGCAATAGCACCGTCGACATGTACTTCCACAGAATCTCCATCTGTTTCTTGACCATCCCAATCGAGATGATGAGGTCCCGGTGCAGCTCTTGTTTGCCATCTTCCTGGAGGCCGTCCGAGAGCAATTGATTCTAGGAGATGAAAACCATCCTTTTGGATGCATGAAGGTCGCTGAATGCACGCTCCTGTGAACAATGCCATGCCCCAAAACCACCTATCTGAATCAGGTGCGACTTCATCGAGCCCCGCTCGTAACCATTCGACAATCCGCTCTTTGAGAAAATGATCCGCTAGGTTGTTTTGTGTTTCAAGGATGTATCGATCGAGAGCTCGCTCTTCATCGATGGCACGTCGTACATAATCTGGCCTTTGAGATTCAAGATGAGTGACGATTATTCGTTTGAAGCCCGCTTTGTCTAATGTATCGACTGTGATGGCTTGCTGTGCAATAATATCTGGAGACGGCTCAATTACAGGAATCCCCTCAAAGAGATGTGGTGGGGGAGGAAAAGGAGCATGTTCCACCCCGCTTCTCACAAGTTCTGTTAACAGGTCATGGGAAGTTTGCCAGAGTAGTGCCATTGGCTCTCTTCTATCCAATTCAATCCCTTCATTGGTCAAACTTTTGAAAAGATTTCAGGATGCCATGCTGTGATGCATCCCATGAATGCACTAGCCATGACAGTCAGAGGACTGGCAAGATACAATTGACCCGGGCCAGAGCGGCCCTGAAAGTTACGATTAATCGCGGATATGGTGACCTGGTCGGGGTTATTACTGATACCAGGGCCTGCTCCGATGCAAGCGCCACAACCCGGATCTATGAGGTGGATACCAACCTCTTCAAAGAGTGCTGTCCATCCCATTCTCTCAGAAAGTTGCTTAACGGATCCCGAACCGAATTGAATGTAGCATTCAACACCATCTGCGACTTTCAATCCGGCATCCTTAGCAGCCTTTGCGACTTTTGCATAGTAAGAGAAATCATCATCCTTACCTGCAGTACAGGACCCAGCATAGGCGATGTCGATTGGGACGCTTCCAATATCATCGATGTAAGCCCCATTAGTAGGATCCGATGGAATTCCTTTGTCGGGATCTCCAGGATGAGCGACCATTGGTCGGATTTTGTCAAGATCAATGGTGTGTATTCCTCCGTGATATACAGCATCCTCATCAGGAAATACAAACGCATTTCTAATCTCTTCTTCATTCAAATCATTTCGTCGTTTCAACAACCAATCGATCGTCAATTGATCAGGGTCACAAATCCCAGTTTTAGCACTACATTCCGTGGCCATGTTGCATAGTGTCGCTCGCTCATCCATAGAGATAGAAGCAAGACCAGTCCCACCGAATTCCATTGAACGATCAAGTGTATCAGAGTGTTTTGCATACCGCCACAGGATGTGAAGAATGACATCTTTAGCCGTACATCCTGGGTTCAAACTCCCAGTCAACTCAAAACGAATACTTTCAGGGACTTTGACGAAAGCAAACTGATTGTGAACCAAATTTGCATATTCTGTTGAGCCCACACCATAAGTCAACGCGTTCGAGGCACCACCCATACAAGTGTGACTATCAGTAGCTTGAATGAAATCACCAACATCGATGAATTCCTCTCGGGCCACTTGGTGACAAATTCCAGGGCTAACACCGTCCTTCGCCGAGTAATCACGAACACCGGTATGCTGTTGGAACGCTACCTGTAAATCTCGCAATGTTTGAATTTTATCGGCGAACGGCCCAAACCTTGGAACACCAGTTGCATAGAGCAGATGATCTTCAAACACAGCAAACTTTGGTGGATTAGGTAACGTATAATCCGCACCATATTCGGCCGCTAGAAAATTATGAACTTGAGCGGTTGTAAACTCATGACTGTAACCCCCGTCGACTGTTGCCAATACTGCATCGCCTGGAGATACATAGCATTCTACACCATTTTTACCAATCAACTTCTTTGCAATAATTTTCTCTGCCATTGTCATACCTCGCCGCTCAGTAGAAACGGCTGGCAACTCGATTTGCCCATCTTTTAATTTCTTGGCGAAGGGAAGAATTCCACCATTCTCTAGAATTAATCGTGTGACTGGATCGTATTGTTGTGTGAATTCATCGAGTGGAATTACTTCTCCATTCTGCAATCTCTCCAACATTTTGTGATTACCCATTACTTGTCCGAGATTGATGTTGTTCCGTTCATGAATCGGAGCAAATGAGGCGGCAATCACAATTCGAATTCCAGACCATCGTTCACACTGAGGAGCAGTTTCACGACTACTCCCAGTCCCTTTTCGATGCCCACTAACAATCACTTTGAAACCCCCTTCCTTTAGAGCACCTTGATTGAAAACACGCTCGCCTTCATGGAGCAGACCAGCATATGCATTTTCAGCTATTTTTGCCGGATCGTGATCGAAGCAGACCCATGCTGGCGTCATCACATCAGTGTTGATGTCATCCAACAGATCATCGACAGTGAGGTCAGCCATTTTGAGATTCAAGCCATTGTATAGCTGTTGACGAATTAGATCGAGATTTTTGGTTAGAAACAGGACACGTGCATCTGGATCTAGCCTTATTGATTCAGGGGGCCAGACCTCGGTCACGTAGTTTCACCAGCCGTACCATGGGTTCAGCCTATTTGACCATTAGCCGTTATTATTAGCCAATTTCTTCACATAATTCAATCTAAAATCTACTAAAAAAACAACCATTAGGATTTAAATACCTTGGCCATCCGAGCAATAATATCTTCGGAGAGGAATCAAATGTCTGATGCACAAGTGGAAGATATCGTCAAATGCCCAGAATGCGGCAGCAGAGAACTCGATCGCGATGAGACACGTGGAGAAATTGTGTGCTCAATGTGTGGTTTAGTGATTGAGGATAATGTCATCGATCAGGGTGCTGAGTGGCGCGTCTTTAGTCCCGAACAGGGGGACCAGAGAGCTAGGACTGGAGCACCCATGACTGTAATGCTCCACGATAAAGGGCTCTCTACCGATATTGATTGGCAGAATAAGGACTACTCTGGTAAGACAATCTCTTCTCGATATCGCAGTCAATTTTACCGCATGAGGAAGTGGCAAAAGCGGTCCCGTGTTTCGAACGCGACCGAGAGAAACCTTGCTATGGCCCTCGCGGAACTCGATCGAATGGCTAGTCGATTGAATCTTCCAAAATCAATTCGTGAAGCTGCCGCTGTCAACTATAAACGCGCAGTAGAAGCCCGCCTTATTCGCGGACGCTCTATCGAAGGTGTCGCCGCGGCCAGTCTTTACGCTGCCTGTAGACAGTGTGGAAACCCTCGAACACTTGACGAAATCAGTACAGCATCTAGGACCGGCCGGAAAGAAATTGGTCGCACTTACCGTTTCATGGTTAGAGAACTACGGATGAAAATCCCTCATACAACACCAGAGATGTATATCCCACGATTCTGTTCAGGTCTTGATCTCGATGCAGAGGTACAATCAAAGGCGTATGAATTGATTCAGAAGGCTCAGGAAAAGGAACTGACTAGTGGACGGGGCCCCACGGGGATCGCAGCCTCGATTATTTACATCGCTTCAGTTCTATGTGGTAAGCGTCGCACACAGCGGGAAGTGGCAGAGGTTGCTGGAGTTACCGAGGTTACAATCCGAAATCGATACAAGGAATTAATTCAGAATTTGAATATTGAATTAGAGATATAATTCAATATTTTCTTTAACATTTGATTGATATATCCTGGTTGGGGAGAAGTATGCGGGAAAAAGGGATGTCAACAGAGTCCGATCAGGATTTTAAGATGGATTCTCCTGACGAAATTTTTGAAAATTTCCAGAAATTATCTTCGACATTACGAAGCACTTCGTACGAACCCAGTCCCATATTAAGTGATAAAATCCGCTCATATCTCAAAGATGAATTACCCGAAGAAATCGAGAGTGGTGTTGAAGAATTACAGGAAAAAAAACCTAATCTCATTCAATCGCCTCTTTTGGAATCAGCTCGTAATTATCTAGAAAAGAATGAATGGAATTTCGAAGTTCTATCAGATCATAGTACAATTGCCCTTGGTTTTGAGGGAGTAAATGGTGAATGGCATTGCATGATTCAGACACGTGAATTAGAGGAACAGATGATATTCTATTCTTCTCTAAGTGAGAATATATCTTCAAATCGAATTGAAACGATGATGAGATTCATCACAATGGCGAATTATAGATTAGTTGTGGGAAATTTCGAATTAGATGTTACTGATGGGGAATTGAATTACAAAACAGCACTAGATTTGGAGAGTGTGACTCTAAATAATGACATGATTCGAAATATTATTCATACGAATCTAGCAACTTTTGATCGCCACCTTCCTGGGGTCCAAATTATCCTCAATGGTGGCTCGACTGAAGAGGCAATGGATGCCATTGAGATGAATCAGTCTTCAGGCACCCATTCCATATCGTGATGCGGTCCAATACCTTCAATTTCGAATACATCTGAGACTATTACGAATCCACATCTTTGGTACATTGGTACAGCACGAATTCTGGCATTGCACCATATTCCAGTTTGGTGAGAGGCCGCAAATTTCTGCATTAAATTGACAATTTTTGTCCCAATACCTAGATTTCGTGACTCCTCGTCTACTGCCATTCCACGAATCCTGTAAATTGCACCATCCCTAGGATCAGTTTGCAAAGTGGCACAACCAACCATTCGTTCCCCAATGTGCGCGACAACGAATTTCGTTCTAGGATCCTGATCAATTCCATGATAATGTGCAGTTTCAAGAGGGAGGCCAATCCGAAGGACCTTCCATCTGAGATTGAGATGATCACTGTCGACAGAATTTACCCATGAGTATCGTGCCTCCATGCCCTTCTCCAGTATCTCCCAACGCAAATAGCCACCGGGAAAGACCCAATCTCTGAAACGATGAAGGGGCGTCCCCGGTTTGATGATGGAGGATTCATCCGACTTGATGGTCCATCCTACATCGATTATTGATGACGGCGTAAAATTAGGCTCTGGAGTTCGAATATGGCATTTTTGTCATATTCGGGAAGGGGCCCGAATAGGAGCAGAATCCTCACTTGGACAGAACGTTGTAGTGGGGCCTGACGTTGAAATTGGCACGGGTTGCAGAATTCAAAACAACGTTTCCATCTTTTCAGGTATCACTTTGGAATCGGATGTATTCATTGGACCTTCTTGCGTATTTACGAATGTGCGAAATCCTCGCGCAAGAATCAATCGCCAATCGGAATTTGAATCCACATTAATCAGACAGGGTGCCACTATAGGTGCTAATGCTACTATTCTTTGTGGAATTGAAATCGGAGCCTTTGCGATGGTTGGTGCTGGCAGTGTGGTCACGCGTACAGTCCTTCCTCATGCTCTCGTCGTAGGAAATCCCGCAAGACAAATCGGCTGGGTTGGTCAATCTGGTGAGACCTTGGATTCCGACTTGGTCTGCCCAAAAACAGGAGAGAAGCATATCATCGAGAACGGATTCCTTCGCCGAAAGGGGGTGGACCAATGAAGTGGCTTAGCCTGTTGTTAGCATTCATGTTTGTCGGTTGTATTGGTGCTTCTCCCGAGCCCGAGGATCCGTACCATGGATTCGAATGGACAGGAACGAATCCCGCCCCACTGTTCATGTTGGAGTCTTCAGATGGTGAACTTTGGTCGCTTGAGGAGCAGCGGAACAAGACAGTAGTTCTTGCTTTTACTTACACTCGTTGTTATGCCACTTGCCCAGTGACTTCAGCTACGTTAGCAGCAATCTATGATACTCTCACCGATGAGGAAAAGGATCGAATTTCATTTGTATCGGTTACTATCGATCCTTGGCATGATTCACCCTCGGTCTTGACCAATTGGACTGAGGAACGAGGATATGAATGGCCTCATCTAACTGGTTCTCCAGAGGCTGTTGTTCCGGTGTTAAACGAATATGGGGTTGATCCAGTAAATTTTGAGGATGATTCTGATGAAGGATATGGATTCAGCCATACACAGCCGACTTACATCATCGATGAAACCGGTAATGCTCTCGTACTTTGGACAGAGCCTGATTTACCCTTAGATCTCTTCCTTGAGGATCTTCGACTCATTGCGGAGTGATTTTCAGATGAATGTTCGCCGTCGAGCGACTTGGGCCCTTCTATTGGTCACACTTCTCTGGGGTGGAACATTCATCTGGATGAAACAGGCATTAGATGCAAGTGCTGCTTTGACACCATCCCTAGCGAAAAATGACGCTGCAATTTTCTTTGTTCTCATGAGGTTCCTAATCGCTTCCGCAGTCCTCCCCCTGGTCCTTAGTGAAGCAAGAAACGGCCTCTTGAGCCTATCCAATTGGAAGGCCGGGTCTTTTCTTGGAGTGCTTATTTGGGGGGGCTTCCTTCTACAGATGATTGGCCTTACTGATGTTACACCAGCAGTCTCAGCTTTTCTGACAAGCCTCTACGTTGTATTCACATCTTTGATTGCCATGGCAATTACTCGGCGCTTCCTTTCGCTTCCAGCGATAATGGGGGTCATCCTTGCAACAATCGGAGCAGGTTGGATTTCTGGGCCACCTCAAATCAATTTTGGACTTGGTGAGTGGTTGACCATTGCATGTGCTTTTCTTTTTGCGGGACACATTATTGCAACAGATCGTTTGACACAAGGTCAAGATGCAGTGGGTATGACTGCAACGATGCTGCTTACTGTGACCATTCTTTCTGTAATTACTCAATTTGTATTCGGGTCAAGTGATTATAGTACCCTCGTCGACCTTACATTCTCACCTTCGTTTCTTTTCCCTCTACTATGTTGTGCAATTCTTGGAAGTATAGTTGCGTTGCTAATATTGATGATGCATCAGAGAAATCTTGACCCAGTTCATGCGGCGGTCCTCTACGCTGCTGAACCTGTTTGGGCAATGCTGGGGTCTCTTGCTTTTGACCTTGAAGAAGGACTTACAGGATGGCTCATTTTCGGTGCTTCAGCAATCCTTGTTGGCAATTTAATTGTCCAGTTCGGTGAGAATTCTGATGAAGAAGAATGACTTCCCTTGAGTCCTGAGTATTGAGGAGTGTTCAAGAATCGGTGAATAGTCGGCAATTCATGGCGACCTTCGATCCCGCTACAATGGTCTTCGGGGGCTTTGCTGACCAACTTGATGCTGCATTTGGGGCATCCATGGGTTGGTTCATCGGTAATCTGCTTGTACTCATAATCGCTTTTGGTTTGATTCAGGCGCTTAGGAACGCTTCTGACCTCATTAGATATTTTGAGATTACAAATGCGAAACTGACNTCTTGGTTTGGATACACTATTGCCACCATCATCCAACACTTGATTTTCATTTCATTCGGCTTCCCTTTCATCGGTGCGTTTCTGACTGCAGTATCCTCAACACTTCTTTGGAAGTGGGCGTTTGATACATTGACACCGACTGATGCTTGAGCGTCTATATGGACGGCGGGTTGAAGCACCCCCGGGATTCAATTGACTAACATGGCGACGTTTGGAGACCGTCCTGCTATCCCTGCAGATTTGTCTGAATTACTCTCGGATGAGACGGCTAGCACTGTATTCCTCAAGGCTGATTGCCCCCCACGGGTAAAATCGGGCCATATCTCTGAGATAAGATTGGTTGAATTGGAGGAGGAACCCTGGTCACGTGGTCGTGTTGAATCTCTTGCTGAAGCAATTCAACAAGTGGTCGAGGAGAATCAGGATAGATCAGATTGTTTTGTTGAAATCGAACGCATTGGTTGCACGATTTTCCAGGTCGGTGATCTTCGTGTTACCTGTGCGTCCCCTCCATTCTCCGATGCATGGGAGATTACCGTAGTTCGACCAGTTGCACGTTTGAGCCTTGCAGATTATGACTTACAACAAGATCTCATAGATCGTCTCTCAGATCATCATCGCGGCATATTCGTCGTTGGTAAGCCTGGTTCTGGGAAGAGTACTTTCGCTACAGCAATTGCCGACCACCTCGACCAAGAGATTGGAGCGATGGTTAAGACTATGGAGGCTCCACGTGATCTTCAGGTTGCGAAGCGAATTACTCAATATGCACCATTAGAAGGTGATTTAGAGAAGACTGCGGAAGTAATCTTCCTTGTCCGTCCTGATTTTGTAATCTATGATGAGGTAAGGAGAGCCAATGATTTCCGAATCTTTTCCGATGTTCGGCTTGCAGGTGTAGGGCTTCTCGGAGTTACTCATGCGAATAGTGGCCTTGAAGCAATTCAGCGACTTGTTGGCAAGGTTGAACTTGGATTAATTGCACAAGTGCTCGATACTGTTGTACATATTGAGCGTGGTAAGGTGCACGAAGTTCTCGAACTGAAGATGGTAGTTCGAGCACCTTCAGGTATGGATACCGAATTATCACGACCAGTCATTGAAATTCGACGATTCCCAGAGGGGACGTTAACTCATGAGATGTTTGCTTTCGGCTCTGAGATAGCAGTTGTTCCCGTAACTGCAGATGGAGAATCCCATCAATCTAGTCCTATTCGTCGCCTTGCTTCCGAAGAGTTACGTCGTTTGATTAGAGGTTTTACTGGTGTCCGAGTACATCATGTCCAATTCACAGGAGAATCGAATGCAGAAGTGTATGTTGATGAGGCTGCAATTGGTTCGGTAGTAGGCCCAGGTGGAGATTCTGTTCGTGCTCTAGAGGAAGAAGTTGGAGGAATTCGTTTGAAAATCAAGGGTTACAAAGAACTCTCTCATGCGCTTCGACGCGAAATTGATCAACGTGCCCATCTACAAGATCATGGATTTGACCTATCGACCTCATCCCGTTCTTGGGAGTATTCTAAAGGTGGACGTAAAGGTAAGAGAAAGAAAAATCGTCGCCGATGATCTTGAATTTGCATCGGTTGCATTGATATCCTCGATTACTTACTACGGGCCGATGAGAACCTCTGTTGCGTTGGTCACCGTAATGATCCTCCCAATCCTTCTTCAAATTCCTGAACTCCCAGAATATCTTGAGGAAGACGAAGCTACATTTCCATCAGTTGGTGCAACGAACCCCTTAGGTTGGGAATGGGTCAACAAAGATACAGAGGCGGGTTTTACTTGGGTTAAGGAAGTCGAAGGACAGTCCAATGGTTCATTCTATGTTGCAGGAGTTTTTCTTGGCGGCTCATTGAATTTGGAATCCACTCAAGGAGGCATTCATACACCTAAGAATATACTGAATCATGGTGGAAGAGATGTTTTTGTTGGGCATTATACTTACAATTCAGGTAATGGTTTCTGGTCCTGGCTTTCTGTTTTTGGTGGGTCTGAGGATGAACACGTAGAGGACATGATTCTTGATACTACAGGAGATTTGATTGTCGTAGGATCATACAATTCATCTTCGATTTCAGTTGCAGGAAATTCAGGATCACTGACTTTGAATAATCAAGGAGGTCGAGATGGATATGCATTCAAGATTGACGGATCTACAGGTACATTTGATTGGGTAAATTCAATTGCGTCTAACGGTTTTGACAATATAACCGGTGTAACTGAAACATCGGTTGGAGATTTAGCATTTTGTGGGTGGACATCAAGCGCATCTGTTACTGTCAATGGAACGATGAGTAATGGATCGGGCACAGACAATGACATGTTTGTTGCTTGGAGTAGTTCCAGTGGTGTCTGGGATCAATTACGACGATATGGGAGTACGGGGAAAGAGGAAGCACACGATTGTGCAGCAGATGGAAATGACCGCATTATGTTGGTTGGTGAATTTAGCTCCACATCTTTGATTCTTGATCAAACCACAATTGTTCACGGCGGTGGAACAGGCTCAGACAGTATCGTGATGCGAGTTGCTCGTACCGGAGTTGAATGGGTCCGTAAGCCAATTGCTACTGCAAACGACAGGGCTTGGAGTGTGGATGTGGATTCAGCTGGAAATGTGTTTGTAGCGGGTGAGCATTTCTACAACAATAGCGGCTCACATGAAATTACTTGGGGGTCCATTCGAATTACTAATGGCAGAAATCATCAGATGGCCTATGTTGTCAAATTCTCAAATGTAGGAGCAATCGGTTGGGCAATAAGGTCTAATTCCTGCTACTCCACATCAAATTACTATTCTAATTACCAACAATGGAATCCTACAGTTACTGTAGTGGATAGCAATATTGCTTTCGGACTTCATAGTAAAGGTGACAATAGGTTATGTTTCAGCGGGAGTTCAAGTTCTGGACAGTTCTATGGCCATTATTCTCATTCAGCATACTTTCTTGGAATCTCAAGCACAGGGGCAATCTCAACCTCCAATTACCGCCATTCACAAAATTCTCATATTTTTGATGTAGATGCTATCGATAATCCGAGTGGGACAGATTTTGCCTTTGGAGCCTGGTCGAGTTTACCTCGACAGAATGGGGATTTTACAGGTTCAGATACAACCTCACTGTCAACTCCCGCGTCTAATGCACCTTTCTCTCAAATGGCAATCCATCAGTGGGAGGCATCTACATCCAGTCCAGGCCCGTATCAATTTCTTTCGGCAGTTGAAATAGGGTTTACCTCTTCAGAATGGGTTGTTGACCAAGAAAGAATAAATTCGACACATTCAGCAATTCTTGTTCAAGGAGAATCTCAAGGATTGAGATTTGCTGATTTGACTGCTGGTGGCACGAATCAAGAGAACGTTTGGATTGCAACGGTCAATGAAACAGGGGCATGGACAGATCTTGGACATTTTTGGTATGGAGAAGATCGTGATGAGGACAATATTCCATTTGGAATTGGGATGACTACTACTCCCAATGGTACTGTGTGGGTAGTTGTATATTGGCGCGGCTTCTTACACGTTCCAGGTGTAGTTTCAATCACTAGTGGCTGGGGCGTTCATGTGCTTAGTTGGGTTCCGGGGAGTGGTTGGTCTTCAGCAGACAGATTAGACGGATATCAATACTCATACCATGTTCCATTCGACATAGTTACTGATGGAAATGGCGATGTATGGGTGTTAGGTGAATGTTATTCGACAGTCACAATTGCTGGCAATTCCTTTTCAGGCTCAAGTCAACATCAAGTGTGTGTTGCTCAACGTTCTAGTTCGGGTTGGATTGGAGTAGCACGTTCTTACTCACAATATAATCCAAGAGTGGATGCAATTGCAGGGCATCCAAATGGTGGCGCAGTACTTTGGGTTCGAGGAGATTATTGGAATCGTCCTAGTGGAGGAACCCAGAGTCTTTCCAACTCTGATGCAGGCGGCCTTGTTCGCCTTCACGGTAATAATCGAACAATGTGGTTGTGGGATTGGCCTACTTGTCAAGGCGGATCAGCATGTAATGATGTTGAATCAATGGATGTAAGAGCAAATGGAGATATTGTAATTGGTGGGTATTTTAGAAATTCAATCTCATTTTCAAATTGCTGCTCAGTGAATTCAGGTGGCGGATATGATGGGTACATGGCATTATGGAACGCTTCTAACCATAGATGGGATTGGTCAATTGCACTTGGCGGAACAAATGACGATTATCTCTATGATGTTCGTTTCATAGGTAACGGAAGTATTGCAGGAGTGGGTGAAAAGAGTGGAGTTGTAAGTGTCGGTTTAACCACCCTATCCAATGCAGGTACGGGTTACGTTGCAATGGCTTCAGATCAAGGCACTTGGTCTTGGGCACAACAACCAGTAGGAGATACAAGGATACGAACAGTCATTCCAGCAGGTAATGGCAGCATCGAAGTAGCTGGTGAACTACTCCACGATAGCAACATACGAACATTCGGCCTTGATTCTTTAAGATCGTCAGATGGAGAGGATTTGTTCGTTTCACGAATGAGCGCAGATCAAGATGCTGATGGTATTACTAACAATCGCGACAACTGTATTTCGATTTACAATCCTCCCCAAGCAGATTTTGAGAATGATGGTATAGGAGATATCTGCGATGCTGATGATGACGGTGACGGGATTCTCGATGTCGATGATTCTTGTCCGATGGGTGCTACAGGGTGGACCTCACTGACAGTATCAGATTACGACTCAGATGGGTGTGCGGACGCAGTAGAAGATGATGATGATGATGAGGACAGCATCCTCGATGTCGATGATTCTTGTTTGTATGGGGCATTGAATTGGACTTCAACAGTGAGTAATGATCATGACCAAGATGGTTGTCAGGACTCAGTTGAGGATACAGATGATGATAACGATCAGATTTACGATAATCCGGATGCTTGCCCGCGCCGAGAGACTGGCTGGATATCGGGTCCAGACACGGATCTTGATGGTGATGGCTGTCTTGATGGAGTTGAGGATGACGATGATGATGGCGATGGTGTGGATGATAATCTAGACACTTGCCCTACAGGTGCTACTGGATGGACATCATCACCATCGAATGATAATGATGGTGACGGTTGTCTCGATTCTCAAGAAGATGATAATGACGATGAAGACGATTTCCCAGATGTTGATGATTCATGTCCAAATGGCACTGTTGATTGGCGAAGCGGTTCCATAACTGACTATGACGGCGATGGCTGTTATGACGCAGACGAAGATCTCGACGATGATGCCGACGGTGTACCCGATACCTCAGACAATTGTCCACGAGGAGTGACTGGATGGCGAACGAATCCAACAATCGATCTAGATCAGGACGGTTGTCATGATTACAACGAGGATTGGGATGATGATGGCGATGGAGTCAACGATCTCGATGACACTTGCCCAAGAACCAATCTAGGCCTGCCAGTAAATACCGAAGGATGTGCAGTAGGAGAAGTCCCTCAGGGTTCAGGAGACAGTGGTGGTAGTGTAACGTATGTGAATAATACATACCAGAATGATACCTATGTGAATAATACATACCAGAATGATACCTATCTGAATAATACATACCAGAATGAAACCTCTCAGAACGATACTTATGTGAACAACACTTACTCTAATTCCTCTACCTCAATTGCATATGAAAATGAAACATTTCAGAATATGACATATCTCAATGAGACTATAGTAGATGATGAATCAGATCTAACCCCTGCAGAATCATCAGAACAAGTGTCTGATTCTGGGTTTTCATTTCCTTTATTGGAGGTATTATTCCTAATTCTCTTGGGAACATTGGTTCTGATTCAGACCCTAGCATTCCGGCGACGTCCAGAATCTCCGTCCACATTCACAGATCCTCACGACCATACATCGATTTTCAATGATAATTCTCTCAACCAAGAGGATTCGCATGAAGAATCGTCAACTGAGGTTGAAGAAGAAATAATTGAGGAATCAGGAGTCAAGATTGAATCTCCACCTTTGGATTCCAATGGGACTGTGGATGAATCCGGATTTGAGTGGATAGAGTGGCCGGAGGGCAGCGGAATTAACCATTATCGTAAAGCTGAATCTCAGGATGTATGGGAAATATGGCAATCATGAGACTCGCGGTGACTTCTTGAGAAGGACCCGGTTCAGACATCCTGCATGTCTGATGGACAAGGGTCCCCCCCAGTCGTGATTGTTCGTCCTGAGACAAACGTCACAAGTGGGACTGCGGTTCAAGAGAAATTGATTTCTGCCGCTCAAGCGTTCGCTGATATCCTAAAGCCCACACTCGGGCCACGGGGACTCGATAAGATGCTCTACAAAACAGATGGAACGACGGCTGTAACCAATGATGGTGCCAAGATCGTCGCAGAATTGATGGTACGTCATCCGGCCGCCAAGGCCTTTGTCAGTCTTGCAGAATCTCAAGAGAATGCTTGTGGTGACGGCGTGACTCGGACGTTGCTTGTCGCAGGTGAACTTCTTGTCGAAGCGGATCGGTTGATTCGCATGGGTTTGCATCCTCTGACTATTGTGGAGGGGTATCTTGCTGCAATGAAAGTGGTTGAGGAATCAATTCATGGATTTTCCAAGTCAATCTCAGATGTTGAAGGTGACACACTCCTCTCGGTTGCGAAGACGGCGTTACGTGGTAAATCAGCAGACCAAGATCTCGATAGTTTTGCTCAGATAATATCTGAGGCAACACGCCAGGTAACTCGCGAGACATCTGATGGACCACGCTCCGAAGCTGAAGATGTTAGCATGTTTCTTCTTGGCCGAAAAGGCATCAAAGATAGCCATTTCATTCGTGGCATTCAGGTCAGGCGCCGCGTCTTGCTCGATCGGCTTGAAGGTGAACGCCACGATATTCGAGTAGCTGTTATTCATGGTGATCTCAAGCCTCGGGAAATGCATCGTGATGTGGAGATTGAAGTTGAGAATCCTGAACAACTGAGCGATTTCATCACTGAGGAAAATGAAAGAAAGGTCGCATTGGTTGAGACACTTCTTCGATTAGATGTTGGTGCCATTTTCGTTTCAGGTGAGATTGATCGTGACATTCTCCATCATCTTGTTGACGAGGGTGTTTTTGTTGCAGATGGTTTCGATGATTCCGAACTCAGAAACCTCTGTGGCGTTACACAAGCAAAATTGAGCTCTTCAGTCCACCATCTCACATCGGATAATCTTGGTCACGCTGAATCAATTCATTGTGAGCGAAGATCAGCGAGTGATCGTGTTGAAGATGAGATAGTCGTAATTGGTGGAGAGAATGCGGAGGTAGTGACAATAGCGGTTGGTGGCACAGAAGGGGTGGCAGCCGAAGAGGTTGTACGTGGCCTCCACGATGCCCTTCGAAGCACAACTCTTGCAACAAGGACTAACTCTCTTCTTCCAGGGGCTGGCGCTACTCATATCCGACTTGCGATGATGGTTCGTACAGCAGCAGAACAACGCTCTGATAGAGCAAAGTTAGCTATGAACGCCTTTGCACGGGCTTTAGACATCGTTCCAGCAACACTTGTCGAGAATGCTGGAGGCGATTCATTGGACGCTATCCTCGCTCTTCGTACTTCTTCATTGGAAGAACAGGTATTCGGCATTGGTATGGATGGTAATGTTACTCCAGTCCCCTTCGATGTTTTACATCCAACAGACACAATTCTCAACGGAATCGTTGGTGCGACTGAGACAGCCTGCTCCCTACTCCGGATTGATCAGGTGATTTCAGCCAGAGGAGACTGAATCACCAATCTTCAAGTGGCCTATCCTCCCGTTGAGGTGGGGTTACGATGGGAGTTGACGGCGCCTCTAACCGGCCTCGAGCATTGATTAGTGTCTACGACAAGTCAGGAGTGGTTGAATTCGCTCAAAAAATCAGTGATATGGGTTGGGAAATTTTGTCGACAGGTGGCACTGCCCGTTTGTTGAAAGAGCATAGCATAGATGTTGTTGACGTTACAGACGTTACCGGCCATCCCGAGGTATTCGATGGGCGTGTCAAGACTCTTCATCCTGCGATTCATGCAGGGATTTTAGCCCGAGGCTCGAATATGGGTGATCTCGATACTCTTGATTCGTTGGGCTATTCTCGAATTGATCTTGTTTGTGTAAACCTCTATCCCTTTGAGAGTGTAGCTACAGAATCTCCATCTGTTGAAGAGGATGTTCTGCTCGAGATGATTGACATTGGGGGGCCGACGCTATTGCGTGCTGCTGCGAAGAGCCATCGGGACGTTCTCGTGGTTCCAAGGAAGGAGTACTATAGTGAGGTCATCGACGCTCTTGAAGGGGCAAACCACGATCCAAAAGGGGTCTCGATAGATCTCCGCCAGAGGATGGCAATATCTGCATTTCAGCGGACTGCAGGCTATGATGTCATGGTGGCTTCCACTCTTGCCGAGCGTCTTTCCGTCAATATTGAATCCCCTGAAGGAATTCCTCCACACCTGCTTGTTTCAGGAGGAAAGGCAAACCATCTTCGATACGGGGAGAATCCACATCAAGCAGCAGGTTGGTTTGATTCATCTTCCACTAGTCTTTCATCTACAGGTCTTTCTGCAGCGGTTCAACATGGAGGCAAAGAGCTCTCATTCAACAACTATCTTGATCTTGATGCTGCTCTTCGTTTCGCCCGCTCTCTTATTGGTTCTGAATGGTCAAGCCTTCCACATACCTGTGTAATCATCAAGCATACGAATGCCTGTGGTGTTGCTGTATCGACGGACCAAGTGTCAGCTTGGAAAGACGCCCTTGCCTCAGATTCCGAATCTGCCTTTGGTTGTGTAATCGCCTTTACAACAGCGGTTACTCAATTGACGGCCGAAGCCATAGGAGATCACTTTGTTGAATGCATAATTGCACCTGGCTTTGAGCCCAGTGCTCTGGAGTATCTCTCGCAGAAGAAGAACCGCCGTTTGTTGACACTAGATACGTTTCTCCCACTCACCGACACCGTCCGCTACCGGCAGTTAGATGGTGTTTGGCTAGCCCAGATTGAAGGGGTCCCAAAGATAGATTGGGATGCAGCACAATGTGTCACTTCTGTTGAGATGGAATCTAACGACAGAAACCTTGCACGGTTTGGTGTTGCGGTTTGTGCTCAGGTGAAATCCAACTGTGTTGTACTTGTGGATAGAACACCTACCGGTTTTGCTACAGTTGGGATTGGACCCGGTCAAACTAGTCGCGTCGAGGCAGTTCGAATCGCAGCACGTCGAGCAGGAAATCGAGCAAAGGGGTCGATGATGGTATCAGATGCTTTCTTTCCATTCCGTGACGGTATCGATGCTGCACATGAAATCGGAGTAACATCCATTGTTCAACCCGGTGGTTCAATTCGCGATCAGGAATCAATTGATGCAGCGAATGAGTATGGTTTGTCTATGATATTCACAGGAATGCGCTTATTCCGTCATTAATTCGAGTCACGTGTATTCACTTTGAAAAACACATACAGAATTCCGAGAATTCCCACTCCAATGATCGTAAGTGAACCGAGAGCGAACTCGTCTGCTCCATTCCATGTGTTAGGTTGTAGCAGTTTACCATCCACGCCACGTGTAGATACACTCCAGACGAAGTAGGCCGATAGAGAGCACATAGCGGCAATCATCATTGTGATAATGTACTTCACATGAGATGGCAATGTTTTCCCCGTTGCATAATATTCGAAAATCGCCGGTCCAAAGAATCGATTTGTCAAAGTGTACCTAAAGAGCCGTTCGTTTGAGAGCGAGAATAAGAATGCTGCAGGTACCGCCCATGAGACCGTTGGCCAACCAGGAATAAAAATTCCAATTCCTGCGAAGACGAGGAATATACAACCGATGGTGACGTAGATAATCCGACGTAGAGTATTACTTGATACAGCGTATTTTTCGACGACCGCGTCTACGCTTTCAAGGCGAGTTGATTGCGCCATCTAATAGGTCGCGCAGCATTGCCATGGTAAAATCATGTGTCTGTAAATCTCGTATTTGTCCATATGCTCAAGGCGAGGATGTCTATCCACCTTTCATGGAGGGTCCACGGGTAGGAACTCCATCCTCCCCATTGCGCCTAGCGGTTCTGATTTCTGGGGGCGGTTCTGGTATGCAGGCATTACTCAATCACGAATCTCAGATTGATTCACCTTGTTTCACCACATGTGTCGTAATCAGCGATCGTAAAGACGCAGGTGGCCTTTCTATTGCCGCTGAATATGGTATAGCGGCTGAAGCAGTACCGTTGGAAGGTATCGCTCAGGATGCAACTCCTTCACGTCGTCGAGTCCACGAGATGGCCTTACAATCAGTTCTTGAAATGTATGAGGTGGAAGCAATCATCCTTTCAGGATACATGAGGATTCTGACTTCTAATTTCCTTCAAGATTGGAATGGCCTAGTCATCAATATCCATCCATCACTTCTTCCTCGACACCCTGGTGCTCATGCGCATCGTGATGTTCTCACATCAGGTGATACGGTTTCAGGATGTACAGTGCATTTCGTTGATAGTGGCATGGATACGGGAGCAATCATTGCTCAGTCTGAAGTTCCAGTTCACAAAGACGATACCATTGAGATGTTACAAGAACGAGTCAAGGTGGTAGAGCATCATCTATACCCTCAGGTGATTGCTGATTTTGCAGCCGGAAGATTCCGTCTTGAAGGTGGAATTGTTATTTGGGAAAATCTTCGCCACGATTGAGATTTAACAAACAATTTGGATGGCAACCAGCCTTATGAAAATCGGTCGCATCAACGAATTTTAAGTTATCTCCTCTGAACAGTTTTCGTAGCGATTGGGGTGGCTGAGAGAGCAGAAGCTCCAGTATTTTCCCAGAACGGAATTGGGCCAGTAGTGGGTGGCTTCCATGTTCATTCCTTGGTAATGCCCCATCAGATTCAGGCATGATCTCCATTTGTTGTCGCAGAATACCTATTGCCAAATCATCGAACCAAGGCGTGTCCACTGGTAGAAGTTGAATGATTTCTTCCTCTTTCAATTGTTGAAGCATGGCCACTAGGGCTTCCCATGGACCTTTGGTGTCAGGGGGGTCAAGGTGGAATGATACCCGCTGACCCAGCGTGCATCTGTAGGTATCGGCTTGGACCTCATCCTTCACGAGAACATGGATTGATTTCGCACCCGCTCTTTCCATATTTTGTACTGAAACTTCGAGAAGCGTCATACCATTAATCTTCAACATCGCTTTGTCTACACCCATCCGAGATGAACGTCCACCTGCAAGGATTAATCCTCGAATACCCTCACCTACCTGAGTTCATCCAATCTTTGCGCCGCATGCTCAATTTCAGCGAGGAGCTCTCTTGTTCGGACAATCAAAGCCTCTCGCTCTCGCCGTTTGGTAGAGGAGGTAATCCACCCCATCAGAGTTCGAATATCTTCAGCATCTCGCCTAATCGTCCATTCCAACACGGGTTCGACCACAGGTTCCCCTGCAGGGACGAGAGGTGTACCCATGACTGAGTCCTTCACCGTGGAACCTTTCATGCTTCCGTGCTGGAGAGAAGTCCATCACGAATCCTTCTGAGTAAACCATCGCCTTCAGGCAGGTCTGAATTATTGAGAGCGAGAAGTATGTGTTCCGAAATCTCCTCATCTCGAAACCGTCGATGTGCTGCGAGAATTCCCAATGCCTGCATTGAATCATCATCATCATTGAGAATCCGCTCCAATAAATTTAGAGGAATTTCTGTTCGATTGGCCCTTGCCATTTCCTCAATATGCAGAAGTACTGCTTCCAATGGGATGCTTCCGATTTTTTTCCGCCGGTGTTTAATGAGGTCAATTAGAGTCAACCAACGCCATTCTGGGTTTCGATCCTCATCTGATAGATTGGCGAGAAGAAGGGATGAGAGGACAAGATCTTCTCGTCCGAATCGAAGCCATAGCCGTCCAATCAATATCTCAATCGCGCCTTCCATTCCTTCCATTCTGGTGAGTACCCAAGAAGCAATTCTCTGGAGTTCAGGCTCTGGTGTTCCTAAATGGAATGAATATCCTGCATGCGCTCCAATTCGATCGGTAGTTGATTTCATCGCTAAGGCTGGCACCCCTATTGGATAGGCCTCTCTGAGGTGTTTCATCAGTCGTTTCGGGCGTTTCAGAATCTTCGGAGTGACTTGTTCAAGATGATCATCGAGTGGATCAGTCACGATGTCACCTTCCGAACATCCGTCGGAATCGGGATGAAATGGAACTTTCATTTTCAACAGGAACATCAGGGGTCGAACGGAGCGGTTTGACGAGTCCCTCCGCTTCTTCCTTTGAGAAGTCAAGAACTTCTCTCAACCGTTTCATGACGGCTGCCTCATCCGTTGATTCATCATCATTGAAATTGACAGTTCTCCAAGATCTCCGATATACTTGCACTCGTTCATTTCGAGTCAACTTCCTCCCTCCAGTGATGACTTCCCCCTCGAGCACTGCATTGTACACTCGAACTGGATCACCATCATCTAACTCAAGTTCGCGGCCGATTGTGATTATCAGACGCTTTTCCTCTTGGGTAAGTACACCATCGTTCAATACCGTTTGGACAACAGCACTGAACACCGTAAGCGTCTCAGGAGCACTGCCCATGCCGAGCGTAATCCGTTACCTGCCTTGAAGGCTGTCCATATTGAGAATGCCTCACTTACCTGTAATTACTGACGGAGGTTTAATCCCACATGGACAGGCCAGACCCAAATGTTCGAGTCACGTTCCCGGCCGCATTGCGGTCTTCGTGCCCGCCGGATGGCGGGATTCTTCCCGCTTCTGCGGCACAGCCTGACTCGTTCCAACCATGGAGGAATCAAAAATGGCAGAACCGAAGTATGTAATCGAGGCAACCATCCGAACGGATGGAACTGTACAGAGGAAGGATGTAGTCGGAGCAATTTTCGGCCAGACAGAGGGGCTGCTCGGCGAGAGCTTGCAACTCCGTGCGATGCAGCGCAAGGGCCGCATCGGGCACGTCGATGTTGAATTGCAGAATCAACGTGGTAAGGTGCAAGGCATCATACGACTTCCGACAATGATTGACCAAGTGACTACTGCAGTTATCGCCGCTGCTCTCGAGACCATCGATCGTATCGGCCCATGTCAAGCTAATATCAAGGTCCAGAAAATCGAAAATGTTCGGTCTGCTAAGCGGACTCAAGTTGTAGATCGTGCGAAGAATCTCTTGCTCAATCTTGTGAATTCTGGAGCAGAGGAATCCAGCAGCATCCTAGATGAGGTCCGGTCTGTGCTTACACTTGGAACTGAAACAAACCATCACGGGATGACATGTGGACCTAACGCAATTGAGAGCAATGCCCTCATCATCGTCGAGGGTCGAAATGATGTTCGAAACCTGTTGAAACATGGTATCAAGAATGCGATTGCCACAATGGGTTCAGGAATTACTGAAGAACTCGTGGAACTCGCGAAGAAGAAGAGTAACGTTACAGCATTCATGGATGGGGACCGTGGTGGTACCTTGCTCCTTGTTGAGCTCGAAGGTGCATTGGGTAACAAATTGACTCATGTCGCACTCGCTCCAGAGAGTCGAGAGGTCGAACATCTTGAAGGTAAAGTAATCACAAAGTGCCTTAATCAGAAGACGGAAGCAAAGAAAATCATTGGTCGTTTGAAGGCTGACCTTGAAAAGCAAGACGATGAAGTACTTGGTAAGAAGGAAGATTTGGCGCCAGTAAATGTGCCGGATGCAGTTCGTGATTGGAAAGAATCGTTTGACGGGCTGGCTAAGAATAAGGCTTGCTTCGTCCTTGAAGATGGCGAACTCTCTGAACCCTTAGGGGCGAGTAAACTTGCAGAGGGCGCTGAGACTGTTTCTGGAGCAGTTGGAATGTTGTTCAATGGTAAAATCACATCAAGAACACTTGAGATAGCCAAGAGTGCTGGTGTACCCCATATTCTCGCATCATCTGTGAATGAAGATACAATGGAAGGCGTCGAGGTTTTCGTTCTTAGCGATCTGTGATTATGCAGTTCGAATTCCACCGGCAATCCGAATCTTCTGTTGTGCTAACACTTCGATTTCAGCAGTGATTCCGTCTGTTGTTTCAGGGAGATGCTCCTTATCGAATCCGATAGGGAGTTGAATCCCTGGGCCCGGCACACCATCTAAAACCTCCAATAATCGATCCATTCGTTGAATGAGTCCTCCTTCGCTTCTCCAACAGTTCCTGTGTTCACTTCTTACGCGAACCCATTGATCGATGTTATCGAGCAAGGGCTCTAATCCCTTGACAAGACCAGTCCATTCAGATTGGTCGAATTTAGATTCAATCAATGGGATTAATCGAAGAAGACGTTGAATCCTCAAATCTCGACTTCGTGAGGATTCTATGACTAGGGGATCTTCTTTGTCTATACCAAGCCGTTCTCTCAGATACAATCCATCCTTCTGTATGTAGGCGTCTTCCCCATCTGAGTCAGACAATCCTTCTCCAATTTCCTGCTTTGCCATGAAAGGTAGTTCTCTGGAATCAGGCGGCTGATAGGTTTCTGTTTCCTGAATATTAGTTGGAGTTTCAGCGGTCTCTTCAATTCTGATTTCTTGGATTGCTTCTTCTTTCTTTTCATCACTTTCTTTCTCTTCTCTTTTCGCAACAAGTTTTCTTTCATCCATCTGCTGATGCATTGGCTTCTTCCAAGAAGATTCCTTGGTTCGATCGTTATAGTAAAACAGCCTACCATCAGCGGCCTTCCTTTCTATCCAAATATCCTCGGTTATACCTATTCCAGGCGATGGAGACACTGTTTCTGGCCCTTCCACCTCTACCTCTAATCTCATTTCGATATGCTTCTGCTCCCGACTTTCTCTTTGTCGCTTCTCAATTTCTTGTCGTTCATTTTGACGATCCCTTGCGATTTCTGCCCTCGCTAAACGCTCTTCAAAATCCGCTAATGTCCAATCTTCGTTACCTTGGACTTCCATTTTGAGAATCCTAGCTCTTGAAATTAGCATGGAGCGATGCTTCGCTTGACGGCGGCTTAGGCGGTCAATTTCTATAGCAACATTCTGAAGTTCATTCTCAATGCTCCAACTTGATTGGATAACAGCACGCATGCTTTCAATCCGTACTTCATCCATTGTCATATCGAGGGAGTCCAAGGCTACAAGGAGCTCTTCTGCTAGAGCTCCAGCAGTTGTCTTATGTTGCACTTGAGCATCAAGTTCTCGAGCATTAAGGCTCATGAATTCCAGAACATCAAGTCCCAACGATTCCCATTTAGAAATCTGCGTTTTCGCTTCTTGTTCAATTTGTGTAATTTTCTGCTCCCATACCTGAATTTCATTCATCAGTTCATTCGAACAATCGCCACGATCAATGATGTCAAAGTTCAGAGGTACACCGAGATCACGAAGATGCCGAGAGGAATCTAAGGCACTTTTCCATTCAATTTCCAATTGTTCGAGATTGCCATCAATTGAAGCGAAATCATTCACTGAAGGGGGGTCATTGTAAGGTAGCAAGAGACCCAGTTCCTTCCAGTGGAGAATTCTATGCCGAATAATCGCATCCTGTTCCTGAATATCGTCTATTTCTTTGGCAACCACCTCTTCAAGTTGCATCACCGCTTCTAACCCCGGGTCTTTCCGAATTGCTTGAATTTGCATCAATATAGCTTCAGCTTTTGATGTACGTCGTAGTGTAAAAGTCCCAACTTTCCCCTCTGCTTCTTCAAGGCGATCTTCGAGATGGAGCCATTGATTTGCTTCTTCGAAGCGTTGGATTAGATTAGCTCCCTCACTAAACTGAATACTCCAACCCTTCTGTTGAAGAATATCCACGAGATTTTGTAGGACTGCTTCTCGCCCCCTCTGTTTTGCTTCAAGGACCTCTATACATTTCCGGACTGAGTCTCTTGGTGCGACTTCCTCAATGGCTTGTACAAGAGCAATAACCTCCTCTCCGCCCCCTCGATCCAAGGTGCTCAAGCGTCTCATCCAAGCTTGAAGTTCGACTGAACGCCCCTCCATCGACCAAAGTTCTCGAGAACGGTCTGCAGCGATGGACCACGGAGAAATCTCTCGCAGGTGAGCCATATAGCGATCTCGAATTTCATCGACATCCCCTGGGTGATTGAATAGATGTGCTTGCATGGATCTCGGAATTTCCCTCATTGTTGCGGGAGCATTATCCATTAGTGAAATGAGATCACTGGCTTGTTGGAGACGCAACTCTGCTGAAGCAACGGATTCGCTGTTGAGCTCAGTGCCAAAGAGCGTATCGATAGCAACTGGATCGAAGCCCAGCTCGATCCACTGTTTTCGATGAGCACTCCAGTCCATTCCTTCACCGACAGGCCCCATTCGGTGTCATGGGCCTTCAAGCATCTGTTGATTCAGGTTGAAAGCGGTCAAACACTACCTTTCTGGCAGATTGCCGAACCCCTTCGAATCGCCATCTTCACCATATTCTGTAGGGAAGCGGCTAAGTGTGCATGGATTTGCATACAATCGATGGAGCCTCTCACGAGTGCATTGATTGCCCTTCTTGCCTTTACCATAGGAGGTGCCACTTATGTTATTCAGAAAATGAATCAGCGTCTTCTTGAGATGGAGGAAATATCGTCTGAATCATCTATAGCGATTGAACAGGACGTTTCAATTCTCAATGAAGCACTGCATGGTTTACTGGATGAAACAGATGCAAGCCGTCAGTTGGATGGGTCGAGTGCTCTCCTAAGAGCGAAGCGTGCTTTGACTACATTGAATTCTGAATCAGATAACTCCGCATCAGAAGTTGCATCTCATCTGATTCCAATCCTTGATCGCCTTCTTCTCGAGGACACAGTTTCGGAAGCGTATCGCCGCCTTGATGGAAATCGAAGAGATCTTCTTCGTGACCTCGTCTCTGCTGCATCGACACATTCCCTTACTCCAGCGATGATGTTTGGAAACAATGATCGCATGCTTCGAACATTTGCAGAAACGGCTCTAATCCTCGGTGACCGTAGTATGGCAATTGCAGCGTTAATTGAATCTGAACGTTTGGCGCCACGTAACGAATCCACGCTCAGGCTTCTTGTCAAACTCGCGCGAGAAAGCGGCGACGACGCGTCATTGAAGGCTCGCCTCGATAGATTACTGGAAATCCATCCAGATGATGAGGCCCTCCTTCGAGAGCGTGCCCATGTCTTATCGAGAATGGGTGATCTTTCTGCAGAGCGCGACTCCCGACGGCTTGAGGCGCTTGGTGTTCAGACGGCTTCTGATCGGGCCCTTTTGGCAGGCTTACGTGAACGTGCTGGTGACCCTGCGACTGCGCTTCAAGAGGCAGAAGCATCTCTCAAAGAGGACCCATCGAATCTTGAAGCTCTCTTCTTGAAGGCCCGCCTACATCACATCCGTGGTGAAAACACACGCTCCTTGCAAGCAGTCGAAACGTTACTGGAATTAGATCGGCAGAATGGACCTGGTTGGACATTGAGGGCACGCCTCCTTGAACTCGAGGAAGAACGTCTAGAGGATGCGCTAAAGTCGATTATCCACGCGGTAGCCATTGGGGAGCCTGAATGGGTGTTAAAGGCAGATCTTTTGATGCGCTCGGGTCGCCTAGAAGACGCACTTGAATCTCTCTATACTGTTCTTGCCTCAGACCCTGCGAACGGAATTGTCCGAGCGTATCTTTCTTTGTTGAAGATGAGTGAAGGGGAGATTGAAGCATCAGCCCTCCTTCTCAATGATGCACCGCAATCTGCATGGGAAGCGGCAGATATGCACATTCAACGGGGGCGATTGACATTGTATGCAGCCGACCGGTCTAGAGATGGCACAGGAGTACATGATCGAGGCCTCATTCGCGGTGCTATTTCTTTCTTTGATTCAGCACTAGAGCGAGATCGAGAGAATGCCCTAGCGTGGTTGGGCAAAGGTCGAACTCAACGTCAGCTTGGCGAAATTCCTGAAGCTGAAGATTGCCTTGTTCGTTCGGCTCGATTAGATCCAAATGAGACTATGATCTCGGTTGAACTCGCTCTTCTCCGGATAGATCAAGATAGATTGCAGGATGCAGAACGCATAATCCATGAGGCTGAATCAGCCCTCAATGATACGAACGTCCTCCATTATGTGAAGGGCTTAATTGCTGCAGGAAGGGGCAATAATGACGAAGCTCGAAGAAGGTTCGATGATGTCCTTGTCCGGGACCCGTCCCATGTTCGTGCTCGGTTGAATCGTGCAACTATAGCAATGATTCAGGGAGATCACCCCGTTGCCCTCGAAGATAGTGAACGTTTACTGGATGCACATCCCGAACTCGATTTAGCCCGTATTCTTCGGGCCGAGGCTTTGATGGGTTTGAAACAGTGGGACTGGGCAGAGATTGCATTACAGGAGATCCTTGACCGGAAGCCCCAACATGTCCCAGCACTTATTTCGCTGGGCATTACGCTCTGTGCACTAGATCGGGCTGAGGAAGCACTCTCACCATTGGATGAAGCCATTCGTTTGAGTCCAGATAATCCGGATGCGTGGCATATGCGTGCCCAATTCTACATCGAGCAAGGCACATTATCTGCGGCTCTTTCAGATCTTGAAGCCGCGATACGAGTTGATTCTCGACATATCGACTCTCTACTCCATGCAGCGGCAATCCTCCATGAAATTGGGCCGTCAGACAAGGCAGAGTTAGCTTGGCGTCGCGTTCTTGATATCGAGCCCACGCATCGTCTCGCAAGAACTAGACTTACTGAGATTGAGAGTCGTTCAATCGAGACATGACTGCCGTCACATTCAATGACGCAGTTCCACTCCTTTGTTTATGACCGCAGTATCAAACTTGGAACCAGGGGATAAAGCCACAGATTTCGACCTTCAAAACGCGAATTTGAAAGCAGGTCCAGATACCATGTCTCTCGCCGATGTTATCGGCAATTTAGGCGGCATCATTGTATTCACTTGCAATCATTGCCCCTATGTTATTGCCTCCGAATCACGTATCGAGAGTATAGCAGAACGATGTAGAGAAGCCGGTCTTGGCTTTGTTGGGATTAATTCGAATGATCCAATCGTTTATGCTAACGATGATTGGGACCATATGGTTGACCGTGCCCAATCGATGAGTTATCCTTACCTGCATGATCCTGAACAGATAATTGCCCATGCTTACGGGGCACAGAGAACTCCTGAATTTTATCTCATGAATGCATCATCTAAAATCATCTATCGCGGTCGAATGGACGACTCCCCTCGAGATCCTCAAGCAGCCTCTACGAGTGAGCTTGATGATGCACTAAATGCCCTCATTGCAGGCGGAATTGTACAGACACCTCGAACTGAGTCAATTGGTTGCTCAGTCAAGTGGAAGTAGTGAAAGTACGTCCTTCTGGAAAGTTCGATAGAACAATCCAGAAGGCCGAGGGTTACGGAATGAATCCGTTCCGGGCCCGAAGGGCAGTGGTTTCAGTCTGATGTTCAGACCAATCCTGCGACCATCTGGCGGGTCACGAGAACCGTAGCGTTCTCTGCGATGTCGATGTTTGCGAGGGCGTCGCGTTGGACCATACGGCCATCTACGAAAACCCAGCGTTCGCCATCCAGAGCATTAACCTCAGAGCGGACAGTGTCCGCATCGAGGTCCGCTAGGACCGTGTCGCCAGTGAGGTCGAGGATCTTCAGAGTAATATTGCTCATTCGATCATCCTCCATTGTTGACTTCATTCATGTGTCATTCGTTTAGCGTCCGTGAGACACGAGTAGTTCAGTTCTAGGGTATATCAATCAAGATTCAATTACATTGGCAACGAGACGGTTGATGAGGCCACCAAATTTGTCGGTTACAGTCTTAACTCGTTGGCGGCTTACACTGAGTGCAGAACCGATAGATTTGAACACACGCTGACGACCTTTGTGCTTGTTCATTTTATCGCAGAAAGAGGCTGCGACGGCCCGGAGGTTTTCACCTGAGAGGCCATTATCTTGCGATGCAACCCGTAGGAGGTCACCGAGCAGGCGAATGAGCTTCCTTCCTTCATCTGACCCATGAATGTCCTTCATTGAAGGTCCGACGGCTTCGAGTACCGCCAAAATCTCTGATTCAGTCCATCGAGCCCTACCCATTATTCGAGAAGCATCGAAGCAGAGAACACTCGATGTTCTGTTGAGTTGTTTCTCTGCTGACAAAATAGCCTTGAGATATGCCATGATGTTCTTCTTCTCAGTATGCACGTCCTTGGCTTTCAGACCATACGCTTTTGCGACACGTTCAGTTGAGAAGGGCTTTCCAAGCATGCGTGCGGAAATAGACATTGCAGCGATCGCTGCAACAGTTGCCGAATCACCTTTGTTACATCGAATAGTCTTCTTTTCATCGCCGTCAGTCATTGTTAGAGCTTGTAAATGGCGTACTTGGTTAAGAGGATAGGCCGGCTTATCGCCACCGTTTGCATCTTTCATCTTCTCGACAAGCGCTTCATCATTGGAATGTCGACGTTCAGATTCCATGTCATGGGTTTCAAGCAAGATACGATTCGCAGTGTCTTTTACAGATGGTTCACCCGGCATTTGAGAACTCTCAATGATACGTTGTGCATTACGTCGTAAAGTAGGACGGTCAACCAATTGATTGCGTTGAATAGTCAAGATGCGACGGTGATATGCGCGTGTTGCAGCAGATGCACTACCATTCATACGGCCATTCATAGTAGCGTAAGGGCAGCTACCAAGACGATTCCTATCACTTCGAGCATAGATATCTCGTCCTCGATTACCGAGATCACGTCCAATGTTCTCGATGTTTGAAGCTCCTTGGAAGACGTCACTATCTTCAAGAACATTCGAACGAATAACTACACCATCCATGGCACATACAATTTCGCCACGGTTAGTATCCTCTGTGAATTCACTTCCACCACATTCTGGGCAAGTGGTTTCTTCGCTGCCAGGAGTGACATCTCCCTCATTCCAATCATCGTCATCTCTCTCCACCATATGATTCATCTCCTGCGCGGACTCTAGCATCTATCACTCGTAGTTATTAAACATTATGTTAGAAACTACACTCTAAGAGCACAATTTAACATAAATTGTAACTCTCAGTAGAAAATAGCGCTAACAAGTGTGAATGTCAATCAGGGTATTTGAACCGACACTCTAGAGAAACTCGCATAGATGGCTCCCATCTTGTAAACGGATTATTGGCCAATTGTTGGTTAGAGAGGCGCAAATCATCACTCACATCTTCTCCGACCCAATCAGGGGCCTTGTAGCGTTCGTTTGCATCTATCAATTCAATCTCGGCAAGGACAAGCCCCTCATTTGCCCCCATGAATGAATCAAGCTCCCAAACGTGACCATCTTCTGCAGTAATTTCCCATCGCTGTTTTTCCACTAATGGCCATTTGGAAGTTGATAACTGCTGTTCAAACCAAGAAGGATCTGAAAGAACCCATTCAAACTCAGGCCGTTCAATTCCAACCGTTTTCCCCTTGATACAGAGAATTGCACAATCATCAGCAATCCGCACACGTATCGTTGGATTTGCTTGTTTAATTATCTCAATAATGCCACTAATCCATTCTTCCTGGTGTGGTTGTTGAGGAACTCGTCTACCCATTAGGGTGAGCTCATCATCGATATCGATCATTTCTACAGGAAGGTACCATTGNCGGATATATGTCGCNTCATNACCTATGTCTAGAGGCAGGTACGCGAGGTGTTTNCGCTCAATTTCAATGGGAGNATTATTCGCCATATATTTCATCNCAAATTAGGCTTCAGACTTAGACCATCGGTCGTGCTTTTTGATAGCTTGTGCGATGTCAATTGAATAGATTCCAGCAATTCGGCAGGCTTCGATGTGACCTAAGATGGCTTCAATCAATTCAGTTGTGGGTTCTCTATCTAGGTGCCTCTCAATCCATTCTTCTATGGACTGGCCAAGGTCATGCTGATCAATCGTTTCCTTAATGCGTTCTACATCATCGTCCTTCGGAATTTCGATTTTCAAACNGTCACCTCCGAGATTACNGGATAATTCTGTATTTCCTCNTCCGTCCACATATTGAGTGGGTCCTCGATACCGTCTGGCAACTTTTCTCCCATTTTGAGACGGCATCTAGAACGTTTCCAATGGTCATTGCCTAGAACAATCGCGACTTCAAGGAGGCCAGCGAAATTGCGTAGTGCGGTACGATCCGTGAAGGACCAGTAGGCCGTCCACGGATGTGTATGAATCCATAGTCGGAAAGGTAGCACTGCACCGATAGGTGCAGAGAGTCGTACCTCTCCCGAGGACCCAAGGTCGACGAATACAGTCCCTTCTGCATCCTGAATCCAACTAATTTCGACGCCTAAAGCATGGCTCACGTTCCACACTTCATCCCATCNTCCTTGTATACCAAGAATCCGAAGTGAATTGATTACTTCATCTTCCTGATACTCGCCTCTCATGATGTTTTGACAAACTTGATTTGAATCAATTTCAGAATTCTCTATNGCCCTCATTCCCCAGCCTCCGCATCAACATTTTCTCTCTTCATNAGTCGTCTCAACCGATGGAAGACAGCATTNGGACTGCGCCCTAATTTCCTTGAAATTTCATCAAAGTCCCTTCCACTATGATCAAAGCCATCCAAAAGCATTCGATCATCCTCATCAGACCAGGATTCAGTCGCCTGCGGAGTTGTCTTCATGAAAGGCTCCACAGGTGTTCCAAAGATGTCAATGCGCCCCTTTGAGATGGAATCACATATTGAATCAGGAAATACAGTCTCATGGCCACATCGCTTGAGTAACGAACGCATTATCGCATCTGCGAGGTGAACTGCTGCATTAGCAAACCCGAATTGAATTGCGCCGGTTTCAATTGCCCCTTCTGGCTGACAGCTGGCTGGTGCATGTTCAGGCGTGAGTGCATTTACCATTCCAGGGTTTGATTGGTCCGTGAGTAGGAGCGTGAAGTCGCCCATACAACGTGAGTCATACCATTCTTTACCTTNGAGAGAATGAACAATTCTTCGTGGTTCAGGTCGATCGACTGCAACAATCACGATGTTCGCATTTGATAGTAAGGCGGGGTCCCTGAGATTGATATTATGGGGAGTAACACGGACAGAAGCATGTACGTCGGCAAAGGTTTCTGCAAGCGCATCGACCTTGGCCATCCCGATTTGGTTTGGTGTGAAACGCTGATGGATAAGGTTCGCCNCTTCGACTTCGTCGCCGTCATAGAGATGAAAATCGATGCCCCCCAACTGTTCGGCTAGGACACCATTCCTTAGTGCATTCACAAGGAGGAGGCATGTGTTTGAGCCNATACCNCCTGCTCCGATGATACTGATGTTCAGAGGTTGCTGTGGAGTATTCATGTATAGGGTAAACAAACAACGACCCGTTATCAATGGATGAAGATGGGGAATCTCCTCTAGGCGATGAGGATGCAGTATGGTTGACGTCCATGATTCGTAAAGAGTTGGACTTGTGGGGCCCCCTCAAGGAAATTTCAGCGGTTCGAGGATGGAGACGCCAACCTCGTATCCTCTTACACGACTTACACGGCCTGTTTGGCCATGCCGTTCTCGCCCGCCTCGGTCCATCGATAGAGTTGAGAACAGTCGTAATCGATCCACGTGTTCGTAGTCAAGGCCGTTCCCATGAATTGGTTGAGCAGGTGATTTCACGATGGTATCAGGATGCTCTTCTTCATCGATTACCTCCTCCACTTGAACCATCATCTCGACGTCTACTGATATCTTGGACTAGAAGTGCAGCTTTAGCGGCTGCATACCATCGAGCGGGCTTCTCATTGGTACAGCCCGAACGTCGATGGAGCCGCCTCTGGATCGTCAGATCCACGCTTGCAACCCTTCCTTTACGGTTACAAATCTCCGTTGTTATGAATCGGATACTACGGGGCATTTCCATGTTGTTCCAAGATCCAGCTAGACTTGGACACCAAATTCGCCATTTGAGTGAATANCGCCTATTCATATTCAATCCGAAATCATCCCTACAAACGCCATCGCGTGCGCACCCCATGTCGGAGATGACGGCAGTCACTGGTCGACAGCTGATCGAGATCGAGGANAGCCAATTACAGGCCTTTGTTGATTGGGACGTAACTGAGGAGGGATGATGAAGGGGCCCGTCTTGGAACGGTCAATGACTGTTGACCCCTTCGAGTCGATTGATGTTCGTATCGAGGTTCTTATCGGCACCCTTCTCATCCTCAACACGCTTCCACTCGGCTTCGGTTTTGCAGGGCCGTGGGAGGATGCAGGGTTCACGCGCGGTATCGGCGGGCTAATTGGCTGCTACCTTTTCTATCGGGCTTGGTTCGCTACTACCTTTGGGTTCCATGGCATGATTCCTGCTCTTCATCTTTGGAGTGACCCTAGTCGTTCGACATCCCAGCTCACATTGATTGGAGTAGCCACTCTTGGTTGTGGATGGGTTATCGGAAACCCTCTAGCTCCTTTGTTCGCAGAGCCAACGGGTCTAATCATCACATTGTTTGGCTGCCTCATGCTGTTGGTCGCAGGTTATGCTTGGCTAGTATTTGATGGCGGTTTACAAGATGTTGACGAGGAAGAGTAACATTCAGAACTTCCAGCCGATCAAGATTTGAGCAACACCTAGGAATGTTAGAATGGAGCCTAGAAGTGGTGAAAGACGAGCATTGTAGGTATATTCGATAGTAACACTTTCACTTGCTGCTTCCATGGAATTGCCAGCAACAAATCGGATATCTCCCCCTTCTAGAGTCCAGTCGAAGGAACCTCCAGAGTAGGGGCCCCCTGCGAGATATGTCAAACTGTCACGGTCGCAGACAAGATAGCCATCATTACCGTTGGAACAATATTCTTCATCCGATGCAGGCACAATAGCAATCCACACGTTTTGGGAGCCCCAATCAACGGAGACATCTGCAGCTAGTAGGATGGCTGCTGCATCAGGTATATTCACTCCATCTTCTAGCATGACAACCCTGTCACAGACATTGAGACCAAGAATCCCTGAATCACATGCTGGGATGTCTCCATCCAAAGCACCTGAGCCCGAATATCCTACCAATCCAGCAGGTACTGTGACAAGAATCATGATTACACCGGAGACAATCCATCCAATCTTCATCATGTTGGGGAGACNCTTCCCATCNTTGAATCGNATGGTTATACGAGTGATGATACGTTAGTTCGTGCGTGATACAGAATGACTCAACGGAGCCGAGTTGTTGATATATCCGTCGAGATTGGCAAGATACTTCCCCTAGGTGTATACCATGGAACAGATGACATTGAATCAGAAGATGAATCAAGCCAAACGCCAGACTTCAGCTCTCACATTAGTGATGCTGATGGTCTTTAGCACTACACTCGCATTACTTCCAGTCGCAGCTGGTGGCGATGAGGTTGACATGGGTGTTTTCGCTCCAGCCGAAGATCGGACTCCAATCCAATCCGCATACCAAGGTAGCAACCATCCAGGCGGNGCACCTGTTCCCGGTGCTCTGGATCAGTCCCGTTTCAATCATCCAGCTCTAAGCGATCCAACTTGGAATGACATTCTTGCTGGCACAGGAAAGGTCGGAGATATTGCCGCTCTCCAACTTAGATCGGAAGCATACTCATTCCTCCTCGAAGAAACAAATCTAGGGGATCACGACAACGATGGCATAGGCGATCTCGACGATCTCGACGACGATAATGATGGAATTTACGACTTAATTGAGCGCTTCGATGGTTGCTTTGGAACNGATCCTCTTGACCACGACAACGACGGTGTTGTAGACGAGTATGATTACGATGATGATAACGATGGTATCCTTGAGGGCCCTATCGATTATACTCAGGGCGCAGATCCGTTAAACGTCTCAACCGACCGTTACGTCGAACCGAGCACCATTCATCCATGGACACTGACTGCTGTTGGTGCAGGGTATATGGTTGATCAGAACCCGTTGGACCGTGACAACGACGGTGTAAATGATGAGGATCCGGATGGTAGTGGCCGCGAATCTTTCGATGAAGATGACGATAATGACGGCCGCCTTGATCAATTCAAGTGGCCGTGCGACTTCGATTACGATGGGGTTCAGGATTACTTCGACGATGATGATGACAACGATGGCACCATGGATTACATGGATCGCGACCCATACAACGCCAGCATTACTCAGACCATGTCTGCAGCTGCAGCCGCAAGCTCATCTGATGAATTGGTTTACGATGCGGCGGCCCCTTGGGCTTTCAACAGTTACGCATTATACTCCTTCAGCATNGATTACGTAACACTCGAATCCCAGTATCATCCNAACTCCCCAGCCTTCACTTCGATTGTGGATGGCGACCTTGACGGTGACGGCATCCCAAATTTCCTTGACCCCGACAATGATGGAGATGATACCCCAGATTCTGCGGACACAGACGATGATAATGACGGCATTCTAGACATGTTTGACCCAGATGATGACAATGATGGTATCAAGGATGTCTGCCTCCGTATTGATACCAACGGTGATGGCAACATCGATTATCCAGGCGTTACCGGTGCTCTTGAGACACCCGGCACCGATTGTGAAATCGATTATGATCGAGACCTTGATGACGATCGTTGGCGCGCNATTGACCAAGATTACGATNTGACTCCTGATTGGTTTGATACCGACATGGGAGGCCTCGCATCACCGGACAATGACCTCGGCCCTCCAGCCGTCAATATCAACGACGAGCCTTGGGATTGGGACAACGACGGCCTCCAAAATGAGAATGATTCTTTCATGAACGCAACCGTGGCTCAGGTTGGACCGAATGGGTGGAACTGCCCTACTCCTTCCAATAAGAACCCGGCTAACCCTGCACCTGAATGTCTGACAGAACGAAAGTCATACGTCGGTAACAACGATTGGGATGGCGACGGAATCAACAATTGGTACGATTACGACGATGACAACGATGGCTTGCCTGATTTCCTCGATATCGATTGGAACTGCGATCTCGATGATGACAATGATCTCCACCTCATCAATGGTTCACGGTATCTCGATGATGGGCCAAATGCAATTGATTCCGATATTGACGGCGACGGTCTCAGTAATGCTGAGGACTGGGATGATGACAATGATGGAATTAACGATCTATACGATCCAGATGATGGTAATTGCGGCATACTAGACATTGACTCCACCGACGATTTTTCCCAGCCTTATTTCCCGGTATCAGATGGTGCAGATCTTGACGGTTCGCTAGATGGCCAGTTGTACAATACCAATATGTCCGATTTCTGGAATATGAGTCACACCACTAATCCATTCACTCTTGCGAATGGCTTTGTTATCCCATACAATGGTTACAACCCTACTACGAACCCGATTACCAACGGCGCAGTTCCTGAGTTCTATTGGTATTACATCAGCAGATGGAGTCCATGGAATGGNGACAATCATTGGGATATTGATTCAGATGGGGACTCCCTCGTCAATGGACTTGATGTCGATCAAGATGGTGATGGTTTACCCGACGGTTGGGACCAAGATGAAGGCAATGACGGAGTTTTGGACATCGATGATTTCCGAATGGGCGGAACTCTGGATGCGGAGAANACTTGTGGGTGGACGACGGTAATTGGATACGCTTGCGGCTATGAGTACGCCTTCAATTACATGCTCCCACTTGATACGGGTACCAATTTCCAGTACACTAAGGCGTACAGTATTCGNCCCGATTCAGGATATACAGATGGNCAGTATGATGGAGCAAATAGCAATGGGAATTGGGATTGTTTTGAGGTTAGCTGTTGGCACTTCGAGTTCAATGGACAAGTCACTGCAGCGGTGTCCTTCGATGAAATAAATCACAATCGTGATTTGATGATTGCATGGCGAGGGCTTGGTCAGGGATTATTCAATTGGAATGCGGATATCAATGGGAATTTCTTCCCAGATGAGTACGCAGACATGCTCAACGATAGCGTTGATCCTGATGATGACTGTGGTGCGCCAAATGCTGGCACACCTAATCCGCAATGCATGTTCAATGACACAGCCGATCTCGATGACGACTTCGATGGAGTCTACGACTTCTTCGATGTTGATGACGACAATGATGGAATCTGGGACTTCTTCGAGATTGATACGAACGACGACTTTGACGATGATGCGAATACGCAACCTCCAGGCAATTTCTTCATTGGGACGAACTGCTTTGACAACGACGATGATGGGACTGATACAGATCCTGACGAAGACGGATTTTACCAAGCAGTATGGGACAAAGGGGTACTAGGCCAAGGCTTGATGTTCCCAGAGTACTATGATGTAGACAATGACAACGATGGNGTTGTTGACACCGAGGATCCNGATGATGACAACAACGGAGTTCTCGATGTAGTTCAAGAATTGACCTGCTTCGTTGGCGAGGAACAGCATCCATTTGATCATGACAATGACGGTGTTCCAGATGGTAAGGGAGAGACTGATTGGGACATGGATGGAATTACCAATACTGTTGAACTTGCGAGTCAAACCCCATGGATTAGCCCATGGGATCATGACAATGACGGAATTCGTGATGATGTCGATCTTGACGACGATTCTGATGGCATGCATGATGAGGACGAGATTTTGCTTTGGCCTCAGCGTTACAATAACGAATCAACAAATCCGTGGGATCACGATGATTTCGGCGGNGGNNTNGGNATTGCNAANCCATCTGATCCNTCAACTGGNCCTGANGTNATNGACAANGATGANGACAANGATACATGGACAGATTNGGNCNATGATCANNTNGAAGAGAACCANGTATGCACAGACACTGCAGGAANCACATATCCTGCATCAGATTGGGATTCTGANAATGANNGNATNNTNGATGNNGATGANAAAATCCCTACNCGNGTCAATATGAGNATTCCTGGAACAATGTGGATGGATGGNAAGAAGGCAGCAATCTTCTCAGGTTCAGTTTCATGGCTTGATCCCGCGNTGAACNNATTCGTTCCAGCACCTAACTTGCCAGTNCAAGTCACAATCGAATGGGCNTCAAATGGTACTGAAGCAGTGCAGACCATTGACGTAATCTCTTCCCAGTTTGGTGGATTCACAGTCGGTCAATTCCTCCTCCCAGAGGATCTAGATGTGGGTCCGAATACAACCTACAACGCCTATGCAGAGGTCACAGAGATGTTCATTCATGACGGCAGCATTTCGGAGATGTACCCGCTTGAGATTCGAGCAAATACAACCTTCGACTACGTTGCTCCCGAATACCTGAGAAGTGGGGAGAATCCCCTTTATCTTGACTTCAAGACCCACTATTCTGCAGATTGGGATCGTGGAATTTTCAACAATCGAATCAAGTATGCCCCAGTTGCCTTTGATGTCACTGGAGGACCATTCGGTGATCGTCAGAATCCATCCCTCTTCGATGGTGCAGGTCAAGGATTCCGTGCAGACCAAGGTGGCTATGTCTCGTTGACATTCGTCCAGAACCAAGGTGCTCAGGGCGAGTGGAAACAGGTTCGTTACAATTCATCTCTCAATAACGGACCAGGCACAATCCCTGGTGGTTACGAGGAAATTATCTGGAATGGTTTCCTGAATAATCACGATGTCGTGAGTACATATGAGTACACGAATACCACTCTACCCAAGGGCAATTACGAGTTCAATGGCGAGGTCAACATGTCCTATGCTGGCCCTAACGAGTGGCCATTCCCATGGCTTGAGGGCGATGAGACAGATACGTTTGTCATCAAATCAGTAGAACGCATGTTCATTGGTTCACGAATCATCGTCCCTTCGCATAACCCTGTCTTCTTCTGGGATGCACAGCAGTTCACTGGTGCGTATTTCGGTGCTTGGCGCCCGATGTTCAGTGAGGCAGGCTTGGTAAATGCAGGCTATGATACGGACATGAACAATCAGATTTCATCCTCGGAGTTTGCAGCTGTATCTTCGGGCCGGCAGTATGCGGTTCTTTGGAATGATAACCCTGCGGACCTCCCACTTGGCGATGCATCAGCAAACATCGATTCTCCATTACGTGACTTCGTTACTACGAACAGCACACATTGGTTTGTCTCGATGGTCAACGGTGCAGATACGAATGTGCCGCCTTGTGGCCCAGTAGATCCATTGGACCAGACTAGTCCAGTTCGTTGTGAAATTGTCCCTGAGATGAACACCGGTGAGACTTTCGGTACCATTGGCGATGTCAAGAACCGCACCTTTGTTCCATGGACGGATGGCGCCATGGTTCTCCAAGTTGATCTTGATCAGGACAGTGTTTTCGCTGGTAGTCGTGAGAGTGTTAACCCGGAGTATCCGTCACTATCCGGAGGTCTTGCGGTTATGGATTTCAACTGGACATGGAAAACAGAATACCAAGCTCTGACCTATGGGGTGAAGGTTGACTTCGTTGATTCGAACTTCTTCTTTACCGGTAATCAGACTTACACTTTATCGCCGACGGGTGCCCATGTGAATGTCTCAGTGGTCGGTACAACTGACTTCCAACTGAATACAGTCCCCGTTCTCTACCGTGGCATGAACACCACCCTTGAGGCGCGCCTGATTGACAATTCCCAGCAACCGGTCCCGTTCCAACCTGTGAATTGGACTTGGTCCGCAAATGGCACGTCAGGGCTAGCTCAGACTGGTGTGAATGGTTACTTCAAGATCCCATTGAACATCAGTAAGGACCACGACCTCGGTAATTTCTCGATGACGTTTGGGTTCCCAGGGACTCAACGTCTGAAGAGTTCAAGCGTAACTCAGGCACTTTGGGTCGTTAGTAGGACCTTCATCAACCTTGAAGCGACTACATCAGGAGAGCGTTCCAGTGGTGACGTTTGGTCTGTTTCAGCCCAAGTTACCGATGACAACCGAACACCATCAATCCGTGATTTAGGACAGGCTCTCGATGGTATAGGTGAGAATGGTGGACGAGTGTTACTGATTTTCGAAGGAACGGACTTTGACAATCGACAGCATAGGCGCATCATCGCAGAAATGACACCTAATGCAGGCTCAGTGTATCATGAGATGCTCCTGAATCCGCAGTTGCTGAAGGATGATCCTGAATCCTTCTTACCTGATGGATTCGGACCAGTCAATGTAATTCTCCGATTCGAGGAGAATTTACCCCATGAGGGATGTGTCGCTCTTGAAAATTGGATGCTTTCGATGCAGGGTGCATGGGACCCATGTACCTCAATTCCTAACAACGAACATTTCCGTCGTGAACTACAGTACAATGTGGATGGATTCTATCTTCGCGGCCGCACAACTCTAGACGTAGATGATCAGATTGTTTACACTAGTGAGGTCAACCCAGTTACCGGTGAAGTCGTTGAAAAGCCGATGACCATCACAGGTCGTTTGACTGATGAACTCGGAGGGAACCTCTCCAACCGCGATATTCAGATTAGCTATCAGATGACAGGTTCAGCAGCTGAAGTACCACAATGCGAAGCGGGACGAACCGACAATGATGGATATTTCGAAATTGACTGCCCTCTGAATGGTGTCTTTGCAGGACAGGCCCAGGTCACAGTCAGATACAATACCGATTTGAACAATGATGGCTATCGATTCAAAGATGCAACAGTCATCAAGAATTTCGCAGTATTCTCAAACAGTACTCTGAATGTCGAAGAGGTTGGCCCCTTCTTGACCGATGTCGATCGTTATGTATTCGCAGGTAACGGAACCAGCATCCCTGTGCTATACCTCAAGGAACCGTTCCATGTTCATGCAGCACTCTACCAGAGTAATGGAAACATGCTTGGTGGTCGCTGCCTCAACATCTACCTCAGCCCTGAGATTAACCCTCGACCGATTGCTTCTGCAGTCACAGATGATGCAGATGGCCGTATTGAGTGGTATTCAGGAGATCCTGAGCAGAATCCAAGTCGCCGAGGCGTTGAGCCGATTGGAGGACAGGGAGGAAAGGGGCTTGAAGGGTTCCGAACTCTCCGTGTTGCCTACGAGCCAAAGATGGAAGTCAGCGGTGGATGTGGACAAGAAGCGAATGCTGTAGTCAACGGTTCGTACATGGACATCACTGTACTCGTACGTAGCCGTGTTGACATCATTTTGAAGGATACTTGGTCCATGGCGGATGGATATCAGCCAGACGAATGGGTCAATGGCACTGTTCAAGTCATGCGCGATCGGCTTGATGTGCCGGTTTCCGGCGAACAAGTCATGTTCATCCGCGAGTACTGGAATGGTACGGATTGGGTGCTTGAGAACATCGATTACCAGACAACACTTGACAACGGCGAAGCCTCGTTCTCTTGGCAGTACACTGCAGAAGANGTGCCTGGTAGTGATGAGAGCGCAGTAGGNGGGAAGTGGNGGATTCTCGTGCAGTTCCGNGATTCCCCTAACTTTGAGCAGACGTTCCTTAACAACACGCCGGAGATTGTTCTTGGCGACGAACCTATTGGTGAACAGACCAGTGGATTATTCACAGCTCAAGTCATGCTTCCACTTCTGATTGCTCTACTCCTTGCAGCAGTGATTGGTGCTGTGATGTATCGTAATTACCAGGAACGCCGCCGCATCGAGATTCTCCGCGGTATCTTGACTGATTCCCTGATGTCGTTACGTGCTTCTAACGAGTATATCCAAGCGATCTTCGATTGCTGGAAGCAACTAGTTTCGTTCTTCCGNAGTAAGGGAGCGATGAAGAAGGTCTACGAGACCACACGTGAGTTCGAGGATGCAGTCAACCGAATGCTCGGTGGAATCACACCACCTCATGAGTTGGATGCATTCCTCAGCCTCTTCGAGGAAGCACGATATTCCGATCATGATATTGGNGCAGCCCAGCGNGATCGTGCAATCCAAACCTTGCAGGGAGTGGTGAATAGCCTCACCTTAGCACTTGGAGAAACACAACTTGCGAGAACTGTCGACGAAGGCAGCCGTTATGAGAATCTGACCAAGGCCGGCGAATTCGTCGATGCAGACGGTCAACTACGCCAGGCAGGTCTCGGNGAGGACGGCGCAGACAACTTCTCCCTGTGATTCTTCGAGTTTTANTCTGAAGTTGTGGCCCATGGGAANAGCGGTAGCCTTCGTGACCNAAGGTCACGAAAATTATCATTCCAGCNNCATTTAATTTCGGTGTAGAAAGTAAACTTANCTACGCTAGGTAGACCGGATATCCCTCGGTAAACCTCAAATCAGCACTTGAAACGCACTTTTTCCGGCCCATTTATATATGAAAATTGAAGAGAAAGTATCAATCCTTAGTTAAAGGAAAGAGGCAGAAAATATGACTGAAACTGTTGATGGAAAAATGATGACGAACGAATTCNTGGGCTCACTTGCCGTTGTGTACTTCATGACGAGCATGGCAGTCGGGNNTTCGGGAGTGNCGAACGCAATGGCAGCGGGGCTTGTTCTCGCGGTGATGATGATGGCGCTTTCGGGCGCTATGATTCTCCCGTGGATCACCCTTGGCCGAGTGATGAAGCAGGAGATGGACTGGCAGACTGGTGTNCTAGCTTGGCTCATGCAGATTCTAGGTGGAGTAGTTGCTTACTCGATTGACTGGTGGGTCATGAAGGGTCGCGGAAACGATGCACTGGTTGAGGCGGCATTCACGACGTACCTCTCGAACTTCTCTCTGGATGCTTCAGTNATCCTGATGACGTTCATCGGCGCATTCCTACTGATGATGGTCTGGTCTCGCCTCGGTGGCGGATGGGCAATGGGTATCTTTGCTTGGATGCTCATGTCTGGCGGTATCGATGTAGTCAGTGCTGGCGGTGTCGGTGGCATGATTGTCACTGCATCATATGGCACGGACGCTATCGTCCAGGTCCTCGGCATGATGATCCTTGGTGGAGTTGGAGCTGCAGCATGGCTCTACTTCGACGAGATGGTCCTCTCTGCAGAAGAGGAATGATCTNCTCACAGCCNTTGATGGCTGTGGAATTACTGTCCTTTGGACCCAATGACATGAGGTGAGATGCGGCTTCGGCCGCTTCTCCTTCTAACCCTCGGGATGAGGGATTGGCTCGCGCCTTTCCTTCATCCCGGCCCCCTTTTTCTTAAACGCTCGATCAAGCGAATGAGTCATTTGACATCTATTAGTCCCAGATCTATGGGACGCTGGATTTACCTTGGTCTTGCAATTGTATCGGAGGTTACTGCTACCGCTTCTCTGAAGGCTACAGAGGGTTTCACTAATCTCATTCCATCCGTGATTGTCATCATTGGATATTGTTCTGCTTTTTATTTCATGTCTCTTACATTGGATACAATTCCTGTAGGGGTGGTTTATGCGATTTGGTCAGGTGCAGGTATAGTGGGGATTGCTATAGTGTCCTACATTTTGTATGGGCAACGATTAGATCCTGGTGCAATTATTGGGATGAGTCTAATCATTGCAGGAATCCTCGTGATGAGGTTATTCAGTGATACTTCATTCGAGTGATTCAAATCATATTATCCTCGTCGGATTTAGATCGTCTTGTCTTCCGACTCTTTCTCTTCGAGGATTAGAATCCAGAATTAACTTATTGATGAGTCTAAATCATGTCGCCTTTGGCATCGAGAACTTCGACCGTGAGACCCGCTTCATCGACTTGAGAGGTGATTTCGTTGTGTAGGGAGTCGCTGAACTCATCGAGGCTTGCGAGGATAGATCCAGAGTTTGGATCAACCAAGTCATCGATAAGGTGGTTCAACACACAGGAGACGCCGTAGGATTGTCCAGTGCGGAAGGCGTGGTCGAGGTCTCCTGGCTCAGCCCCTTCTGCTTTAGCTCGAAGAGTGACTGCTTGGACGTATGCAGAAAGTGCCCCATAAAGCGAAGTCATTGCAGCCGAGACCTCTTCTGATGAGCCTAGGAGTGCTTGGACTTCAGCCATTGCTGCCTCCTCACATTGTTTCAGTAGCCGATGGGTTGCCACCACATCGGTTGTATCGCCAGTCATCGCCTCGGTCATCAGGTCCATCCAGTTGCTCATGGTGCGCACAGGGAGGGTCGGACGAATGAATCATTCCCCCCGTTTTTGATACGCGTCCCTTGGAGCCGTCTCCCATTTCCGCTCAAAGGGTTCATATTGGAAGGGTCGGTCGCCGAAATCCCCAATACATCGAGGGAGTCACATGGCAAGACAAAACACGAAGACCAATGAGGGCCTGGTTGAGCTCATCTCCGACCTAAAGGCCCAGACTCGGTCCACTGGTGCTGCGCTGTGGCGAGATGTTGCGAATCGACTCGAAAGAAGTCGTAAGAACTGGGCCGAGCCCAATCTGAGCCGTTTGGAGCGGCACATGCCTGAGGACGCAACCGTCCTCGTGCCTGGCAAGCTCCTTGGTAGTGGATTGGTTTCAGGCAAACGCACCGTCGCCGCNTACAGCGTGAGCAGCGGTGCTCGAGTTAAGATNGAACAGGCAGGCGGACGCGTAATCACAATCCGTGAGCTGATGAATGAAAATCCTAAGGGAACGGGGGTGCTAATCCTTGGCTGAGACAACATATGTCTACGATGCATCTGACAAGGTGCTTGGCCGACTGGCGAGCCATGTTGCAAACCAACTCCTCTCCACTGCGAAAGCTGGTGATGGTGCTCGCGTGATTATTGTTAACGCTGAGAAGGCAGTTGTAAGTGGCAAGAAGACGGAAGTATTCCGTGATTACAAATCTAAGCGCGAACTCAACCACCCACGTAAGGGTCCGTTTTTCCCGCGTATGCCCGACAAGATCCTAAAGCGAACAGTCCGTGGTATGCTACCTTACCAGAAGTCACGTTCAGGCCGTATCGCTCTACGCAATCTTCGCGTTGAAATTGGTACACCCAGCAACCTCAAAGGTGACCTTCCTGACGGCCACGAGTGGGGCGACACTTCGAAGTTCGACCGTGGTCTTCCAAACAGCTTTGTTCGGTTGGAGGACATATCTGCATCACTTGGCGCAGATATCACACGTTTCGGAGGTGAGGCATGATGGCAGCTCGTAGTAAGAAGAAGATTTCAGTCGAATCTAGCGGTAAGCGTAAGACTGCGATTGCTCGTGCTAGTGTCAAGAAAGGTAAGGGCCGAGTTCGANTCAATGGTAGCCCCATCGAGATTATGCAGCCGGAGATGGCTCGCATGAAGGCCATGGAGCCGCTTGCGATTGCTGATGCTATGGACCGCCTTGCAAAGGCCGANATCAATATCTCCGTCGAAGGAGGCGGAACCATGGGCCAGGTTGATGCAATTCGAACCGCGATTGCCCGCGGCCTCGTGTTTTGGAATGACGGAGCTGCAGGCGAAGACGACGAACTTCGCGAAGAATATCTGCGCTTTGACCGTAGCCTACTCGTAAACGATCCCCGTCGCAAGGAACCCAAGCATCAAATGGGCCGCGGCGCTCGTAAGAAGAAGCAGAAGTCCTACAGGTGATTCAAGATGCTCATTCCAGTTCGATGTTTTAGTTGTGGTAAGGTCATAGGTCACCTTTGGGACAGTTATGTGCAGCGCATAGAAGCAGGTGAAGACGCAGGAGATGTACTCACCGATCTCAAGGTTGAGCGTTACTGCTGTCGCCGAATGTTTGTTTCTCATGTGGATTTGATTGATGATATCGCACCATTCAGCACCACGCGGGAGATTTGATCCGAGTCCATCTCGGAACCACGGGTCCGTGGGTTAGCTTGGTCTATACTTGGCGGCTGGGGGCCGTCAGACCCCGGTTCAAATCCGGGCGGACCCACCAATTTTGACCTGACGGTTCAACGGCATGGATAAGAGAGAGGCCATCCATCCTGCATCTATGAGGCGGCTCACATCCATACTCCTAGGACTTCTTTTCCTGGGCTTATCTGCCGCACCAATACTGAGTGTTACTGCATCCCAGAATATCACATCGAACACAGTTTGGTCCGGTTCTCACGTTGTGGATCAAGCGGTTATAGTTGCTCAGGGGGCGACACTGACTATTGCTGCAGGCGCTGATATCGAAGTGAGTGAAGATGTCACAATTACAATTCAAGGTAATCTTGTCATTGAAGGGACGGAGAATAATCCATCTGAAATCTACGGAACGTTTCGTTATCCAACTAGCGACCGTCCAGTATGGCAGGGTTTTCGCGTAGATTCAAGCGGCTCTGCAGTAATTGGCCAATCTTCAATCACACATTCGCGTGGAGGATTTGATGTGGCCGGCGATTTGTCCATTACCGCGGGGATGAACCCCCTCGTTGAAGGGGCTCAGATAGGTTATCGCATCGATGGAGGTTCTCTGTCTGTTCCATCGGATTCGAGCTTGCGTTGCACAGATTCAGCAATTGCTTGTTTGAGCCTTGCCTCAACTTCGGCCGAGGTCCCTCTTGTCGAGGCCACAAACTCCTCCGCGATTGTATTGTTGAATCCAGATGGGAATCTAACAGCCTTGGAACTCATTGGAGATGATATTGGCATAGGAGTCCAAATTCATGGCGGTGCAAACCTGTCAGTAACTCATCTAAATTTGACTGATGCGAATGTAGGAGTATCACAGACTGGAGCAGCAGATACGTGGATTGGCTCGATTCATTTAACCGGTGAGAACGGAATCGTCGTGGATTGGTCATCTTCTTCGGGAGGCGTCATTGACAACATCGTAACCACTTCCGGAGGCACTGTGCGGGAAGCCATTCACACTGAGGGTGTGGTTGATGGCTTCGTTGCTAATGTAACGGTAACAGGGTCTGGAGTGTACCCTGCCCTGCATCTTGGTGTGGATGGTTCAATTGACATTCATTCCTTTACGGGAACCGGATTTTCGGAAGGTGTCATGCTCCGAGGTTCTGGAACAGCTAACCTCGATGAAGTGGATCTTTCAGTGTCTAACCGATTAATCGATACAATAGGGGCTGCAACTCTTCATCTCAGTAATTCAGATTGGGTTACGACTGGTAAGTTTGGAACCCTTGCCAGCGCATCATCGATTTTGATTGGAGTAAATATGTCAGGAACATCGGCTGTTGAGGATGGTTTGGAACTCATCACGGGAGATCATCATCTGGAGAATGTGCTTCTCGAACGACCATACACTGCATCGGATCGTGCATCTACGGGCCTTCGATGTATATGGTCCGATACTGATCTTACATCAGTTCAGTTGATTGGATGGCACCGTGGAGCGGTTCTAGAACAGGATGCACATGTCACTGCTCGCCATCTAAATATCTCAGGAGGAGGCCGAGATGGCGGCACTTCAGTTATGGTCGACGGTGGGTCATTCCAAGCGACATCTCTTCACACGGAGGACGCAGATCATGGAATTGAGGTTCTGAATGGTTCATCTCTATGGGAAGATGGCCCATCAGTTCACATTGACCAATGGACAGCGGCCGATCATCGTGACATTACCCTCTTGATGTCCGATGAAACCTCTGTCACGGTGCGCAATCTTCCAACTTTCCAGACCACTGCTACGTACGACGCATTTGGCGATGGACTACTTTTCTGGGGAGGTTCAAGTTCAGGTCGTGTTTCTGTGTCTGAATCTCATCATTTGATTGAACATGACCTCATTGTCCAGGACCTCGGTGGTCAGGCCGTGTTTGGAGCAGAAGTTGAGAGTCTAGGTTTCAATACGACCTCCGCTACTGATGGTTCAGTCACACTTCCGATTCTTGAGACAGGTCATACGGCAGTTACAGCGACTAGTGGAGGGATTGGAACAACACAGATGACCGATTCTAGTTCTAGCGTCATTCAGATTCCGTTGCTACCCACTAGTGGTGATTGGCGTATTTCTTCAGGTAACACCGCCATACTTCAGGACGGGAACTTCACTATACCTGGCGATCTAATCATTGAGTCAGGGGCTGCTTTGTATCTAGTACGTGCCACTTTGATGTTGAATTCAAACACGTTCTATACTTCAGAAGGGGGCCAACTCTTCGGGGAGGATGGGTCGATTATCGGTGGGGCCGGTAGTCATGGCTCTGTATTCCCTCCACTTGCATACAGTGGCGACCTCACAGTGGATCAACCGGTTGAAGTCAATTGTACGGAGAATGCAACGGCTGATGGCAACTTCCTCTCGCCTCTTACAATCGGACCAGATTGCACTCTTACAGTTCATGGTTCAGTTAACGGAGATGTGATTTTGTCCACAGGTGCAAGTG
>PATD01000016.1 GCA_002713585.1 Methanobacteriota archaeon
TGTGTTCAATATTTTCGTTGGTCGACTTCCTGTTGCAGATTTGACTCAGATGAATAGTTTCTACACATTTACAACTGTTGTACTTGATGCATCCTCTTCCGATGACCCAGATGGTTTTACTGACATATATTGTTATTTTATGATTGAAGATCCTCTTGCAGTCGACGATAATGATGGTGATCCTACGGATGGTTTCATTGAGCGAGTGATCTATACTGATACAACTGAGGATTGTGTTGTTGAATGGTCATGGGATGATGATGGCGAATACGAAATTGGATTGAGCATTGTTGATGATGAGGGCGATACAACGGTAACTAACATGACAGTAGAGGTTCTCAATCGTGCACCTGAATTGGTTCTTTCATCGAATACTGATACGGTAGATGTAATGGGCAGAGTCACTTTTGATGCGTTCCAGCATAGCGATATTGATACAATGAATCCTCAAGCACCTGTGGATTTCCTATGGGCTGCTGACTGTGAAGAAGGAAAAGTAACTCAGGTGTGCACTGTGACTCCTATGGTCGAAGGGACATATACGATTCAAGCAACGGCAACAGATGATGATGGAGCCATCACCATGGCTGAACATTCGGTGGAAGTAACCAATATCGCACCTTGGAATTCGACTATTATGGCTACGGATGCTAATGGTACCGAACTTTCGATGGATTCACAGATGGTTTGGCATGTAAACGAAGATGACGGGATTACCTTCACAGGGATGGCTGAAGATTCGATTAATGATCTAGATACTCTGTCGTATGAGTGGTGGCCAGATGTAGAAGAAAATGCTACTTGGTCCGTCTTGCAAGAGAATGATGGCTCCTCATCCGACTTCACTCATGCTTACGAAACCCATGGGATGCACGTCATTGCAATGGAAGCAATCGATGATGATGGCCTCCGAACTCGGCGAGCAAATGGTTGGTTGATGGTTCAGAATGTGCCACCTGAGATTCAACCGTTTGGATCCTTGCTACCAGTCGCCGAGGATCAAGTACTGAGTATTACAGGAGAATANCATGATACTGCCTCAGATATTGAGACATTACATGCATGTTGGGATGTAGATCCTTCCATGAATTCTGATTCACAGGGGTCTGCAGAAGATGATTGTGATGTCGAGGGTGCGGACCTTGCGTGGTCTTGGCCAGATTCAGCTACAGCTCCATCTATGGTTGTCTTTCATGTAACCGATGATGATGGTGAACGCGTGTTTGAGATGGTTAACATCACAGTTCGTAATGTCAAGCCTCGTNCAATGGGCAATGTCACTACACTTGGCCCCTACGCCGTGGGGGATCCAATCGAGTTTAGTGCAGAAGGAACTACCGATTCATCCCTAGACCTTTTCAGGCTCAAGTATCGTTGGGACTTCAACACTGCAATGGATTTTGATGATGATGGCTACCCTGCTAACGATATCCAAGATGAGGGGTTCAATGTCACTCACGTATTCGATGAGCCTGGAACATATATTGTTCGATTGACTGCCTTCGATGGGGAAGAAGAGGATGTTGTTGATATTCAGATTACCGTTGAGGACACTCGACTCCTCGGAGTGCTTGATATTGGCTTCAATTCAGGATCGGGAACGGTCGTTCTTGCATTGGGGGCGGTCCTCTTCCTTTTGTTGGTCCTCATTGGGATCGGTTTCATGCGCCGAGGGTCACGTGGAACAGATGTTGCATTCAATTATGGCCAGGTAGATAGTTACGGAATAGGGGCAGCTCCTACCCCTCAGGCTCCTCCTCCTGTGCATGCATTCGCAGAGCCGGGTGCGCCAAGTGGCCCCCCAATTCCAGATCAAGGCCTTCCTCAGGGCTGGACAATGGAGCAGTGGGAGCATTTCGGTCAGGAATGGCTTGATCGACAGGCTGCAGTTCAGAGTGCACCGATTCAGACGCCTAACCCCTATGCCCCCGCTCCTGCCGTGAGTTCTCCAGTTGTCTCGGAGCCGTCCCCTACTATCGATCCGTTCGCTCCTTCTGCAGCAGAAGTTCAGATGCCTGCTCCTGAGGCAGAACCATCGCCCTCACCTCCATCTCAAGGGACTGATATTCTAGATTTCGATTTGTGATTCTATGGTGAACATATTTCGACTTCTTGGCCTACCTCAACCGCCTTCTGGTCGAATGGAAGCGGAGGAACAGGCGGTTCGAACCCCTCCTCCTGTCGGCCCCACGACGGTCCCTGATTCGAATTCGCCAGGGTTTGAAGATCTAGGTGAAGTTGAATGGGCTCGGCGTGAGGATGCTGTTGATATCTCACGTTTTCTCCGATATATCGTTCCCGATGACCGTCATTCTGTCCCTCATCGGAAGATTGCAGAACATCTTTTGCAAGGAGACGTCGTCATTGTTGATTTGCGTATGCTTGCTCATATGGAGGCGCAAAAGGGTGCTTGCAGACGCCGCCTGCTTGAAATTGCTCAGGAGCAAGGGCTCAATGCCTTCGTCCTTGATGCAGATGAAGATCTAATTCTGATTCCCGGAACGGGAGTCGCAGTCGATGTGGACCGACATGTTCTCGGGCTAGAATCCGAGCCGATTTAATCGGATTTCTTCATCTTATGGCGCCAAGCATTCGAGGTACGCACCTCTCCCAATTCGTCATCCGTCAGCATCGTGAGAACAGCCTCCTTTTCGATTAGTTCCAGATTGAGGGTTGGACTTAGAATCCCGTCTACTCTGAGGACAATCCATTCTGCAACTGCACCTTCGGGGAGAGGGTGACGGGCAACGAGGGTTGTTTGAAGGGCAATCAAGGAGGTTGCTGGAGCGTCAGGCCATCCTTCGTTAGTAACCGCGACGTGCTCCTTCCATTCTGATTGGTTACTGGGAAGAGGCTTCGCACTTGATTCGATCCATCGGACAATGTCTATGTGTGGAGGAAGAACAGCAAGGGTCGCTTTTTTCGTTTCGATGATATTCAGCAATGTGTCTCTACTCCTCCCCTCTCTGTCTTTGGATAGGCTCATGCCAATGAGAGGCGGTGAGTTTGAAACAACGGATATTGATGACATTGGGGCGATATTCCGAATGCCATCCTTCGAAACTGTGGATACGAGGTGTAGTGGTCGAGGTGTGACCGCAGCTCCAATCCAAGAAGTTCGCTCGTGATGATCGAATGAATCCGGGTCTAATCTGTGCACATCTCCAGAGAGGTCCAAATTTGGCATCATCTCTGTCGCCTCGAACCAATCGTTCAGGTCGCCTCTCTCGACCTCGGATACGGCATAAGTTGTGAATTCCCGATATGCTTCCCATTGGGCGATTATATCCTCTTGTTCTCCCCGGTCTTTCTTCCGCTGGATTGATTCGTCTGCATAGATGACGCAGCGGCGAAGAAAGCGTAGGACGTGCTCCTTGGCGTCCTCATTCATTGTATTTCCTCACTCCAAATCAAGTTCATTTAGGACTCGAGAAACATGGCCTTTTGCGCGCACGTTTCGTCCCGCCCATTGAACAATTCCATCTTTGGAGATTACAAATGTAGAGCGGATTGCACCCATGTATGTCTTGCCGTAATTCGTCTTTTCACCCCAAGCCCCGTAGAGTTCGTGCAATGAAGTATCAGCGTCCACGATCAAATCAAAATTTAGACCTTGTGCGTCAATGAATCTTTGATGACTTGCTTCTGAGTCACGTGATACCCCGATAACCCTCCAACCTGCTCCATCAAACGTATCCTTTGCATCCCTGAAGTCACAGGCTTGTGTAGTGCATCCGGGGGTGCTATCCTTCGGATAGAANTAGAGGATTACCCCCGATTGTTTGAGTGCTTCCTGGAGGTGAAATGGCCTTCCATCTTGTAGTATTGCGGTGAAGTTGGGTGCAGCATCCCCTTCAGAGAACATGACCCTAGGGAGTGGTGTCGTTGGCATCAATGCTTGGTTCGTCTCATTAATCGTCAGATTCTGAGAGTCGCAGAATCTCATCTACATTCTCTACTAGGCGGGTCACTGATTTCCTGCCGTCACGTTGCCGAATCACAAGCCCTAGTTCGCACATCCTAGTGACGGCCGCGACCCTTCGAATTTGTAGTGTAGAATTTGACCAACCGTATTCTGTTGATTCTCCAAATCTTCGCATCATGCGGGAATCCAAACGATCATTCCCTACTGCGCCATTGCGCATTCCATCGATAATCGTCCTCATGATTTTCCATTCCAATGGCAGGCGATGGCTGATTGAAGTGAGTATGAGTCCTCTCTCAAGAGTACTGAATGCTCCTCTATGCCCCTCCTCCTGGTCGATGACTGGATTCGGAAGTCGGGCTAAATCTAGGCCGTGTGGCGTTAGACGATGTCCAGAAGCATCCTTTGTTGTCCAGCCAACAATCTCCATTGCGGCCCTTTTCGACGATCCTTGTCCACTGCCGATAATCCATGATACTGTCCGATTCCTTGCTGTATCGTCAAGGTGGCTAAATCCAGTTGAGAGTCGTTCACCACGCCCTCTGCCATCGCGGTCGTCTTCATTTGACAGGCGTCTCCCATTGAGTTCTAGCATACTCGATACCTTTTCTCGCAATTCTCCATCTGGAACTGAATCTTTACTTGCTCCGGTAATTGTCCAGATTAATCTCAAAGTGTGCTTCAATGGGAGTAGTCGTAGAAGTCCAGGGGGCAGCAGTTCGTCATCTAGTCGNCCAATGTTGGGTCCAGTGGGTGCATCGGACCGGATTGATGTTAGTTGGAGCGTTTCTCGGTCGCCGAATTTGGATTCTAGGAGGGCATCTGCTGCCCTAGCTCGCCGATTCCAGGCTCTATCTGCTANACCGCTCAGTCCTGAGGCAACGTCGTCTNCGAGTTTAGNTGTTGTATGTCTTGGATTTTCGTTATCTAGGCTATTAGTTCTGGAATCCAACCGGTTGGCACATTGAATGATCCAATCTTCCACACTCGTGCCGGATGCAATTGCCTCTTGCATCCATCGAATTGCAACGGATTCGCTGACTTCGAGTTTGAATTCTACCACGTTAACTCCTCTAGTAATTCATTATTAACTCATTCTATGATATTGATTAATACTTGTTATATTGAATAAATCATATCAATAACGAATTACTGAAATGTTAAATTTATATTAAATTTATAATCTAGTGAAAATCAATTATAAAATGAATAAATAATGATTGATTACGCCCTTTTGGGGGCGTCATTATACATCGAAGAAGCATACTTCTTGTGGAGGGTCCTTGTTACTGATCTGGCCCTTGAATTCGCGTGGTTCGCCATCGACGGTAACAAGAATACTGAATTCAGTGATNTCGGTTGAGTCGTGCTTTTCGAAGTGTTCGACGAATNCCCTATAGCGGCCCTTGGGGGCATCTTTCTCCCAGAATACATTCTCTACTGGTTCATCTGACTTGCCACTTTCATTCATGTCAATATCGAGGCGNCCACCGCAGTTCGAAATCTTGTTGTCGAAGGAAATACGTTCTCCGGATGGGCAGACAACCGAGAGGTCGAGGTCGTTCTTGTTGAACCAAATCAAGCTTATCTGGACTTCACCTGTTTTCGCACCCTCGCGTCCTAGCCGTTCTGCGAAGAGATCTTCCTGGACTTCTTCAACTTCCTCTCCAATCACATCTTCTTCATCACCCAAATCGGGGGCTGATGGAAGGTCCAGTGGTTCTGGTTCCGGTTCCTCANCAGGCTCCGGTTCTTCGACAGGTTCTGGTTCCTCGATAGGTTCCGGTTCTTCGACAGGTGCAGGTTCAGGGGGCTCCTGTACCGGGGCTGCGCCGAGTGTGACGCTNCGATTGAGCCCCCCTCGTGTTCTTCGAAGAGATTTGTCAATGTCTGGAGCCGGAATGGAGGCCATGGATGGTAGCATCGCTCGGCGTGCGTCTCCTCTGAGGATTCTGTAGATGCCTTGAGCGGAACCGATGCCTAATGTTGCCAAGACAGTGGCACTAAGGGGGTCCATCGGACTAGATGTAGCGCGGCGAGGTATGTCTTCGTTTCGGGTGGTTCTGGTCCGGAAGTAAACCATTCTTGTGCGGTTCATTCATATCCTTTCGGAATCGTTGAACCACTAGCGGAGGCCATGCCATGACTGTGCGAGTGAGTAGGAGAGCACGTCGTTTCCTACGCCGCATTCAGAAATCGCGGGAAATTCCGGATTTGCAAGTTATCGCGAATGAAATCCAAAATGAGGTTGACGCGAGAAACATTTCCTATGAGGAAGCGAATCAACTGGGGAACCAAATCCAGAATAGAGCAGACATGATTGATGTGGAGGGACTCGTTTACGCTATCAGTGATCGGGATACCTATCGCAGAACGCTTGAAATTTATTTGAAGGACGGCCTTCTTACTCGGACGGAGCAAATGCTTCTTTGGGATGAGCGAAGAAAGCTTGGCTTGACACAGGAAGAACATGATCGACTGATTGACAAACTCATTGCTCTCTATCGGAGTCAAGGCCGCTCAATTAGAATCCAAGGTCCATCAGGAGGTGATTCCTGATGACTAGAGGCCGAACATTGGTTCTGTTCCTAGTGGGTATTCTAATTTTCAGTGTTCTCACACCAATGTCGATGTCACCTACTAGCGATGCAGCGTATACTTCAGGTCGCTCAGTGGATGTCGCCATTGACCAAATGGAGGTCATCTCAGCATCTGCAGATATCCTTGGCACGCCAACTCTTGCTCCAGGGGATCACGTAATCCGGGTTCGAATTACAAACACTGGAACCAGTCTCGCTACCGGTNCAATCGAGTTGCTAGAGGGGCCGGATTTCTCATCCCAAACGCCAGTCCTTGATACGCAGAAGTCAATCTCAGTCCCTGCAGGGGGGTCAGAAGTCCATCTCCTCGAGTTCACAAAGATGAGCGGTAATTCTGCAGTCACAGCTTCTGTTTCTGCAAGTGGTGATTCCGAGCCCTCAAATAATCAAATGAATTTGCCAGTAGGCTTGCTTACTATATCTTCGACACCTTCGCATATCTCCGTCTCTGATACGATCCCGAATCATGGAACTACTGTGGCTTCTGGGCCATGGGTAGGGAACTGGGTTTTCGCGAATACGGGGAATTTGAATCTGACTGCAGAAGCATCTCTTACCCTCACTCCTGTAGCCGGAGGGTCCTCAATAGACATTGAATCTAGCCAAACAATCGCTCCCGCTGGTTCCTTGGCTTCCACCGCAGGGCTATCTTCAGTGAATCTCTCCGTGGATGCATCGACCTTCCTTGGGACATATGCTCTTAGTGGCACAATCGATATCTGGTCATCTCTCGGCTCTTATCACACTGAGACTATTTCTTCTCGTGATGTGACCTTCACAGATGCTGTAGCTACACTTTCGGCTCCCAATAATATCTCAGTATCTCCTGGAAGTGGGACCACGCTTCTTTTCCTCTTACAGAATATTGGCGGAGTTAGTGACACTTTCACCATTACCTACTCCGACGTGCAGGACCCTGATTGGATGGATACGAGCCTCGAGAATCCGAATGATGGTGATTCAGTGGCTGTAGCAGCGGGAGAAGGTCAAGCAATTACAGTACCAGTTGATGTCCCATTTGATGCCTCAAGGTCCGACGTAGATACCATTACAGTTACCGCTACGAGCTTGAATACAGGTGAAATTATAACTGCACGCGCTTCAGTCATGGCTGGCGATTTGTTTTCTTCNGATTTGCAAAGTAATGGGTCAGTTGTCTATGTTGATCCAGGTGCGCCGACTTCTGTATTTTACACTCTCAAGAATACAGGAACTTCCCCTGCACATTTCGAAATCGATGCAGGTTTGCAAGAGGTCCCAGACGATTGGACCATATCTGTATCTCCGGATGTAACCGATCTTGTATCCCCTGGTGAGACAAGGTCAATCACAATCGAGGTGACGGCTCCNTCAATTTTGGACCCCATGGANCCAGACCAACGAAATTCTGCCGGGAGTCGGCTGACTTTACGTGTGACTTCGACACCACTGCAAGGGGAAGCGGCCCTAGTTGCTAGCAATATTACTGATATCGAGGTTCGTGCTTCAGTCAGTGTCACAATGTTGCCATATGGGGATTTACATTACACGACTAGCGATTTAGAGTTGGGAGGTATGGCAAAGACACTAGATGTAGAAGTATCATTGATGAGTAATTTCCCCTCTGGGAGTCCGGGTTTAGCCGTTGTAGATCTCACGGTTCTTGCCACATCATTCACTTCCTATGATGGTGCATCTTATGGGTTATCGGAGAATACCCGTTGGGATGCCACACCCGCGCCTGCATCGCTTAATCTTCAACTCGGAGAGTCTGCAATAGTCGTGTTATCTGTTCTCGGCCCTACAGCCCATCTTCCTGCACATGGTTTACTCAATTTCACCATTACAGCATCGACTTCTTTGTCAGGTTTGACGGGGATCACCTCCCCTGACACTTCAGCGGTCTTTTCGGTCAATATTGGCGATGTAATCGATGCAGATCTTGCGGACAGTCCAGTAATCCCTGGTTCTCCAGGAGTACAGAGCGATGCCATCCTCCGACTATCCAATATTGGTAACACTCTTTCCAATTTCACTCTTGAGATGGAGGAACTTGAGGGGTGGGANCTTATTCTTGACAACAACGCTGTGACAGGGCTGGTTCCTCAGGTCGCAACCTTCCCAACAGGTTTCGATGTGGGTACTGANATCACTATCAGTGCNACGCCCCCACTGGATGCACGTGCAGACGAAGTCCATCTTGTCAATGTGAATGTCTACGACGAAGAAGGAAATTTCATGGACAATGGATCTGCTCGTTTCGTCCTCGATGAAGTCATTGACGGCCTACTTGAGCCAGACACAATCAATATGGAGATTCCAATCCTTGAGAGTCGTATGCAAACCGCGGTATTCCAGATTAGAAATATGGGTAATTCGGAGCAAACATTCGATATTGACATTGGTTCTTTCGTAGGAGGTACCGACTTCACAGTGTCTCCGCTTCAAGATGTCACAGTTCCTCCTGGTGCAAATGTNACCCAAGAGGTTACGGTTACTGCCCTAAACTCAGCACGAGCTGATACGACCTACTCGTTCGACATCATTCTCCTTAAGGACGGTCTAGAGTTTGATAGAACTGATGTGAATGTTCAGATACAACAAATCCATCTTATCGAACTCAGTACCACGGATACTTTGGAGGCAATCCCTGGTGAAGTGGTGACTCTACAGGTAGAGGCAGAAAATCTTGGCAACCTCCGAGAGATAGGCAACCTGAGTTTTGAAACACCCTTAGGATGGACTCAGACTACTACGACATTCGATATCGAACCGAACTCAATCATCGATGACCTCGAAATCTCTCTCACAGTTCCAGCTCTAACTTCGGAGGAAGTACCGATGGCAGGGGCGATATACGACATCCCNATAATTGCCCTTAATACGAGCGATAACATTCCAGTAGGCTCGTTCAATATCACTGTGACCATCAAGCCCGTGTTCCAACTCGTTTTCCTTGATTCACCAGAGCGAATCGCGAGTATTCCTAATCAAGATCGTTCGATTGGTTACCAAATCAAGAATGCCGGCAATGATGTGGTTACTCTCTCGGTGACTTGTACACTGGATTCCTCAAGTGTTAGTCGATGGACAGCGCCTACTTGTCCCGATAGCCTTACTCTAACTCAAGGTGAACAAACTTGGATTAACATGACCATGAGGCCAACTGACAATCGTCATTGGAACAAGGAAACTGGTGGGATGACGTTGCGTTTCATTCCGCAAGGTGATGTGGGAGGGGAAGCAAACTGGACCACGCCATTGATTATTGAGCGGGTTCAGACCGACGATGAAGTCCTCCTTCAGAACTCTGATGGCCCAGTTAAGACCCTAGAAATTGATTGGATGCATGTTCCAGATCTTACTCAGACCGGGGCTCTTTCCTCGAATACATATGAAGTGAGGTATGTTGAAGGAATCCGTCTTCTCAACTCAAGCCTTTATCCTGGCACTATCTGGGATTTCAGTCTAGGTTCTAACCAGACGTCTCTTATTCCAGGCGCCGTAACGCCTCTTGGCGAGGCATCACCCTATGTTCTTAATTCCTTCAATCTAAGGGCTACTCTCCCTAGTCCGACGACTATCGCCCCTGGTGATGGTTGGGACTTGGTGTTCGAGTTNCATAATCTCGATGAACCATCGTTGGGAATTAACGGGATTACTACCTTCANNGTCAANCTNCGTATGGACTCTTATGCNGACCCTCAGATTCTTGATGTCAGATTNGAATCGGGTGATCTTGTAGAGGGTACCTCGACTAATCTCATTGTCAACGTCACGAACTCCGGAACCGCAATNCTGCCAGTGAATAGNATCCTCNTAATCTCCTGCAGTGGAGATGTGATAATCAACGGGTCTGAGGCGAATTTGATTCCGCCTCTTGGGATTCAGGAGTCTGTCGAACTCACATGGGGTATTGAGGCTGCGTCTCTGCCTTGGTATGAGAATTCAGGTTTCTTCGAGTGCACCTTCCAATTAACTCTCATTGATGATGTCTATGGCAATGACCTAGCNAATGATCTAAGGGTTGAATCGTTGCAGATCGAGTCTTGGAGCATAGGTTTCCTGCCTAGCTTAATTGGCTGCATTCTNGTAATCTTCCTTTCTCTCTTCCTATTCCGGAGGGGTATGGATGATGATGAGCGCGCCCTCTTCGGGTCGGGATATGTGGCGATGATAGGGCTAGGACTGCTTTCTCATACGGCTATCATCCCAGAGATTGGCCTAATCAGTGTCGCCCTCTCTGCCCTCTGGTTGTTGGCTCTTGCATGGATTGGTTCGGGAGAGTTGCAAGCCATCCATGATGACCGNCGTAAGGCGATGCTTGGCGAGCGTTCTGCTCTTTCTTCTCACGATGATGAGTTAGCAAATACACAGCGTGAGATATCCTGGGTTCTTCTAGGGGCTCCGATGCTCTTCGTCCTTGTGATGATGATTGATCCGAGTCTCACTGTCGATATGACTGCCCTGAATCTCGGCTCTAGCGTAGTTTACCTTGTTTTGATTTCGATGATGATTATACTCACCATCACCACACTGGAGCGAACCTATGGGGGGCTCCATAACCAGCTCGCAGCTCTCGATCTTCGAACGCAGCGAATCCGTGGTATTCTAGAGAGCCGGTCGATAGTTCGCACATCGGCACCCCCTCCTCCTTCTCCCGAAGTATTCACCGGTGTTGGGGGTGAAGAAGAATGATGGAAAACAACCCATTTGATGATTCAGGTGTGGGAGGAGATGCCTCGTCCCGATTCCTTGAGCAGTTGACTCAACGTTCTGTTCGTGTCCGACACTACCTCTGGAATCATCGCCCATTGAAGGCAAGAAAAGATCTCAGGGAAGCGAATCGTGATGCAGAATTCCTTGAGAAACAAGTGGTTAGGTTACACCGTTCACTTCTCGCCCTTGAGCAGCACCTATCTACACTTGATGATTTGACAGAAGATGAGAAAAGAGCGATGGGAATGGTGACTGATGGTCTCATCGATCTAGATCAGGGTCATTGGGAATCAGCCCTCGAATCTTTCCGTTCAGCAATTTCTGATTTGTCTGAATCCGGGGGCCGTGTGAATCCTTTCCTTGTTGGTCGATTCTTTCTCACAGTCGAGGCTCGTTGGCCTGCTGAGATGGAGCATGGACTTCTTCTGCTCACTATCGAGAATCTTGGTACTGACTTACTCCCTTCATTCCGGTTGGCTGCGCCTGCTCCTCCGGACTGGATTGCGGAACCTAAGGCGGCCGAAGTGCCTGCTATACCGCCCGGAGGCTTCATTGAGATGGGTATCAAAATTCATCCAACTGGAACCATCTCTGAAAATCTTGTATTGGCCAAGAGGGTATCCCTCGTTACAGGGTATCTTGCAGACATGGGCGATCTAACGGTATCCACTCGCATAGAGAATCGGACTCTCAAATCCCTGGAAGGCTTTGTCGTCGATNCTTGGCTCCCTCGTGGGTTCACCGCTAGGCGTCTTCCGTTTGTCCAGAATCTCGCACCAGGTGAGGTCATACATATCAACACTGAAATCGATGCACGTTAAGCAATTTCAACCCAAAGCGTGCATCTTCTTTGAAATGTCTCTTGGGGCTACTATGATATACTTCGATGAATTGCGTAAAGTCGGTGGACATACCCATGAACGCAAGTAAGACACAATACAAGAAGAACGACGATGGTGCATCGATCGGGATTGGAGCGATGATCGTCTTCATCGCACTTATCTTGGTGGCCGCAGTAGCCTCTACGATTATCATCAAGACCGCAGAAGAACTTCAGCAGCGTGCTGAGGCAACTGGTGACGACACCCGTGATGAACTCTCGGGCAAGATCCAGATTATCATGGCTTATGTCTCGGAAGATGACGGGCTAGCTGCAACCGTGGATGTCGAAGAAGTCACTCTGATTGTCCAGATGGCAGCAGGTTCTGATACAACTCTCATTTCTGATATCTCGTGGTTGATTGTTTGTAACGATGGCACTGCAACCGTTGACACCAACACAGGTTCACTCGAGGATGCAAACAACATATTCGCTGAATCACTAGACGGTACACTAATGACAGCCGGAGCCTCTGTAACTGCTGGACAAACCTTCGCCGTTGTAATTGACACCAATGCTAATGGTGACGACGATACAGTCGCAGCTAACGCTGTGGATGACGGATGTCAGGCTAATGTCGGTGACACCCAGGAACTCCGTATTATCGTTGATGGTGGTGGCGAGACCTACTCCCAGTTGACTTTCAACGCTGTTGACGCTGGTTCACTGATTGTTTGATGATGGCATTTGTGGAATTGGCCCATTCGTGGGCCAAACCGCAAGGCCGCAAGGTCGCATCCATTAGGAGTTGAACGGAGATGGTTGACAGTCAGGAGGGTCGTATGGCGGATCGTTTAGATCAGGCGTCCAAAGTGACAGTTGACCAAATTGATATCCCACCCGAATACCGTCCAACCGATTTAGAAGCCTGGTTGTTCACCCCCGGGGCTACTCGAGTCGGATTCATTGGTACGGGTTCAGGAGGTGGTGTTGAAACTGCAAGCGCTCCTCCGGAAACTACTGTATCCAGTGGTCCACCACCTGCAGAACTCCTCAAGTTGCTCGCAGATCGGTTTGAGCGTTTGGAAGCCTCGATTGGCCATATGGAGACGAACCTAACTATTGCTCAACATTCAACTCCAAGAGTGGAAGCAGCTGGAGACGTGATGCATAAGATTGGAGCGGATGGCGAAGTTATTGCCATCAATTTGGGAGATTCAGATTCAGATAATCCAGTTGGTGTTGATGCAACTCATGCAGGACCAGGGTTGTTGGATTTGTATGAGGCTCAATCCCTCGAACTGAATCCATTCCTTCGTTCCAAGGATGGGGGTATTTCAGGGCCCGGTGTCGATCCCGCCAAGATAGTAGCTCTAATACTCGATCATTTGTCAGGTGTAGATGCAAGGTCCTTCATCGCAGCAGCAACGAAATCTGGTTTCTTGTCTGCTGATGAAGCGAGAACTCTCGGTGGAATTGCATCTCTTGCCGAGGAAGGTCAATCCAAGGGTGGTAATCCTACCTTGCCAAATCGTCCATTGCTAACCTTTGTCGCGATGGTTGAGTCCTGGCGTTCTCAAGCCAATGTAAAGTCATCAAAGCAATCCTCCCCTGCCTCTGGTGAGGGGGAATGAGATGTGGGTGGTTCAAGCAGCGTTGGTGCGCTGATTGTTGGCACGGTATTCTTGAGTATCTTCGCCCATGCAATGGTTCTAGCTATTGGGAATATGGAACGAATGTCGTCAATCGAGGACCGCGAAGATCCTGACATCAAGATCCAGATTGTGAATGCAACTTTTACTTCCGGAACACTCTACGTAAATATCACCAATGCTGGAACAGATTCGGTACCGGTAGACGAGATTTTCTTATCATACGAAGGAGGGACGCCCCGTAATTTCTCTAATTTTTACACTGGAAGCGATTATCTCTTTCCAGGGGAGACAGTAATGGGTAGTACATCAGTATCTGGAACACCCACACGGGCTTATGTGGCGTCCCATGGTGTCGGTTTCGGAGCAACCATCCAGTGAGGTGAAATAATGGCAGATGGAGGGGTTTCTGAGATGATCATGTTGGTTGCCAGCCTTCTTGTTGCCGGCATCGTTTCAGGTGTCCTCATAGGCTCATATGCGAATATAGTGGATGGCATGGAAGGAACAGCATCTCAATCAGAGGTTGATTCAAAGACCAGTGCTGGACTTGTATCTGACCCTATGAATATTGATTGGAATTCGGTGACCAATCAGACTACTGTTAGTATCCAGAATACAGGGACATTGTCTCTAGACATCGATGAGACGTCCATGATGCTCAATGGTTCAACAATGAATGTTACAAAATCCGGTGGCCCGACAAATTGGGTTGCTGGAACTGTAATCAGTTTCACTGTATCTGGAAATGTAGCCTTCTCTAGCAACCAAGAGGTGCCCCTCAATGTGATTGTTCTGACTGAAACAAAGTCCCCCGCCACAGGTGCTCATTCATTCACGGAGGTCGT
>PATD01000017.1 GCA_002713585.1 Methanobacteriota archaeon
TCAACAGTACCATCAGAGCGAGTCCCACGAGGAGAACCTCCGAATGGAGCACGGTTTCAGAAGGCGCACTGAGCGCGTGGAGGCCGAGCATAACTTCCAATGAGTGTGATTCGGCCTTAAGCCGTTACGATTGGTTCCGGCTTAGAATGCCCTCACAGGAAACGCCAGTGAATAACGGAAGAAGTTGGCAAAGGATGTTGTTCAATCGAAACTAGTGCATGATTGTCGTTAACCCAGTACTCCCAGCCACCATCTCCAGATGCGGTCTCGAAACTACCGATTCCAGTCAGATAAGATCCCAATGCATGGTCCTCAATCTGAATCTCTAATCCAAGCAATCCCGCTGCTTCTATAGTAGCAGATTCGACATTTGTGTGACTTTCTAGACCTCCAATACACGCCTCAACTCGTCCATCGACATGTGGCGTCCTTTGAATTTCAAAACCCGTCAAATCATAATGGAGCGATGTGTTCTGAGCTTCGACGAAGTCGCGTCCATTCGGTACATCAATGCAAACAACTTGGGTACCGATGTACGAGTCTGGGAATTTATCCCAAAGAGGATCTTCTTCATCTGCATCAACAGTAGTATCTGTAACTGACTCTGTCAATGCTTCAAGAATTGCTGGTGCTAGGATAACGACAACGATTAGCCAGATAAGTGAAACTGCGCGAAGGAGGTTAGTTTCAACCATCTCATTACGCTGAGATGCAAGGATAAGAATCCCAGTCAAACCTAGCCCGATTAGGAGCATAATACCTGGAGAAAACAGGGGCGATTCAGTGGATTCTATTTCCTGATTTTGTTCAAGGTTAGAGGAGTTTGTTGGGCTTGATGGAACACCTCTTACCTCTAACAAGCCTGCATCATTCCCTCCCGCCCAAACTCCTAGATGATAGTCAATTCCAGCGGTTAGCCAGTTCTCAATCTCAGGATACCATGTCCAAATCGGAACAAGTGTTGTATCATTCTCAATCCGATGTGCAGTCCAATGTCCATTTGCTACGTTCCAAGGAGTTGTTACCAAAGAAGAACCATTCACCTCATGAATTCTAATCTCCCCTGTAATCGATCCTAGGCCTTCATGATGGTCCATTAGAGAACAGTTGACTTCACATTCAAACAAGTGCAAACCATTGGTATCGCCAACGATGACTGAACTATTGTGGACTGCAATTGTCCCCACACTTCCTAGAAGTTCAATACTTGATATGGGGCCTGAATCATCCAATACATGGAGTCCAGATATATTCGCTTCAATTCCATTAGATGCAACGATATAGCGGCCTTGTTGCACATCTAGAACATGAATTGAATCTCGAATTCGAGAAGAATTGTATTGTGCAATTATCGTTGATTGATTCATATCGATTCGATGAATCCGACCTATCTCATCGCCGACAAGATACCACACATTTTCATCGGTAACAATCGATGTAGCACCATGACGATACCCTGTTACGTTATCGGGAAAGGTGAATTCACGGGTTATTGAGCCATCATTGGGATTAATCCACAACAGTCCGGTTTCTACTGGAATAACAATGGTTCCTTGAGATTCGTGAATTCTGCCTGTGATTCCCCACATCGGTGAATCAGTTGANATAGACCAGACTAGTTCTCCATCTTCTGGTTGNTGAGCAGTTACCTGACCATCTGTCCAACCAGTCACAATCAAATTCGTTAGTTCATGATGATACAATGGTGAAATCTCAAACAATAGAGTTTGAGTTGAATTCCATTTCCATTGTTCTTCACCGCTATGTGAGTATGCGATGAGGCCGTCAGTTGTCTTGACTACAATCGAATCTTCAAGGATCAAAGGAGATGTCGAAATCATCTCATTATGATCCTTGGACCATGATAGATCATCTGTCGGTCCTGCATCTGCAAAAGACAATGTTTGCGCTAAGAGGATGAGGGCGAGGATGGTTATCTTCGCCCTCATGGAGTCCGATGGCAGGCCTGCGAGGACTCAATCCTTCCGACGTGCAAGTAGAACTGCTGCAAGAAGTGCGATGGCCATGGTCACCGTGGTGAAACCAGGAGTCTCTTCAACGACTTCGGTTTCTTCTGCCACAACTACTCCGCCATCACCAACNACGATCTGCCCCGCCATTCCCATAGAAGCATGAGGTTCACAGACATAGTTGAATGTCGCATTTTCNTCGAAGGTATGAGTGAAAGCTAGGCTGCTCACTGCATCGCCAGATCGGACTCCTCCATTGTAACTGGTGTAGCCTTCTTGTTGTACTTCTGCAACATTGTGTGGCATTGATGCATCTTCCCAAGTCCAGCAAACGGAATCGCCAACTGCGATTGAGAGAGAGGTCAAATTGAATGCCAATCCGGTTGAGTCAAGACCGATTGTGTGGTCGGCAGCCATGCACTCCAAGGCATCATTCAATGGAATGTCTGACCAAACACCGTAGTCAATCATGGGGGCCCATGCAATTGATTGGTTGTCATCGATTGCAATGGAGTCAACACCAACTGAGGAGGCCTCCCATCCTGAGCCATTCTTCACGAAGAGACCCCACGACCAGTAGCCCGACTCACCCCAAGCAACGTCGCTTATCTCCCCGAAGAGATCATCGATGCTGTGACTGGAAAACGACTCGTAATATGTTGAGTTGATTGAAATCTGAAGTGCTGATGCTGCATCGATTGTCACGTTGTAACCGGTGTAGTTTTCCATGACGGTGACACTGGTAGTGTACTCAGTTCCATCAACACCAATTATGGTGACGTCAACAGTAGACCCTGTTGCAGTTTCAGCAGTTGTTGTGGGAATCATCATTCCAGTCAAAATTAATAATACTGCAAGGGGCACAATTTGGGTTTTCATGGAATCTGTTGTCCGAGGGAGTGGCACTTAAACTAGTGTAAAAATCAACGAAAATTATTGTTTTTAATTCAGGAAAGGCGCTCTCTCAATATGGCAGACACAGCCTTCCCATCAGCACCCTTTCCGAGCTTTCCAAGGATTACGCCCATCAATGGACCCATTGCCCCCATGCCACGTTCGGCAATGAAATTCGCCTTCTCTGCTAGAACTTCATCGATGACTGCTTCAAGAGTTGATGAATCAGCAGGCTTGAATCCTTCATGCTCTGCTGTAACTGTAAACCATGCACGAATTTCGTTTGCATCAGCAGGCCATGCACCTTGTTTGAGAGCCTTTGCACATAACGGAGCGAGCCCTTCGCGCGTGAGCGAGCCCTCTTCTCTTACGACTAGAGCGTGAGCAATCAATGGCCATGGAACATCCTGTAAATCGACTGATGCCTCCTCAGCAATATCATCACGGGTTCGATCAAGCAAGAGTGAAGCCCATGCCTTTGGTGCAGTAGACTCAGGAAAAGTTTCTCCATTACTGAACGGATCATGAATCCAGTCATCTAACTCTGACCCCAGAAGTGCTTCGATTTGATTGTCAGACAAGCCTAGTGGTTTGATGCGTGCCATTCTCTCATCAGCAGTGGGAGGGAGATGTGCAAGAATATGCTGCCAATATGGTAACTCAATTCTGTGAATTGGAATATCTGTCTCTGGATACATCCTGGCTGAACCCGGCAATGGGCGCATCGGAGCAGTTGTTCCATCCTCAGGTGCACCGCGCTTGACAACTACGTTGCGAACTTCTTGTGGGATTCGAAGATATGCAACACGTGCACGTTCGACAACCGATTCAAGAGCGAGATGGGCTTGCCATTCTGGAGCGATACACAAAACGAATGCATCATTGTCTGAAAGAGAAAGATTTTCTCGAACGCGATTCACATGTTCTTGCTCGATACCGTAGGCAGGAAGTTCATCGCTGTGGAATATCCCTGCAACACCGGCAAGTTTCGCAGCACCGGCAAGTTCCCTACCAAGGCGAGGCATCTGTGCTCCGTCATCATCTAATTTCTTAGAGCCAAGGCGGTTGGCGAAACCTGGCAAATGAACGGCAATCATGCGATTTCCTGAAGCCAGGCCTTGCTCTACCATGCTTGACGTTGAGTCCGCAAAGAATTCCGTCAAATCTTCTGGTTCAAACGGAAGACGAGAATTCACCTTCTCAAGAACAGAGGCTTCGGTTGATGAATCATCATCATCACGATTAGGTGGAAGCGGTGGTAGTCCTGCTTCCGAACGGAGTTCATTCGCAAGACGATAGAAGTGGAGTTGACGTGCCATCTCCAAACGAACGATTCTTGGAATCCATTCCAGATCTTGAGTTCCCTTTATCTCTACACGATCGCCACACGCGAGGGATACATTGAGATCTTGACGAATCGACCCAAGACCACGTCGAACAGAACGGGTTGAGCGGAGAAGTGTCCCGATTGCACGAGCGGTTTCCATCGCATGATCCGGATCGATAATATCGGGATCTGTTGCAATTTCAACGAGGGGTACTCCGAGCCTATCGAGGATGTAGAACACCTTCTCACCAGTAGGTGTTCTCTCGGAATCTAACTTCCGTGCAGAATCCTCCTCCAATAGAAGAACACCTACTCCAACATCGCCTCGACTTGTCTCAATCTTACCAGTCGTTCCGATAAGAGTCGTACGTTGGAAGCCTGATGTATTCGAACCGTCTACAACCTGTTTGCGCATTGTTTGCAGAACTTCAACAGGATGCATTTCGAGTAATGCTGCAATTGTTAGTGCAATATCCAATGCTTCAGGGTCTAGGCCTTGAGGAGGAGCATCATCCAACTCGATTAAACCAGAATTCGGTGACTGGACATAAACAAAGGAACGATTGCGGCGCTGTTCAAAACGTGCGGCGATATCGACAACACCGGACTCCCCCGAAGTTGCATGGAGGCGGCGTTCGACACGTTTCCAATCAGAAGAAAGGGATTCCATGCTTGCCTCATACAGGATACTTGGTTGCCGCGAGTGCAACTTGCCAGACGCGAGTTGTTGGTGAATCTCCAATCCACACATGAAGCCTAGAGCCTCAGGATCGAGGTTGGCGGAGGCCGATACCTCACCGACTGGTTCGCCCACCATGAGGTTGCGAGATGGTGGAGGGATATGAGCGCCCCGCTCTCAATTTGGTCGCCATTGGCCAGGTTGAGGTGAAATGATGTGGAGTTGGTGGCGACATAATTGGAGGATGCGGTCAATGTCTTCCATATCCATTCCTCTCGACATAGCGCGATTGTAAATATCCGTCTCATGGGCGATTCCGTCACCTTCCTTAGCGAGTTCTCCCACTGTACCTTTGATGATATCCACCATCTCTCTCTGGTTGAACTTGGAACCGGTAGCCATTGCAACTTCACTGGGTACTTTCTCCTCCTCACGCCAATGCGAGAAAATCGCGATTGCCATCTGTGCATCATCGGCTGTGACTTCATCTCTCAGATGCATTCGGGCATGTGCCTCAGCAAGTCGAATGAGTGATTCAAGCGCACGTGCACTGATTGGAATTGGCTTTTCATCATCCCAATTTGCAGCCATCTGCTCATTGTCAGCGTAGGTGTTCCTTGCCTTGGTGTAATAATTGAGAATCAGTATCTTTGCTTCCTCACCAATTAGAGGAGAATGATTTCTCTTCGCATAGGCGACGTATTTCCGAAGGAAGGGGACAGATAAGTAATCTCGATCTCCATTTGTTTTGATTGATTTCTCCGCGTCCTTCTTCATCGGATCCTCAAAGGAGTCCTCCTCTACCCTGTTTTCTGGAACGCCAGAAAGCCGCCCCTCCATGATGTGGCGAGCGATTTTCGCATCGTTGTCCTCGTTGACTTCATCCTTCATCAGCCACATGATGTCGAACCTTGTAGCGAGAGGAACTGGAAGACCTGTCTGGTCGAATGCTAACATCAGATTCTGGTTGGGGCCGACTGTGAAAGTCCCCTTCTTGGGATTCGCAGCCGAGAGAACTGCACAACGAGCACGGAGCTGGGTCGTAATACCACCCTTGCTGACTGAGATAGACTGTTGTTCCATCGCTTCGTGAAGGCTGCCCTTGTCACTAGCACTAATCTTGTCAATCTCGTCAATACAAGCAATTCCTAGATCAGAGAGTGGCAAGATACCGGCTTCAAGGCTGAAGCGACCATCACCAAATGAATCCTTGATTGCTGCTGCAGTAAGACCAGCTGCGGAGATATTTCCTCCAGATGCGAAGCGCGCTCTTGGAGCAATCTTCGACATGTAGGTCAGCAGTTGGGACTTCGCAACACCAGGATCACCCATCAACAAAATGTGAATGTCGCCTCTGCTGCGCGTGCCGTCTGCATTACGACGAGAGACACCTCCGAAGAGTTGCATCACAAGGCTACGCTTAACAAAAGTCAACTTCGAATTGACGTCGATAATCGAAGGAGCGATGGAATCCTGCATTAGACGCATCAAATCTTCGCGTCCAGCAATCTCTTGAATCTCATCTCTCTCATCGTCCGTAGGTTGGATGTCATGAAACGGTTGAGATTCGCGTGTGGCAGAATGTAAGCTGTAGACAATCTCAAACATCGGCGTCTTCTTGTTACGGTGATATCCAGCCTGAGTATACGGGATTAGATTCGCAGTCATCCGTTCTCCTGGCAAGTACATGTTGCATTGAATCCCCTCGATGAGAACGCGTCCACGTGAGGGTTGACCAGTTCCCTTCACCCTCTCTGGAAGTTCCTGGATCTCCAGATATTGGTTGTTGATCCAAGTACATCGATCTGAATCTATACTAAACCGAGTGGACTGGGCACCGTTGCCAGGTGGGAGTTGACATCCATCACACTCTAGAGGTTCCTTCAGTTCCCGTTCATCATCCTGACGAACCTCAGTATGGGCTCCACAACTATCACAAGAAAATACAGCAGAATAGATTCGAGGGCGAATCTCGGAACGCTTTGTGATAACGACATTGACAGCACGGAGTCGATTCAGGTCATCTGAGCCAATCTCACCCAAATCCATGTCGACATCCGCAGGCAGATGCTCAAGGAGTAGGGTGGGCTCGAGGTTAATTCCGTTCTCTCGACACTTGTCACGAAGGCTTCGTTGACCTCGTTCTATGAGGGATTTTGGCTGATTGAGGATTCTAGCTCCGAAATCCGGGTCCCAAGATTGGATTTCATTAAAGGGCACTCGAAGGTGAGTTGAGTCCTTTGTCAAGCTCTGAATGCGTCCAATCATTACTTCGTCATAGAAGGTCTCCCAACGCGCACCGAAATCATCGAACTGGAGCGCCATGATGTTCACCGAGGACTTAGAGGGAATCTTCGACGGTGTATGAACCAAACGGCAAAACGGCGTTCAACCCGTTGATTTCCGATGGAACAGAAGCGATTCTCGCGTGCATCGGAACTACATATTCTAGCCTTCCAATGCAGGAATATAACGGTCGAAACGGATAGGTAGTGAACCCGTCATATACTGACTCATGGACAGCGCAATGACCGGTGGAGATGCGATGATTCGCTTAGATCCCGGAGAGGAAATTCATACTTCACTCAAAGCATGGGCAAAGGAGAATGGAGTGAAGGCGGCGGCAATCACAAGCGGCATTGGTCGGATTCGCGACACTTCTGCGGGATTCCTCGATGGAGAAGGGGTCTATCGAGCAATCGACCGGGCTGAACCAATGGAACTTCTTACCCTAATGGGAAACCTTGCTCTGCATGATGGAGAGCCTTTTACCCACCTCCATATCACTGGCATGACTGATGACCACGAGGTTGTCGGTGGCCATCTATTCTCCACCGTCGTGCATATCACTGCAGAGATTCATCTTCGTATCCTTGAGTCGATGCCAATGATTCGGTGCCCTCTGGAAGGCAGCGAATTTATTCGTCTGGAATTTGAATGAGGTGATGAAGATGCAATCACCATCCGTCTACGAAGTGATGGCTGCATTGTGCACTGAATATCGGGTTCATGAGATTCCAGATTCAAGCCGAGCGTGGAATGGGCCTCAGGTTATTCCTGATTCAGATACCATTTGCAACAAGGTGATGACTGCGACTGATGCGAGTTTGGAGGTGATCCATAGAGCCATCGACGAAGGAGCGGATCTCCTTGTTGTACATCACGGCCTGACTTGGACACTGGGTGCAATTCCGCTCCCATCTAGCAATGAAGTTGAAGCTGAAAGGGTACGAGTCGCAATTGCCAACAATTTGGCAATCTTGGCTCTCCATCTACCCATGGATGCTCATCCAATCCTTGGTAACAATGCCGTCCTCGCAGACGGCCTTGGCATCCAACGAGATGGAACATGGTTTGCTTCAAAGGGACTCCCCAGTCCGCTGGATTCGTCTCTTATTCAGGGCTCATCAATGACAACAGAATGGCCTCAAATTGATACTCTTGAAGATGGACGTTTAACGATGGAAATTGGACTCCATGGACGATTTTCTACCTCCATGAATCGAAATGAAATCAAGAAGCGAATACGGCACATATTGGGCAAGGAACAAACTGAACCTGAAATTACTCGTATCTTCCCAGAAGACAGAGGGATGGAATCTGATGAAATCGAAACAATCGCCATCTGTTCGGGTGCAGCTGGAGGCGCTGTTATCGATGCAAAAGAACTGGGTGTTGATGCCTTACTGAGTGGGGAAGGTCCATTCCAGTCTGCGATTCTAGCTCAGGAGGCTGCTATCTCTCTGATTCTCGCTGGCCACCATGCAACAGAAACTGTCGGCCCCCGTGCCACTGCTGACTGGTTGAATCGGATCGCTGAAGCGAATGGGTGGAGTATGAGTGCCCACTTCATCTCGGCCCCTATAGGCCTGTGAATGGATTCTGGAGATTACCCAAAATCGGCGATTGGTTGATGTGGCGTCGGCCCGGGATGTCGTCCATGGATGAAGGGATTGACTACGCTTCATCCGGTGTCGACATCGACCTCGAAGGTGCAGCGGTCTCCTCCTTGATTGGAGCACTCAGCGGTTCTGTCCGCAAACCAGGAACTGAAGGTGCACCAGTGGACCTCCCGGGTGGATTCGGGGGATTGCTTGAATTCGGAGATCGATGGCTTGCTTTGGCGACGGATGGCGTAGGAAGCAAACTCCAGATTGCCAATGAACTCGGCCAGTTACAAGGAGTTGGCCACGACTGCGTAGCGATGAACGTCAACGACTTACTCTGTGTTGGCGCAGAACCAATCGCTTTCGTTGATTACATCGCCACACCAAAACCCTCTCCAGATGAGCATGCTGCGCTTGGTGCATCACTTGCTGAAGCCTGCTCTCTTGCCCGGGTCACCCTTGCTGGAGGAGAGACCGCGACTCTCCCTGGAATTGTCAAGGAACTTGATCTCTCAGGTACTGCACTAGGATGGATGCCAAAGGATGCCGCAATCACTGGTGAACACATTGGATCAAACGATGTCATGATTGGTATTCCAGCTTCAGGTATCCATTCGAATGGCTATTCCCTTGTTCGCGCAGTCCTCGAACGGACGGGTGCAGACCTCTCAGGACCTGCCCCCTTCGATACAGAGCATTCAAATCGTGCCATTCGAAGATGGACATCTGGAACTACGACTCTTGGAGAAGTTCTACTGAATCCCACACGAATCTATGTGGACCCGGTCCAGGACCTTATCGAAGCATTGGATGGATCTGGAGAAGGAGATCGAAGTGACCTTCGCGGCATCGCGCATATCACTGGTGGAGGTCTCTCCAATCTACTCCGTCTCCATCCATCTCGGGGATATCACATCGATTCACCCCTTCCAGTACTACCTGAGTTCCACTGGATTCAGGAAATGGGAGGAGTCGACGATCGGGAAATGCATCGAACTTTCAACATGGGCACTGGCATGATACTCATTGTCTCCAACGACTCTGCGGACACCATTCTCCAATGGCTGAAGGAAAAGGACGCGGGCGTATCCGTCATTGGGAGAACTAATGATTCAGGCATAGTCACCCACATGAATCAGAACATCAGATTCGAACACTACTGAGTTTGATTCTCGGCGATTGAAATACCGTTGAAGGTATTCAACATGGTATGGCGCATTGTGAGCTCTGCAGAACTGAGACCGAAGAGGCGGTCATGTTTGGAGGGTTATGCGCAGTGTGTGAACCATGGTGGCATCTTGTCAGGGATCTTGTCGAAAGAACACCCTCGTGGCAGATTGAAGCTATGGCGGATGAGGCTGCAATGGTCGATTTAGAACGAGTCCGAAAAAATGGAATTGAAGCCAACGACGAAGGCTGGGCAGAGGTACTCTCTTGGCTCTTACCAGATGCCTCTGCTGACTCCTTTTTAGACGGATGGTCGGATGATTCTGTCCTTTCATTACTTACCAATATGAGTTCCGTCTTCGACGAAGATTCTCCATTATTCGATGGTGGAGCACCCCTCCGCCATCATGTAAAACGCAAGGTGTTCATGGGGCCCTGCCTACTCAATGGTCACCACATACAAACCTCCTCCGTCGGCCTTGATGTAGGGGATTGGACACTGACCTATGGTCCCGGGCACCTCCTTCTACGTCTAATCCTGAGTCAAGGAAGTGATCCTGGGGGACGATTCGTTCGATTAATGAAGCAACTAATGGGGATGAATGGTATTGATTTCCGCCCGATTACGGATCGGATGGAACTTAGAAAAGGCCAACTCTGGATTCAAGATTTTCAATCACCAGGAGCAGTTCGCCCATTCATTCTCGAGACTGTCGAGTGGCCCGAAGATCCTCCATTCAACTACACCCCTGAAGGATTTCACATCACGGTTCTAGATGAGAACAGGAGGCGACATGTGCTCCAACTTCCACGGTCACCACGTGCCATTGAGGCATTTATCGCCATATGGAACGGAAGAGATGGAGCTAATGTCGCGCGTCGACTCCGCGGACTGACAATGGCATGGGCAATCGATTCAGGCCATGAAGACCAAGGCGAAGTCGCCAACCCAACTGAACGATCTTTCTACTTACTCCGATCAGTGGTGGATGCAATGCCAGGCATATGGTGCGATGGATCACATCTGAGAATCGCAGGTTCATCGGGCGTCCATTGGCGATTATCACCTGGACGAGGAGCACATGGAGCGCCTTACATCATCCGACCTGTTGCTCAAACACCTGGTGGGAATGAAGTCCTTTTCAGGGAGATCTGTGCCTTCGATGCAGCAGATGAACTCCCTCTTGGAGATCGAATCTGTACCGTTGCCCTCAGTTTGCTGAATGATGCAGATACTAGACACCAAATTCACACAGTGAACAATGCCGTACACAAGGTCTTGCGGTACACAAGACCTGCTACTTCGGCCGCGGAAGGGCCTTAGCCAGCCACGCTCCGGGCATGCCATGGAGGAGCCTGACCTTGGTCTGGAAGGTGCAACGCCGATGCTGCTCCCCACTCCAGAGAACATCGACGAGCATTTTGGGCGCGGGCCAGGATCAAAAGCAACACGAGAAGTATTTCACAATCCAGCCATGAACGGTAGTCGAACGCGCTCTGTACTCCTCATGCATCGATTGTTCGAACTCGGACGGTTACCAAAGGGAACTCTTCGAGCCTTGGACGGGTTGGGAGCTTCTGGAATTCGTGCACGTCGTTGGCTCAACGAACTTCCCGAAGAAATGGCGCAAAGAATCGATGCTCATGTCTGCGATATCCTTCCGAAATCATTGGAATGGGCACGACAGAATCAGGATCGATTCGATGAAGAGGGGGCACTCACCTTGATTGAAGGTGATTTACGAGCACAAGTTCTCAACAATGGATGGCATTGGATTGATGTCGACCCATTCGGATCACCTGTCACCTTCCTAGACCCCGTGATCCAAGCTTTTGCTCGAACTGGAATTCTTGAGGTTAGTGCCACTGATTCTGCCGCTTTAACGGGCTCAAGTAAAGGTCCAACGATGCGCCGATACGGAGCAGTAGTGCGCACCAACGATTGGGCCCACGACTCAGGCCTTCGAGTTCTCCTTGCTAATATCGCACGAATCGCTGCACGTCACGATCGCGCAATTGAGCCATTACTTTCTGTCTGGGAAACGCACCATCTCCGAGTTAGTGTTGCAATTCGTCGCTCAAAGCAAGGTGCCTCCGATGTGGAAGAAAACATCGGTTGGCGGGTTTGGAACCCGACACCAGAAGAGTTGAGAATTTCCATAGATGCAGGACTACATCCTCATGGTGGCCCAGATCAATCTCAACCATTCTGCTTCCTCCCTTTCCGCCACCCAACCTCGCACGCTATCTCGGACAAAGACCGTCGAATTAGTGGACCTATGTGGATGGGGCCTCTGCATAACTCCGATGTGCTACTCGGATTCAACGAAGAAAACGCACTGAAACTCTGTGTCCCTGACGAAGAAAGATTGCAGCGATGGGGCTTCGATACATCGGAGCATGATGACCTCATTGAAGCATCTCGAAAGAGTGTTCTACGTGCGATTCGTCATTTACAGGAGGAAGCTACTGTTCCAGATAATGCCTCATTGATTCTGGTTGATCATCTCCATCCTCATGTCTTACTGAAAGGCCCACCTTCGCCTCGCAAACTCGCAGAAGCCCTCACAGAAGCAGGGCATCCATCCTGTGTCGCTGCTTATCCAAATCCAGGCATCCGCACCGCGGCTCCTTGGTCGCTAATACACGACCTTGCTCTGGAATTAACCAGTTCTAAGGTCTAATTCAACCACCGATGTAAGACATCTCAACTCTTGGAAGATAGATGGCAGTAGGGCTTCTTGGCTGAGCCCGCAGTTCTGAGTAGCGATCTTCTCTCTCAGACCAAATCGTATGGAATTTATCCGTCACTGTCTCCAACCCCTCAGAATTCCGTAAGATCGGGCGCAAATCGTGACCAGATGTTGCAAAGAGGCATGTGTAGATGTGGCCGTCTGCTGAAAGCCTTGCTCGATTACAATCGCCACAGAATGGTTCTGTAACCGACGAGATAAATCCGACTTCAAATCCCGTATCTGAATCTAAGGACCAATGCTGAGCAACTTGGCCTGAATGGAGGGATGGAATCTGTTGGAGGTTCCAACGCTCTTCCACATGTCGACGGATCTCTTCACTAGGTACCACAGATGCGAGATCCCATCGGTTATGATTGCCCACATCCATGAACTCAATGAATCGTAATGCGACGGGTAGGTGTTGAAAACGCTTTATCAAGCGCTCAATATCCGCTTCATTCACACCTCGTCGAATCACAGAATTGATTCGCACCGGACTAAGGCCAAGTGTGACTGCTTTCTCAATTCCCTCAATAATTAGCTGAATCAAATCCCCTGACTTCCCTGTAATACTCTCAAAAGTCACTGGATCGAGGCTATCGAGGCTGAAGGTGACTCTGTTAAGCCCGGCAGAAGCAAGGGCTTCTGCACGTCCTGTAAAGAGGAGGCCGTTCGTTGTCAATGCTAGATCCAAGGAATGTTTCGAAAGCATCCGAATCAAGACATCGAGATCGCGTCTCAGCAACGGCTCTCCGCCCGTAATCCGGACCTTCTTCAAACCATGAGGGATAAGCGAAGTCACAACCTCGTCTATTTCTTCGAAAGTTAGCAAATCACTACGTGGAAGGAAGTTGTGGTTGGCATCGAAAACATCGGCAGGCATACAGTAATCGCACCGCATGTTGCAACGATCAGTTACAGATATCCGGAGGTCGCGGAATGGACGGCCCAATCGATCAAACTGAGCCGCCATGTACATCCTCTTACTGTTGATGACGATGAACCCTCCTCTGCGTTCTTTAACATCACGAAGTACCAAGGATTTGAAATACGAATCAGGGGACGAGTGGGTATGAACAAAGGCCTAACCATCACAGGTGGAGTAATTACTGGAATATTTGTTCTGTTGACAGTGGTAGGTGGAGTACTTTCTGGATCCGCTGGTGAAAATCTCGAAAATATTGATGATGATCCATCTCCATATTACACAGAATCAGAAGGCGGAAATGCTACATTCACCTATGTCGATGAGGATAGAAAAGGTAGTGTTGCCTTCCAGGTCCTAGTCAGTTTGGATTATGTTGACAGTGATGAAGATGGTTTTGTTGATGGATGTTCCGATTACAATGTCACAGTAACAGATGAAGATGGTACTGATGTTACAGCGGATGTAATCAACAGAGGATGTGTATTTGATGAATGGACTGAAGAAGACCAGATTCATGATGGATTAGTTATTTCGGCGTATGTTTGTGAGACCTTCTATGGCAAAGCAAATTGTACAATAAATTCAGATTACACTGTCTCAGTGACCGATTCAAACAATGAATCAGTTGATTTTACTCTCTTTGATAATGATGCTTACGCAGTTGTTATGCTAACGGCCTTAGGTGAGGACTTAGGCGGACTCCTTGGAGGTCTGGGGCTCTCTTCCTTTGCTTGTTGTTGCGGTATTCCTGTCGGTTTGATTCTTCTGATTGTCGGATTAGCGATTGGTGGCCCCCCGCCTCAAGTACAGATGGTGAATCAATTCCACATGCCAGTTGGAAACCAAGTTCCAGTTGTAGGGCAAATGCCAATGCCTGTCGGGCAAATGCAGGCACCTGTCGGGCAAATGCAGGCACCTGTCGGACAAGTAATGACGACTCCTGGTGTTCCAGAGCAATCAATGATTGATATCCATCAACAGGATTTTCAACAACCTCCCTCCAATTCTTGAACTAGGTTAAATTGCTCAGATTCAAATCCAATCACAAACTGGGATAGTCATGATCGGCATCACTGAGAAGGCGAGTGAGATGCTCGCTCAATTCCAAAGCACCGCCGATGACGATATCAAACGTGTACTCCGAGTAGAGATTATTGGGAGAGGAGCGAATGGGTTTCGGTATGATCTGAACCTTGTCGATTTAGCTGAAAAGATTGCAAGCGATGTGGCTTGCGAAGTCGATGGAATGACTGTTCTCATTGCCGAGCGTAGTGCACCATACATGGAAGGTGCAATCCTCGACTTCGTTGAGACACTCATGGGAGGAGGATTTCAATTTGAGAACCCGAACCCAATGTGGGTCGATGATATCTCAAAGTCCGTAGCGGACGTTATCAGTAACGACGTTAGCCCAATGGTGGCCTCTCACGGAGGAACCGTCGAACTCCTCGGTGTGGATGAAGACAAGGCTATCATCGCGTTCGGAGGTGGATGCCAGGGATGTGGAATGGTAGATGTTACACTGAAACAGGGTATCGAAGTGGTAATCCGAGAAAAAGTCCCAGCAATCACTGCGATTGTCGATATGACTGATCATGATGCTGGTACGAATCCATTCTACTGAAATCAAAGCACCATCGGGTCGTCATCTGAACCCTCATCCATCTTTGGTTCAGGCAATGTAAGTTGATGCTCCTGCATCATCTCCCGTACCTTCTGTTCGATGACGATTGCCTTCTCCATAAGACCCTCAAGTGGAATGTCGCGATCAAGCATCTCCGAAAGTGCCTCGAGTGCTGGAAGTGCAGCACGTGCATCCGGATATCCTGGATTAGATGGTGAGAGAATTGCATAGGCATCGAACCCCTGTCGATCAGCCTCTGCTAGAAGATAGCCAGTGATTCCAGGCACGATTCCATGCTCAACTGATTCCAAACCAATCTCCTCAAGTCGAGCTCTTGATGCATCAGTAGAACCGACCCCGAAAACAGGAGGGATGTCTTCGCCGGTCATGTTTGGAAGAAACACACCATCAATCATCACAAGACGGTCGAAGCCGCCATCACGGAACCACTTGATGACTGTCTCAGCAAAAGAGAGATTGAACTCATCAGGAAAGGCGATATCACTGACAAAGGCCCCTATTCCATCGCCTTGGTAGATTCTTACCGGGTGTTGGGGGCGGCGGCCACGGACAAGAGCCATTGCGGGGAATGATTCGCTTAGAACCGAGCCTAATTGCTCCATTCCAAACGTCTTGATGACCCAATCTACTGCAATGGCGCCAACGGCTCCCTTCGTAGTGAAACCACAGATTGCTGTCCCTCCGAGACGCTCACGCTCAGTGCCATGTTGGACGGCAAGTTCGAACGGCCGCGGTAGACCCATTGGCTCAATCTCTCCTTAGGTCGTTTTCAACCCTCGTCCGGTCATTCTGTGTACTCAGACCAATCCTCGTCATCAGGTCCACGCCACCACCAGACATCGAGTTCGTCCTTCCACCACTCGGTTCCATCATCATCCACGTGGTAATTATCTGAGTCCGTGTAATCATCTTCTGAAGCTTCTTCGACTTCAATTTCATCAGATGGTTCTTCTTCCTCATTATCGGGCTCTTCCTTGGATTCAGTAGTAACGACTGGAGGCGTCTTTGACTTCGCCATAGATACGGGCGAGGGGCGTGAACCCTGCTTCATGAGTTCATCAAGTGGTACACCCTTCGGAATATCTGCTTCAGCACGAGTGGCCTTTGCTCCACCAGAAACGGCCATCGGAAGTGCTCCGACTTCATCATCGCCATCATCAGAGAAAAGGTCCTCCTCATCCTCATCAGATCCAGAACGGAGCATGATGGCCCCAACTAATCCGAGTACGAGAATTGCGCCGACAATCCCACCAATAAGAACGAGATTGTTGTCGCTACTCGCCCCTCCTTCGGAACTGTTCGAAGGACTTGTTGAACCACCTGTTTCCTCTGTGAACTGGAACTGAATTGTCAAGGTAGTAACGCTGTCTTGGTAATCAGGAGCTGATGCCGTCAAACTGAGATCTACGCTGCCATCACGGAACTGAGTATCGTCTTGTACCTCGAGAATGAGAATCTGATCTGCTCCCCCTTGGATACTGAAAGATCCTCCAAGATCGGATTCGATCTCGACACCTATCACATTCATCTCAAGATCAAGATCGACATAGACAATGTTCTGATTCGGATTAGTGACTGTGCACTCAAGCTGGTTTGAATCATCGCCAGACCACAACGAGGTGTTCACACTCATGGTCCAAGCCTGGCTGCCACAATTCACATTCAGTTCTAGGAGGAGTGGATCTGGTGTCGGCTCGGTCACATTGGTGTCTCCACCTGTGTCTGTCTGTGTGGGAGGAGGATGAAGGTCAATCGATACAGATGAGGGGGTCATCAAGAGCCAAAACGGTCTACTGTTCTCATCGTAAACAAACTCAATCTCACCGCCACCTGGATAATCAACGGCTTCCTCAATGAATCCCGTCTGATCGAGGACCGATATGCCTGTGGAGGAGATGATAGATTCCGTGGCATTACCAAGGGTCCAATCAAAGGATATTGCGCCAAGTAGGGAGAGGTCTCTGGAGTCAGTGGTAACTTGGAGGCGGGCTGTCCCCTGATTATCGGAATCAAGTTGCACGGATGATTGAACTGCACTAACTGACGCAGTTACAGTGCTTACAAATGCGGACGTAGCAGATGACCCCAGTATGACCTGCTGCATCGATGTCGAACCTCCGGCATATGTCGCTGAGACATTCACTACCCCGACAAAACGGCTAGTCGAATCGAGTAGGGTTGACCAATCAGAGTACGTCACAGAGAAAGCCCCGGTAGTATCTGTGACGGCGATGACCTGAGTACTATGAGCATCGTCACTGAGATCAATCTGCACGGTTCGGCCTGCATCCGTTTCAGTATCGAGATCCAATAAGCCAGAAATTGTGATTGATTCACCACGAGTGACTGAGGATAGAGGTAAGCCGTCTACGTCCAAAGTAGACGATGTCGTGGTTTCCACGGTCATAGATGAAATGACATTGGAATTGTTTAGGGCACGTACAGGGCCAACAGTAACGACTGTTTCGTTGAAGTTTCCAAGGATATCAACGGCTACCACCGCTACGTAATGATCCGTATTGTCCATAATCGATACTCCAGACTGTTGAACGCCGCCTGTATTATCCAGAACATCCGAAGTCATGTTGACCACAATAGAGGAGTTTCCTGCAGTCAAATTCGCAACATGTACCCTAGTGGATGCATTGGTGAATTGCACCATATCGACATACACAAGATGGTGATGGAGGTCATCTGAACCTCCATCGTCCCAAGAGATCACCAAGTGGCCTCCTTCATCCCCTGGTACATCCAACACAGTCAGGTTGGTTACTGGATCCGGTGGTGTTGTATCTGGCGGAGGAGGATCAATTGTGATTGTCAAAGGTGAACTAAGGTTTGAGGTGATACTATTCTGATGCATCGCACGTACATAGTAACGGTAAGTCCCTGGTTGAAGGGATTGGTCCATGAAGAACGAGCCTTGAGAGGTTGAGTAAGGAGTCAGGAGATTCAACGGTGAATTGTCCATAGTCCGATGAATCTCGTACATCATGAAAGTCGATTCACCATCAGATGAGGTATTGTTCCATTCGAAAGCAATGAAGGGCGGTTGAAGTTGCAACGCCATATCCTCTGATATATTCATCTGAATCAAAACTGGTTCAGTCGGCAAGTCGATACTTGTAGCACCTGGAATGTGTGTAATAGCAAGATTCTGAAGCGTGAACTGTCCACTAGAGGAAGTCATGTTGAACACAAGACCCACATCAAACGGACCTGACCCTGCCACCATCTCTCGGTTCAGCGCATTGGTGAGATTCCCAAGACCAGGGTTGGTATCTACACGAGTAGAGAGAGAATAGGTCATTAGAAGGTCTGAGCCAAGAACCGCGCCTTCACCACGAACGTACGCATCTGGCTGCAATGTGGAGTGGTCAATACCGTAGAAATCCGTGATTGATGGAGTGCTCGCCGTGAGTTCCGACTGGATAATGCTTGGAAGACTTCCCATAGTGTCCATCCACTCAATCTCGTCAACACCTTGACTCCCATTGCCCGCATAACCACTGATGTTAACCTCAGGTGTAGTGTCTCCATCGAAATCGACTAACAGATTGTGGTGTCCTGCGATGAAGATGCTATGTGTTGCTTCACCGCCAGCCACAATATGCTCTGGAACACCATCGCCATCGATATCTTCGACAACCATGCGGGTTGGGGCTGTGATTGGTTCGAGAAGGATTGATCCACTAGAGGCTATACCTGAAGCAGAAAGCGAGCGGGCTGCGATATCTCCAGTAAAGGTCACATCGCTGCCATCACTTGTTCCAGACTCGATGAGTAAAGCAGTCATTGTTCCAGAGCCATCCCAATCTGCAAAGACTGGCTCGTTTGCAAAGAAGGCCATACTTTGTGTCGATTGGTAGCCCGCGTTGGTGAATACTGCCATTGTTGTGCCTGACATTGGAGCGTTACCATACAAATCGTCGTCACCATCACCATCAATGTCAACTGCCTGAATATTGTCTTCAAGATTAGTTGCATTGACCATGCTGATGACCCAAGAAAAGGCACCCTGTTGATTAGTGGAGAAATTCCAGAACGAGACATATCCCTCCATATCCTCCGCTACTGCTGCCGTCTTGACTCCAGACCAGAGATTTACAGAGAGTATGTCCGAAATACTCGTCGAAGAACCTCCAGGCCCGCCCATTCCGCTTGAGTTTGAAGGTACGGTGATATTCACGAAGAGGCTCGTATATCCCCCAGAGCGACGAAGGGTCGAACAAAGTGTTCCATCGGAGGTACTGTACACAAGATCTGAGGAACCATCAGCATCAATATCATCGACATAGACATCACCCAATGAGCCTGCAGATGTTAGAGATATATTTGCGAATGGGGCGATGCCCGTATTGTTCGCTAGATGTAAACAAACAGAACCATTCTGTGCATCAATCAGATACACATCCATGCGAGAGTCAGCATTTGCATCGCCAGTCATCAATTCAGTGCCACCTGCACAAGTCCATGTCCAAGAGACGGGTGAAAAGCCGGATGCAAGAGTCCAATCAATGATTCCGATATGTGGATGAGAACCATTACCTGGATCTTTGTCTCGGTCGAGAATCACAACCTCTGACTGTCCGTCATTATCTACATCAGCCACAGTCATGTCGTCAATAGCTCCCCCCGTTGGCACCACACCTCCACCCATTTCAGGGGCATAAGATATGTTCAACTCAGCGAGATCGACATTCGCTTCTGATGGTAGATCGAAAGACCAGATAGACGCCCAGGTGTTCTTGGTTGGATTATTTGATGCGATTGATCCATTAGTACTGAATCGAGTCTGTGACCCAAGCTCTCCATAGCGATTACCACCAAAGGACCACTCGAGCAAACCGTCGTTTCCAATGTCCATTTCAACAATACCAGGACTTGGATCTGAGGAAAGGTACCGCAACTCAAAACTGGAATCAGTAATCGTAGTATTCCGTTCCAACGCCAAATCCACCGTGGTGTTACCAATTACTGTCTCACTACTGTTCCCACTACTGAATATCGTGATTGATGAAGGGTTAGCGCTAACGGTTGAGATAAGCGGACTAAAGGACAATCCAAGCATCAAAACAACGAGTAGATATCCTGCAGTACGGGATGCAGCCGGTTCCACTGAGGGGTGTTTCATCGACTCCCGTTCCCCCCTCGCACTCATAAGGAATCGGCGGGATTTGGGTTTGTAAACTCAGTTGAAACGACGGGAACGGTTAAGTCAAGCCCGAGAATGGTTGAGCCATTCGGTGGGTGCCATGAGCGACGAGTCGGGAGATGGTTTGAAAGCACGTCTTTCCATTCGCGTCGGTAACTCAAGGATTGATCTTGAAGGGACTGAGCAGATTGTTACTGCTGAACTTCTCAAGTTACGTGCTGATGAGCAGTGGTCTACTGCTCTCGATAAGGTCCGCGAGACTAGGGAAAGAGCGTTTGAGGCTGCACGAATTGCCGCAATGCAGACTGGGCTTCCTGAGCGCGGCTCTGCATTCAGTTCGCTGGTCTCAACCTGTCAATTAACCAAGAAGCCTGATTTAATTCTAGCTGCAATACATTACCTTCGTGAAGTTGAGGGGCAGAAGGACTCACCTCCTCGAGAACTCAAGCAGCTCTTCATCGATGCTGGACACGATGCTGAAGATGTAGAGAAGTGGAATATCTCCCTCTATCTGAACCGTCTCCGTGAGCAAGGGCGGCTTTACTTCCCTGAAGATATGCCCGAGAAGAACCGATTCATGTCTCTCACCGATGAGGGTCGTGCACATCTTGATTCACGGGCTGCCCAGTGAAGGACCAATGTCAGACCAAGAAGATCAGACGGATCCAGTTGACTGGTCTTTTCAATCAAAGATTGATCAGGATTTGAGAGATACAAATCTTCAGAACGCGAATCTAAGACGCGTGATTCTTGATGGTTCGAACCTTCAAGGCTCAAACCTCTCCGGGGCAGATTTACGAAACGCCTCCCTCATTGGGACGGATCTGATGAAGTGCGCTCTAGACGGAGCTGATTTACGCGGCGCACGTCTAACTAAGGCGAAACTAAACCTCTCGAACTTTCAGGATGCTAAGTTGGATGGAGCAGATCTACGTGGTGTCCGTGGCCGATATGCAATCTGGCGTCGAGCAAACTGGTGGGATGCGAAGATGAATGATGACCTCCGCAAAGCGCTTTCAAAGAAGTGGCCTAAACCGGAATGAATTATTCCGATTCGTCTAGAGTCACTAGAGATGAATTCTTCAGATTAGGGTCAAGAGCCTCGCGTGCGCCTGACAAAACAAGGGGAAGCAATGGTAACGCAGTGCAAAAGAGGCCGCAAGAGGTAATCAGGACTTGTAGGATGTTGAGTGTCAATGAGAGCATAGCGGACGGGGCCTCGACCGAACGGAGAAAGTACAAACCTGCAACTGCATCTATGAGAAGGAGAGATCCTCCGGTTAGACCGATTCGGATTCCATAACTTCGACAGCGGAATAGCAAAACGCCACTAACGATGAGAAGCACTCCTGCACAGGTCTCCAGCGTCCCGAGGACCTCATAGTATCCTTTCTCTGCAATCGCATCATAGTAGGCTGCAATTTCTTCTGATGTGATGTCCTCTCCCGCAGCCTGAAGTTGCAAGGCTACCGGTTCGTACATTGCAGGATCTGTTGGACCGTCAGCCATTCCTGTCCAAATATTGGATGCTCCACTCAGTAAAGCAAGAAGGCCACCAATAACCAATACTGACCCAATAATCCGCAGTATTCCCGGCTGAGGCCTAATCGGTACACCGATGATAGGTCCTTCGGTTTCTACCTCATCCTCATCCCATCGGATAGAGAAGGATTCCTCCATAAGATGCGGTAACCTCAATCACGCATCAATCCTCGCCGCATCTGCGTAGAGATTCGGTAATATTCTCAGGGATTGGCTGAGGCTGAAAATCATCAAGATTGACGCAGACGGTCGTAACTTCTGCTGTCCAAACAATATTTGACTTCTGATCTGTAAAACAATACCCCCAGACAATCGATGATGTGCCTACTTCCTTAACCCAAAGGCGGCAATGTGCAGTATCCCCGTAACGTAACGGCGCATGATGTGTAGAATTGGTAGCAACTGCAGGAAATCCTAGACGGTGTTCAGAAATTATTGTCGGATAATCAATACCACAAATCGACTCCCATGCCTCTTCAAAGAATCGATGGGCAAGGTCCCAATACTGAGGATAATAGACCACATTAGCTGGATCTATCATCGGCCAATCTACACGCCGAGAAAGTTCGATTGCCATAATCACACCAGCCCAGTCCACATACAGTTTTCAAACTCTTGATTAGCCCAATAAGAATGTAAATACTTGAGCAATCAAATAATCATCCAATATCTCTAACCTCATACTTTCCATTCCAATCAATAGATGATGAATTAAACAAATCATGCCCATTTTCAATAATTGTGACCCATTCATTTGCCCCCCATCTTCCATCAACACGACCTTCTTGCTCCTCGAAGAAGCATTCCGATGTTCCATTGCCATAACAAGGAATCCAGCCAGAATCTGTCAGGACCGTGATTTGAATACAAACCGATGCATAGTTGTCTTCACAAGTTCCATTATTTTCAAAGTAAAAATGGTCCCATTGACAAGGATCGTAAAGCATTACGTTGACCAAGCTATCATTTCCTCCAGAACCTATGTCGTCAGGGTGATCTTCCCATTGTACAAATGTAGCTTCTGCTGCACCCATTCCTGTCGGACCATAACATGGGTCGTAATCCCCACTAGATTCATCATTAGACAAACACCCTGATGCTGCGGCAAATGGCATCAAAATTACCAACAAAATTGTGGCTAAATTCTGTTTGAATGGTTGAATACTCATCAATTTTACAATCTCCAGCAGTATAATTCTGTATTGTGAATTCTATAATTTAGTATCTGCCATCAAGCATCAAGAAAAATGGACCCACCGCGATTCGAACACGGGTTTCCAGCTCCGGAGGCTAGAGTGATATCCAGGCTACACTATGGGTCCAGTGACACAACCAGCGCTCTAACTAATTTCAACCACTCGGATACAATCGGGTTTCTTACGCTCCGCTAATGCTTAGCAGGGTGACGAATGGCGGACCCACCGCGATTCGAACACGGGTTACAAGCTCCGCAAGCTCATGTGATATCCAGGCTACACTATGGGTCCAGCGGCTCGGCGAGATGTGCCATCGGTTTAACCCCGACGGTTGAATCAATGTGCAACTGAATAGAGTCGTTTACCTGTTGAACTGTCAAGTCTCCAGTTTACACCATCCACAAATCTCGGAATGAAGAAGCCCACCTTGCGCGGGGTCAGACCATGGTTCCTCATTCGTAGATCGATGCACAAGTAAGCCGCAATCTGACTAGCAGTGCATTCAGGATTATTCGAAACATATCTTCGTATCTCCCGCTTCAATCGTTCTTCCCGTGCTTCACGTTGCTTGCCCATGGTTCTATTTTGGCTGGTGGGCACTTGAAGGCAATCTGGGGAGACCCTGGGGCCCAATGTTGCTCAACGAGATTTCGGGAGGAACTCTAGGGGAAGGAGAGTCTTCCAGCGAGATTCAGCGAGTTTCTTCGCGTTGGGTCCGGATTGTGGCAGGGGAGTCTTGTGAGTCAATGTACCATGCATACCATGCACGCCGAACTTCACTCGTAATTCTATGACTCGATCGCGCTCAGCAGCAATCAACATCTCCTCTTCAAGATCAAAAGTGGACGATACTTCGTCTTGACCCGCATTCTGAATATGTAAGGTGCCTTCTGACATACGCGCACGTGGAGAGAAGTCGTGGTCCTCAGGGTCATCCATCCAGACATTGACATCGACGACGACGCGTTCGCGGAGAGTCGCCTTGGTAATCTCAATGGAGGTCGCCATCGACCCTTCCACCCAGTCCGGGTTCTAAGGGCTTCCTTTCAAGACACACTTGGGAATCAAAGCAATCCAACTTCTAGAATAATAGGAATGAGGACTACGAACTCCACTTCTAAAGTCCAATTATTTCCTTCATCTGGATCCACACCATCAATTGGCAAATCTGGATCTGATTCATCTGCAGTAATCGTCCAAATCCAATCTCCTTGACCAAATCGTGCGCCTGGTTCTGCGATTAATGTAGACAGCAACGTCTCTTCTGAATCTGCAGTATAGGTCTGTGTCTCTGTAGAATATGGATTGAGATTTGTACGTTCAATCGACCCGGTCGATGCTTCAGTAATATTGTGCTGTACTGTCTTCGTCTTGGCCGCCCAACTAGATTCAGGAATCTGTAACATCATCGAGAAGTTGTCCTCAGGGGGCAATCCTGCAGGGACAAAATCACGGTCTAAGACCAATGTACCGTTGAACTCCAGAAGACGTCCCCCCTCTCCAGGAATATGGTTAATCTCGTGGCTCTCCCCCTGCTTCAGATATCCGTCCCAAGTTACCTTCATGGTCTGGTGTCTCCACGTGACATTGAATGTTCTCTCAAGAATTCGCAGCTCCCATATCGTCGTAGTCGCTGCGCCCCTATCATCAGTTACAGTCAGTGAACCAGTACGATTCTGAGACCTATCTACAATGAATGAGGTGCTATCATTTGTATCATCGATATCATTCTGGAAGTTTCCATCAGCATCAGAATCAACAGACCAATCAAGATCCCATGCATATTGAAGGACGCCTTCTTCTGGGTCAAAAGATGTGGAACCATCCATTGTGACTATGGTTCCAGTTTTGACGACAGTGGGGCCGGATACAGCAGCAATCGGATACTCGTTGACGTAGATTGTTACCGTGACTGAATCCTCTCCTCCAATATCATTGACTACTGTCAAGCTAATGTCAAAGCGGCCAGATTCATCGAAAACATGGCTCACATATCCTTGAGTTGTGTTCCTCTCCGATGTACCAAAATCCCATCGATAATCAACGATTAGAGTTGGATCGGGAGAGGTAGAGGCGCGGGCATCGAAGTTCACGGCTTCACCGACATCAATCATGTCTACATCAACAGAAAGGCGGGCGGTCGGTGTTACAGTAGTAAACGCACTAGTGCATCCGGCCAAAGGAAGCATCAACATCAGAACTGTGAGAAGGAGTCCTCGACCAACCCGTCCCCCCTCCATGACCCGAATCCTACCCTCACCCTGTTTATGTCTGACGCCGTGATTCTTCGTTTTCTCTGCATTCTAGTTCAACTTTGAAACGACGAGGTATGAAAAACGGTCACGTCAGAAGGCGGTGCATGGTGGACGATCCATTCACTGGTCAACGCGTCGTCGCGTTCGACCTAGAAACCACTGGACTTAATGTCCGCAAAGACCGGATTGTTCAGTATGCACTCATCGGAAGCGATAGTGATGGGTCAACGATTACTGTGGAATCCCTTGTTAATCCTCAGCGAAGTATCCCTAGTGAATCTAGTGCAGTTCATGGAATCACAGATTCTGATGTTCGTTCTGCGAGTACCTTCGAAGAACACGTTGACCAGCTGAGTGAAATCCTCGATGGAGCCATCGTGATTGGACACAATATCGAACGCTATGATTGGCGGCTACTTACTGCAGAATATACCCGAGTTGGTCGTTTGCCACCTAAACCTAGCATAATGATTGACACACTACGCCTCGCCAAACGATTGAAAATTCCAGGAAGACATGATCTCGGAACTCTATGTAGAACAGCGGATATCACTCTGAATAACGCCCACAATGCAGCTGCAGATGCGGGAGCAACACTGATGCTTCTATGGCGTTGGATGTCGAGATATCCGCGTGAATTTCGGAGGTCGGCAGAGGAGTTACAGGCATGGATCTCTGCCGGGAACACAAATCAAAATGCACTTGGCCCATCCTTAGAAGACCTTGAATCGATACCGGGTTCAGGTGGACGTCTTCGGAAAGATGGGGATAGCGTAGTACTCGCATTTGGTAAGCACAAGGCAAGAGATCTGCTCGTTGTCGCAAACGAAGAACCGGGATATATTCGCTGGCTATGCTCACCTGCAGGACCATTGAATCAGGAAGCCATAGACGCTGTGATGGAACTAATCTGAATGATTTATTCTTCTTCGGACTTGTTGCGATACGATGAATTGCGAATTGACTCATGAAGGGGAGCCCATGGAAGAACCTCGCTCCAATCACCCATGGCCCAGGGTTTTGCATTGGTTCGGATAGAGCCGAGAAAGACCGCTCCACGATGGTCTGAATTCATGACATCTCGCATCTGATCGAGTGCCTGTCCTTTGCAGATTAGGCCAATAGTGCGGCCCGACGGGATGATTCCACCAACCTCATCCTTAGGGCTCACGAGTTCTACCATGCAGGCGCCACTTGCTTCATCGAATTGGAGAACAAGAGCAACCTCGTCACGGAAGATTCCTGTCGGGGCAGACAGTCCACCCTCGGATCGTGCATGGAACCAGGCTGGGCACCATGCTTTCCATTCACAAAACCGACACGCGTCATCATCTGGAGTTGCCTGCAATGGTTCCTTTGTGATTGCCATCCCTTCCCATGCACGGAATGCGTCCTCGAGGACGGAGGGGCCCTCGGCATCGTACACCTTTGGTCCGGCTGAATACCATCCCTGAGCACGCACAGTTGGTGCATTAGGATTGTTTTCCAATAGCATATCTCGATAGAAGCGGAGTTGCCGACTAACTGTCTCATAGAGGCCCCCGGGAGGTGGTCGGCCTGTCTTTAGGTCTGCAACAATCCACCCAACGGGATTACGGTCCTCATCAAGATCCTTCACGAGAAGGTCAAGTCGGCCCATTAGTCGACCACAAGGTGAGCGGAGTGTCCCTTCCGCAGCCAGAACAGTATCCTGTACTTCACGCCACTGAGCAATGGATACCTCTGACATCTTCGCCGTACCAATCTTCGCGTTAGCAATGAGCATGTTGAGAGAACCAATTAGAAGATCGTGGGCACGAACAATTTCGCCATCCTTGAAAGCTGGATGGCGAGGCGTTCTAAGGAAAATTTCCTTTTCCTTCTGCCAATGAAGATCGAGAATTCGCTTCGCAGTAGGTGGTAGCCAACCAACCTCATCTGCATCCTGCCCGGAAAGATCGAGATTGCAGAAATCCTCCACACTATCATGCACTGCGGTTCCAATCGTTGCTGCCATCCCTGCCTTCCGTGGAAGGCGTTGTCTTGACAACCAGTACTTGCGAGGACAAGATGCGTAGTTATTCCATGAGGAGGGTGACAACTGATGAGCAGGAGTGGTCATAGTTGCATCCTCAATTGCACATAGTTAGGCCCAATGATTAACACCATCGGCCCCAAACAGAGAATATGGCGAGCGAGCCGATTCTAAAGATTTCTAGTGATGTGGATGCCGAAGGTGCGTTGGTAGTTACCTGCTTCCCGTCAGTGGGTTATGTGACTTCTATTGTTGCTCATTACCTCATCGATCAACTTGAGCTGAGGTTCTGCGGGGGAGTTCGGGCACCCGGGCTTCCTGCCGTCTGTCTAGTGAAAGATGGGCAACCCATGCCTCCTCTCCGATTCTATGCAGGTGAACCTGTTTGCACAGTCGATGGCTGCGACAAGTTGATTCTGATTGTCTCTGAAATCCCAGTTCGCAACGATATGGTCCTCCCTCTAACCGAGACTTTGCTGGATTGGTCCAAGGAGGCAAAGATTGCTGGAGGTGTTCTAATAGATTCATTCTCCCACACAGATGAACACGCTCACGAAATTATTGATGATGATGATACAGAGGAGACTATTCTAGGCATTGGTGCGACCGAAGCTACACGCGAACGACTAGAGAAGATGGATGTTCAACTACTGAGTCAAGGCGTCGTCGCTGGGATGACTGGGGTTCTACTTGGTGAATGCCGACGAAGAGGACTCGATACTTTCGCAATTCTCGCCGAAGCAAATGGGCCACCTGGCGCGGGTTTACCTGATGCAAGAGCGGCTTCTCGTATTATCGAAAAACTCGACATGTTACTTCCCAACCTTTCCCTTCCTACCGAGCCTCTTATCGAAGAAGCAGAACGAATTGAAGAACAGATTCGTGAAATGCTCCAGGTTCACCTAGGAAAGGTAGCAGAAGATGAAGAGAATGCGGGTCCTTCCTCAATGATCTACGGTTAATCAGATCCAATCATCCAAGGTTCCTGACCTTTGAACCTCTGATTCCTCATTGGTTTGTGACTCAAAATTCCCGCCCGTGGTGAATATTGTATCTAAATCAGATTCTTTCAAAATCGACACTCCGAGACGTTGTGCCTTATCCAACTTCGACCCTGCTGATTCGCCAGCAATAAGATAATCCAATTTACCTGAAACTGTGCTGACTACCTTGCCACCGGATGCTTTGATTGCAAGCGCAATCTCCTTTCGAGGACGACTAAGCGTCCCCGTGATGCAGAATGTCTTACCCTCCAATACACCAGAGGATGTGGAAGAAACTACCTCGGCTGTAATCTCGATTATATCTGCTAAATCAGAAACAATAGAATGACGCACTGCTAACCCATCAAGAAGTGAAGACGCAACGGTTTCTCCAACGCCATCAATTGCAATAAGGCGATCAATCACAGGCTTATCTTTCGCCTCAACCATCATCATCAATTTCTCCAAATCGCCAACTTCTGCAGCAATTGAGGTAGCGAGTTCTGGGCCAATCCCTGGAAGACCGAGAGCTGATAAGAATCTCGATAGCATCAAAGATTGAGTTGATTCCAACTGAGAGAGGACATTCGAAGCACTCTTCTCACCCATGCGATCAAGGGCAAGTAGGTCGCTCATACTCAATCGATAGAGGTCAGGAAGGGTTCGAACAAGTCCTGCATCACAGAGTTGCTCTGCAAGTTTTTGACCGATCCCATCCATCTCAAGAGCTCGACACCAGTAAAGGACTGTGCGAACAACACGGGCTGGGCAATCGAGGTTGTTACATCGAAGAAAGGCACCATCAATCTCAAGCGACGAAGCGCATTCAGGACAAGATGATGGCGACTCAGGCACAGACCGTTGCGGAAGTAGCGATTCAAATTGTGTCCCATCTCCATGAAAACGTCCTATCAAATCATTCGAATCGGCCGGCCCCAACACCTCGATAATCTTCGGAATTACATCACCTCTACGCACAATCCTAACCTTGTCCCCGATTTGGATTCCGAGACGCTCGACCTCTCCAGCATTATGGAGGGTAGTATTCTCGACTGTCACTCCGGAAACAACAACTGGAGCAACGCGTGCAACTGGCGTTACGGCCCCCGTTCTACCAGTTTGCCAATCCACACCCATAAGCACAGTTACCGCCTCCTCCGGAGGAAACTTCCATGCAAGGGCCCAACGAGGATGATGTGCAGTCATTCCCAGTAATTCCCTCTTAGCAAGATCATCGAGTTTGAACACTACACCATCAATCTCCCATGGAAGTTCAGACCGAGTATCGGTCCAATACTTGGTCTGAGAAATCATTGAAGCTGTTACTGTATCCACTGTGTCTCCCTCACAAACTTGGTCTCCCGCCGGTTCGATACCGACGCTGCGTAACCAATGGACAATTTCGCTATCATGTTCAAACTGGAGTGGTTTAGGACTGTCAGGATGGGCCTCATCCGAAGGAATGAAACGCGCGTCGTAAGCAAGGAAGGTTAGATCTGAAGCATTTCCCTTACCTGAATCAACGTGCTTCTGACGGAGAGCCCCGGCTGCAAGATTTCGAGGGTTTGGGGCGATGTCAGCGTACTTCTCCCTAAATACATCGAGACGCATTACAACCTCACCACGAACATGGCAATCCCCATCCCAAGTAAGGCGATGAGGGATGTTGGGGATTCTCAGAGCATTTGCTGTTACATCCTCCCCACGCTCACCATTACCTCGAGTTGCTGCACGTACCAGTCGGCCTCGCCGATATTCAAGCGAAAGGGCAGAGCCATCGAGTTTCGGTTGAGCGAGGAAGCGTCGACCCTCCGCCGTCGTCTCCTGAACAAAATGGAGAATCTCCTCTTCTGTTGTGGCTTTGTCAAGACTCCTCATAGGAAAACGATGGTCTACCTTTACTGAACCAGCCGGCACCTCTGCACCAACTCGTCTAAGTTGAGGATGATTCGGAGAATGTCGCTTTAGTTCATCCCACAATGCATCGAACTCGGCATCATCAATCTCTGGAGTTGCGAGATTGTAGTATAGATGAGAATGGCGAGCGATCTCCGCCGCAAGATGCTCAACACGATCCAAAGGCCCCCCTCCCATGTCCATTCATCTCCACGACAGGCAATGAACCTCTTTGCTCTCTTCAACACCATCGCTTCTGGAATTTCGAATTGAACTCGAGGGAAGCCTGTAAAAGACGTCTGCGAGTTCCCCTCAATCGTGCAATACGGTGAGACCCAATAGGACGTAAGCGTCTTCTAACCACTAGATGAGTATTCGGAGGGATAACGACTCTTCGAGTTCGGCGAATGATTTCCTTTCTTGAGTGAATAGTCCAGCGATTCCTATCGGAATCATCTGGTGTCCAAGAAGGGGAATCGGGGGGGATGGTTGGGTCGCGCAAGGCCCGGATGGCATTCGAGATAGGACATCAACATTACCATCTACCACCCAAAGGAAACAGCACTGACAAAGGAGCAGTGAGGCGTTTCACTCGTCAGGAGAGAGGAAGGGGTAACCCCATTCATGTGGAGGCGAAAGGGTACGCTTAACCGAACGGGGACTAATCCAACGAAGCAAGTTGAGGGGACCTCCTGCCTTGTCGTTTGTGCCACTAGCACGGGCTCCTCCGAACGGTTGTTGGGCGACGACTGCACCAGTTGGCTTGTCGTTGATGTAGAAGTTTCCAGCTGTAAAGCGCAACGCATTGAAAGCAGTCTGGATATCTTCCTCATCATTCGCGAAAATTGAACCCGTGAGTGCGTAGGGTGATGCAGTATCGCACATGCTCAAGACATCCAGGAAGCCATCATCTTCGTAGATATAGATCGACAAAACCGGTCCGAATATCTCCTCAATCATCGATTCATATTCTGGGTCATCACAAACGATGATGGTCGGATCAATGAACCAGCCCTCTGAATCGTCGCTGTTGCCTCCACAAACAATGTTGCAACTAGGATCGGTTTGGGCCCGCTGGATATATCCTGTAATTTTGTCGAACGAACGTTGGTCAATTACAGCCGTCATGAAATTAGTGAAATCACGAGGATCGCCCATGGTGATACGTCCTACCTCCTCTACGAGTTCATCTTTGATAGATTCCCAAACAGACCGAGGGATGTAGGCACGGCTAGCTGCACTACACTTCTGACCTTGGAATTCGAAAGCGCCTCGAAGAAGCGCAATGACAAGACCACGTCGATCACAATTTGGATGGGCGACGACGAAATCTTTGCCACCAGTTTCTCCGACGATACGTGGGTAGGATGCAAGGTTTCCTAGTGATGATGCAATTCGCTCCCAGAGGCCATTGAAGGTGTTCGTCGAGCCGGTGAAGTGAACTCCTGCGAAGTGAGGGTTCTCCAAGGCGATACTAGTAATTGCTTCACCAGAACCCGGAACGAAGTTGATGACACCAGGGGGTAATCCAGCCTCCATCATCAGTTTCATGATTACATGGTTTGAGAATATGGAATTACGACTTGGCTTCCATACTGCAGTGCAACCCACAAGTGCTGGTGCACTTGGAAGATTTCCAGAGATACTTGTGAAATTGAAGGGGGTGATTGCAAGAACAAATCCCTCAAGGGGTCGTATCTCTGTTGAATTGATTACACCCTCGGGAGAATGGAGAGGTTGGAACTCGTCATGGAATTGACGAGCATAGTAAGCGTTGAACCTCCAAAAGTCCACAAGTTCGCAAACCGCATCGATCTCTGCCTGGAACGCTGTCTTTGATTGGTTCAGCATGGTGGAAGCATTCGCTTTCGCCCGCCACGTAGTTGCGAGTAGGTCGGCGGCACGCTCGAAAATAGCACATCGTGCCTCAAGGCCCATCGTAATCCAATCCATCTGCGCATTAACGGCAGCATCGCAAGCTGCTTGCATCTCTTCAGGTCCTGCAAGATGCACATTGGCGAGAACATGGCCATGCTTGTGAGGAATAACTTGAGGCATTGTGTTCCCTGTGAAAATTTCAACTCCATTGATGATACAGGGTATTTCCACTACCTCAGACATCTGTCGATCCATCTCCTCCTGTAGTTCAACTCGCTCCACACTACCGGGGGCATAGGAGAGGATGGGTTCGTTGTCGGGGTAGTCAGCCATGGAATAGGCTTCCCGGGTCCGTCTTTGATGATTGCGAGAGGAAATCATTCCTCTTCTTGTAGGTGTTCGATGATTTCCTCCCACCGATTAGTGACTGCCGCTTCAATCCGAAGTGCAGCCTGCTCGAGGTCATCAGGGGAGCCACCAAGAGGCAAGGGGGCGAATAACCACCACCCAGTACGCTGAAGGACAATTCGGCGACCACCTTCCCAACCCCTCCATACTACTCGGTCCCATTCGAAAGTGAAACCATCTGCAGATAGAAGGTCGCGTGTTACTGCATACCGTTTCGGGAAAATCTGGAGGAGTAACATCCCGAATAAAGCTAGAGGAAAGAGGAATAATTGCAACGGCGGAATATCGAGGATGGGGTTGAGAAGTAAAGGCATCAGGCCCATCACGATGAGCGTGATCACATTTGCCCAATTCCGCTCATATTCGTACCGAATAGTGGTGGACCACGCCCAACCCCCGTTTGGAAGCACTCCAAGAAGGGGGACTTCTCGTTCCATCATAAAATAACGAAATGCGTCGATTACTACGATTATTGAGACCAAGACAATAGCACCAAAACCGACGACCGAAGTAGTATCATCGAATGTTCCGAAAAACTCGCTCACCACATCACCTAACCATCGGAGTTTCGCCGCTGGCGGGCAAGCAATGCAGTAGCAATCACAATCACAAGAAGAGGTAGAACCACTCCAGGAGATAGTAAAGTCACAATTAGAGAATCTTCTGATGTGCTTTCAGATACTGTCAACGGAACTTTGGGGTCAGAATCGTCTCGATCTAAAAGTCCGTCATTGTCATCGTCATCATCCTCGATAAGAACGGTGGCACAAGAAGCAACAATATCATCGGGTTTTCCATCCTCATCGGTGTCTTGCCAAGCACAGGGATCCTTCGGGAAGACATCAATTGTGTCGCGCATCCCGTCGTTGTCGTCGTCCTCATCATACTCATCAGGTCCACAGCGGACCTCTTCCACTGGATCATACCAAGCATAATCCCCAGTCGTCTGACAAGTATCGATGAAATCGTTGTCATTATCCTGTGGCCAAACTTGGAAAATGACTGAATCAGTAGCTACACCGCCAGCGGGATCCCTAACCGAAACGGTAAGTGTATACGTGCCCAACTCAGTCGGATTAACCGTGTTAGAAAGAACGGCATATGGATTAGGGAATCCTGTTTCGCTTCCAATTTGCTGAGAATCTGAACTCCCTTCCTCAGATATCTCATATGTGACCATCAATGCACCTGCTTGAACCATGTCAGGATCTGTTACCTGTACTTCAATGAGAAATTCATCTCCAAGATATGTGACTTGGTCATTAGCTGGTTGAGTAATCGTAATTGTCGGGATGGTGTTTGTATCCATCTGTATCACAATGTCCGATGACATACCATCCCCTACCTCCACTGAATTAATTTCAGAAAGATAGCCCCCTGCAGTGGAATCAAGTTGAACCTGTGGATAAGTAAGATCGAAATCTTGAGTCACGACTCGATGATAGAGGATGACTGAATTACCATTCTCAACAATAGCGGATTGTTCTTCCAATGAACTATGGAACTCTGGAAGATAATACTCGATAAGGCCTGAATCAAGAGCATTACCTGATTGATCTTGAAGCAGAATTCGACGTTCTTCAGCAATACGCACTGTCGCAGGTTCAATTACTTCAATTCCACCTGCAGGCATAGAAGAAATCAAAGCCGCTTCGAAAGAAAATGCAGTCGTGGATACATTCACAGAACCAGTTAGGGTTGTCGATATCACAAGGAACGGCAAGCTAACACTACTGATTGATTCGATAGTATCGATATCACATTCCTCGATTCTAACGGCTGGATTCTCGAGGTCGTCCTTGTCACCGATTAATTCGATTCCATGTGCCCATCCGTTGAAAGAGAGGTTTCGTAGAGTCAACTGACGTGAAGTTGAGCCATCAACACGGAGGCCCACGGCACCTGTACCGCCTCCATCGAAAATCATCGCTTCCATAATGCCTGAAGATTCCTCTAACATCACACCTGTACTCGCGATTATATGGCCCCCAACAATATCGAGAGATTCAGTATACTGTGACATCAATGCTGGTTCAAGACTGGCATTGAATGTACCCCCTCGAACCCGTAAATCACCGGTATCTTCGAGCAAAAGCGCAGCCTTACCCGTATGTTCGCTTGATTCAAGATTGGTCACGTTCCCATTTGCAGATTGTAACCAGATACCTCGACCATTACCCGATTCCAAAGTAATATCAGTAAATTCGACGATGGATCCGAAAGCAAGAATCCCCTGCTGATAACACGATTCAAAAGTGGTATCCTGAACATTAAGCACACTCTGATCCATACCTGAAAGACAGGTTGAGGACCCGAGCAAGCGAGATGACTGAACTGTTACTTGAGAGGAACCTGTCGAATCAATTGGAGCTCCGTTCAGTACCGAATCGATGACAGTTAACTCACCATCTGAAGCGACATCGATTGGTCCACCGGTAATCTGGGTTCCACGAATCATACCATCGCCAGAGATACGTAGGGATAACCAGTCATATCCTGTGATTGTAGCATCTTCTGCATCCAGATTACCTTGAATATCCACAGTCATGGAAGAGCCGATTCGGAGAGATGCTTGAGGTAAGATCTGCAACGTAACACCTACAGGAACAACAAGATCTCCGAGTAGATGAACTGGGGAGAATTGAGGTTCAATACGAGTCCATCCAGTAAGGGTCCCCGAATCAAGAGTTGAAACGCTAATATCTTCATCGAATGGGCCTGATGTATCCCATGAACGAAGGGATTCGATACCTTGTTGTCGGACTACGATTGTCACAGTCCCTGTAATTATATTCTCAATTTCTTCATACCTCGCAGATATTACGCTGCCCTCAGCTGTTCCATCGCTGGCAGTATTCATCTGAAGGGCGCCAACAATCACCGTCGCCCCTTCGACAGGAAAACCTCGGTCGAGAATTCTTACACGAATTGGTGATTCCACAAGGACACTTGCACCTGTGGACAAAATCACATCTCCGTTAACTGAACCATGAACTGTAAGAGTGCAAC
>PATD01000018.1 GCA_002713585.1 Methanobacteriota archaeon
AGGTGTGGATGTTGTGGTGATTCTAACATATATGATGGAATTAGGTCTACGGAAATTTCGACCCCACTCGTCGATTTTATGTGCAGTTTTTGCAAATGGCAGCAGGACATTATTACGAATTGAGGTGCTCAGATGGAAGATGATAGAATAGAAATTGACATGGTAATCTCGCCATGCTTAGCTTCTAGATTACTGGATTGGGTTGGTATGACTGACAGGTTTGATCCAGAATCGAAGATTGGCCAGATTAGAATCATCGTGATGGATGAAGTTGCCAACACCCCTCCAGAGGAGACCTTCGAAATCGATGAAGAGTGGTTAGATTTCGATGAAGCAGTGGATTATGCTATTAGTGAAATGAGGAATGATTGGCCAGATATTAGCGACGAGAATCTAGATGAAGATGAACCCATGGATGAGAGGGCTAGTATCATCGCTTACATCACGACTCTCATACTCACAGAATGGGACCATCTCAGAGATACTTTGCAGTGATGAGAATTCGCCGAAGTGGCTATGACCTTTCTAGTGTTAATTCAGTTCATGGTCGGGTCTATGCTGGGATTAGGCGGTGTGCTCGACCAGATTGAAGCCTTTGCTCAGGAAGTCGCTATACTCTTGCTGGTAGGGGGGGTAATTTGCGCCTTCTTCGGTTTCCGCATTCTTGCATGGCTAATCGGTCTTGGAATCGGCGGAGCCGTCAGTCTCACCGTCTATGGAGCTGCAGGTGCAATGGAATCGTCTCCTGTTGCTGGTGACGAAATGCTTCTCCTTGCTGGAGTAGTGGGCCTAATAGCTGGAGCGCTAGTATTCAGATTTGTTAAACGAATCCATATTCTTGTCAGCGGATGGATTGGCTTTTTCGCTACTATGATGGTCATGACAGTGATTGAACCATATTATCCGACAGAACTTCTGATGAAGACAGCGATTTCCTATGTTGGCTTCTTTGCAGGTGTGGTTATGCTCAAGAAGCAGTCTGGTTCGATTGGTTTCCTTGCATCCTCTGGAATTGGTGGTGTCGCGATTGTGATGGGTTCAAGCGTACTTATTTTCGGAGCGAGCACACCTCTTACATTGGATTTTATTGATTTGACGAACCGTATCATCCTCTTCGTAGTCATGGCGGTAGGCTGTTATTTCCAAATTTATTGGACCACGAGGGAGAATTCCAAGTCGGATCTTCTTTACGATATTTGATTCTCAGAGTATGATTAGAAGTATACCGCTCAGGATTAACAGAACTCCTACAATTCGATCGACGGTTTGGGCATGGTCCTGTAACGAAGTTGCTAACGTACCACTGAGCAGGACGGCCACGACAGCATACCATGTGGCGTCGATTGCGAATGCAAGACCACCCATCCCTACCATAGTGAGGAGAGATGAGTCGACTTCGACGAACTGGCTGTAAACAGCAACCATCCATGCAGCGATTTTTGGATTGAAGAAGGCGATTGCAAATCCTGCAGCGAATGGATTCCGTTCCATCACGTCGGGTTCGGAAACAACCGATTCTGTTTCGGTACTGAAAGATGACCTCATTAGAAGTCCACCAAAGGTAATCAGTAGAGCGATACCAGTCCATCGCAGTCCTGATTCAAGAGAAGGCATGGCTGCAAGGAGCCCCGATAGTAGTGCTACAAATGCGAATGCGTAGAAACCAATTCCAATTCCATGTCCAATTGCAGTGATGAGGCCTACACGCCGTCCTCCTGCCATAGTGTTCCTCATCACGAACGCAAGCGACGGTCCCGGCGACATAGCACCCAAGGTGCAGACGGTAGCCAGACCGAGCCACTGCTCAGGCGTCATGAAGGTGCGCCGCCATCAAGGGATTTGTGCGATGCGGTCCGCGAAGCGCTTTTCAAGAACACGACGCTTGACCGACATCTTTGGTGTGAGGACGTCTTCGGTCGTCCATTCACGATGATCGATGATAATGGTCCTTGGCTTCTCGTATCCCTTCCAGTTCTGAGGTGTCATGACCTCATCAGAGAGCTTCTGAAGCATCCAAGAATTGACATTTTCCATGGCACAGGTGTCTTCGAAGTTGGCAGATGTCTGAACTCCCTCTGATGTGAGTGCAGCCATCATCGCATGCTCATTTGGTTGGATAATGACATAGGTGCCGACTTTGCCACGTCCGTCGACGGAGGCTTGTTCGATGAGAGGGGACAGTTTGAGTTGCTCTTCGAGAGGGGACGGAGCAACGTACTTACCGTTCTGGAGTTTGAACTGCTCTTTCACGCGACCAGTAATCTTGACGAATCCATCGATAAGGCGTCCTAGGTCACCAGTTCGGAAGGTCCGATGGCCGTCATCCATGATGACTTCGTTAGTCGCCTCAAGATTATTCCAATAACCAAGCATGACATTAGGTCCGCGGACTAGAATCTCACCATCCTCAGAATCGGGATCATCCCATGCATCCTGGTCAATCAGAACTTCAACACCAGGTATTACTCGACCAACAGTTCCGGACATCGATGCATAGTCGTCTTGCCATCCATTCAAGGATACAAGTGGAGCGGTCTCTGACAATCCGTAGCCCTCGAGTACTGTGATGCCAAGGCAATTGATGAAGAGTGCAATTTCGGGGTCAAGTGGTGCGCCACCACTAATCATTAGATCTAGTTCGCCACCAAGTCGTTCACGGATTTTGGTAATCGCAAGCTTGGTCAGAATCTTGTCTTTCAATCCCTTAGGGGGTACGGCAACCATTTCTGTTGGTGCGGCTAGGGTACGCTTCTTTGCGGTAGCAAGAGCCGACTTAGCAAGCCGCTTCTTGATTCCAGACCCCTCTTCGATACCTGCTAAAATACGGCTATGGAATCGGTTTAGGACACGGGGTACACAGAGCATAATGTGCGGTCGGATCTCCCCTACCTCGTTCACTAGGTTCAGCAAATCAGATACATAGTGGACCTCGACGCCGAAGTAAATCATTGCACTCATATCGCCGGCTTGAGCGAGAGAGTGAGCGAATGGTAGGAAGCATGCAGTCCGTCGACCAGGCCAGAGAGGAGCTCGACCTTGGATTGCTAGGACATTGTGTAGGACGTTCCAGTTGGATAGCATCACTGCCTTTGGAAAACCGCTGGTTCCAGAAGTAAAAATCAGGCTTGCGAGTTTGTGAGGATCCATACATGGATCGTTAACAGGTTCTGCTGCTCGTCCGGCCTGAATGAAATCCATCCATGTCTGGACTTTGAGTCCTTCTGGAATTTCATCTGGCATTTCGTTGTCTAGTAGAACTGCTCCGGCATTTGGCCACTCAGCATCACCTTTTGCAGCACTGAAGTTAGCGAGAATGTCTCCCGATGCAACGAAGAGAATGCTCGGGGTTGCAAGATTGTAGCAGTGGATGGTCTCCTTCATCTTCATGTTCGTGTAAACAGCAGATGCGGCTGCACCTAGCATATTTGCAGCATAGAAAATCATGGCAAACTGGGGGCTCGTGTCGACAATCTGTAGGACGCGATCGTCCTCTTTGACACCAGCGGCCCGCATACCTGCTGCGAGAGCCTGAATATTATCATGAAACTGGCCTCGAGTAATTGGGACACGCTCAAGCCCTTCTCCAGGGATGTAGGTGCATTGTACGGTGTCAGATCCCCACATGTCAACGGATTTGCGTACCATGTCGTACAGGGTCTTAGGGTCGCCATACTGGTCTGATGGTCCGCTCCAGTCACGATCTTCGGGTAGTGCTTTCAAGGCTTCAGGCGGGGGGTTCCACATCGGTATTCCTCAACCCACCAAGTTGGGCGTGACACATATACGCACCGGCGGTATTTTGGAACCGATTCTTTCGAACTTTACTGAAATTCATTGATAAGGGGGTGTTTAGAAAGGCTCCATTATGAGGCCAGTAGTTCTTACAATTCTGCTTTCTGCTCTCATTTTCGCGGCGCCACTATCAGGTTGCATCTTCACTAACGATACTCCTGGAGAAATAATCTCGGAGGATAATGTGTCTGAATGTCCTGAAGGAACCGAACTGGCGCCTAATTCTGATGTGGATTGTGTTCCAATCGTCATTGATTCAGACGATGACGGTGTTGCTTCCGGCGATACTACTGATGATTCGACGACGGAGCAGGACGGGAATGAGACTGCCTCCACAAATGAGACACAGGATTCAACAAATGATACAGAGCAGGAAACAGTATCTCTTCCGCTCGCGGAACAATGCCTCGACAGTCATCAGAATCTTGCAATGCATATCCATCCATATTTGTTTATCGAAGTACGTGATAGTGAAATTGTAATTCCTGCTGATATGGGCATAGATACTGTAGCCTGTCCAAATAAGATGCACCTGTTACATACTCATGACCAAACAGGGAAACTGCATATCGAGACATATGAGGAAATGACCGTCAATCTAACTTTGTTCTTTGAGGTGTGGAATATCTCAGAATCTACGAGTCATGAGTTGCATCCTCTTTTCATCGATTCTGCTAATGTAACCGTCTCGGTTAACGGAGTAATCCAGAACGTGGATTGGCATCTCATTGCATTGCTTGATGGCGACCAAGTCGCCATTGAATTTGATGATTCTATACCTGATACTGACGGCGATGGTATCAACGATGAACTAGACATCTGCCCTGGTCACGACGATCATATCGATGCAGATGAGGATGGAACTCCTGATGGTTGTGATGACGATGACGATGGTGATGGAGTGAGCGACGACGCAGATCTTTGTCCCGGTCATGATGACTCCATGGATTCAGATTCTGATGGTATCCCCGACGGTTGTGATTTAATTGACGACAGTGGCTATGACGCTTCTGATCTCGCCCAATTCTGGATGGATAAATTCCTGTGTCAAAATGGTACTGGTACTGGTATTGACGATTACAATACGACTGGTGACGACAATCATGTCTGTGAAGTAACTGTCACGACCGATGACAATAATGTCACAATCACAATGAATGGAATTCCAAATCATGATCTTGAATCAGGACCGGGTTGTTGTGCGACAGCGCAATCATACACACTCATTATTCCGCGTGAGCCAGTAAATGATACTACAGGGGGTCATTCCTCTACTAATTGCCCTTCAGCAGGTGGGTCATACCAATGTGCAGCTGATCGGGGATCAATTGCTTATGGCATGAATGGAGTACCATTCTTTGGTCCAGAAGATGGCCCAGGTGGAGATGCAGTTGCTTACCACCATGGCGAATACGAAGAAGATCGACAGCAGATTTGGCTGGGGATCGGGTATGGTCATTCCGCAGGAGGTACCTATCATTATCATGCAGATGCAAATCTCATGCATTGGCACCCTAATGAGTCCGCTAATGAGGGATGGTTGGATTACTCATTCCCTTCTTCGCTAGATTCTGAAGTTTCATCTCCTGTAATTGGCGTTGCTTTTGATGGCTATCCAATTTACGGAATTTATGGCGATGATGGTAATGGCCAGATAACAGAGATGAAATCATCATACCAGCTGAAGGATGGAGAAACCGGTTACAATGGGATTGATGACTACGAATATGTTGATGGATTGGGTGATCTCGATGTATGCAATGGTCATTTTGGGCCAACTCCAGATTTCCCTCAGGGCATTTACCACTATCATTCTTCGATTGAGAATGGGATTGGGGAGATGGGGTTCCCGTATTTCCTGATTTGTTACCATGGTGAAGTTCCAGATTCAGGCGGTGGAAACGGCGGAGGAGGAGGAGGAGATGATCCATGTGCCGGCTATGGGGTGACATGGGGTCCAGGTATCGGCCCTCCTCCAGCCGGTTGTGGCGGTGGTGGCCAAGGCACTCAGTCCGCTGAGACAATGATGATTACAAGTACGCTAGATTGGAGTTCAATTCTACTCGGTCTCATTTTACTGACGATGGGGATAAATGCATTCAGGCGTTATCGTCGTTAGATTCCTAGCACAGTACGGAAGGCTACTCTCCAGTCTGCACCTCCATTTCGATTTGCAAAAGGGTTTGCTGGGCTAGGATGTGGAACATTTCTAACTTCGGTTTCGGAACCTTGGAAGATGGTTTCAACTCGTCTCTGTGCATAGCGCCCTACTCCTATGATGACATTGGAATTGAGTATGTTCGCAACCTCTCTGAGATGTTCGTCACAGACATTACGAAGCCTATCTGCAGTAGGGCCTCGTAGTTTGTCGGGTGTGATGTTGGTTCCTTTCTCATTAAACATCCAAAGTGGACAGTGATTCACAATATACACGTGCTTCCCAGGGGCATTTCCCGTGCCAAAGGCTTCTGAGAGTGCACTCCAGATGCGAGTCCCTGAAACCTCGGGTTTTGGATGTTCGAGCCCGTATATTGGCCGCTTTGGATGAATTAGTGGAGGTTGATCGACCGGGAGGTCTACGATGCCAAGAACTTCTCTTACCATTTTTGGACAGCCGAATGGGACTCCAGTGTTGCCCATGCCATGTCCCGGATTCATTCCTACGAGCATAGTGTGTGCGCCTTGAGTGCCATGGCGACGAATGTATTCGCTGTGTGGCGCCCATGCGTAAATCAGAGGATTGTAGATCCAATCGATATTATCGCATTCATCCAAAAGTTTCGGTGTGAGTTGTTCTGTGAGGTCTCGCAGCCTTTCTGCTGCCTCCAATAAGGCATGTTGAACATTCATTTGTCCACCTTCATGATTCTCGATGCGAATTCTGGTTCCGCAATGTCGATACTTTCGAAGATGTCATCTAATGATTCGAATGGNAGTGCTTCAGGTGNCNTTCTCATCCTTTCTGCCCGGTTTGCCACTATCCGNGATGCTCCGCGTTCACCGATACCGGGGATACAGCTGAATTGCCGTTCAGTCATTAGATTCGGGTCGAGATTGTTTTCTATGCCCGTGATGCTTCTTGCTCCATGACCGGTGACGATGATATCACTCATTGATTCGAGTGGGATGTGATAGTTCACGCCGATTAGAATTGGGTATGCACCAATCTGCCTCCCCATCGTAAGCCCGGATCTCCCGGTAATACTTGGATCACGATGTATGGGTTCCTGTACATGTCTAGGTAGCCTTGTTCGCCCATCGTGGGCTTCCCAGTAAACATCGTTTAGGCGTTGACCTAGGGGAAACATCTCTTTGAGAAGTGGTGCATCAATTTCGTTTCTCACCCACTCCTTGAATTGTTTGAACGGCTTTTCTTGAACGGTTTGAAATCCTCGTCCTTCGACTTGGCGAATGTTGATTCTTCGCATCCAATAGCCGGATTCTCGGATATCTTTGAGGAGGTCTCGATTTAGGTCGTAGGACGCATCGTTTTCTCCTTTCAGGCCTGCGATGAAGTTTAGCCCTGGAAGTAACTTTGGGAGCCCACGCGGCCCACGTTCTCGACCGTATCTGTTGATTAGTTCAATTGCTGTCTTGAGTTGATTTGAATCACAGTTTAACCAGTTTGCTTCATGGACAGCGGGGTCAGCAGATTCGAGACCGAAGGAGAGAACAGCTCCATCTGATAGGGTCTCAACCAACGTCTTTGTGATCTCAGTTGCAGGTTCCAAGTTCTCAGCGATGATACTTGGATTACCATTGTCGACGTGAAGTGTCTCTATCCGTTCGTCCTCTCTCAGGCCATGAAGTAGACGAGCGATTGGTTCGGGATCTGGAATGGGATACTCAAGATCAACAACACCTTCAGCCATGTATGTGTACACATCGGTCATGCCACCAAGGCGAACNTGGCGGACACCTTGATCAATCGCAATTCCTACCTCTTCAATGACATCTTCGGGTGTCCGCCAGATAGGGACGCCTTTCTTTGGCTCGATACAGAATCGGCATCCCCGTTTGTAGCGGACACAGCCCTGATACACCTCAACTTCGTAGGTTAATGGGCCCGTATTTTCCTCATCGCCGAGATCCGGATGATCCGTTACAGCGCGACTCTTCGCGCCTTCTTGTGCCCATTGAGTCCACTGTTCTGCCGTACGGCGACGATGAGACCATTCACCAGTTTCAAGAAAACCTTCCAGAGTTGCATCGACATCTTGGACGGAAAGGAAGAGGTTTCTTCGTAGCGGACTCCAACCCTGCTGCTTCCATCCTCGAATTGCCCACCCCCCNGCGAGGAACGGNGTCGTACGTGGAAGGGATCGGATCAGATGATCGGTCTCCTTGAGGGAGATAGGCGTACCGCGAAGATATTTTCCAGGTACGACCGCACCAGCAATTAGAACGATGCCTTCAATCCGCCCATCCGAGATACCTTCTGGACGTATTCCTAATCTCCACTGGTCTATCGTGATGTATTCGTAATCGATACCTCTCGAGGAGAGGACGCCACAGATGTAGCGTACATGGAAGCCAATGTAGGGTGGGACGCCGAAGGCAGCCGGCTCATCCTCATACCCGTCAATCACGAGCCAAGTCATGTCCTTCCTCCTTCGTGAGGATGGATGCTAAGGCCTTTCATCCATCGCTTGTTTAGTTGCGGTCCCGGCGCTCTCTTCGGCCCCGGTTTCCACGGTCACGACCGCCNTTTCCTCCTCGGCCGCGCCTGCTGTCTGAGTTTGATTCCTCAAAGCGAAGTTTCCGACCACCGAGTTCAGTACCGTTTAGGGCTTTGATGGCAGCCCGTCCTTCATCTGGATCAGCGAATACAACGAAGCCGAATCCGCGTGGATTCCCCTCCTTATCGTGGGCAATGTCTACCTTTCGGACCTCTCCATGCGCCTCGACAATGGATCGTAACTCCTCCTCACTCGCTCCATGAGGTATACCTCCAACGAATAACTTCACACCAGCCTCTTTTTCGGCCTTCTTTCGCATTTCGTTGATGACTTCACGCTCTTTGGAGAGTTCCTCTTTGCTAGCGTTTCCTTCNTTCACCTTGTCCATGCAGTCTCGGCACCTAATCGGCTTGCCAGGAGTTGGTTCGAAGGGAACTTTGGTGTCAGTACCACAGAGTGTGCATTTAGTTGCGTGCATTTCTCGTCGAGGGCGCCCATCCCGTCCGACTGGGCGGTTCGCTTGATTGGCAGGCATCTTGTGATCCTCACCGCGGCGATGGTCAGCCATAGGGGATAGATAGGGGCGTGCTCCGTTGTGGCCGAGACGTCCATCCATCTCCGGAGTCCAGCGTTCACCTCCGCGATTTAATTCGCTGAGGTCGACACCGTCNGGGAGGATATGCCCGTGCCCGTATCCATTGGATAGTGCCCGATAACCGGTGTAATCGCATCGGCTACAGGTGACGTTTTGATCTGCAACCTTATCAGATATAGACAGGAACTTGCCGCATACCGGGCAAATCGCGTGAAGAACACCAAGTGCTGGATTGCCCTTGCAACTTGCCTTCACCATCGGCTCAGATTGGATGACTCGTGCGCGAACCACATCACGGGTCCTCATGCCATCTCCGGGAGATGGCATGAAACGATCTACGATTTCCGAGACAAAGATGTCTGCAGAGCGGTGAAATGTATCTAAGGTCCTGTCTGCATCATCTCGGCCTTCGATATGGAGAATCTCAATCTCCGCGGTCTTGGTATGGAGTCGAGTAACTCTTCCGATGATGATTTCATCGATTTGAGGGATTCTTGGAGTAGAACCGGAACTGATGACATCGGCTTTGCCTTCAGAGATGACAACTCGGCCAGGACGGAGTGCAATCCAGCCGCGTTCCGTTGTTCCAATTCCCGATCCGGTTTCGACTTCACCGTCGATATCGAGGACCATTCCCGGGGTGACGAAGGCGCCATCTGATGTGGGCATCGAACATAGGGACCGGACAGTTCCCTTTCAACGCGTCGGACGTTCCAACCACCACATCGAAGCCTCGGTGGAGCCACGTTTTCTGGTGTGGTGAGGGTAGCTTGCTGGAAGGGGTAGGTCGACCTCCATCCAGCGATTGGAGTCCCATCCCGCCTTTTCCGCCCATGGGTCGATGTGAGCTGCTCCTCGACCGTGGAGGAGGTGGATAGTCGAACGTGCACAGCGGTCGGCAGCAAGGAGAAACGGCCTGTCTGCCTTAGGCGTCTGACGGCCCCAAGGAGGATTCATGATTACAACATCATGGACAAGATTGTCACCTATATCCGTGACATCTCCGTTGATGATTCGACATCTGTCATTGAATCCCATCAATCCAATAGATTTCTGAAGAACTTCACATACTTCCATGTCAATCTCGACGAAGACCACATGGGGTGCTCCTAGGAGGAGTGCAGCGATTCCAAGAATTCCATTCCCCGCACCCAAATCAATGACTCCATCGACTTCTTCGAAGGGTTCCTTCATGTCGATTGATGCTAGCCATTTCGCCGCCACTTCTCCGTCGGTGCTGTACTGTTCTAGAGTGGGCTCCTTCAGTGGATGTCGCGGGAGTTGAGAGAGCGTCATGGCGAGTTTACGCATACGCATGGAATGTATCCCTCCAGATGGCGGGTTATGCCCCACCAAGGCGATGCCCAGTGCGGACTGAGGACTGAGGTGTACTCGTTACCGGCGTAGTTCCGCTTTGTTTTGCTTGTTGGATAGCTGCTGCTTCCCTGCGGAGTTGCGCGGTTAGATCTGGTCCCGGAGTACGTTCTCCGCAATACCTGCAGAACTTGGTCTCGTCTGACTGTTCACGGCCGCATTCCGTACAGTGGACCATGACTCTACCAATTGCTGCAGGGGTATGAACCGTTCGTCATTGGAATGTACTTACTACCATAGTCCATACGTCCACATTGGCTGCACTTGCACGTTCTGATACTTCGGCAAACTTGGGGTGCTCCATTACTTGCATCATGTCCATGCCATCCGCACGTAATAGGTCAATCGTTCTACGCACTTCTTCCTCCAGAAGTTCCGATGCAGGAGCTTCAGCGACAACGACTTTTGTGGTCTCTACGATTGCCTCTACTGATTCGACTTCAACATCATCCGAATCAGTGGATGAGAGATTCTCTGATTCTTTTTCGGAATCTAGTTCTTCAGGCGCAGGTTCGATGATTGCAGTCCCATCTGGGATGTGATTGTAGCATCTTCCTTCGACATCAAAAGGGTTCCAAGGCAGAGGTAGACGTTCGACAACGGTACTTGATGGGTGTGCGAAGCACATGATGTCCATCGCCTTGCTATTGTTCGGAATGATTTCCATATTGCATCGGTTCCAACCCTGCTGGATGAGATTCTGCATCCATACTCCAAGGTCTCTTGTTGCGATGTTAATCAGATGGAATGAATGGTCATCGGGTTCCATGCCGGAATCACGAATGGCATCCTTGCCTTCACGGGGACGAAGATAGGTAGAGTGTACCGTCTCGGTATGAGCGATCATATCAATCTTGGATTCGTAGTCAGGGCGATGTGCACGTGGCATTAGAAGAAGGACATGTGTTCTCCCTTCGTTTGAACCAACTGTGATGCCCTTGAGAGTTCCTCGCTTCATCTCCGTGCGGGCCATGTCGTTTCCAACATGAAGGCGGTTATAGCAATCACGCGAATCCGTGATGTTTCATGAACGTGATTTTAGTTGTGTATCGAACTCGGCAAGCAGTACACAGCCACCCGCTGCACCACGAATCGTATTCGCGGAAAATGCACTCCACCGAATCCACCCATTTTCGATTATAGGGGGGGTTACAACGATGGCCATTCCTTGTTTGAGATCAAATCCGGAGGATTCTGATGCTTCCTTTCCAGCTTGTAGATCCCTATCGGGATGAATTGCCTCTCGGACTATGAGTGGGAAAGTTGGAGAGGATGGAAGTGGAAGATGAAGGACTGAGGAACAAGTCGTCCATAGGCGGAGGACCTCTTCTTCATCAATCATCTTCTCGGTTCGAGCCTCGATGTGTACTTCGTGACCAAAGGGCCGACTCACTCTGGAGCATTGGATATCTACGTCAAACGTTGCATGTTCCTCGTTGCCATCTTCATCAATGTCTGCAAGTAATCGGTGTAATTCCTCTTCCATCTTCTCTGCTTCACCAGGTATTTCTCGATCGAATGTCCCTCCTAATCGCCCCCTTCGAAGAAGATTCGCGCCCCCGCCCGACAAAGACTGCTCTGTTCTAATTCGTACGTTTCGGATACGATATGCGCGATGAATTGGAGCTAATGTCATCGCAACAGGCATGATTGTACAGTTGGTTGAGCAGACAATACCTGCACCTTCGAAATCTCCCCGCTCAAGTGCAGTTCCATTGACCTCTGGAATGATGAGTGGGATATCAGGCAACATTCGGTGTGTAGATGCATTCGAATAGACGCGGCAACCTCTCTTTACGAGAGCAGGTTCAACCTCAGCTGCGATATTCGCTGGAAGCGTACTGAAAGCGATTGGGGTCTTATTTGGATCATAGGTGTCCAGCAGTTCCTTCATTGATAGGATGATGTTCTTGAGATTGATAGGCCGAGGAGAATCTAAGTCCCATCTGAGGTCAGTAAGTCTACGGCCAGCGGTGTCAGGGGATCCTGCAACTTTCTCTAGTATGAACAATGGATGAGATGCAAGGCGTTCTTGGATACGTTGAGCAACAAGGCCTCCCGCGCCGAGAAGAATAACTCCAACGCCTCCTTCCACGAACCTGCCCCTATCTTCGGCGTGTCATGCTGTGATTATTGAATCGTCGCCCAAGTCCTTGTCGGTATCTAACTGCCAACAAAATTTTCATCAGCATAAGCAGTATTTCCAGAAATATGAGGAGGGACAGGGTTCTTGTCACTGGAGGAGGAGGCTTCATCGGTAGACATCTGGTTAAACTTCTTTTGAGCAAGGGCAGGATGGTAACTGTCCTCGATGATCTATCTACTGGCCGGATAATCGAAGGTGAGCCAAACGTCCGGTTCATTGTGGGTGACGTTGCTGATTCAGTATCTCGATCCGATGCATTGGAGGATTGTAGCTCTCTGATACATCTTGCTGCGATTGCTTCTGTACCTCGCTGCGAGGGGGATCCATCTCTCAGCGAACGAGTCAACCAGAGGGCTGCAATCAATCTCTTCGATGAGGCTGCTAAGGCGGGCGTTGTCGCGATGGTCCATGCATCCACCTCCGCTCTTTACGGGGTGCCAGAGTTTCTGCCTATTTCTGAATCTCATCCAATCGCTCCAATCGGGGTATNCGGCCTCGATAAGCAGGCTGCCGAGTCGGCTATAATTGGTAGGGCGGATGTTGGCGCATGTGCTTTGCGTCTGTTCAATGTCTACGGCGTAGGCCAACCCATTGGTTCACCATACAGTGGAGTACTCACCATTTTCAGTGAGCGCTTACGTAACCAAGAATCCTTGACCGTTTTTGGTGACGGTACTCAAACCCGTGATTTCNTCCACGTCTCTGATGTGGTTCAAGCATTCGCGATGGTTCTCGCCTCATTAGAATTGGAGGGAACAAAATCACCAGTACATGCCCAAGCTCTCAATGTCTGCTCCGGTCAGACCAGAACTTTACTCGAGACGATTGAAGCCTTCGGAGATGCAATCGGCGTATCTCCAGTCGTCCAATTTAATTCTCCGCGTGAGGGCGATATTCTGCACAGTAGTGGAACCTCTGAGGCTTTGNTGAAGGCATTAGGATGGTCTGCGCAGATGGATTTCACGGATGGCCTTCGTTCATTGGTTTCATGATCTTGGTTGCCGGATTAATCGACGCTTGAGTAACTTCATCGTTATGCGGATTCCGTCACGGATTGAACCAAGTTTCGATTGACCGATTCGTGAGTCATAATGAATCGGAATTTCAGTCATGTTGATTCTTTCGTGAACTGCAGAAGTATACATCTCTGCTTCAATCTCAAATCCAGTCGAGTTCAGACGCATCTTTTCAATTGCGGCGCGTTTGAAGGCCCAGTATCCAGTGCATAGATCGGAGACATAGCGACTGTAGAGGACGACAGCGAGCCATGTCAGGATTCGATTCCCAACGTAGTTTCGTCTAGTCATGGCGCCAGGTTCAATCGTACCCTTCATACGTGATCCGATGACGATTTCCGCATCAGATGACATGAGGTGTTCCAAGAGATCTACAATCTCTTCCGGACGGTAGGTTCCGTCTGCATCCATGAGCACTAGAAGTTCATCGTCTGTTTGTATGAAGTGTTGAAATGCTTCTCGTAAGCCATTTCCCTTTCCTCGCCCACCGGCTTGTTGAATAGTCTCACAATCCAATGATTGGGCGATTTGCTTGGTTCCGTCTGTTGAACCACCATCAATAACAACGACTCTGAGTTGATATCCTGCGCTTTCGAGAGCATCTCGTGGAATTCGTCCAATCACACTGGCGAGAGCCTCTGCTTCATCCAGTGTCGGGAGGAGTAATGTTAGTCCTCTCATGTGAGTTCCTCCTGAACTTCAATCCAATGAATCCATGCTCCATTCGAGTCAATGATTCGGTCACCTCTGCCTGAGATACCTTGAGGGTTCAACCATACCCCCTCTGTCGTGTCCGCTCGGATACGGACTGAGAGTGTTTCGTTGCCAGTTATTTCCGCGGTGGTTGTCACCGTGGTCAATCGTCCCTCCATTGTCTGTCGTACCGTCGAGGAGTTGCCTCCAACATCGACTTCTAGTGTGATAATCACCCCTGGATTCGCTTCAAGGACTACGGTTATCTGAGCTAAATCGGAATTGAACGATTCAGCAATTTCGATCACCTCATCGACTCCTCCATTCGTTAGGAAGGCCCGTTCTTCTACGACTGTTGTAGTCCTCCAAGGATACAGATTTGTCCAAGGAGACAAACGCCATTCACAGCCATCATTGCAACTAATCGAGTTGATTGGATGTATTGTGTGGGATAGTGTAGATTCGGTAGTCGGTTCTGAATGAAATGACCAGAGTCGACTACCATCAATTTCTTGGTCGATTGACCAATGATTAGATTCGGCAAGATGGAACCCGATTTCTCCTCTAGGGCTTGAGATTGCATGAGTCACACCGAGTTCGGCAATTCGATCTGCATCGTCCCACACGATTGAATTGTGAACCATGTTCTGTATGCTTTCTTCCACAAGCGTAATTCCTACGTGGGGATGAGCAGTTCGTTGGATGCCGGCCTCTATTCCAATGACATGGCCCCAAGGTCGATTCTCGACGTAGACGATGCTTCCTTCCGGGAGGTCCAATGAAGACTGTAATTCAGCATCTCCTTCGGTACGAGCCCATAGTTCGGGATGGTTTGCCAGGGAACCAAACCAAGCAAGGGTGAAGAGGAGGAGAACTCCTCCTATTGCGAAACATGTATGGAGGATTTGAGGAGAGATCGGATTGGGGAGTGGTGCTATCTCCATTGTATCTGGCCGTTGGAACCAACCGTTAGGGTTGGGGGAGATGGCGAATGCAGCGAGGCAAGCAAGCGGGATGTGGAATCCATGCATGGCCATACTGTAGAGAATAAGCGCATTCACAGTAAGGAAAGTTGACCCNTCAAGGCCATTGAGGNGATGGATGAAGCTTGACAGCCAGAGGAGAATGAACCATGCCATGAGGGTTCGCGCCTCCATTGATTGGTAACCTCGCTTGAATCCCCATAAGGCAACCAGAAGCAGGGGCATATTCCATCGGAGCAAGTGACTTCCACCTTGCCACCCATATTCAGCAGTGATTGGGCCTGTTACCAAACCATTGAGAATCTCATTTACAATAATCCAGCCGAATCCAATGGCGATAGTCCAGCCGAATAATACCTGAATCTCCTTGGTTTTGAAGACGCTCTCATGAACCTGATCTGCAAGCAGAAGAAGGNCCGCATAGATGCCTCCAGTCGGATGAATAGTAAAGGCNGAAGCAATGCTGAAAAATGCAATCAATAGCCAAAGTTCGTTGCGNTTCTCCCGAGGTTTTAGGACCAACATAAGGAGAGGGATGAGGGGTAGTAGGGAGAGGATTGTAGGGTGTCCCGAATCGAGACTCTTAGCGAAGATTCCTGCACCAAGGACGATGGCAACGAGCATTGCTCCGCTGGCTCTGTTTCGTCCCATGATCCCGGCGAGGCCGGCACACAGTAGAGCGATGCCGAGATGCCCCAACAGGGAAATTGCACGATGAGATTCGATGCCTGTGATGACCATTAGAGCTGCGGCAGTCCCGGGGACTGCTGGAGGGTACAACCAGCCTCCATCTGTAGGTCCAACCATGGTCGCAGTTCCGATGGATGCGTATGCTTCAGCAATCGATGCGAATCCAATCCAATCTATGCCCAATGGTTCTCGGAAGAGGAGGTGAGGGGCCATTAATGCGAATGTTCCAGTTACGGCGATGGCTAATACCCAATAATCGTCATTTGAGAACTCCCATTCCGGTATCTGAATCGAGCAACCGGATTTCATCATGAACCATCGTAGACCGATTTCGCAAGTGATACAGAGAATCAGGATAGCAGAGATACTTAGCCTGCCGAGGAATAGGATGTTGGAGCCAATAATAGTCAACATCAGGAACATTGAGATTCCGGGTACCGTCAGAATCCTAGATTTGGCGTCCCGATCTCCATCGAGGATAGAATGTAAACGGTCTGCCATTGAGAGACAGGGCGCAAGTAGTAGAACAATCGCGAGGGATTCGATGTGCTCACCCTGCCCTTGTTCTGAGGAGGACCCTCATAGCGGATTCCCTACCTCAGGTGTTCATGGTGCATTGGGAATCCAAGTCCTACAGCCCCGTAGTTAACTTCCCCGAGCCTCCTACAGTGTTGGACCTGTCAGGTTCTACCCCCTATGGTTCGCCTGATTCAATTTGGACAGTTGGAAGGTATGATGAGATTCGAGGAATCTATACTACTGATCTCTTTTCTGATGGTCGAACAGTCCATGTCGGAATCGACCTCGGTGGACCTGTTGGGACTCCCGTGCATGCATTCATGGATGGCGTAATACATGCAGTAGGATACAATGCTGCGGAGGGCGATTATGGTCACACTGTCATCATGTACCATCAAATCGATGGCACAGATGTTTGGTCCCTATTTGGCCACCTTGATAAGGCCTCAACAATCGGTGTTGAGAAGGGAACGAAGATTCGTGCAGGCGAGGTGATAGGTCGTTTCGGAGACGAATCCGAAAATGGTGGATGGCCACCACATGTCCATGTTCAATTAAGCCTGATTGAACCTGAAAATCATGACCTGCCTGGTGTTGTTCATCCAGATGAAAGGGATTGGGCACTTTCTGTATTCCCTGATCCGAGACATGTTCTTGGCTTTCTCTACTGATCCATAGAAATCTTGGAAAGATGGGATTTTAGATTGTTAATCGGACCGATTCCAGTTGGGTCCTTATTTCGAAGAAGAGCGCATGCGATGCTCAGCCAATCACTCAAATGTGCACCNAATAGGATAGATTCGAGGAGAGAGTCCCCCGAGCAGTCCAGAATGTGAATTGGGACATCTTGAAGGGTGTCGAGCGTCCACTCTACACGGAGACCCACACGATCATGCATTCCATTCCAAACGAAAAGAAGAATCTGGACCTCTTCCTGCATTCGGTCATCGCCCCATGCAACGATTTCGTTGTGGTGCAGTTCAGGTAGGATAGATGCAGTTGCTAGAATGCCTGAGTTCTCGTTAAGTTGAGTTCTGCATCGGTATCCCATTGCTCCAAGAGCCGGTGCCGACATAATCTGTATACGTTGACCATGTAGTTCTCGAGCGATACCCATCATTGATCCATCACCTCCAATGAGGTCTAGACGATCTCGGAGCGTCTCCATTCGCGCCAGCATGGCGTTGAGGTCTTCCTCTTCCATCTGAGGGAGTAGGCCGAGAGACCAACATAGATTCACTTGTATTCCAAAGATGTGGCCTACTGCACTACGTGGTGGCTGGCCAGCGGGTACATCAATCCACATTGCACCATCGTGATTCTCGAGTAGATCCTGTAGAGTTCCNCCGGAGGAAATCCCNATTACGGTTCCCCCCTCTTCTAGAGCCTCCTTTACACCCGTCAGTGTCTCTTCGGTATTCCCNGAGTAGGAAGTCGCGATAACTAGCCATTCCGGCCCCCACCAAGAGGGGAGCCCGTAGTCCTTCCAGCTGACGAATGGTAGGCCGCCTGCTTGGTCTACCATGTTGCAGAGCATCATTCCGCCGGCTCCAGATCCGCCGACACCGAGAAAGAGCACACCTGACCAGTCCTGATCCGTTTCGATTCCGATATCTCGAGTTATTGCGGTTCTCAATGCTTCAGGGAATCGGCGGGTCCAACCCACCATGTCGGATGGGTCCAAATTTTCAATCAGTTCCATGATTTGAGCGTCCTCGTTCAACCTAATCACACTCCATCCACTCGGACTCTGGGTAGTGACTGCCATTCGCCGTCTATCAAACAGATGCGAACACTGGTTGCATCGGCTTCCATATCGTAGGGATTTCCTACGGTACGCATGCTGTAGTCGTGAGGGTCCATGAAGTCGAAGGCTGAGTCATCCTTGCGAAGTATTTCCACTATGTGATGCTCTTGCATACGTGATAATACCGTGCATTTTTCCAAGGATCTCCAAGTTGTACCAGTTCGTTCTAGATTGTCAAGAGCCTTCAGAATGGGGCCGTCTTTTGTCCACGTATCTACTCTCCATTTTCTCCCATCGAATCCAATGACATCGCCCAGAGCGTAGGCCGGTTTTCGATAGAGTACAGTCAACCGGGTAACGTCGACCCCGTCTTTGTGACCAACTACTGAGGATGTTTCCTTGATACGTCCCCCGTGGGACGCGACTAACCGTTTGGCCCACATGCGCGCCATTGCTTTGGAACCGACCTGCATGTCCCATCCACCCTTGACGGGCCCCTCGTTGGTGATGAAGAACATCGGTTCGTCTCCTATTTCCTCCAACATGGTGTCAAGGCTTGCCCGTAGATCCGCAATCTCTCCCTCATCGAGGCGACGGCCAGCGGATCTTAGTTGCATGGTGCCTTCAAAATAGGCTCCTGCCTTTCGTGTGCATGGCAAGCATACCCCATTGGACGTCTGGAGCAAGGTTTCGTGTAGGGATTCGAAGGTGAATCCCTGAATGGTTCCTTTCAGTTCCAAGTTCAATCGGGTTGTCCTGTCATCGATTGGTTCAGCATGCAAGTCCATCTCAATATCTGTAGCTTCAGGATGGACGCGTAGTGCCTCGACAACTCTCTGTTGCATTAGGTCCTCTTCGGAGACACGAGAGAAGCGTCCCTCGACCTGGATTTTTAGGCAACTGGGGCACCGTGTCTGCTGGATTCGTTCTGGGAGATCGGATAGATGGTTCCGTTTTCGAAAGCAATCTTCACACAATCGTTCAGTGGTGAGGGGCGGTGGAGATGCACAGACGATGCAGAAAGCGCCGCTCTGGTCCATGGTCCAACCTCAAACCCGTCGTCGGGGCTCACGTATTCAAGCGACCGGTCATTCTTCGCTCAAATCTGAGCCTTCGCGCACCTTACTAGCACTCTCCATGGACTCGACTGCAGCTTTGAGCCTTGCATCGAGGTCCTTCATCCGTAGAGCGGTTAGAATGGAATGTCCGAGAAGGAGTGCAATGAGTAGTCCATAGGCAAGTGCAAGAGCGAGCATATCATCCATCTTTACGCCTCCAATATTGTGAGCATCTCTTCGACCTCGTTTTCCATGCGCAGTAGGCGCATAGTCATCAAGGTCTGGCCGATAAATAGGATTTGCATCGATGCTGCGCCGATTAACCAGATTTGGAGGATGAACGGGTCGACCCCGCTATCTTCGCCTCCACCGATGACTGGTCCTGGATGCCGTTCTTGCCACCATCTAGTTGCCATGTAGGTTAGAGGTACGAGACCGAATCCAAAGATACCGACTGCGGATAACGAGTCTCGTATCTCGGCTGTATCTTCGCTGTTCCGTTCGCCGAGGGCTACGAACAGAGCAACTCCTGCGAGTACAGCGAATGTGTTGAGCCTGACATCTGAAAAGTCCCATGGTGTGCCCCATTCCGCAGCCCCCCAGATTGGGCCAGAGATGAGGACGCCTAACGAATAGAGGAGGCCAAGTCGGGCTCCAGTCACACCCAATCTCCATCCGGCTTCAGATCGGCGTAGATACCATGCGAGTGACCCCCCGAATAGTAGAGCGAATCCTGTGAAGGATACCCATGCAAAGGGTACATGAATGAATAGGATTCTGTACGCTTCTGGAGCGGTGAAACCAGCATTTTCTCCCATGGCGGGGGCTTCAACCAAGGCCAAGTAGACTGTGACAAGGAGGCCAAGAGAACCGATTCCAAGGAGCCAAGGAATCGCCCTATCTGCGGCACTCATACATTGCTCAACTCATATGGGCGCTTGAAACATCGTGTGCGGCCATGCCTTATTCCGATAGAGCCCAAGCTAGTAAGAAGAGGCCGACAACACTCGCATAGGATACTGCGATGCCAGTCCACGCTTCTGCATATGCTTCCAAATAGATTGCATCAAGGACGCTACACATCGTTAGCAGAATCCACGCAAAGGGTGTCAAGAGAAGTATCATCAGAGCTGGACGTCGTCCTTGACCAAAGCGATAGTGGATTAGCCCTGCAGCACAGGGGATATCGACGAGGAGTCCGATAATCAGAATTGTTTGAATCCATGCATCAGGCGAATCCGGAGTTGGCAGGAACATCACTAGGCCGATTATTGCAAGGATTGCCGGAACCACGCTCATACTTGCGAACGTGACATGGAATGGGAGGCTCCCTTGGAGGCTAGTCGCCCATATACTGCCCATTTCCCTATCGCTTAATCGATCCATCAGAGATGGGCGTATCATCGCCGAAATCATGGCAGGCGAGAGCGCGAGGGCGGCCTTGCCTAGGAAGGGAATGTCTGCTTGTTCAAGTCCGGCTCCAATTAGAATTCCAAAGGCGATGAGGCCAGGTAACCATCGTGCTGCTGGAGTAGAGAACTCTCTCAAATCAAGCCGTAAGTTCCATCTGAACATGCCACCAGGATACGTGTTTGAAGCCTTACATATCCTTGCAGTCAATTCAGTATGATTTCGTTCACTACGTAGGATTTCCATTCCATTCGCATCCACTCTTTCTGCTTCTTCGGATGCGGAGATAAGTCGTGGGTCGTGGGTTGCAACTATGACCGAATGCCCTGAATTGACAGTATCCTGAATCTTGTTGAGAAGGATTTCAACACCTGGCTCATCTAATCCTTCAGATGGTTCATCGAGAAGAACAGGTACTGGTGATGTAGAGGTTTCAGCAACGATGAATGCTGAGGCCACTTCCAACCGTCGTCGCAGACCTCCGGATAACCAAGCAATTCGGTCGTGTCGTCGATGATCTAGCCCCCAATGATTCAGTACCGCGATAAGATCCTCCTCCTCCATTTTTGCTCCATGCATCTGCAAGGTAGTTTGGAGATGTTCGAGAGGTGTAGCAGCTGGAGTGGTTCCTGCAGACTGGGGGCACCAACCAATCTGTTCGGTCTGGAAGGCGTGCCGTCCATCTTGGTCACGAATGCTTCGATTACCGTGAAACAGGGCCCCCGATCTTAGGGGTAGAAGTCCAGCCAGAGAACGCAGTAGTGTGGATTTCCCACTTCCATTTGGGCCGATGATGGTGTATCTTTCCCCAGGTTGTAGTTTGAAGTCAAATTCCTCTAGTATTGTGAGGCGCCCTCTCAGGACAGTAGCCCCCTCCAGAGCAAGTAGAGGTGCATCATCCATGGTCTGCGACCGTGGCCCCACCCTTGAGCCTCACGGAAGGTAGATTGGACGAAGGGTCCATGCACGAGATAAGGTCACATTCGAATGGAGAACCATATGATTCCCGTGACCTTCTCCCAATTATCGGGTTTTGAGTATCTCTGGCTTCTTCTTTTTTGTGTAGCAGCAATTTCCCCCTACATTGCTGCCCGAGTCAACAGAACTCCAGTATCTCTGGCCACAGTCATTTCTCTGATGCTCGTTGCAGTTCTCCAATTCCTCCATGCCTTAATCGGATCTGCCATCGGTTCCGATTTCGATCCGATCTATTTTGGTGCATTAATTCCTGCATGGGTACTGGATCCGAGTCATGTCCATCGGCTCTTGTTTGCTGGTTGGTTGCATGGGGGGGCAATGCATGTTCTTGGCAATATTCTCGTCGTGGCTCTAATTGGAATCCCGCTTGAAGGTCGACTAGGAGCTCGACGTTGGATGACCCTCTACATTCTTGGCATACTCGGCGGGAATATTGCTTGGTGGCTAACTCATCCTGACAGTACCACGCCTGCATTGGGTGCTTCAGGAGCCTGTTTTGGTTTACTTGGAGGATACATGGTTTGTTGGCCAAATGACAAGGTCGTCTTCCCACTGATCTTCCTAATCCGTGCTTGGCCTATCGGACTGATTGCCCTGTTCCGCCTTGGCTTCGAGATATACTATGTCTACTCAATTGATGCTGGTCGAATGGGTGGCGGAAATGTCGCTCATCTTGCCCACATTGGTGGCTTCTTTCTATGTTTTACAGTAGCTCGTTTTGTGGCACGTGGAGCCCCCTCTTCATTGGATGACGATTCGGGTGATCCATATGCTATGGGAGTTGGCAACCTTGGGACAGTCCCCTCTATTTCAGAAGAATCAGGGCATCCATGGATTGGCGCTGAGTTCCCTCTCGATGATGGTTCGGAGCGAGTAATGAAATCTCTTTTTGCAGAAGGCGATGAACCAGAAACTCGTCTTGCTTGGTTAGAAGAACTCGCTGAGCAATCTGCCTGTCCAGTATGTGGGTCGAGAATTGATGTGAAGACCGATGGACATGCTCGTTTATTCTGTACAAATCGTCCCTCTCACCTTGACTGGCCCACGGATTGACTCTGTAATTCCGCCGTAGGCGGAAAGTTCCACACCGTGCTGAGTATGAAACTCCAGCAGGGGGGGCTTATAGTGCGGACCATCCTCCTTCAGATTCGACGGAGGTCGTTCAATTGAAGGTCT
>PATD01000019.1 GCA_002713585.1 Methanobacteriota archaeon
CAGGAAATTGACGGAAGGTTGTGATGTCAAGTTCCACTGCGTTCTCGAACTTTCCAACACGAGTTTCGTAGTCATTCCGTGTATCTAGGACAATGACCTCCTCACCATTATCCAACATTTGCTTGAATTCTGTAGGTGAAATTCGCTCACCAGTTGATTCTGCAGGCTTGATCTCATCCATGCCAAGAGAGATAATTTCCTTCTTCAGCCTCACAAGCATGCGTCGAAAAGGCTGGTAGGTGCTGTGACTAACCTTCAAAGGAATATCGCGGAAGCGTTCGTCCTTCTCGATAAATCGAATGTATTCCTTGACTGCTGATTGATTGCCGGCGAGGAAGAAGTTNATTCCGTTTACACTCAAGAGGACTGTTCCCTTGATTCCATGATTATGACATAGATCCTGAAGCGGNGCACGCCATTCCTTCCAGTCATCGAAATCTACGAAACGGTAGCCTGCGATGTTGACGAAGGAAGATGTGGCGACGACATCAGATAAGGAATCCACTGAGGTGGCCATCAACCATGAAGGGCGCACCCATCTTCTTGAATAGACCGGATGCTGATTTCATCCTATTACGAAGAGTATGAGGCCAACAATAACCGCAGGCAAAGCAGTGTGAAGTGTCGCCCACAATGAGGCTGCACGGTGACGNACCAGCAATGGAAAGAGTGCGTCGCCGTCCTGCGATATCGCATTCGAAACTAGACCCGGGAATCCAAGGATACCTTCGATGTAACTGGTCATCACGATAATCTGAGGGCCACATCCTGGAATGAGGCCGACTGCCGCGGCGACAAGGATTGCACCAATCCCTGCCCCATACGCAGCAAGGTGCGTCTCATCAACGCCTCCCAAGAGCATAGAGAACTCAAAAACAAGGTATGCAATNACGACCCAGAAAGTCACAAATGATGTCTCTTGAGCAGCATGGATNGTGGTCTCACGCAATGATTCCAACTTATCTCCAATACTAGCTTCGCTGTCATCGCGGAAAATCGAACGCTGGGCCGCAAAGATTGCAATTGAAAGACCAGTTCCTAGAAGGCCAATCCAAGATACGAAACCACCGAGAGTGAACGGATCAAGGTTCAGGCTCCCGTCCTCAAGATCAACCTCTGGACCACCTCCGGTTGACCCCCAAATGAGTAGCAAGATAGCGAATATAAGGCCGATTCCAGTAATAGCCCACCAAGCAAGATATCCCTGATGAACGACCTTGTACGCAAAACCCTCCTGCTCTTCACGTGGTAAATCATCTCTAACATCGAAATCCTCGATATTATCAGTCTCTGGCACAGATGATTCAAAGGGCTGGGAGCCGAATCGTCCCAATGGAGAGGAGGGTGTAATTCCAACCGCATCAACACCAAGGCCCCAGATTATACCAACAACAAGCGAGATCACGTGGACCATCACTACTGGACCAATTAGTGAAGGATTAGCAATCGCACCCCCAATCAAGACGAAAGCCGAATCACCAAGTGTAGCTATTAGCGTCGATATTACTGTGCCATAAGTGACGTATCCGCGTGCATAGAGGGGCATCATTACGATGGCACCTCCGCACCCCGGAGTAATACCCATGATGGCTCCAATAACTGGTTGAAGCCTGCGCTTTGAACGAATCCAGTCAACGAAACGACCTGCAGTAGCATATTGTAACCAGCTGAACAACAACACCATCGCCGCTACGAAGACAGTGACGGCAAGGAATGCATCTCGCATCGAGCGGAGNAGCAGGTCGATGATCTCCGATGAGGTCACCATGTGTTCCGTTAATTATCGCCGAAACATGAATGTTAGCCAAGGCTAACTTTGCCCTCAAACTCAAACCAAATCACCCAATGCCCATGCCATGACTGCATCGACACTGGCCTGGGCACTCAGCCAGTTAGATGCAGGTAATCGTGTGGCGATAGCCAGCGTAGTTGAATCTCAGGGTTCAGTTCCAGGTAAGGTTGGCGCCAAAATTGCAATCTCATTGAATGGTGAGCAACACGGCACCGTAGGTGGTGCAGGTCTAGAGATGATGGTTATTGACCACCTACAAGGCGTANTCAAAGGCGAAATAATTCCCGGCATTGAACGATTTCAACTAAGAAAAGAAGCACGTGAAAAGAAAGATCNGGAATCCGATTTNACCGCACTGAACAGCCTTTGTGGGGGAATCGTGACCATTGTCAGCGAAGTATTGGATGCGCCCCCTCATGTCCTCCTTGCAGGTGGAGGGCATTGTGCTATCGCAATAGGAAAAATGGCTGAGGTACTCGATTGGAAAATCTCAGTTATGGATGCACGTGCAGAATTTGTTGACGAGAACATGCATCCGTATGCTGTCGAAAGGATTCACGCTATGCCTGCAGATTTCTTACACCTTGAAAACGGCGAAAAGCTCGACCGGTTCAGCCATATTCTCATCATGGGGCACGATTGGTCCATTGATCAGGATCTCCTCCTAGGACTTCTATCCGGGCGTGAATCTNGCACAATTAATGCATCATTCATACTCGGGACAATCGGAAGTCAAGCGAAATGGAAATCATTCACACAAGCGGCTCTAGATGCAGGTATATCGGATACATCGCTTGACGCAGTTATCTGCCCAATCGGCATCGACGTAACCGCACAAACTCCTGAAGAGATTGCAATCGCAGTGTGTGCACAAATCATTGACCAACGCAGTCGCATAATCCGCGGAGAAGACCCCGTTCTGCATTCCGGTTGGCGGGCTCATTCCTCTTGAGTAAAATCAGGGATTGGCTCCCATAGCAATGACAGGACACCTTGACCGTTGATGTGAACCAAAGGCCGGAATCCAGGGGTGCCAGCAGTACTGACTGCAGTAACAATCCTCTGAAGCATCGCTCCTTCAATCTCCATATCGATAGATGACCCCAGCAAGGGGAAACGGACATCGTTGATAGAGGCAAAAGCATCCTCTGCTTCTGGAACATCCTCTGCTTCCGGAGTATCCTCTTCGATAGGATCTGATTCATCGGAATCATCGGAATCGCCTTCCTCTTCACCCTCGGTACTGGTCTCTTTCGATATTACCAAATCTGGTTTGATGAAAGCGGTCATCGAATCCATATGTATACCGCCCTCGGTCCGTGCGGAGCCCATACCAATTCCACCACGTGCAGAATACATGATGCCCTGAGCAATCAACGTCATGGCAGCTAGGAACAGAGAGATAACCTGAACGAGTTGATTGTTGAGTGAGAATCCGGTTACCAACATACCTGTTGGGAGCCCTACTAGGCTAAACAACCGCCTCCACGAATCATCGCGTCCAAAACCAAGAACAAGGTGATGACCAAAGATAATGACCATCACGACCCCATTCAGAGCACCCATATTGTAATCTCCATATCCTATGAACCACCATAATCCAAGAATAACTGAGAAGGTCCCGATAATACCTGCATGAGATTCAGATGATTCTTCATTAAACTCATTCACCTGCTTGTACGAGCAGTACAACTGGTACGCTCCAGCTATGACCAATAGTAAGAATGCAAATTGATCATAGCTGACATCACCCACTATGTTGAATTGTTGATCGAGGAAATCTCCCGTGAAAAACACCATCGGAATAATCCATAATCGAAGAGGCCACAACAGACGATTCAAGTAAAGATCAACGCCAAGTAAACCGGTGAGAACAACACGGATGAATGGCAAGTAATCTACCACCTGTTCAGGAGCAAATAGGATGAGGGTCGAGTATCCGAGGACACGGTTGTATAGGTTGAATCCGAGATTTTCACCCGGACCCTTTTCAAGATTGAATCCTTGTGACTCTATCCGTACATCTGTGAATCGATGAAGGAATCCATAACGATACGCGAAAAGTTGTGCAAAGGCAACAAGACCGAGAGTCATAGCAAAAGCGCTCTCTTCATTGATGTTCATGAGGCCCCACTCATTTTCTTTGATGAGATCAAGAGTGGTGGCGGCGGACCAGCCTGCTACGAATGGATTAATCCAGAACCAACCTAGGTAACCTGTACGAAGCATTAGAGCGGCCATGATGATAGTGAATAAGCCAGGAACATACCGTGCGTCTGGGAGTATTACTGCTACGCTGACAACCAACCAGAAATATGGCAAATATGGCGTGTATTCATTCCGTGGATTTGTAATCGAGCGATGATGGAAAAGAGACAATCCGGAAATCGCAACCAGAAGGAGGATACTCCAACGAGGAAGGAGATCGTCACCTAGAAGATTCGAAAACTCACCGAGATAAGGTAGCAAGTCAAACCGATCCCAAATCAGGCCATGCTCACTCAATATGCCAAACTTACCGATTATCGAGATTGCAAAAGCAGCCGGAAGGAGGAATATTTGGATGAACCCGTGCTGATATCGAATGGCTCTATCAGCAACAAGGAAGAACACAACGAGACTCCAGAGTCCTCCGCTGAGATCCATGAATGAAGAGATGAGGAGAATGAACAAAACCGCCTGATCGAGAGACCTCTCTTCTTCCGACGAATCACCCTTAGCTTGGAATCTAAGATTGATACCAATAAGTGCGCCAATCAGAATCAACTCACGGATTAGAGCGCCAGATAAAGTCAATTCGTTGAGTGTTATTGATGCCCCCCAAATCAAAAACAATGCTGCTAAAGAAGAACCAAGACGTTCCATTGGCGTACCGGATTTTAGTATCCCTCCTTCAAGAGCGATGATTCCAACAGTTAATGCAAACAGGGTAAGGCGGAGTGCTTCGATTATCGATGCATCCAAATCCGCATGTAAAGACAAGTTGTGAAGGCCCAAGAACTGCCCGAAAAATAGCAGAATATATACTGAAATTAATGATAATCGGAACGGATTCCCCTCCGAAATTACGATGTTCTCAGAGGTTGTATTGAACACTTCTTTTCCACGAATTGAATAAGTAAGGGCGTAAAGTAAAACGCCAGTGAATGGAGCGATTAGTAGGGTCACCAAATCCTTAGATCCATCAGGTAAAGAGTCGGCTAGGAATGGCCCTGCACTCAAAGATGCGAGGACAACGCTGCTTAATGCTGGAAGGAAGTGAACGGTATTGATTGAATCAATATCGGAACTTGCCCGTATCTCAAGAGCCAGAGCCAGAACACCAGTGCCTATTACAAGGACAGAGAAGGGAAGATCCAATCCACCAAATGAAGCGGGCGTGAAGGCCCCGGCCAAAGCAAGCATCCCGAGAATGTAGGCTGGGAATCGGGACGATAGGACCTGCCAGATACCTAAACCTACCAAACCGGGGAACAATACATAGTGGACAAGATCCATGATTTCAATTTCAAGTCCTCCGAACAGGGGTGGAAGATCAGCCCCCGGACCTGCGATTGATGAGAACCACCAAGACGCCACCATAGCAATGAATGTCCAAGTGATTACCCACGTCCTTGCGTGATCCCGTGTTGCGAGATAGATGAAGGCCAGGAATGCAACTGACCAAGCGATTGCTGCTGCTTCACCCTGAAGCATTGCAAGGGCGAGGGCGAGGCCGATTGGCATCGCAGGTGTACGCTGCATGTAGGTTGGGCCAAACCAACCAACCAACAGGGTCGCCCACAAGACGAAAGAAAGGTCAAACGGTGCAGTGGTCAACGTGAATCCAGCGAATACAAATGGACTACCAAATGACCAAAACTGGGCGATTAGGACGGTTCCAACGACGAAACCGGAACTATTCTCGATCATCTTCCGATCCAATGACCGATCCATCGCAGTGATGCCTACAATAACAATGATTGGGACGAGTAAGCTGATGGCTTCAGGACCTACACTGGTCATCGAAAACAATAATGGAAAGACAGATGCGACCCCTGCAGCAAGAAGATAGAGTGGTGCACGGTCCAGATGGAGAGCGTAAATTATCGCCGAAGAAAGAAGCAGTAGATGGCCGAATCCGACCCAGACACTGAGGCCTGGAGCCGACCAATCTAGCCAGATTGTAATTACACTGAAGGAGACACTGATTGGTGCAAGGACCAAGGCTGCCCGGACTGAGTTACCCAAGGAATGACGTTGGGCCATCCATGCGCCCAAAGCCACCGTACCGATGACACCAATAGTTTGGACCATAGGCATCCAATCTGGAATCCAGAAATTATTGCCCACATCCTGGGCAATGAAGGTATTCTCAACAGCAAGGAACCATATCGAGAAACGGGAAATCCAGAGGACCGCTAGAGTCCCGAATACCACGGCAGCACTCCCAAGGTAATCCTTCAGAACCTCGGAAGGGCTAGGGAGAAGTTCATGCTTACATACTTCAAGATACGCGATTACGCACAGTCCTATCGTGCCAAGCATCATTCCGAGAATGAGGTATGAGTAATCTGAATCCACTTGGACAGTAGTCACATAGAAGATGGCGGCAATTAACATCACACTTCCACCCACAATAGAGGCAATCATCCCAATACGGGCTGCATCCATTTCCTGTGTACTCAGGACTGTAACTTGCTGCGGTTCTGAAGGTGACATGGGCCCAATTCCTAAACTGGTAGAGTATAACGAAATCGGCTTGTTAAGACGACAAAACACTGGATTCAGGACATTTGGATTCATGCGTTTCAGCTTGAACTAGTAGTTGATTCAAAATTAGGCGGAGGACCATGTAAAATCCAATCTTAGTGCCCGAACGCTCAAAGAGCGGGTTGCCCTCGTTGAAATCGCTCCATGTCTGCGCCCATCCACATCCCTATGGTCCCCTCGGACCCGATGGAGACATGGACTGCACGCGTCAATGGTGCACAGTTCACGGAACTAGCACACAGTCATTCGATTCTCCTAGATGTACTTCGAGATCACGTTGGGACACTCGGCGTGAAGCGAGGATGCGACATGGGGACCTGCGGCTGCTGTGCCGTGCTAGTCGATGGTGAACCCGTACTCTCCTGCTTGACTCTTGCATTTGAGGTCGAAGGAAAGGAAATAACCACGGTTGAAGGCCTAGCAGATGGTCATCATCTTCATCCAATCCAACAGTGCTTCGCCGACCATGGCGGAAGTCAATGTGGATTCTGCACGCCAGGTTTCCTCGTGGTGAGTGCTGCTCTACTAGACAGAGAACCAGATCCGTCCGAAGCCGCAATCAAAGAAGCGATTGAGGGGAATCTCTGCCGCTGTACGGGTTATCAACAGATTGTAACCTCTATCCAAGAAGCTGGGAAAATGCTCCGGAATGGACAAACTGGGGAAGACCGTACAGAAGCGGCCTCGGACCCACATCCCGTCGGTCCAGATGAACCGACTCTACCACCAGGTGATGCGAGGTGATTCCATGAGCAAAGGGTACCGACAGGCTCCAGGAGACACCTCGGAAAAGAAGCGGAAGGACGGAAAACGCACCGCCGGAAAGCAGGACTTTGGGGTCCCAGGAAGCGGTGGATCCAACCCCTACAGCGAGCTACAAGATATCGAACGTATCCCTAACAGCCAAGGAGGGCAACTTGAACAGCCACGAGGCCCACATGTGCATGACCCTCACATCACAGGTCAGACAATTGGAAAGGCTACGCCATTGGTTGATTCGAGGTGGAAGGTCACGGGCCAAGCCGAGTATGGTGACGATATTCGTCTACCCAATGAGCTCGTAGGTAGAATCCTTCGTTCACCTCATCACTATGCCCGGATTGTTAGCATCGATACGAGTGCTGCAGAGGCGCTTCCAGGCGTACGCGCCGTCTCCACAGGAATGGATTCGGTCAACCGATTCGGTGTCCTCCCAGTAACCAAGGATGAACACGCGATGGCTCAAGATAAGGTCAGACACGTAGGAGATCTTGTCGCCTGTGTCGCGGCTGAATCCGAAGAAATTGCGATTGAAGCCCTCAGCCATATTCATGTGGACTACGAAGTTATGGAATCGATTCATGACATGGAAGATGGACTCATAGACAGTGAGGACCCAATCCACGACCGAGGGAAATACCACATCGGTGAATCCAACGTTCAGAAACGTGTATTCCAACAATTCGGCCATACTGATGCGATGCATGAGGCTCCTTTCCAATCGAAGTCTGACTGGACCTTTGCAGGCCTGCACCATGGCTTCACCGAACCCCATGCAGTCGTCGCACATTGGGACCCAAACGGTCGGCTTCAACTGTATACACCACAACAAGTCCCACACTATGTGCACCGTGCGCTGTCTTCTGTCCTTGATGTTCCAATGCATCAGATCAATGTCATTCGGACTTTTGTTGGAGGCGGTTTTGGTGGCAAATCTGATCCCTTCCCCCACGAAATGTGTGCCGCCATCCTTGCAAAGAAAAGTGGTAGACCAGTCCGAATTAACTTCGACCGAGAAGAGGTCTATTGGATCAACCGTGGCCGACACCCGAGCCGTATCCAGATGGAGGTCTACGCGGACGAGAAGGGAAGAATTGCAGGCATAGAAACTGATGCTCTAATCGATGGAGGGGCATTCGCATCCTTTGGACACGTAACGACATATTACAACGGTGTACTCCATACTTCACCCTACGAGATAGGAGGGTTTCACTACACGGGTGCCCGAGTATGGACAAACAAGCCCGCAAGTGGTGCTATGCGCGGCCACGGCGCAGTCAACTCACGCTGTGCAGTCGAAGTTGCTATCGATGATGTCTGCGAACAAATGGGCGTCGACCCGATGACTTTCCGTCTAGCGAATCTTTTGCCGCCACATTGTAGGACAATTACAGGATTCCGTATCACGAGTACTGGAATGCGTGAATGTCTCGATGAAGTACGCAAGCAATCTGGCTGGGATGATAAATTCCGAAAGATGCCACTAGGACGAGGTATCGGTGTTGGCTGTGGTTTCTTCATCTCAGGATCTGGACTTCCAATCCACTGGGACCCGGAGAACTTCCCTCACGCAACCGTACATCTCCAATGTGATATGGATGGAGGCGTCACTGTCCACACTGGAGCAGCAGATATCGGCCAAGGGAGCGACACTGCTGTGGCCCAAGCGGTATCAGAGGTGCTTGCTCTACCACTTGATATGATTCGCATACGTAGCCGTGAGAGTGATACTGCCCCTGTAGATCTGGGTTCATACTCATCCCGTGTAACCTTCATGAATTGCAATGCTGCGATTCGCGCGGCGATTGAACTCCGTGATAAAGTCCTCAACGCGGCTTGGGACATCATAGGTTACCACCCAGATTCNCTCGTTCTTGGTGATCGGAGAATCTACTACAAGCGCGACCCCGCGATTGGTGTATCCTGGCTCCAAGCGGTACACAAGGCACANGCCGATACTGGATCTCTCATTGCAAGTGGCGCATATCGAACACCTCCAATGGGCGGTGTCCACAAGGGTGCTGCAGCAGGCCTAGCTCCTGCCTACTCATTCTCAGCATACGTCGCTGAGGTTGAAGTCGACCCAGAGACCGGCTTCGTTCGAGTCATCAAGGCATGGGCCGCACATGACTGCGGCAAAGCACTCAACCCACTCGCAGTGGAAGGTCAGATTATTGGTTCCTGTCACATGGGGATGGGGCAGGTTCTCTCTGAGGAGATGCGCTATGGTCGCACTGGACATCTGCTGAATCCGGATTTGCTCGATTACAAAATCATGAGCGTTCACGAGATGCCTGAGGTTGTACCGATCATCGTAGAATCCAATGATCCTGAAGGGCCATTCGGTGCGAAAGAAGCAGGAGAAGGGCCACTCTTACCCATCCTTCCTGCAGTAGTCAATGCGATCTACGATGCCGTCGGTGTTCGCGTAAACGAGCTACCGGTATCACCGGACCGACTCTATTCGACTATTGAAAAACAGTGCAGGAAAATGGGCATCAAAGATCCTCTCGATTTACCCAACCCGACCTTTGAATCGTCCTCGCTCCAAACCGACTTAGAAGAGCGAGCAAAGGAGCATGCTCACCGTGATCTGCAACGAGATCTGTTGAAGGATCGAAGCTCCTACGTCAACGGCGTCTTGTTCGGATTCGATCCCGACCGCCCCCTTTCAGAGCAGTCAGAAGGTTGGCGAGAATCTGTGACGCCAACGCCCGAGGATCTCGCTGATCCAAAGAAGCGCGCTGCACGCGCCTGGTCACACGTAGAACGACGGAAAAGGAGGGATGATGCATGAAGACGCCACCCTTCCGACTCCATCGCCCAACAACGATAGATGAGGCAGTCACTCTAGCTGCAGACCTTGAGAAACGGAAGCAAGGATTTGATTGGGTCTCAGGAGGAACTGACCTGCTCGCTAACTACAAGTGGCACATCAATACACAGCCACATGTAATCTCCTTGGCTTCAATCAAAGAACTGACGCGACACGATGCACACCATATAGGTGCCATGGTCCGTCTACACGAACTTGAACACGGCCCCACACATCCACTTCTAAGGCAGGCAGCAGGCACCATTGCAAGCACCCTGATTCGGCGCTCAGCAACTGTGGGAGGGAATCTCTGTCTCGATACGCGCTGCTTCTGGTACAACCAGACCGAAGATTGGCGTAGATCCATCGATTGGTGTCACAAGTGTGACTGCGAAACCGGTGCGGACTGCCGCGTCATTCCGAATCAAAACACTCTCTGCGTGGCGACCTATCAAGGCGACCTCGCACCATGTCTGATGGTACTCGATGCCACGATTCATCTCGCCGGTCCCGAAGGCGTCAGATCAATGTCAATCGCAGATTTCTATGCACTAGATGGTATGACACGTAACGTCCTGAAGACTGGGGAATTCGTCACCCATGTCAGCACCCCAGAGGAATCCGACGACCTTGAGGGGGACTATCAAAAACTCAGCCTGCGCGAATCATGGGACTTCCCCGAAGCTGGCGTCGCCGCAGCATGGAAGCGTACCGATACAGGTCTCAGCACACTTCGAATCGCAACGACTGCATGCGAATCTATTCCTAGAATCCACCCCGAACAGGCGAAGGCAGCCTTAGTAGACTGGAATGGCGAATCTACCACTATCGAGGTTGCAGAGGCAATCAGGAAAGAGGTCAAACCCGTGAACAACACCTATTTCCCACCAGCCTACCGTCGAAAAATGCTCAGGGTGCTTACGAAGCGTGCTTTGAAGGGAACATGGATGTGAATGAGATGCGCGCTCAACTGCTAATATTCGTATTAGTCGCACCTTTACTCGCCACGGCTACTACCGCCCAAACCGATCTCCCCACGGATCCATTCGGTTGGGATCTGACAATTATCGAGCCAAATGATGGTCCGGACTATGACCTCTCGACTGATGGAGGGGTAACGGTCGAGTTCTTCATTGAAAATACAGGATTGACCGACATCCAGGTCGATATCGAATACGAAGTACCATTCAATGCGTCAAGCGACGGACCTACCGGGGAAAGTATCGGAGCAGGTGAAAACGAAACATTCACCGTGAAACTCACGGGTGTAGACGTCATAACAAATACCGCAGGATTAGCTGCATCATTGAAGATTGAAGCCACATTAGAAACACGTGCAGGAACCCCAATTGGTTCTGGTGACTCTCGAAGCGACGAAGTGGACGTACGTATACCCAGAATCTACCAACTCATGATTGGAGAACCCACGGTCGCCCTTGATTTCAATTCAGGTACAATGATGGATTTCGATCTTGAAGTCACCAATCACGGCAATAGCGATGACAGGATAGGTGATGTAGAAATTGAAGATGATTGCCCATTACTAAGCATCTCTGTCGATGAAACTTCAGATTTGGAGAAGGTCTTGAAGCCACAGATGGACCAAAACCCTGGTGCGGCTAACCTGAAAATAATTCTCGATATCTCTGCAGCCCACCCGCCTCGTGCATGTGACATTGACATCAGAGTCAGCTCACACGGATCCAAAGCAGAGGGTACAATGGTATGGATAGAAACAACTGTTCGCATCGAAGTTATAGGAGGAGAATCTGAAGAGGATATCGAAGATAACTCTCCAAACGACCCAACAATTGTGACGAAGACGAACGTTCCCGCTCCAAGCATCTTCTACCTGCTACTCTCTACCCTTCTTGCATCCGGTGTAGCCTCGAAGCGCAAAAAGAACCCCTAATGAAGGGACGTCCGTCGATTCAACAGCATCCAACGATGGACAACATATATGCGTGGAACCGGGTTGCGAAGTATAGGCGTTTCACTCCGAGGCGCGAAAGAAGAAAGGATGGTGAGTGGAAATGGTTGCGAATGAAGGAGAAGGTAGTCGCTTCAATCTCTTCATTGCCATCGCCCTCGCAGCCACACTACTACTTGTCCTAATGCTCCCAATGGCTTTCGCTGCGGGTAAGGACACTGCCTACAGCGCATACGATCAATCCCAAGGTGTTGGACAGATAACCGATGTTCGAGCTACACTAGGTACTGGTGAAGTCGGCGACATAACCGGATTAGGATATGTAATGGGGAACACGATATCGACACCAATGCTGGTCAACGATTGGCAAAACCCTCACCGGACACTCCTGATGGTTATTGCACCAGAGAAACCCATTGGTGAGACTGAAGCACAAGCAATCTTCGAGTTCGTAACTGAAGAAGGAGGGAAAGTAATTGTTGCATCTGACAACAAGAATGCAAATGTTCTCGCTGGTAAATTCGGCCTAACCTACTACAACGACCCCCTCTTTGACAACGACCAAGTATACGAGGTCGTGAACGAAGATGGAGATATTGAGCGACATCCTACCAATGTATGGGGACTACACAGTTTCAACAAGGATGTCTCTGAGATGCAAGAAGGTGAACTCTCTACAGGTTGTACTGAGACCGCCCTTAACACACGTACCTTTGACGCTTGTAGAATGCCAGTGATGTACCGTGGCCCAAGCGGCATCCAAGTTGGCGGTCTTGAATCCGATGATCCTGAATCGGATGAATATGTTGAACGCGATGTAAACGTCCTCGCCTATGCCTCCCCTGGTGCATTCATCGATATCCTAGGTGATGGGTCCGAAGGGAATGTCGAGAACGACGCACCGGGAGATATTGCCCTGAGTGTCCGGATTGATTACCCGGGAATTACTGCGATGGACAAACTTCGAGGTACAGGATCGGGTAACGAATACGGCGAACTAGCAGTCACTGGAAGTATCGTATTCTTCGCAGACGACGAAGTATTCGCAAACCAATACTGGACTCTTGAACGTGCTCAAGAAGCTGGACTCGATGCTAACTGCGCTGGTGCCACATGCTGGCAGCGCGACATCTCAGGTGGAACTTGGAGTGGGAACTACGAGTATGTCCACACACTGATTTGGGATATGATGGAATTTGACAATAGCAACCTCGCTGAGTCAGAAAAACTGCGAAGTAATTTCCATGTTGTCTTCGATGAGAGTCGCCACGTCACTGGTGTTGCATCACAGCCATTCATCGAAACGATTAGTACCATCGTGCTACTTACTTCTGATAATTTCCTGAAATGGCTGATTATCTTGAATCTCGGCCTGCTCCTCCTAGTATCTATCATGGTCGTCCCAGAGAAGGCAAACTGGCGCCATGTGTTTGATCTCACACGCTTCAGAGAACGGCCTACGAAGGTAGACTCAAGCGATTATAGACAGCGAGTTCAGAAAGCCCTGTTTGCGAAGGTGAGGGTTTTCTACGACCTGACACGGGACCAAATGGCGCTAAAGACGCCCGCAGAGGTGCAGACGATGATTGGTGATCCAAGACTTGTCGAACTTGCTTACAGCACCTCGAGAACCTACTCCCCCCAAGAGCTACGCGAGCTTCTGATCGCGATTCGCAAATGGGGGAAGAAGTGAAAACCTGAAAGGAAAGTGAATCAACATGGCAGCACCACCCCCACCACCGAATGCCGGCGCCCCAGCGCCACCACCCGCCCCTGCAGCACCTGCGCCAGC
>PATD01000020.1 GCA_002713585.1 Methanobacteriota archaeon
TCTGGCCATTTGCTCCGAGAAGGACAAGAGGGAATGGGGCAGTTTGTTTAGTGGTAGATACTGATAACCCATCATCCATTATTCAAGTAGTGAATATTTGGTTCAATTCTCTTCTTAAGGACCTAAAAAAATTTGATCGATTGTCACATGCACGTCCAGGTTTGGTTATTCTCAAGGAACAATACTCTGACCATGCATATTGGGAAGCCGTTCGGCACGAGGTTGATCACTCAACCTTGGAAGTACAAATGCGTAATTGTCTATTGCATCTTCATCATCCTGAGGGTAAGGATGGATTAATTGGTGCATTGGCTGCAGCCTCTTGGATGCCAAAAGAATCTGTTACATGGGAGGCCATTGCGTGGAGGAATGAATCTCGATGGGGTTCGCCTAGGGAGGTTTCTCCAACATGTCTCGACATTCTCGAGGAATCCCATCCTGAGACGTTCATGAATCGAGACCCGACCCGTGGCCATGGGATGATTGCTCCTCGTTCTCCATGCCCTGTTCTATTTGGTATTCGTGCCCGTTCTCATCATTCTGCTTTGGCGGCCATCGAGGATATTTTGTCTTCTGAAGGGGTTGAATCGGCTGAGGATTATGCTATTTTCAAGACAAACCAATGCAGTGATGATCATCTCCTAGGTCCGTTGAAGATTACTACGATGACTCCTCCTAGAGTTCATCGTGGAGGTCATGTTACTGTTGCTACTATGACTGAACAAGGCCCCCTTCTAATCCGCTGCTTCAAGGAAGGTGGAAATCTCAACAATTCTGTTTTATCTCTTGAACCGGGTGATATAGCAGAGGTACTTGGGCTTCTATCACCAGACGGTGAATTACATCTTGAACGAATGCGAACAATTACTCTTGTTCCACGAAACTTGAGCCGTCCTTTGTGCAAATGTGGGCTCAGATTTCGTTCATCGGGTCGGAATAGTACATTGAGGTGCAAAGAATGTGGTTCAACATCCCCTCGTCGTTGGTCTGCTCAGACAATCGGCCCTTCAGGATGGGTGGAACCGTCTGCTGATCAACGACGACATCTTGCGAAACCAGTCGCATGGATGGGAAGCATTGATTGATGGTTTGTTCTATCGCGATGCATGGAACCTGAAACATTAGGCATTATTGGTATGCTTCTAATCACTCTTGGTCTGCTCTATTTCATTATGAGAATGCGCTCAAAGAACATCGAGGAGAACTCGGTACTGAATCAGCCAATTGTTGCAGGAGAGGATGAAATCGGAGGTGCTGCCATCGATCCCTCTCAGTTTGATGAGCCTGACGAGGCTACACTGGATATGCTCGGTGAGATGCTAGAAGAAGCAGCAGAAGCTCAAGGAATGATTTACGAGGAATGATCTGTAATCTCAAACATCCCATCTCTCAATTGGAGCATATATCTCTGTAAGGGTGTTACTAAATTCCTNTTATCATCCGCGATATCTCGTCTTGTAAGTNTCCAAACTTCCTNGATATCACAGCCGCTACGCATTGCCCATTCATCTTCGCCGCTGGCATCAGCATACAATGCCGAGGTGACAACGACGATAGTTTGTTCATTGCAGATTTCAAGAACACGTGATAGCATCATTTTCACTTGTGAATCAGCACGCCCGCTACGGCCCGCCCAATCATCGATTACGATATGGGTCAAACTATCAAGTCCAAGGATTAGTTCGATTGATTCCTCAAGTCCACGTCCAATGTGCTCGCCGAAAGACCCAGCATGGAAGCGCGAGAGTGCGGTTACAGGNAAATCTTCGAATACTGTTGAAAGCCGATCAGGATGGGGCATATCTCTGCCTATCCAGAGTACTCTACCATTGGATTTGAGTCCACTATGAACCAGTTGGAGTGCTAGTGTGGTTGAACCTGCACCTGGTTCTGCGGCGATGTGGAGGAATCTTCCGTGCTCCGGTAGCCCCGTCATCAAACATCCCTAGTGGTTCAGGTCAATGAGCCGTTCGGCCCTCCGTCATCCCTATACGCTTGGGCCATACAACAGGCATCATGGGTGAAGCATTGCCGCCGAAGCCAGGCGAGCGGATTCCACGTAGGTCTCCACCAGCCTTTGAAGAACTAGATGAGAGCCATAGTGTCATGAGCGGTATCATGCATGGAGGACTTCTCAACGTTGCTGTGAAGGATATCAATCAGTACGGGCCTCATGCTATGATTGCACTTCTGGGCATTGTATCCGGTATCACTGGACTTCTGTTACTTCTAATTTGGAAACTCACTTGATTGCTGCATGTATGATCTTGATTCGCCCACTCTGTCGTTTCCAATGNTTTTCAATCGTCCAAGTCAAGGGTCTAAACCATGGGGCAGCGAGAACAGACGTTTCGAATTCTCCCCCTTCCCCGTCGATATTCAACCCATTTGTCTTGTTCAAAAGGATTAGTTTCTCCAAGATCTCTTCATTGAGTTGTTTTCCGAGCCATTCCTCATCTAGGCCTTCTGCAGCTACAGCAGAGAATCGAACATCGAATCCNGCTTCGATAAGGTTCTGCATGTGCTTTTCTGCAGGCATGTGCCAGAGTGGGCTGAATGAATGGATTCCAAGGCGTTCCGCCATACAATCAATGCGTGTACGTTGATAATCAGAACGAAGGGCTCCTGAAACGATACCTTGGATTGGCCGATTGGGGGTGGCTCGTTCGATGTCCGGCCACGGCCAATCTTCAGGCCACATGGCAGCGGCTTTATTCTGCCGGGACCAAGTGTTGGATCGAGGCCAAGATGAGCCTGCTACGAATGGTAGGAGGGCCTGTTCCAATGAATCAGTACCGTCTTCCTCTTGTTGCAGTATTGGGAGCCAAGGGATGTTTCCANCTGCAGCCTGNAGNCCAGCCATGGAAGTNCCTTCTAGTTGNTACATCATCGAATCCTCGCTTGTAACTCGAAGCGTGATAATAAGACGAACATTCCATCCCTTCATAATGGCCCACCAGACTGCGTATGAGGAATCCTTTCCTCCTGAAGAAAGCACTGCAACATCCATCTTTTCTACATCNTAAGGGTGGCTCGCTCATGGTCATGGGTCGAATGAAGGTTCATAAGAGGTCGACCGGAGGTCAAGATTGGAGGCGAACTGATGCAACCGAGCGGACGAGGATACGACCATGGAGTGAGCACATTCAGTCCTGATGGACGACTGTACCAGGTAGANTATGCCAGAGAGTCGGTCAAGAGAGGAACTACTACCGTCGGTCTGAAGTACCGTGATGGGGTAGTTNTGATTGTTGACAAGAGAATTACTAGTAAGCTAATCAACGTCGATTCTATTGAAAAGATGTACAAGATTGACGAACATATCGGNTTCACAACATCTGGTCTTGTTGCNGATGCTCGTCAACTTGTAGACAGAGCTCGAGTCACTTGNCANGTAAACCGCATGACTTATTCTGACGCTATTCCGGTTACAACCTTGGTCAAGAAGATGTGCGATCATATGCAGTCCTTCACACAGTATGGTGGAGCGCGACCGTTTGGAACTGCTCTTCTGATTGCAGGCGTCGATGACGAAGGTATCCATCTGTATGAGACGGATCCGTCTGGCGCATACCAGTCCTATGAAGCCGGTGCCATTGGGCGAGGTCGTTCAACTGTCGTTGATGCCTTCGAGTCCAGTTGGAAGCCGAACATGACCCTCAATGCGGCAATCAAACTTGGTTTGGAATCATTGCGGGAGTCCCTTGATGAAGAACTCAATACGGAAGCAGTCGAAATTGCGGCCGTCACAGCTGATGGGTATGCTAAGTTGTCTTCGGATGAGACTGTGAAGCACATTGGCAAGCTCAAGGCACTTGAGTGACCGTCATAACCATCTCCTGCCTCTGCTTAGAGTTACATGATGGTCAGCCTTGATGACGCTATCCTCGCACGATTTGAGCGAAACGGNCTCCGCTTTGAGATTCTAGTTAATCCTGATTTGGTTGATGCCCATCGGAATAATCCTTTGAGTGTTGAACTCGATGACTTGTTGGCTACCGATGAAGTGTGGCTAGATGCACGNGGAGGGGAGCGTCCGACNGTGGAACAGATTGAGTCAGCCTTCGGNACTAATGATCTNAGAGTGTGTGTTGACCGTATTTTGCTGGACGGAGCAATACAACTTACAACAGTACAGAGAAAGGCACGAATNGAAACTTTGAGGACTTCCATAATTCATAGTATTGCATCAACTGCCATTGATCCCCGAACGAAGTTACCTCACCCTCCCTCAAGGATTGAGAATGCACTTGAGGAATGCAGATACAGTGTTGATCCATTTCTTCCTCTAGAACGTCAAGTAAACGATGCTGTTCAGATGATGCGTCCATTGATTCCGTTGAAATTCGCCACAGCNCGGCTTGCATTCAAGGTTCCAGGTACTCAATACGGAGCAATTCAGAAGATTCTTCGAGGTCTAATGGTTAAGGATGAATGGCTTAGCAATGGGGATTGGGCTTGTGTAGTCGAGATTCCAGCTGGGGGGAAAGTGGATTTGATGGCTGAAGTGGCGAAAAGGTCGCCTGATTCTGACGTGAAAGTCATCGATGAGGGCTCTTGAGAAACTCAGTGACAAGAAATCCCATACTTCTTCAGACGCCAGTAGTTGTATGGCCATGGAGTAAGAAAACCAGCGATTAACATTGGAATGATTACTCCAGGGGTGAGCATAGCACCTCCTGTTAGCAATACGTCAGTTATGTTCATGGCTGTTTCCATACCTATCATTGAGATTAGAGACATTCCGATAGCTACTCTAAATGCTTCCTTAATTCCTCCCATTTGCTTAATGAGAATGAATGTCTCCAATGCAATTGAAGTCATTATTCCATTAAACATTGCAAGCGCCATAATCATCATAGTACTCCAACCCGAATCTGTAAAGATAAACTGGAATGCAGCAATCGTACCGAAATCACCTATTGAACAACCAACAAGGCACCACTTTGTATTGTTAGCAGATTGCTTCCAAATTGCCCCGTCTCTCCAGTTGAAATCGCTTTGATGCATTGGAGTAGTTAGCTTAAGATTCAGAGGTGTCAACGATTCAGATCCAACAGAATAGCCCAGTCCCTGAATCGTTTTTGTCGCGATATTCTCATCTATCCCACTGAAACTCGCAAAGCCTTTTTCGAGGTCAACTGACACGTCGCTTGCACCATCTATTGAATTGAGAGCATCAGTTAAGCGTCCAACACAAGACATGCAAGTCATCCCACTCACATCGAGTCGGATTGTCTCTGACATGAACTGTTATTGATTGCGAAGTATTTGAATGGTTCAAATCGTATAATTCGTGATACCTGTTAGTATTGGTCCGAATCACTTTCCATCACCGTTATGAAGGTGGGACCGGTCCCGCGGCTTGGAGATGAATAAATGAGTGACCAGAACGCCCATGGTGGGCGTGATGGGCGAGGCACCCGCCTCGCCACTCCCGGTGCGATGCTGGGAGCCAGAGAGGGCCGTCGGTTGGGCCACGGAGTTGTGGAAACCGATAGTGGATTGATTGCCACAAAGGTCGGAGTCATCCATTCGGATGAGAAATTAATCTCAGTCCTACCTACTCACACTAGGTATACACCTCGTCCGGATGATCTTGGGATCGGTGTTGTGGAAGCTGTTCAGAGCAATCTTTGGTTTCTTGACATCAATGCCCCTTTCAACGCGCTTCTTCCAATGAGCCTCGGTCCAGGAAAGGCTGAGTTTGGGGGCGCGCGCAATGTCCTGAACGTAGGTCAGACAGTTCTCTGCAGAATTCAAGAGGTCGACGAGACCCATTCTTCAGTTGTGACGATGAAGGGTCTTGGCCTTCGCCGCGTCGATTCTGGCCTAGTTGAGTCACTACCTCCCCATCTGATGCAGACCCTGTTCTCTGACGGCGGTTCGGCACTTAAGGCCCTGAAAGCATCGACTCAATGCCGTGTTGTTCTTGCTGAGAACGGCAGAATGTGGATAGATGGTTCTTCTGATTCCATTACTGACGTCGTGGCTAGGATTGCAAGAATCCGTTCCATGGCAAGAGATATCTCAAATCGCGACGACATGCTCGCGATCCTGAGCAAGGAGGTGGCCTGAATGGGTGGTTATGGAGACGTACAGATGATTGATGAGAATGGAATCCGCGTGGATGGAAGAACTGCAGGAGATATACGTCCTGTGGAGATTCGGGCTGGAGTCATTCCAGTTGCTGACGGTAGTGCCGAGGTCATCTGGGGTGGCAATCACGTTGTTGCTGCAGTTTACGGGCCAATGGAGGCTCATCCTCGTAAGATTCAGAAGCAGGACCGAGCAGTTCTAGATGTCCGTTACAACATGGCACCATTCAGTACTACTGACCGTATACGACCTGGATTCAACCGGCGTAGTCGTGAGATTAGCAAGGTTACAGCTGAAGCGCTTGAGACTGTTGTCCTCACTGAACTTTACCCTCGCTCTAAGATTCGAGTCGAGATCGAGGTCCTCACTGCAGAGGCAGGGACTCGTTGCGCTGGAATTACGGCTGCTAGTGTAGCTCTTGCTGATGCAGGTATTCCTATGACTGACATGGTTATCTCTGTGGCTAGTGGCAAAATCAATGGAACTGTAGTTTGCGACCTCAATAAGGAGGAAGATAACTACGGTGAAGCAGATCTCCCAATGGGAATCTGCGCAAATTCTGGAGACCTTGTATTCCTCCAGATGGATGGTGACCTTTCACCTGAAGAGTTCCAACAGGCTTGGGACTACAATATGGAGTCGATTGCTCCTGTTCATGAACTTATGATTGATGCTCTTGAGAAGGCGAATGGAGGTGACTCCTGATGGCTGCACCTCCTGTCCCCGAACTCCTTCGTGCACACCTCCATGAGCTTGCTAAGAATGATGAGCGCCTTGACGGTCGTGGTCGTTTCGAAGGACGCGAAGTTCAGATTGAAACTGGTGTCTTAGAACGAGCAGAAGGCAGTGCTCGTGTAGTTATGGGTGACACTATAGTTCTTGCAGGTGTCAAGTTTCAAATCATGACACCTTACCCTGACCGCCCCACAAGTGGCGGTTTCATGACTAGTGCTGAGGTTCGCCCAGTCTGCGGTGTACATTGGGAGGCTGGCCCTCCTTCACCTGAAGCAATTGAACTTGGTAGAGTCGTCGATCGTGGTATTCGCGAGTCAGGATGTCTCGATATGTCGGACTTGTGTATTCTTCCTGGCGAGAAGGCTTGGCAAGTCATCCTTGATGTGTTTGCACTCTCTGATGATGGTAATTTGTTTGATGCATTTGCAACAGCAGCCATGGCTGCACTTAGGACCGCTATCATCCCTGGTGAGCGTTTCGATGTTGGAGAGGATCGCCCATTACCGGTGTCTAAGAAACCCATGATGTGCTCCTATCACCGTGTTGGTGGCCGCTTCGTTTACGATGCAGTCCGCCGAGAAGAGATCGGTGGCGCTGAACGTATTCATATCACACTTGGTGATGACGATCATGTCCACTCTTTACAGAAGGGTCTAAAGGGAGCGTTCACCGCGAACGAATTCGCCGAGATCATGGATCACGCCCGACAACGTTGTGCTGAATTGAGAAATATGATCCAATAAGTGGGGGTGATTTGAGATGTCGAAGCGGACTCAGAAGACCGGAAAAACGGCTCGATATGGTCCTCGATACGGTGTGTCAGTTCGTCACAGGGCTGGAAAGGCCCTCGATCGTGTCAAGCGTAAGTACACCTGTCCATCTTGCCAATATCAGAAGGTAACTCGCAAGGCATCTGGTATCTGGTCATGTAAGAAGTGCGGTCACACATTCGCTGGTGGCGTTTGGGAACCTTACACGCGTGCGAGTGAGGCGAACCATCGTATTCTTCGTCGTGGAATTGAAGGCGCGACTGCTACCGATATGGCAGTCATCGCTCAGACGCGTGCTCTCGAGTACGAGAGAACCCTTTCCGAGCGTGATGATGATTCTGAATCCGCCGTCGAGGAGGTCTCCGTGGAGGCTACTGTCGATGACGAAGAGGAGTGACCGCCACCTCACCATTCGGATCGCTTCCAACGATCTTGATGCTCTTTCTTCCTCGCTCTCAACCGAACCGTTTCCTTGCACTGTGAATGACGGTAGAGTAAGTGTATCCATCGTATCCGTAACAACCGTTGATGTCCGAGCTCGATGGAACACTGTAATGCGTGCTCTAATTGGTGCAGACGAAGCGTTGCAAACCATTCATAGCATCGAACCATGAGGCGTTGAGCGATGACCGAGGACACACGAGAAACCATACAGCGGCTCGCTGCTCAGTTGCAGAACATTATGCAGCAAGTGCAGACAGTCGAGACCCAAATCCGAGAGATTGAGACTACAATAGGAGCACTTGAATCTCAAGACCCAGATAGACCAGTGTACCGTCAGGTGGGCCCCTTGCTCCTTGAAGTGGATGATAGAAAATCTCTGAGAGTGGAACTTGAACAATCGAGAACCACATTAGACGAACACCTTGGAAGAATCCAAGGTACAGAGAAGGAACTGAGGGGCGCCTACGAATCAGCAGTCAAGGCCTTTGAGGCGCAGTGAGTAGTTTACCATGTCCTGGACGGGCGAGCTCCATTCGTGGATTGACTCTTGTGAGTCGAAAGGTGTTATCGCTATCGTGACCCATCGGAATGGGGACATGGATACGATTGCGAGTGGATGCGCGCTTGCTGAAGCACTTGGTAGCAATGCACGTTGTGTCGGTATCCATGTGTCTAAAGTAGCACGAGAAGTCATNCAGAAACTCAATTTCCATCATCATCGAATGGATGANAATCGNCCAGCATGGCCTCGAACNATTGCAGGAATAATAGTCGTAGATGCAGGTGGGCCCGGGCAAATAGGGATTGAACTTCCAGAAAATGTCCCTCTATGTGTCCTAGATCACCATGCTCATTCCTCTGATTCATGGGCTGTTGGAGATACGGGATTACACGTCAATCGTCCTGTCAAGGCAACGACGCAAATTGTTTACGAATATCTTCAAGATAAAATGCCGAACACGCTCACTCATAGGATACGAAAATTGCTTATGACCGGCCTTATATCCGATACAGGGCATTACCGACATGCGGATTCGACAGCACTTTCTGATGCTGCGTCAATCCTAGGTTCTGAAATTGAACATGGAGATGTTTTGGATCTTCTTCGAACCACTGGCCTTGGCCGTTCTACGAGAACAGCGACGTTGAGATCGCTCTCTAGAATCAAAGTCGAAATCTCTGGAGGTTGGACGGTTGCGATTACTTCATGTGGGACACATGAGGGATTAGTCGGCGGTTCTCTCATCAATGCAGGAGCAGATGTTGCCATCGTTACTAACACGAAAAATCCACTTCTTCGAGTGACGACTCGCGCTAGCCATAGAGCTGTCGAAGGAGGTATAGGTATGGGGGATATTCTCTCTACACTTGCTGAATTACATGGTTCAGAAGGTGGGGGGCATCCTGGTGCTGCTGGATGGACTACTGATGTCGATTCAGTGGAAGCAGTGTCTAGTATCCTGTCCCGGATTTCGGCCATTGGAGGGGGAGAAAATTGACTTNTGGATTGAATGATGATGAGTTCACTCATCTCGAAGATCTTGTCGGTTCAAATCAGATTGAAGCAGCTAAAACGAAACTCGGAAAACCGATGTGCGCAAAGGGTTCTTTCATCTCATCAGCGATTTCCTTAGCAGAAAATGACATCGATGGTGCACTAGCAAATCTGGAGGAATGTATGAACCGTTCAAGAACTCCTTCTACACGAGATCCAGTGCTTGAGGCCAGAGCAAGGATGTTGCGCGGCCTCTGCCGATCCGGTCTTGGTGAGGCAATTGAGGCTTCCGCGGATCTACGTTGGGCAATGGACAGACTCAATGCTGTAGANTCGGGGNCAGAGGCTCATGGTATAGCAGTGCTNAACGTCGCTGCTTGGCATCGCCAGAATGGTGAACCTGTGATGGCGTTGGCAACTCACTCTGAAATTGCTAGAGAGAAGACACATGTGCCTGAGATTGTAGCTGTATCGAGACAAAGAGTCGCGTCGATTCATGCTGATTTGGGGGATCTTTCNGGTTCNATCCGTCATCATTGGACAGCGTGGTCAATTGCACGTGATACAGGTATGGATGTAGTAGCGGANACGTCATGTCTTCACATCATTGACCTAGGGCTCGCTAATGTCGATGAAACATCCAGTAGGATGCAAAATCGTATCGANAACGCACGTCCTGAGCCACGTAAAGAACCAACANAGCCGAGTATNCATCCCTTAGACCTCCGNGATGCAACGGAATGGATTGTTCCGCGCGTATTGAGGGATGTTAGTGGTGAGAAANGGGTCGATATGCAGTTGGTGATCGAAGCATTACGAATACTCGATTCAGATTTCATCGAACTNTTCAACGAAGTNAGAGACACCATTCAGGATACTTTAGTTCTAGAAGCTCTCCAATAATCTAGGATGGATTTGAGTTCTTCACTTCCCCAGTAGAGGTCTTCTGGAATTTCTTGATGGAAAGATACTCGCTGAATCTTTGGGTCCTTAGATATCCATTCAACCCTTACGCCTGTATGTTCGAGTTCGACAATGACAACTATTCCTGCTTCAAGTGAATCTAAGGATAGCTGTCCAACGACTTTTCCTGAAGTGCCGGTCTCTTCTCTCAATTCTCTTAGTGCGGCCGATTCAACGGATTCTCCGAGTTCTATCCGGCCACCTGGGAGTTCCCAGCCACGTTCCTGNTGATGAACCATCAACCATTGGTTGGATGAAGGTTGGATTGCGAGGACAATAACCCATTCCAGGTCGGCAGTCATTGCAGTTGCTCCATCGCGGAATCGTAGTAGGCTTGTGCCCATTCTTCACCGGATGTGACCAGGCGCCGAGCAAAGAATAGAGCGGCTTGTATCTCTCCTCCGGCTAACATTCTCTCTAGACGAGCCTGTTCAGATTCTTCGCCGTCATTAGGTTCANNATCCTCATTTTCNATTTCCNGAGATATTTCCTTTGATGATTCGGGTATTGCAAGGCTTTCCATCCTTGTGAGGAAGATTTCTCGCGTTGAAATGTCGGGTATTTTCCAAGATTTACGCTTGCCATCGAGACGTGCATCCATTCGTTCTCGATATTCGTCGCGGACTGGACGAGATGGAAAATGTGTCTGTGCAAGGTCGTAGCAGAGCCATGCCTCATCGTATTCTTCTCGACGTTCATGGAGGCGTCCTAGTCCAATCCATGCTTCATGATTTTGTGGACGTTGTGCAACGATCCGGCGAGCAAGAGGAATGAATTCATCGTGACGACCAGCAGTGTATAGGCGTTCAATCCTTCTTCCAAAAACAATATTCGTGCGGGGGTCNCGAAGATCTAATCGTTTGATTCTCTCACTGAATTCTTTGAAACGTATTTCATCAGAAGCGACATTATTGTACCATAGTTCTGGATCTAGAGGGTCAACTTCGAAGGCAGCATTGACGAGGTCTATGCCATGATTCAAGAGGTCAACTTCATGGAGTGTTCGTAAACGTTCAGGGTCACGGCCGAGAATCAAAAAGAGGTCTTCGATGACGGCATGAATACCGGGCTTGTCACCGATTAGAACCTTGATTTGAATGAGTAGTCTCCAGTTATCATCGTTAGTGAAATCATACAATACTGATTGGCGAGAGGATTGTTCTGCCCAGTTCAAACATTGTATTCGCTTGTTCTGATCCTTCTCTGCATTCCGTAGAAACTTTTCAGCCTGTGCACGGTGACGATCACCCAAACTCTTCCGTGGATGTTGGAGATCAGCACCACTTCTTCGACCCACGCGTACCACCATCAATTGACAGCGGAGTAGGGTTCCCTGTCTTCACCATAAGGGATGGTTGCGTTGAATCCGACCTTTGAAGTGGTCCCATCCTCGGATCTTGAAGGATCGAGACTCGATCCTTTCTGAGCACTCAGAATCATAGTGTCGCGATCGGGCTGCCAACGCGTCATCATTGCCCATTCGACATGGACTGGGTCATCGATGCGGATGTCGTNATCGACGACTGTNACAGCCTTCATTGATCGATGCCCATCCAGTGCAGCCTGGATTGCCTTCTGTGCATCCTCGGGGGAGGTCGGGTTAATCGCTACAACAGAGGATAACCATCCGCATCCTCCTTCACTAAGGTGGACATCGGTNCAATCAGTCACCTTGGATACTGCTGCCTTGATTGTTGGAGCGCGAGGGAGTCCCATGAGGGTCTTGTGTTCTTTACCAGCAGGCAAGATAGCGTGGAAGATTGGGTCGTCTCTATGGTGTACGGCCTCAACTTGGATTACAGGCTGCATTCGGACATCATCGACAGTACCAGTGATGTCTACGTAAGGGCCTTCTTCATCATCCTCGTTTGTGATTCTAGCAGTGAAGACGTACTCGCAATCTGCAGGGACAAGGACTCCGTTCGAAACCTCGACTACACGTAGGGGTTCACCATACAGTTTCTGATGTAATGCAGCAGCAACCCAAAGCTCATCCTTNCGCTCGTCGAAAGACATTGCAGCACTGAGGAGGACACAGGGGTCTGCCCCATTGATAATCGCGACTCGGAGNTCTTCTTTGTCGGAGCGTGCTTCATCGGTCAATTGTCTGAGGTGTCTAGGGACAAGACGTGCAACAAGGCGGTCTGGACCTGAAAGGAACTGACGGTGGTAACTCATGTTGCGGTCAGGTCCACGTTCCGCGACGATGACAGACGCTGACATGTATCGTCCTCGATCTTCAGGGTAATGCCAAGGCACAGGTATTGCTGTAAGGTCGGGAGTATCCATAGTATTCTGGAAACATTCTGCATCTTCTTTTGAGACAAGCATTGGTTCCATAGGATTCTCCATGGCCCATCCAAGTGTATCGATTAATTCTCCAGGGGTAAGTCCCCAATGTTTGCAGAGTTGCGTACGTGTCAGGATATTCATAATGGCGCGATGGCCGGGCGCCTCAGTGATNTTTGTGAAAATCAAGGGGATGTGGGCTGTCCTTCCAGANTCCTCCATGAAGCCATGATTGACAGATGTCTCCNTATCCACGATAGTGGCTCGCAAAGCATGGTCTCGGAAGGACATGGGATGGACGGTGTGTTCATGCTCCTTCAATATTGCAGAGGTTGAGGTATGAATCAAGCACAGTATCCCCGTCACTCTCATATACGGGGGGACGGTCGGCGAATTGCTTCAAGGGGCTGAGTGACTCGTGGGACGCGGACTGTTCGCTGGATCAAAGATCAAGGCGGACCGTATGCGCTTCCGAAAGAAGGACCGCCTTGTCCGCAAGCGAATGGAGAAAAAGGCTCGCGTTGGCGGTGTCCTCAAACACGATCCTCTTCGCGGAAGTCATCAGGCAAAAGGCATCGTGACTGAGAAGGTCAATATCGAAGCAAAGCAGCCTAACTCTGGTCTCCGCAAGGCAGTCAAACTCAATCTTAAGGGATCTGGGAACAAGTTGACAGCTTTTGCACCTGGCGATGGAGCTATCTCCTTCATCGATGAACACGACGAGGTTCTCGTCGAAGGTATCGGTGGTCGCATGGGTCGATCCTATGGTGACTTGCCAGGAGTACGATTCAAGGTAATCAAGGTCAATGGCGTCTCTCTGGATGAGATGGTGCGTGGCCGAAAGGAGAAGCCAATCCGCTGAGGTGATGTGTATGTCTGATGACGAAATCATCGAGGAGGCCTCTGTTGAGGCGGAAAGCCCAGCCAAGGTTCCCATCGCAGGTATTGGTACTCTAGTATTCGGAAAGTGGGATGCAGCCGAGGTTACTTGTGATGACCCTGGTATTGNTGNNATNCATCAACCTCACAACAATTGGTGTCCCACTTTCGGGAGGTATCCATGCGAACCAATGGTTCGGAAAGCAACGCCTCTCATTGATTGAGCGCTTTACAAATGGATTAATGCGCCGAGGTCCTAACAGTGGCAAGAAGGGAGCTACAGTTTCCGCCATGAACAAGGCTCTCGATAGGATTCATGATCGGACTGGAGAAAACCCTCTTCAGATTCTCGTTAATGCAGTTGTGAATTCGGCCCCATGCGAAGGCATTACAAGGATTCGATTCGGAGCGACTTCTCAACCTAAAGCGGTTGATGTTTCTCCTTCCCGTAGGGTGGACATGGCAGTCCGCAATCTCACACAAGGTGCCACCAGTGCAACTGTGAAGAGTAAGCGTAATCTTACTCAATGCATCGTGAACGAAGTTCTGAAGGCTGCTGAGGGAGATGTTTCTTCCTTCGCAGTATCGAAGCGTGAAGAGACAGAACGCATTGCTGCATCAGCGCGTTGATTGGGTTATTTACCCCTCTTAACAGTGGTTTGAACGCTGAACTGTGTCCCTCTTTGCGTTCTCCTTAAGAACCCGGTTCAGGTGGCTCTGAACAACTGGGTGATTCCGTGGGCCGCAAGGAAGACAACATCAAAATCGCAACACAAGTAATGCATGACAGGGACCGCATTCGCAACCTTGCTATTGCAGCTCACATTGATCATGGCAAGACAACGCTGAGTGACAACCTGATTGCAGGTGCAGGAATGATGTCTGAAGATCTTGCTGGCAAGAGTAGAGTCCTTGATTTCGATGAGCAAGAGGCCGCTCGAGGAATCACAATTAACGCAGCCAGTGCTTCTATGGTTCACGAGGTGGAGGATGCAGAAGGAAACAAGGAAAACTATCTCATCAATCTCATTGATACTCCAGGGCACGTCGACTTTGGTGGAGACGTTACTCGTGCAATGAGGGCAGTTGACGGCTGCATCATTCTCGCATGTGCCGTTGAAGGAACTATGCCTCAGACTGAAACAGTAGTTCGTCAAGCATTGAAGGAAAGGGTACAACCTGTTCTATTCATCAACAAGGTCGACCGCCTGATTAACGAATTGCAAATTGATGGTCCTGAGATGATGAAGCGCTTTGAGAAAATTATTGGTAAGGTGAACAAACTGATTGCAGCGTTTGCTCCTGATAAGTACAAGAAGGAATGGCAAGTCGACGTTCAAGCAGGCACGGTGGCTTTCGGTAGCGCCTATTACAACTGGGGCATGAGTATCCCATTCATGAAGAAAACTGGATTAAATTTCAAGGATATTTTTGAGCACTGTCATAATGATGAGCAGAAAGCCCTCGCAAAGAAAGCACCAGTTCATCAAGTGCTTCTCGATATGGCTGTAGAACGTCTACCTGGTCCATTGACTGCACAGGAGTATCGTATCCCAAATATCTGGCAAGGTGATCTTGAATCTGAAACCGGTAAAGCGATGTTAGAGTGTCAATCAGATGGACCTCTATCGGTTATGATTACGAAGATTTGGATGGACCCTCACGCGGGCGAAGTCGCTGTTGGACGGATTTTCTCAGGGACAGTAAAGCAAGGAGAGACACTCTGGGCACTTGGTGGTTCTAAGGCTGAGCGTGCACAGCAGGTTGCTATGATGGTCGGGGGTGATAGGATTCAGGTACCTGAGGTTTCTTCAGGTAACATCGTTGCTATCACAGGTATCCGTAGTGCAGCAGCAGGTGTGACAATTTCTCGTGAAGCCGATGCAACGCCTTTCGAGGCTATACGGCACTATTCCGAGCCAGTCGTGACAGTGGCTATTGAGCCTAAGGCGCTGAAGGATCTCCCCAAGTTCGTCGATGCACTCCGCACACTTGCGAAGTCAGACGCTTCACTTCAGGTTACTACTAATCAGGAGACTGGTGAGGCTCTGCTTGCAGGTATGGGCGAACTCCACTTGGAAATCTCGGTATATCGTCTTGAAGAAGAGCAGAATATCAAGGTCAATGTCTCTGAACCTATTGTAGTTTACCGGGAATGTATTGAAGGCGATAACAATGGTCATGCGTTTGAAGGTAAATCACCTAATCGACATAATCGGTTCTACATTGAGGTGGAACCACTCCCACTCGATGTAGTCCAAGCTCTTCGAGAAGGTGAATTTGGAGACGGTCCAGTTCGAACCAAGGATGCAAAGGAGGTTGGCGATAAGTTCGCTACCTATGGTATGAAGAAGGACCTCATGAGGAAGATATACGCGATTGGTGGGACGAATGTGCTCGTAAATGATACAAAGGGTATTCAGAACATCCATGAGACACGTGAATTGATTATTCAGTCCTTCGAAGATGTCTGCAAGCGTGGACCACTATCAGAGGAGCCGATTATGGGTGTCATGGTCAGGCTTGTTGATGCGAAGCTGCACGAGGACGCGATCCACCGTGGCCCCGCACAAACGATTCCGGCAGTACGTAATGCAATCAAGGGTGCTATGGTGCGTGCGAAATCCTCGCTAATGGAGCCCATGCAGAAACTCCAGGTATCTGCTCCCAACGATGTGATGGGAGGCGTGACCCGTCAGATTACTTCTCGTAGAGGTGTCATTGAGGATATGCCAGTCGATGGCAGTGTTACCACTGTTATTGGGCGCGTTCCAGTTGCTGAAACTTTTGGTTTCTCGAATGATATTCGTGCTGCCAGTCAAGGCCGTGCCACATGGAATACGGAGAATGCTGGCTTTGAACCAGTTCCACCCAGCCTTTTCCACAAGACAGTCGGAGAGATACGTGAACGCAAGGGATTGAAGCCTGATGTGCCAACTGAGACTTACTATTCCGATTGACCGCCTGACTCATATTGATTTAACAACGGTTAAGGATATCCAGAATAAGGGAAACATTGAGGATTGAGGGTTATGCGCCTCGGCACACGATTGGTTGTAGTTGTCCTACTCCTCTCCATGATTGCTGCGCCAACTGTTGCTTACCACCAAGGTCCACCTTTGGTAGACAATAATGGTAACCCTACCGCAATCTATGGCTGCACGTGCCACGGTGTCGGCGGACCTTTGAATGGTCAGCCTTCTGATCGTGCGGTAGTCAGTGTATCTGGAGTTCCAATCCAATACGAGATTGATGTCGCCTATGAATTGACCATCAAGGTCCAAGATGCCAATACCCTCGCAGGTGAATCGGGTAATGTAGCAGGAGGTTTCCTCATGTCATCTGGTGATCTAGGAACATTCACTTGGACTGAGGAATACGATATCCGTCCTGCATCAGGGACAACAGATGAGGATTCAACAGATCGTTCTACCAGCAACAACATATCGCAGTCTGATACTGATGCAGATGGGCAATGGGTCGTAACCTGGACTGCACCAAGCGAGGATGCTGGTGCTGTGTTTTTCTATGTAGCTGGTAACTCAGTTGATGATAGTGGAGGAGCAGATGAGGGAGATTACTGGAACATCTTGTCCTTCTCAATCAATCCGCCAGGCACTGTGAGTAATGCGAATGGTGACGATTTGACGACTCGTACTGTGAGTGTTGGTACCTATGAGAACCTCTTTGTCGCTGAGGTCTCTGAAGACCAAATTGAGCAAGAGCGACAAATGGCACTCTCTGCAGATGTCTTCCTTAAGGGAAATATCTACTATTGGAGTAGCCTACTGTTCCTAATTGTAGGAGCCGTTCTACAGAGAGAGGTCACGGATCGAAAACGTGGCGAAGGTCCCTCTTATCTTGCACGCGAGTTGGCTTATCCTCAGATTCTTCGCCGTGGAATTGTTGCTATTGTTCTGTTTTACATTGGAGTTACAGTGAAGGCAGATGGTGGTGATGTAATCTTCTGGGGTGTTGCGTTCTTCTGCAGTGCATGGGCGGCATATGGGGTGTATCGAACATGGTTAGCAATGAATACTGAACCTACACCTGATGATGTGATGTGATGGAGTTCCATGGTCCGTACATCATTGGATGATCTGAGACCCGCTGAGGAACATCTTGGCATCCTCGCAAAGGACCTCCGCCTTGTGTTCGGAATATGGATAATCATCACTACGATCATTGCATTGTTCTCTAAGGATATCATTGAACAATGGATGTTGAGTTTAGGCGATATCATAGAAGGAAGTACTGTCTATTCTCCCGAAAGATGGCTTAGATTGAGATGGGGTATTGTTCTCTTAGTTGGGATGCTCATTGTAGCACCATATTTCCTCTATGTTTTGAATCGATTCATGCACCCTGGACTCTTACCAAAGGAACGAATACTAATGTCGACAGCATCAATTTTTACCATACTCTTCCTATGGATTGGTTTGCCAACATTTTGGCTATTCATCGGCCCATTCATTCTTATCGAATTAGATTCGATTAATTCAGTTAATGGAATGACAAATCAATATGATGTATCGATTATCTTTGAGATATTACTTGGAATTTCTTGGGCTATTCTTAGTACGATTTTAGGAATTATGACTCGAATCGCTATTTCAATGACACATCACAAGAATCACGACAACAGGATGTCACTTGATGGACGAACATTGCTGTTCACAGCATTCTTACTCTATCTCTCTCTTAGTGGGCCATTGACTGGTTTGTGGCTACCTTGGATGGTTTTCACAATAATTATGATGGAATTTATGACGGTGGGAATTACAAATTCAAGGATAGAAGTGAAACAACCAAGGGCAATTTTTGATGCTGACGGGGCTGTTCATCGAATCACTGTGCTAGATTGTTCATGTGAAGGTGCGTGTCCAAAGTTGTCACATACTCCTCAGGGATGTGGTCTTCTACGCACTGAGGCATTGTGTTTGGATAATAATGAAGCGGACCGACTTTTGGAGGCTCTTCACCTCCAGCAGACAACGCGATTGATTGTCACAGGGTGTGATGGCACACCAATGCCATCCCATATTCAATCGTCTCTAGCATCAAAGGATATCGAAGTGATCGGTTTATCCTGGTTAGATCATAGGGGATATCATCCTGAGGATTTAGCGATGAGTGAGACATATCGTGAACACACATTGATGGAATCTTCAATGATGCAACAGGTGAGTTCTGACATTGATTCTATTTTGGATCCAGGATGGGGGCGTTATATTCCTCGAGGTGTTATTGCTTTACCAGTTTCTCATGATGAACGTCCCTGACCGAGTGGGTTTGATAGTCAAAGGCAACCCATTCAGTTACAATGCGGACGATTCGGGTCATCTTCGCCACCCTAATCCTTCTCTCTGCAGGATTGGTTCACATGAATCAAGAGATCATCGAATCGATGTTACAAGATGTTGTCACACCAGAGGATGAATCCGATGAACCACAGCTCGTTGGATTACAAAATGAAGAGTATTGGCTTGTAGTCATAATCGAATTTCCCCAGTTACCTACAGGGCCTGGAAAGGATGCTGAGAGGATGGAAACAATCCTTACTGGAGTTGATGGTGCAGATGATTACATTTCTGAAATGAGTGGTGGCGTGTCTTCATTGAGTGTAACAATAGTCAATACAACTTACTCAGCTAATTCTGCGCCCTCCGCATGGGGTACGGATACGGATGGTTCTAGAGATGTGGCATCCGATGGATCTAGGCCATCTGATTTGGCACAACAGGCTGCGATTGATTCTCTAACTGGACTTGATTTATCGCCTTACGATCTTGATTCAGATGGAGTACTTGACAGACTTCTCTTTGTCCACACAGGTCGTGCTCAGGAAGTAAGTGGGCGCTCATCAGATATCTGGAGTCATTTTCAGAGATTCACAGAACCAATCATCATTGGTGACCATGAAATCCATCATTATACAATGGCTAGTTTCCAATCTGGACTAGGAACAATACTCCATGAGATGCTTCATCAGATGGGTGCTCTCGATCTCTATGATGTTCATGACGAGACATCGAATAGTGATTGGAATGGTGTAGGTGATTGGGACATTATGGCCAGTGGGAATTGGAATGGTAATGGCCGTATTCCAGCATTGCCAATGGCTGCCACCTTGGATCTCATCGGTGTAGATCGAACTATCGCTTTGGATCCAACAATGGGAGTGATGAATGTCAACCTGACAGCTATGTCTGCTGGTGGTCGTGCAGTAACTTTGCAGATTTCTCCGAATGAATTTGTGTATGTTGAGAATCGTGGTGATTATGGATTTGATAGGAATCTACCGGGTTCTGGCCTCCTAGTATCCATTCGAGATGATTATGGAAAGGATCTCAACCGTAACGAAGTGAACACGGATCCTGATACCGCCTACCTACGACTCGTTGAAGCTGATGGTGATGATGCGTTACTTCGAGGTGTAGATTCGGGTTCTCCGAATGATCCCTTCGGTCTATCCACTTCCTTTGGAAATGATGGTATTCTAATCCATGATCGGCATGGTCGGCTCGTTGATTGGAATATTACTGTACAATCGATATCCACTGATGGAATAGAGGTAATCTACCAACCCGGTATGATACGTTCTCATGACATCCTTCCACCTAGAAGTCCGATTGAACTTCTTCCTTCCGAATCAATTCCGATTACACTAGAGCAAGGTTGCAATCTTACAGTTGATTTGTATAGCACGGATGGTCGTGAAGTAATCCTTGCAACAAACCCTACACGAATTGAATGGAGTGTACAATCAATTTCAGGAACAATGGGGTATATTCGTGGAACAATGGCTTGTGATGATTCAATCTTCCAAGTGGATATGGATTGGAGAATTGTCCCTCATCGAATAGCAGATGCTACATTTGAACAGGTTATACCTCACGATAATCCNACNACTATCGTTATTCCACTGGATTATGATGGAGATGGGCAACGGTCTTACGATGTCTCTGCGGAAGGCCCCCTTGAACGGATTGTTGCTGGGCCTTCTAGTATCGATCTTTCATCCAGTGATGCACTCGAATTAGCGATCGATCCAAAGGGTTTACTCACTCCNAATATGTATGCTGAAGGAACATTACATCTCACATCGGATGGTGGAGATATTGTCACCATAGAGGTCATTCTTTACACATCTTCAAACCAATTCCAAGGAATTGGACCTATTGATTCCCAAGCAGATTTAGTCACGATCTTGTTGTTCCTTCTTGCTCTCTCGATACTTCCCGGTCGAAATCAATCCAATCGTTCGCAAACTAAGATTGCTGAGGAAGATACCCATTATTCAGTCAATACTCCACAATTAAGCCAATATGANGACTTGGATAATCCCCAACATCCTTTCTGATTTATCTCCGATGAATATTCGTCCACCTTCGATTACTAGGCGGTCGATCAATTTGCAAGTAACNTATTGGATCACCCTCAATGGCGATTAGTAGATTCTTATTCACGCCTGCNGCNAGTCTTGCAGATAGNCAGGCCTTAGCCCACGTATTTGGGGCGTTTTCGGGGGTATCGATTAGGTAGGGTGCGTGGTCTTCACCTACAGGTCCTGAATAACCCCTCCAATGTGTTCCATACTTGAATCCGGAGCGAAGAGCAAGACCCCTAGATAAGAGGTCTAAGTGCACGGACCTCGTGATAGATTGTGTATTCGAATCAAGTAGAGATGATTCAGCTGGATTAAGGCGATGCCCCCATCTCGTTGGGATTCCAACATGTTTCATTTCCCATTCGTCGATATCTAATCTGCTTTCTTTTTCTCCACGGATATAATCTCCAAGTGCATCTGTATTGAAAGATAGTGTGCCTTCTGGTTCGCAAATTGAAAGTTCGTACGTTACAATAGAACCTTCATCATCGATAACCAATACTTCCGGAATACGGTGCTTGTTGAGAATAGCTGTAGTCCAGGAAAGAAGTTCATTCCAATCTACTGCTTCTGTTGAGTGATGCCAACGAATCTCAGCTGTCGGATCAGCACTGTCCGGATGGACTTCTTTATGCCACCTCAACGCCCAACTGTCTAACTCTGTATCCCATTGCGANGAATGCTCATGCTTTGCCANGATGATTAGATTCCCTGGAACTCTCAATGCTTCAAGAATCAGAAAACGCGCCTCAAGACTAGAATCAAGATTCAGGTTATTTCGTATCCAATCATCAGTAGGTAGAGGTTGATGCCGATGATGATGGCAAAAGATGACTTCCTCTGGGAGGAGATGCAATCCCCCACCTTTGAGACGTCGGCCTATGGCGGATTTCTCCCAGAGGCGTTGCCACTGAGGTTCCGTCATTACGACTATGTCATCTCGTGCTTCCACAAGTGGTCGAATCAGTCATACATCATCATCCATGCGGTTTGGATGCATGAAAGCCAATGATTCAAACCATGTCTTTGATAGTGGGGAATAGATGGGTGGTCAAAATCAATTGACTGTGAGGGAGCGTATCCTTCTCCACCTTCATGGACGCCGTTTGGATTCTGAANGAATGGATGCCCCGCTTCATGATTCGCAAATCGGTGTTGCCCAAGGTATAGGTGTATACCGTCGACATATCCCTCGAACCGTACGGAAAATGCAGGAGGATGGTGAGATCGACATTGTCCTTCGTCATGTTCAAGGGNTTTCAAGGAAGGTCCAATGTTACTCTTTGACGAACAATGGAGATTCTAAGGCTTCAGAAATCTGGAATCAGGTCAAGGAATGGGATATTGAATCTGATTCGGAAACTGTACCGTTGCACACCATCGCGCACACACCTGTGGATGCCCTACAATTCCTCTATCCGACTGATGCTCATTCTGGAGATACTCCCTCGATACATCGTATGGTACGCATAATCAAAACAGCATTTGCAGATGGCATCATCACTGACGACGAGGATCGTTTGATCAGAAGTATTGCCTCAGAATTGCATATCGATTCTAACTCACTTCAACAAATAATCGATCGTATCTCGCATGAAGCTAATGCATCAGACCCCCGTATTCGTCTTATTCGTGCGGCTATGATTGCAGCAATTTCCGATGGTGTCATTGATTCCAGTGAGGAACGATTACTCCGTCGTATGGCGAAGGATAGTAGAATTACAGACGATGCATATTCTTCACTTCTTGAGCGTATAATTAGCGACTCTTTGTCACCTGAAGAGAGGGCTTATTCTGGTGCTCTGGATGCATTAGAATGGTCTACTGAGAATCACATGGACATTGTCATGGATCTAAGAGATGCATTAGGTATCGATGAGGAACAACACCGTAGGTTGAGTGACCTGAGTCGGGCGAAGTTGAATTAGCAACCCCTCATCCCTTGGNNCGGGGGAAGAGCATGCGCGCTATGGATGAGTTCGACATTGCCCATCTGAATCGNCTCAAGCGGGTTCGTACCCTAATGGATGCAAAACCACCAGCACACATCACTCTCGTAGGGGATGTCATGTTGGATCGTTTCATCTTTGGAGAGATTGATACATTAGCATCCACAGCTCCAGTTCCCGCACTACGTGTGACTAAGAGAGAGGATTCTCCTGGTGCTGCAGCCCATATCGCACGTTCACTGTCTGGATTCGGTGTAGATAGTCGATTTCATTCTGCAGTAGGGGATGATACTGTAGGACGTCGACTAATTGATACTCTCCAATCATACGGAATCACAACTGAAAATATTCTTCTTACTTCAACCACGACTACTCTCATCAAGACACGATACTTCGGAGGACGTTCGGGTATGATGGATAAGCGACAGATGATACTTCAGGCCGACATGGGTGGAAAATCACGCCTTGATGATGAATCCTACAATCGTTTATTGGATAACTCCAGAAAGGATCTGAAAGGTTCTGGGATTCTGATTTTGTCTGATTATGACAATGGAGTAATCACAGATGAGAATGCGCATGTATTACTCAAAGAAGCGAAGGACGCCGGTATTACGACCATTATGGACCCGAAACTGAGTGGGTTAGGTAGGGCTGTAGGCGCTGATGTAGCCATATTTGAGCGCCGTGGAATTGAACTAATTCAGCGCCGTCAACTCCTTGCCGATGAATCAGAAACGATTGCNCATCTTTTCGATAAATACGAATGGAAAGCAATGCTTGTNATAGGNGGTGTTCATGGTACAACTCTGCATCTATCAGATGGAACTGTGGAACATCACNCATGTAGAGTGTTGAATCCTAAACAGCAACTTGGCCTCCATGATGCTGCAGCTACAGCCCTATCATATGCGCTTCTCTGTGGTTCCGACTTAGGAGATGCTGCTTGCCTAGCACATGCTGCATGTGAGGTCATCCTCAATGCTGACGCTAGTCGNGAGTTCGTATCTAAGGAAGTTTTGACAATCTGGCTTGATGAGGTCCTTTGGCAGTTCCAGATCAGCAATCGGTGATCATGTGCCGTGGTCAGTCATCGAGACCACTGCTGACATGGGGCTTCGTATCGAGGGCACTGTAAGTTGGCCTGAAACTATTGAACATGCAATTCAAGGTCTGCAAACGTTCGCCCTAATTTCTGGATTAGATATTCAATCGAAAGTTAGTGATCCGATTAGAGTTCTAAGAACCAGTTCTAGTAAAATTATAGATTATGAGAGAGATCTTGTCAAAATCCTCGATGAAATTGTTTACCGTAACGACGTCCAAGAAGAATGGATTTTGAGAGTAGAGGTTTCAATGGATGAGGTGGGCTATACCATATCTCCTCATGTCATTGATGCATCAAAGGCTGTACGTTCTGTTCAAGTCAAGGCAATTACTCGTCACGGCCTATGTGTCAAACCATCAGATGAGTCTACAGATATGTGGTATGCACAGGTCATCCTTGATTTGTGAAGAGTGGGCATGTCATCGGTGGACACGCGTCATCGCCAGCGTTAGCCTAGGGTTCCTCCGCTCCGAATTCCCGAGGCATCCATGGCTCCCGGTCGGGCTGTTCGCTTCCGCGCCTGACCTGGTTCCCGGGTCGAGGCCATCACCACATCCCTCCGGAGGTGGGTCGGGCCAACCTGGATCTCTCGGGGTCGAAGCATCGTCGTCCCCCCAGTGTTCGCCGACGGCTCGTTTGTGCCGCCCTCAGACTTCGGGCCACCAGTATTGACGATTTGTGGAAACAGGGTACGTCAACTCCCCCCCTAGCCCATGATTCCGTGAACAGCCTCTCATTTCAACACATCTATTGTNGAATAATCACTCATTCACTGAGTTGATTCATACTTACTAGGGCATCCTGTCTTGATATCATCTGCCCTCAAGACATGACCATCTTCTGTAAGATGCAATGTTCCCTTAACGGATACCATAGTCCCTTCTCCGAAGCCAGTAGGGATGGATAGTCCAGAGATAATGNCATTCATCGTTGAGTTCGTACCTGTGAGGACTACGTTTCCAGCTTCTAGATTTAGTGTACCGTTNACNACAATGCCNCGTATATGGATCCGCTCATTTTCGTGTTCATCAATGGATTCCATTACTTCATCAATCGAATATTGTGTCATGGGTTCTACAGAATAGGTCATCAGGCCTACGAGTGCGGCAAGGATCGTACCGACAACGACGAGNCGACCCAAGCGCGTCAAAGCCATGATTACAACGGGTTGGATGTCCCTCTTGAGGATTCGTGAACTCAAGCGGTCTCTTTGCCTATCACATCGTTNAGTGATGTAATTCCTTCAATCTCCATTCTCCGAAGGATTGAACGATTGATTGAACCAGGTAAACCGGGTCCCTCGAATATCAAACCCGAATAGATTTGCAAAAGAGATGCTCCTGCAGTTAGCTTTTCCCATGCTGATTCACCACTATCGATACCACCGACACCAATAATCGGTATACTTCCTTCGAGTTGCTGGTAAAGGATTCGGATAACCTCTGTTGAACGTTTTCTTAGGGGNCGCCCTGACAATCCTCCTGTTTGTTGAATGAATTTGGNTGGACTTNTCANANCATTACGAGACGTGGTCGTGTTCGTTGCAACGATTCCATCAATGCCAGTGTCCAAAGCGACTTTTGCTATAGCACCTATTTGTTCATCTGTCAAATCTGGTGCAATCTTCACTAGAATAGGCTTCATGTTTTGCTTGTTCCTCCAAGCGGTGACACCTGTGAGTAGATTCTCAATTTGTCCTCCTGATTGAAGATCCCTCAATCCTGGAGTATTTGGACTGCTGACATTAATGATGAAAAGATCAGCATACGCATCTAAAGCCTGCATTGTAGACAGGTAATCTTCCAACGCATCTTCGTTAGTCGATGATTTGGACCGACCTATATTCACACCAACTGGCACAGTAGGCCATAGATTTCGGTTCTTCCTTTGTTGCAATCGTTCTGCCATTTTTTTTGCACCTAGATTGTTGAATCCCATTCGATTGATTAGTGCTCTATCTTGACGGGAACGAAACATACGTGGTCGAGGGTTTCCATCTTGTTCCACAGCTGTAATTCCTCCATATTCCATCCAACCGAACCCCATCTCTTGCCAACCAAGTAAGGACTGGGCTTTCTTGTCCATGCCTGCTGCTAGACCAATTGGGTTAGGAAAATCCATACCGAAATGATGTGATTCTAAAACCAAACGGCGACTCAAACTACGAATCAAAACTCGTCCAACGGATGACTTCTCCATTGTTCCAAGAATTTTCAAAGAACGAGTATGTGCTTTCTCGGAATCCTGTAAGCCTAGAAGGGGCCTTGACATGATCCTGTAGAATGCGCCCATCTTTGGTGCGTGTTGAGCGACATCCTTCAAGAGTTCCGTATGCTGCGATGTGTATGGGGGCTGATTCAGCACTGACACGAGCAATCGATGAATGGTCTCGTCGATTCTTGAGNAGTGTCACGATTACCTTAGAAGCACCNAAGATTNACCATGAACGGTTCATNGATCTTCATAATATGAAGAATGAGGCAATTCCTAGTGTCTATTCTACATTCAACGTCATTGAAAATAATGAAGCATGTTTGGATCTTCGTGTTGATGAGAGATTAATTGGACGTATCGGGTATGAACCACCATCTCACGATACGGTTCATGTTCCTACAAAAGACCTGAACATAGTCCTCGATCTTATTGAGGCATCGATACAGAAACTCATCCAAGCTGGNTATCCTGGCTGTGTTGGATGTGGCGGGAAGGACGCTTTGGAACCATGGGATGAATTCGCAAGTCGTGTACGTCTGTCTCAATAGAGACAGGTATAATCCATCCTTCCACTCACATTTATGACATGTCGGTAATCCGTTTAATCTGGAGGGAGCAGCCATGACCAATCTTGTCATCGTCGAATCAGGGGCTAAAGGAAAGAAGATTAAGCAATATCTTGGCAAGAACTACATTGTCGATACATGCAAAGGTCACGTACAAGATTTGCCTAGTCGTGGAGCCAAAAATAAGAAGCAGGCTAACAAGGCAATGTGGGCCTCTAAGCCGGATGTTCTTCCTGAACCTCCATGGGATTGGTCTGGCCCTAATGCTGANAAGACAGTNAACTCTCTACTTGCTAAGGCNGCTAAGCATGATGTAGAAACGATCTACATNGCCACAGACCCAGATAGAGAAGGCGAATTCATNGCTTGGAGGCTTGCGCATATTTTTGAACAATATGAGACAGTTCGAATAACCTTCAATGAGATTACGAAGAAAGCGGTTTTGCAAGCNATTGAGTCACCACGTCCTATTGATATGGACTTGGTAGATGCCGCAAAGGTTCGAAGGTTCATGGATCGCCTTGTTGGTTTCCGGGCATCCAAATTTTCTCGTTCTTGGAGATTACCATCAATGGGGCGTGTTCAGACCCCTACTCTCGGATTCATCGTTGAACGTGAGATTGAACGAGAAGCGTTCGTTCCTCAACCATTCTATGCCGTTAATTCAAACGCAGGCGGTTTGACATTCAAGGTAAGATTCCATGAGAAGGACGATTCCGACGCATGGTTCGATCAGGATACGAAGCCACCAAAGCATCATCCTGACCGAACCAATGACCTCGAATTGGCAACACAGGCTGTTGATTCAATCAAGGATTCAGGAAAACTCATACTTACTGAGGCTAAGGCAGGCTCACGGTCTAATTCTCCAAAGCCACCTTTCTCTACACCCACACTTCTTCGCACAGCAGGGTCACACCCTAAGATTGGGTGGGGCAGTCGTCGAATTATGTCTGTAGCCAATGACCTCTACCAACAGGGTTTGATTACTTACATTCGAACAGATGCTACAAGAACGAATCCGGATGCCCGTGAAGCTGTCCGTCAACATATTGCACAACAATGGGGTGAGAATCATTTGAGAGCGAGTCCAGGTATTATGGGTAAAGACGCCGCAGGTAATGCTCAGAACGTTCAGGATGCACACGAAGCTATTCGTCCAACNGATCCTAGTGTTGAGCGCCCAGAAGGNATCGACGGNCCACAAATGGCCCTATATCGTTTGATTTGGGCACGTTTCGCTGCTAGTCAGATGAATAATTCTGAATATGAAAATCTCAGCCTTCGTGCTTCTGCAGGATCCTTCGATCGCCAGTTAACCGGCTCTGTATCATGGAGGGTGCATGCAGGTTGGGAGGCTGCTTATGGTGATCTTAGGGCTGAACCTCGTCTTTCAGCACCGAATCCAGAGTTATCCATAGGTAGTGTTCTTGAAGTCGCTTCTGAAGAGGATAATGGCTGGCGCTTGATTGAGGATGAGACAAAACCTCCTGCTCGATTCCGCCAACATACGCTTGTAGAGAAGATGCAGAATGAAGGGATTGGACGTCCATCTACTTATGCAAAAATCGTCGACAAGCTCCTAGATAGAAAATATCTCATCGAGGAATCCAAAGCCTTGATTCCAACTGAACCTGGCCGTACACTATGGGTAGAAGTTGCACCTATGTATGGCAACAAGGACTCCGCACGAGGTGTATTTGAGTCGCATTTCACAGCCACGATGGAGTCAGGTCTGGATTCAATCGAACACGGTAGTGGCAATGCACCAACAGTATGGCATGATTTCATGAACGAATTCAGCGATGCTCACAAACTAGCTCTAGACATACGTGCCCTGAAACCCACACCAAAACAACTCAACTACATGGTAAATCTCTTGGATGCAATTCCTGAATCCGAACGCTCCACACTTCTTGATGGGAGCGAACCTGATCAGATATCAGGTGCTAGAGCTAAGGAAATTATCGATGAACTGCGTTCAAGGGACATTGTGGCTGGCCCCTCTGAAAAGCAGATGGCGCTAATCAATAGACTCGTCGAGGAATTAGGTGTCCCGGTAATTGATGCAGCAAAACTTGTTGATTTGGAAAATTTCGAAGCTCTTTCAGGCGGCCGTAATGGGAGTGCATCAAAACTAATCGGACTTCTGTTGGATATGCAAAGAGAAATACCACGACCTCCGACCGAACGTCAAGTAAAGTATCTCAATGATCTTCTTGGGAAAGCTGTATAGAATCTTGAGGATTTCGAAATTTTACCATTCTTAGGAGAATATAGTGTATCTACTGTGGATGAAATGACATTCGCTCAAATCAGTGATGCGATACAGATTATGAAGGATCGACTTGGAATAAAGGGTCGAGGCCGTAGAAGAAAAGGGTCAGGTTGAGAATATGGATTCCGATGTATTGATCGTCGGAGCCGGCCCTGTAGGTGGATATCTTGGGAAGTGTCTAGCTGAACAAGGAATTCATGTAATCCAGATTGAGGAACACCTTGAGATTGGAAGACCATTCCAATGTGCAGGACTTGTCACACCTTCGGCTATGGACAAAGTCGGGCTTCATGATACAACCTTGACGGATGTTTGGGGGGCACGTATGCATGCGCCTAACGGTTCTTCAATCCAAATCGGTAATCCATCTCAAATCAGAGAGCACGTTGTTTGTAGGAAACGCTTCGATGAGGCGGTTGTACGTCAAGGAATTGATGCGGGTGTAGAACTAAAATTAGGAACGCAAATCACAGATGCGGTTCTCCATGACGATCACATCGCTGTGAAAATACGTGATGAATCTGGAGAAATAACACATCGAACACGGCTCCTTTGTGGTGCAGATGGAGCCCATTCTTGGGTGAGAAACCATGCCCGACTTGGGAAGCCACCTGAGACAATGATAGGGTTCCAAGTTGAAGCAATTGGGTATCCCGGTCTCGATGGTATTTTGGATATGTATACAGGTTTCAATATCGCCCCAGGTCTATTCAGTTGGGTGATTCCAAATGGCGATACTCATAGAATAGGCATTTGGGTACGGTCAAGAGACGTCGATGAGCGCTCTTGTGAAATGCTCTATGATTATCTCACAAGATCCTCAATGTTCACCGAACGTTTCGCTAATATTCAGGAAGTTGCACGATATTGTGGTCCAGTTCCTGCAGGAGTTCTCAAACGTACAACGAAGGAACGTATTGCATTATTCGGTGACGCTGCAGCGATTTGTAAACCAACGACAGGAGGGGGAATCGGACCTGGATTCGAACAGGTTGATCTCATGGTGCCGAACTTGATTAGGGCCCTTGAGAAGGATAATTTGAGTGAATCAAGTCTACGACGAATAGAACGGAAGATTGATTCAATCCGGAAGCATCATCGACGTGCTAAGCAACTTCGGGATCTTTTCCTTACGGAGGTTGATGATGAAGAATTGAATGATATCTTCGAAGTTTTCGCTAAACCTGAGGTCCTCAAACTAATCAATGAACTAGGAGATATCGAACGTCCGGTACCTCTGGGTTTGAGACTCCTCAAGGATGTCCCCGAATTCCGTAGGATGGCTCTAAAGGCCACTTGGTCGATATTAACTGGAGCGTAGACACCTTGATGCATCTACCCTACTTCATTCGTTCATGCGCAGGTCAAGGAATGCGGTCCTCCTCGTTCTAATTTTCCTCCTCCCGGGTTGTCTTAATGCGATGAATGAGGAACCTATTGGTGAACAAGAAGTAATCATCACTGCTCCGATTCCACCAATCCCAATCATTTCAGTAACCC
>PATD01000021.1 GCA_002713585.1 Methanobacteriota archaeon
CCCCAAAATTTAGAGACGCTTAGATTACTATAGAGGCACATCTAATTCAAATTCTGAAGGATTAGGGAGAGCTGAAAATTCGGTTTCGTCATCTCCTTCGAATTCATTCCAATCAGATTGCATAGATAATCGCTTAATTTGGTAATTTTTAACACGATTCCAAATCAAAATTATTACTGCAGTTAACCAAAATAAGGCAGCAAAAAGTAGCGAAGTTGTTTCACTAATGTAACTTAGTCCGCCCATTATTGCGAATATCCATCCCAAAATAAACAGAAAAGCAACGAAAGGCCCCCCTCCTCTGTTGGAAATGGTAGTCATAGCCGGTCTACCGACCCCCTCGTTGATGAACCCGAAGGTTATCCGCCAACTATGGATTTCAGTATTGGAGGTTCAGAGCGTCGAGCGAGTACCCCGAGTCAAACTCAAAATTTGGGTCTTCCTTCTGGAGGATGGTTAATGACTGCAGTTGCCCCATGGGGTGAATCTGAAGAGGATGCTTTTGATCAATGTCTTGTAGAACTGGGTTTAGGGGATTGCCGTCTGGTACAAGTTCAAGGTGCAATGTTGCCCTTGGGTTTCTCTCCAGAAAGTCCACGAGCTCTTCCTATGGGTAGTTTAGTTGAATGTCATTATTCTGTTAGTTTAGCATGGAATGGATCTACGGCTTGTGCAGGAGCCGGTTGGGCAAGGTGCACCACTCCTGAAGGTGAAGAAGTAGCAATTGTAACGACTGTTTCTACAAATGAGGATTATGAAGAAACTGAATTAACGTTGAAGAGACAGATGCAGCGGCGATTAGCAAGTAGAGATTTAGAGATTATCGAACATGAAATTGCTGTTGACGAGGTAACTTCTGGAGAAGGTCACCATGGAGCAGTTATTGCTGCATTGATCCTTCCTGAGAGTTTAGGCATAGGGGGTCCAGTAGGACGTGCTCGTGATTTCTCATCAATTTCAGGTGGGATACGCTCCGATTCGGGAAATTCTGGTGGCGGAAATTTCTCATTCTAATCGAATTTATCAAGCACTATCTAGACATGAGAAGTTCATGTCAGGTACTACTTGGGTTATGTTTCGATGTAATTCCTGTCAGAAATTCAGTGGGGCTCGTAAAGGTCAGAAATCAATGGTTTGTGGTCATTGTGGTTCTAGAGAGGGCTTATCTGTAATTCAAGAATTTTCTAATTCCTCATCATTGTCTCAAGCTATTTCTTTAGAAAATACGCCGCCTGAAATTAGAAAAGAATTGGAGAAAGCCTTGAGTCGAAAACCCAATAAAATTTCAACCTTTGAACCTACAAACCCGGTATCTATGATTCAATCATTTGCAAATGATCAAGGGATAATTGATGTTGCTGGGATAATAGTTGAATTGATTTCTTCCGGATTATCAGAGAATGATAGTAAAGAACAGGTTAGTGAATGGATGCAACAATCAGAAATCGAAGGCATGGTCATCAGATTGCCTTCTGGAGAACTGATGCTTCTTTAGTAACATTCATTGCTAGATGTTAGGTCGAACAGATTAAGGGTCCGTGGGTTAGCTTGGCCTATACTTGATGGTTTGGGACCATTAGACCCCAGTTCAAATCTGGGCGGGCCCACTCTTGCACTCTCTTTAGGAATCCTACTTTGGATTCTTCAGGTCTTCTTGTGCGATTACGTGTCCCATACGTAGGCCCTTTGTTCGCAAATATTCTACATTCTCGTCACTGATCCCGACGATTAATGGGACACGTTCTGCAATGACGATACCATATTCCTCAAGTTGACTNACTTTGTCTGGATTGTTGGTCAGCAATGCNACTTCTTCAACTCCAATTCCTTGAAGCATTTGAGCNGCAATCGAGTAGTTTCTAGCGTCAGCAGGTAATCCAAGCTTGAGATTTGCATCTAAAGTGTCAGCTCCTCCGTCCTGGAGATGATAGGCCTGAATCTTTGCGTGAAGTCCAATTCCTCGTCCTTCCTGTCTTAGATAGAGTAGTGCGCCCCAACCACGCTCACAGATTGCCTTCAAAGCAGCATCTAATTGGGGTCCACAGTCACATCTTAGACTCCCTAATACGTCACCTGTAAGGCACTCGGAATGAACCCTGACGAGAACAGGATCTGGTCCAGTCATGTCTCCTAGTGTAAGAGCGACATGGTCCAGACCATTCTGGTCATTGAAGACGCGGATTCGAAAATCACCATGTGAGGTGGGAAGGCGGGCATCAGCTGGGACATCGGTGGCTTCTTCGATGAAGCGAGTCATTCGTTCATCACCTCTTTNAGAATCCTGAATGTGTATTCTCCTGCATCTTCTTCTACTGACATTAGGTTGATCTTCATTCTATCACAAAGTGCTGGTATGTCATGGAGGCTCTCCTTGTCGTCGGAAATCACTTCAAGAACACCTCCACTCTCCATTTCACTGAGAGCCTTACGGGTTTCATGGACCGGGACGGGGCAGTGGAAACCCACAACATCGACCACTCTAACATNGGCCATACACCATNCTACGGNGGGTCGTTCTTGAACGGTTTCATTGCGAATCTCCAATTTACCATACTNACCGAGGCAAATTGAAACGGACGAGGTCGAATGGTTAACTATGCGGGAAGTCGTTGGCCGTCCATCAGAGGATATCCCGCTACCTGAGTTAATGAGAATGATTGGAGCAGTTCTCGGCCTTGTACTCATGCTTCTATTGGGTGAGGTTATTTTTCGTTGGTTCATTGAACCAGCCAACACTTTGTTGCCATTACAACTAGTTGAAGCATGGCTCTGGTCTACAATATCTGAATTCATCTGGCATGGTTCGACAGAGCTTGTTGCTCATTCGACAGGCCCTATGACCCAGGTCAATCTGCTTCATCCTGATTTCGTAGATGGATATATCCCCCTCTACGTGTCAGATGAATGCGCTGGACTCCACGAGTTCTTGTTCCTCTCGATGATGGTCATGCTCACTCCTGCTTTCGATTTCCGAACAAAATTCCGACATCTAAGTTATGCCGCAGTCATCTTATTTTTCCTGAATATGGTTCGTCTCATTGTGTTGTATCCTCTTGCTGTCAATGGCTGCGAGGGGACGGCAGGCATGGTCGTTGGTTGCGATGCTAGCCTATACCAATTCCATGATTTCGTTCTCCGGTATGGCTCGCTTATCGTTCTCGTTGTTGGATGGACTATCTGGTTNAATATGACTGGAGCGCGATCTGAGGTGCGTCGATTCTGGAAGCGACTCCCTTCACTTCAAGGGATTCGCGTTGATGCTCAATTAGAGAATCTCAGTGAGGAAGCCCCTCGTGTTGCTGCCCTCTCTGGTTTCGTATTCCTCGGTTTTTGGGGTTCATGGGTTATGGCTACAGGAGGAGATGCAAGTGCTGCCGAAGCCTGCGAAGGCATCATCTCTGCTACTTGTGCTCGAGTAACCACAGAGCATCATGATGCTATTGGACGTGGATTACGGCTCCTTCTACTTTCAGTGGGAATGGGTGCACTCACCCTTACTCGGCCAAGGTTTGCGTGGGCTGATGAGGAAGAAGAGTAATCAGCGAATCGCGAGATTCGCTTCCAATCTCTGCCCTTCGAATTCGCGGCGTTCAATGATTTCGAGAACACGTTGGGCCGATTCAGAGTGTATGTCTACGAATGTGTTGTCGTCTGAAATCAGAATCTCACCAATTGCGAGTTCTTTGACCTTAGCGTTNTCCATGATCCAATCAGAGAGTTGGAGGGTACTGCGTATTATGCTAGATCCTGCATCGATGGAGATTCGGACCATACCGAATGGGTCGGAGGATTCGGACCAATCCATGCGTGCACGAATTGGGTCACGCTTCACACCTTCTGGGAGTTCAGGTGCTTCAGCCTGGTCGATTGTCAGGTTCCAAGTTGAACGGATTCGATCGAGTTGAAGTAAATCCTCTCGGCCAACAAAACTCCACGCAGTTCCACTACGGCCCATGCGGCCGGTCCGTCCGATTCGATGGACATAATCCTCAGGATTATCAGGTAAATCGTAGTTGATGACGATAGTCACGCCATCGACATCAAGTCCACGAGCTGCTACATCGGTGGCGACCAATATCTGGACACTGCCATCGCGGTATCCGTTCATGACCTTCTCTCGCTTGTTCTGTGACATGTCCCCGTGTAAGGTTGAGCATTCGAAGCGGTGCTTACCTAGACGCTCATCAAGTAGTTCGACCATTCGTTTTGTGTTACAGAAGATGAGACATTGATCGTCATCTCCCATGTGCGAGAGGATGCGCCCGGCAGCCCAGAGTTTGTTAGCACGTCCAATACGGATCCACTTCTGGTCGATTTCTGGAACCTCTACCTCTAGGTCCTCACTCATCACAGTGACTGGATTTGTGAGGAATTCCTCGGTGGCATCGATAATCTCCTGGGGGAATGTTGCGCTGAAAAGAAGAGTTTGAGAACGCTCTGGCATGTTCCCTACAATCCAGGATATGTCTGGCCAGAATCCCATGTCAAGCATACGATCCGCCTCGTCGAGACAGAGTATAGAAATCGCAGCTAGGTCAAGATGTCCGCGCTTCGTCATGTCAATGACTCGGCCAGGAGTCCCGACGATGATGTCGACGCCGCTGTCCAACTTTTCTGCCTGCTTCTCGAGGTCAGTCCCTCCATATACCGGGAGAATGGATAGGCCACAGTCGCCTTGGAGCCACTTGAGTTCCTCACAGACCTGCGTTGCAAGTTCGCGAGTAGGACATAGTGCGATTGCTTGGGGTGTTCCCTTTGCTTCGACACGTTCGATGATCGGGATTCCAAATGCTGCGGTTTTCCCCGATCCTGTCCGTGCCTGTCCAATCACATCTGCTCCTGAGCGGGCTGGAGGGACAGCATCACGCTGGATTTCCGTGGGGTTTTCCCAGCCTTGTGAATCAATGGCTGTTTGAATTGAAGGAGGGAGGTCCCAATCCGAGAAACGAAGCAGAGGCATGTTGGAACCGACCTTCAGAACGAGTCGGCGGCTTCAATCTCCGCTTGGAGTTCACCCATCCAATATTTCCGACAGTTATCCTTGGTCAGGAAACGCTGCTTGTTTCCTCTCTTACGGTTTGCAGGAAGAATCTGTAGGACATGTTGGCGCATATAGTGGCGGAACTTGTGAGCCTTGGTCACGTTCTGGCCCTTAGGTGTCCAGCCATCCCAGAGTCGCTCGAACTGCTCGAGCTTGTGGTCATCGGCGCCTTCACTCATGTTCGTCGTTTTGCCGACCTTGCACCCATATATGACGCTGACGGCGCGTCAATCGTTTTGCGGAGGGGGGTCTGGGCCTCTATCATTAGGTTTTGATTTCGGCTCAGTAGTGGGAGTTTGGTCATTNCCTTCCTCCATCTCCATTTTTGGAAGAGGTGCAAGGAATCGGTTGCGTTCGTCTTCTGTTCCTTCGATTGCAAGNTCCTTTGACATGCTCTCCAGACGGTTACGAATTGAAGAATCGGTTTCATCCATAAGTAATTCTAGTGCAGTCTGTCGTCGTTCTACCTCTCCAAGGATAATCGGTAGCATCTTCACACAGGACATACGCATCTTTGGATCAATGTGGCGGCACCCATCTAGGATTAGCGTTCTAGTTCTGGAATCATCCTTATCCATACGTCCAAGGGCCTTTAGTGAATTTTGACGAACTTCATCGTCTTCATCGAAGAGGGTTTCTTCAATCATAATTTGAGCAATGTTTGGAGCGGATTCAGCGAGCATCGGGAGGGTTCTACTCGCTATGCGGCGGACTTCGGAATCCTCATCGTCGAGAGTCCAGCCAATGAGGTCCCAGCCTGCCCCTCCTGCGCGTTGAGCAATGGCCTTCAGAACCCGTGCTGAACGTCGGCGGAGATCAACTTCATCTTCACGGATGAGTTCATCAAGATGGTGGACTCCAACCTCCGGCCATTGGCGTGCAGCTTGATTTAATGCGCTGAATCCGTCATTTCGTTCGCTTCTTACCTCTGAACGGACGAGACGCGCAATGGTATCTCTTAGTGCGGATGGGAAGATTGGTGCAGTATCGATTAGGACCTTTCTCGCATGGTTTCTGACCTTTGGATCAGGGTCTTCGACCATGACATCTAACATCTCCATCATTTCATCCGTCTCACGGAGTGATATAACTAGAAAAACNTCNAGGCANGCAATTCTTTCTTCTGAGGAGCGGGAGCACAATCCATCTAGAATTGTACGGTGTACATACTCATCGTCCGTTCTCGGAAGTGAAGGGATGCCTCGAATCGCATCTAATCGGTCGAGTAGAAGACGTTCATCCATGTAGCGGACTTCAACGCTGGAAACACGTCGATCGAGCAAATCACGAATCTGATTGGGGAGAAGGGATTTCCATGGCCCTTCAGGAGCGCTGAATGCTGCTTTTTGAATATGCTTCTCTCTCTTTCCAGTGGAAATCCGCTTGCCTGTGCGCGGGTCACGAGCGACATAGTCCCTAGCCATTCTGCCAGTTCGATGACGCGACAGGATATGAACCAACACCCGTCATGAATCGTTTCTGACGATATGAGCCTGACCTGACATGTAATTGGCAAACCAGAGGTCGCCGTTTGGATGGAAGGCTATCGGTAGAACGCCAAATACGTCTTCCACAATCACCGTGGTATCTCCTCTCCAACCTTGACTTGCATTCTCATCCTGGAAGAGGTCAACACGGACGATTGTACCGCCTGTTGCAGGGTTTGCATTCCATGAGCCGAATACGGTGACAAAGAGTGAATGTTCGGCTCCTTCGATCGTTGCATTAACTGGGCGGACTGCGATAGAGTTGGCTGAACTATGAGGTGTAAAAGTGGCAATGGGGCCGAGCGTGCCTTCGGGGACAGGGTCATCTGGGACGTCCTNTGGCCACCCGTAATCAGCTCCGATTTCGAGCAGATTAAGTTCCTCTGGAGGGAAGTCATTTCCTTCCCAATCTCGACCATTGTCAGTGAAAATGTATCCAATATCTTCAATCCATGCTCCGTCGAAGGAGTTTCTGACTCCACTAGCGATGACGGAATGTTCACCTGTATCTGGATCTACCATGAGGAGGGCCGCATTTCTGTTGTCCTCTTCTTCACAGACATTACAGGTACTTCCAGAATGCCAAATCAGGGTTCCATTTGGTCCAGCACGTACTGCATTTGTCTGATGATTCTTCGCCGGAATACCCTCGACAAGGACGCGGGATTCTGAGAAATTCCATTCGTGTGGTAGGTCTCCAGTAAATGGATGAGCCGTTAGTCGTCCCCGTTCGGAGAGATACAACGTACTATTGTCGATGTGTACTCCATGGGGATTCTGTAGTCCACTCAACAGGGTAGTGCNTTCGATAAGTTGGTTTTCGGATAGAGTGTAGACGATGATGCTCCCTAGACCTGCNTCGCANACAATTAGATGCGTATCATCCAACCAATCCATACAGGTTGCTTGACCGATATTGCCTCCGACATCAATCACAATATTGTCCTCTAGCGGGATTGGATCAGTACGCGTTAGATATGCCCCAAGTGCGGAGTAGGCAGTATAGCCCAGGAGTAGTAGGACGACAGTTGATACAAGTGCGACAATCTTCCAACGGCGGCGATGCTGTGTTCTATCGTCCGTGGAGGGCTCGTAGGACTGTGCAGGCGCCTCCACTACCTCCTCCATGAGATACACTCTGTTCGCGAGGAGTTGAAGTCCTATCGCTNTCCAAGAGGAGATAATGTCTGTTGAGGACCAGATTGAGATTCGCCGTCTTTTGGCTGTGACATTTCAGGAAATCGATCCCGAAAGTTCGCCTTCAGATACTGTGATGAGGATATGGAGCCTCGATCTCCATTGGACCGATTCCAAGGGTGCAGGGGAACTTCTAGAGGTTCTCATCCAGAATGGCTGGCTCTCGATTGAGGGTAGTATTGTTTCATGTAATGCCAATCTGCGTGACGTTGAGATTCCTCTTGGATGGTCGCCGATGATGCGTAGGATGCTCTCAGGTATTCCGATGGAAGTGATTCCAGAGNAGGTGGGACTTTCTTCAGAGGTTCGGACGTCTTCGTTGGTTGTTCAAGAAGAATCAAAGAAACCTCTAGTGTTGGAATCCCCTTCTCCATTGGGTAACAAACCTGTAGATTCAATGGTTGTACACATTAGGCCGATTAGAGCATTTATCGCTGCAGAGTCGGGATTGGAAATTGCAGAAGTACAGCGTCGGGCTCAAAGAAAACGAACAGCTTGTCCACCAATGACTATGTGGATGGCGTTGCTTTTACTGGGGCGCGAACAGAGAATCGATCTATCTTCATTCTTGGAATGATTCATCATTTTCCTCTGCTTGTGCTTCATAGACAAGCAGCAGAGGAAGTAGCCCAAGAGCCATCATAAGCGAGAAGAACACAGTAAGAGCAGTAACAAGACCGAAGTCACGAATTACAGGCATCGGTGAGAACCACAGAACAAGGAACCCTATGGCAGTCGTGAGTGCACTTAGGCAGAGTGCAGCACCAGTTGTTGAGTTGGTAATTCGCAGAGATTCCCAAGGTGCAACATCCCGTTCAACCAATGTCTCGAATCGTTTCCACATATGTATGGAGTAATCGATGCCTAGGCCAATTGTCAATGCCGTGACCATCACAGTGAGTACGTTCCAGTGGATGCCGAGGACTGCCATTGAACCTACGACCCACACGGCAGCAAGTGTAACTGGCACGATTACGATGAATGATGGGGCGAAGCGCCGAGTCAAAACGAGTAGTACGAAGAAGGANACAATGAGGCTGATTACAGTCGAACTAATCTGAGATGTACTCAAAGCGTCTAGGACATATTCGAGTTTTACGAGATATCCAGTCAACATCACTTCACCGTCGATATTCTCGGTAATATCTTCCTTGAGTATGACATCATTGAACTCACGGATAATNTCCCTACTGTCTGTGCTGTCTGCGGCTTCCACATCTATCCGGTGATTAGCTGCAGCGATTTTACCGTCGTTGAACACAATGGTNCGACCTACGCGCTCTTCAAAGGTCAAGCCACGGAAAGAGGAAGATGAACTGGTATTCGTGCTAAGTTCAAACAGCGCAGCAGCAGTATTTCCAGTGCTGTAGTTCGCCATTGTTGCGACGCGACCTTCCGCAATCATCAGGTTATATCTCTCGCCGAAATCTGAATCTGCTTCGATAGCATCACGGAGAATCGGATACGGTCCATCATAGGATGGTTTGGCATCCTCAAACAAGATTCCAGTTGGTGCTACAACTCCTCGTGTCGTAGATATTTCTCGATCGAGAATCCAAAGTCCGGTCAGGAAAGTCGTGTCATCTTGGATGACGCCATNTCCTGTGGAGTTGACAATCAGGATATTGACNTCCTTCCATGTAGAGGATTCATACGAATCATACATCGCGTTACGCGTCTCCATTGTTTCCATTTCATCGGACAAGAAGTCGGTAAGGTCGAACTGGGTCTCAAGTTGGACAGCTGAATAGCCAATCGAACCAATCGTAATTAGCAGTACAGCGATGATAACCTGTGCAGAAGTTTTCTTCTGGAATTCCGTGATTCGTCGGGCATCGGTATCGAATAGTCGTCGTCTGTCACTCTCGATGGGTTGGACATTGGTCCATCGTGACACGATGACGTGTAGGGCGCCTACGACGACGGTTGATGAGAGGAAGGCTGCAGTCACACCAATGGCGAGGGCTAGGCCGAAGTTGCGGACAGGTGGGAGTGGTGAGGCGATGTTTGCAACAAAGGCACAAACTGTGGTGAACACCGCGAGCGTTAGGGCAACACGTAGTTCCTTGAATGCGTTAACCCATGCCTCAGCTGGTTGCTCCCCATCACTCCGATTTCTCTCATAGGTTCTTTGCATATGGATGGAGTAATCAATGCCGAGGCCGAGAACGACAGGAGCTACGGCGATGGTCAATATGGTGAATTCTATTCCAGCGATATCTAGGAATCCATAGGTCCACACCAAGGATGCCGTCAATGCTGCCAATGGGAATCCGACAAATCGAATTGAACGGAAGGCTGCAGCGAGGATAATTACGACAAGGATAATCGAAATCCCCAGGAGTATAATCAATTGACTAACCGCTTCATTGTTGAGTTCGTGGCTGATTACCCCATCTGAGAGTGTTTGAAAGCGGAGGTCTTCTCCACTAGATAATTCATTGAAGATGTCTGCAACAACAATCTCCATCATCATCTGCGCATTAGGGTCTGTTTGGCGACGAACTTCAAGGATCCAGAGTGTGCTACTTGCACTCGGAGTCGGGTCACCCGATGAGCGATCTAGTAGCCAATTGCAGATAGGTTCGAAATCGAGGTCTTTGTGAACGATTGCCATACGCCCTAGGGAAGCCGCATTGCGGAGGTCTTCATCTGCACCATCAGTACAGGTGGTATTCTCGTCTACNGTCGCATTGAGGAAAGATGCCCAAGAATCGTAATCANTCAGGNTACCACTTGCACCTGATTCCTCAAGTGCGAGNTGGAGAATGCCNGGTGCTGAGATGTTGGATAAAATCAGATTGCTTTGCATGCTTGACTGATTTTCCAGATTATACAGAGCATTCTCTTGTATCAAAATTGAATCCCATGATAGCACGTTTCCGCCGTCGTCTCGTGTGATATGGGTGTAGAAGGGGAGCCCGGTCTCTGTCAATTGTGCATCGACGATTTCGATAATCACATCATTCTCATCTTCAGGGACGAAAGTGGTGAGATCGGTATTGAATGAAGGTGGGTCAATGAATCCGATTGCAAAGCCTGCAGTCATCAGAATCGTGATGATGATGATGGGAAGCGTCGCACGTTCGAGAAGGTTCGCCATCTCTGATGTTCCAGAGTGGTCCTCCCCGTCCATGGACTCGACGAGACCCAATGGGGGATAATCCCAACGGCGCAAGGATTGCTATATCCCCTGTTCACTCATATGAGGTGTCATTCCCGGTGGAAGCCCTCAAAAAGGGGACTCATCTCGGCAACCTCATGGCAATGAAGGTTCTAAAGAATGAAGGGGGCGAACTTCGTATTCGAATCAGTGGAGAGGATCACACCACTCTGCATGTTTTCCGCACTCACCTTAATGCTCACAAGGACATCGATTATTGCAATTATTTCAGTGGCCATCCGGACCTCGATGACCCTGAGTTGTACATTCGTGCGAACAAGGGTAAAGATCCAGTCAAGATTCTGAAGGCAGTCGTCAAGGATGCCAGTAAGGCCTTCTCTTCCCTCTCGCTGTGATGGAACCGGTGAGGCTGTGGACACCGACGACCTCGATACTGCCGCAGGCCTGAGTCGATTTGCTACTTCCGGGCCAGGAATCAACGGCGTTCTCAAGATGCGTGCGGAGGATTTTCGAGTTGAAGAGATTGGCCGTATCCCATCTCTTGATCCGAAGGGTCGTTTCACAATAATTCGGGTCACTTTACGGGATTGGGAAACTAATCGATTCGTGAATCGACTTGCGAGCGCTCTGAAAATCTCAAGAAACCGCATTTGGTTTTCTGGGACAAAGGACAAGAAGGCAATCACAACCCAACTAATGGTTGTAGATGCTCAGAAGGCAGCAATCCAGAATGTTGAGATTGCAGATGTCGAGATTGAGATTCTTGGCCGTACTCATCAGAAGGTAGGGATGGGTGCCCATCATGCAAATCGTTTCACTATCGTTGTGCGTGGTTGCACCGATGATGACGGTTCCCCGCTAGATGCCCGGACTGCAATGTCACGGGCTGTCTCCATTAAGGAGGCGATGGAAGAATCCCTTGGAGAAGGTGTATTCCCAAACTGGGTTGGGTCTCAGCGTTTTGGTTCGTTGCGCCCTGTCACGCCTATTGTCGGCCGCCATGTCATTGAGTCGGATTTTGAACAGGCAGTATCAGTGTATCTGGGTATGTCGGGTCTATTCGAGGACGAGGCAAGTGGTAATTTCCGTGAGATGTGGCGTGAGCATGGTGATGCAGCGGCTTGTCTCGAGATTGTTCCTAATCATCTAGGCTACGAGAGATCCATGTTGCAGTCCTATGTTGACCATCCAGATGATCATGTGAAGGCGTTTCTGACTCTTCCACGNAATCTCCAAATTATGATGGTCCATTCCGTTCAATCTATGGCGTTCAATCACGTACTTGCTGCCCGCCTTGATGCTGGCCTACCTCTTGCTGAACCGGTGTTAGGTGATATCGTGACACCACTTTCCGTGGAAGGGAAAATNGACGTNGGAAAGCTTGCTTCAGTGGATGATACGAACCTCGAACGTTGTATCCGAAATTGTCGGTTCCGACGTTTAGCGGTCACGGGTCCATTGCCTGGGGCGACATCAAAGGCCGCAGTTCATGCGCCAGGGGAGATTGAATCGAAGGTACTCAAGGATCATGATCTCGATGGGCTGACATGGCAGGTTGAGAGGATAGGCCGGTTGTCAAGTAACGGAAGTCGGCGTGCCTTTGCATCTCGATTTGAAGAGTTCAGTATCGAGGATGCCCCAATTCTTGATGCAGACGTGCTTGATTCACGTTGGGCGGCTGGGCCTCGAACTGGAGAGGTATGGCATTCTGAAGGGGCTTGTCTACGGTTCAGATTTAGTCTCCCACCAGGTACATATGCAACTGTGCTTATGCGGGAATTCATGCAGGCAAAGGCCTCACAGTATTGACCGAAGTAGTCAGAGCCGACCCATTTCGAGAGTCTCAATTTCCGTGACTCCCTCAAAGGACTTCACTAAGTCCTCAAATTTGCCAAGTGGATTTTCGAATTCCTCGCCATCTTGAATGATAGCAGTGACTTCTATGAACATGAGTCCGAAAGCCAGAGGCTTCTTTTCAACGAATTGAACAGCGCCAATCTCCTTGTCCATGGAATCAATTTCATTGCAAACATCATCGATGCGATTCATCGAATCCGCTTCTAACATAACCTTGTACTTCACGATGACTTCACCCATGTGGATTCCTCCTTTCAAGGACCTCGGAAGCCGCAGACGGGGCAGATGTATCGAACTCCCTGATTGCGGCATGCCTCACTACGACCAATGGATGTCTTGCAGGGGTTCCCTTCTGCATCTACTCCTGGGCATGGGAAGGCTGTGCTTCTCTTATCCTCTAGGGGTAATCCAGACGAAGTGCAGATGGTAGCATTGCTCATGTGTGGCGACTCCTTAGCGTTCGGTCGTATTGGCTTCCTCTTTTAGAATTGACCATCGAGTTATGATTTTGAAATGTACCGATTTGAGCCATTTATGTTTGATTATTCCTCTTCCAATGTTCTCCGGTGGACGGTGAATCCAGTAATTGGTGGAACAATATCCTCGTCTCCCTCTTCTTGCATGACAATGCCAAGCTTGGAGAGTGCCCCCTCGATTTCCTCAGTGACAGTTTGCTTGAGTCCTCCATGATGTGGTTTGAGATTCCTGCATACAATGTAAATCTCAGAGGAGGCGTTCCTAGATGCTACAGGTGAAAATCGGTGAACTTTGGAAAACCGACGTTTCAGTGCCGCAATCAGTGCATCCAAGCCTGGGCCCTGGAATACCTTCGCGATGAAGGCTCCTCCTGAGTTCAATATTGGTAGCGTATAGTCTGCGACCATTCCCACAAGTTCGATTGATACAGCTTGATCGATATCGTATCTGCCCGTGATATCTGGAGAAATATCAGAGATTACAGTGTTGATTGGGCGTCCTCTAAGTGTATCGTGAATTGTAGTTTTTACGAGTTCGTCTCGGATGTCGCCTACGATAAGGTGTGCTCCTTCGACTGGAGCGGTCGTCTGGAGGTCGACGCCTATGACTAACCCATCTTCACCTACTACCTCGGTTGCGACTTGTGTCCATCCTCCTGGTGCGCAGCCTACATCAAGAACGATGTCACCCTGGCGTAATACTGGAAACTTTTCTTGAATCTGTTTTAATTTGTAAGCTGAACGGGCACGGTAGCCTTCCTGGCGTGCTTTCCTACGCCATGGATCGGCCCGATGCTCGTTGAACCAGCGCTTACTCATCGGTCTGTGCGACGCTTACCTCGTTTCAAGCCTGACGGCGGTTGTAATGTGTACAAAGCAGTTTCAATATGGATTTGTTGAGGTTCATGCATCGTTCTCTTCAAGCGTGAGAGTTCAGTCCTGGAGGCATGAGGCGCATCGCCGCGATGTTGATGTTGGCTCTCATACTCAGTATTCCAGCATCATCTTCGGAAAATTCAGCATCTGTTGTGCATGTACGCGGTGGAGGGTCCGTCCTTTTCGAACATGTAACCGGTGTTTGGTGTGATGTGTGTGCTGATCACGAGCCATGGGTGGCTGCAATGGTGGAGTCCAATGGTGACCGGTTGATTCGGGTAGATCTACACGATGTCATTGAGGACCCTCTAGGTAACGAGGCAGCCACACACCGGCGCATGAGGTTGAACCACACGTTGCCATTCCCAACATACCATCTGGATGGGCATGCTGAGGCCACATCGTCAGTATCTAGAGGTGAATTGCAGATGTCCCTTCTTGCCGCAGAATCTGCACGAAAGACGCATGAGGTCATCGAGGCAACAGTTGTTGCGGATGAATCTGGTGGGATTGTAACAGTAGTAGTTGCAGATCCAATCCAGATAGAAGGAACTCAGTTGACGTTACTTCTTCTTGAGACCTCTGTTACAATCTCAACTGCTGAAGCAACGAACGGCCTATTGGTTCATTCTGCAGTTCTTCAATCTCTTATGAGCATCGAAATAGGGGGTAATAAGACAATCAAGCCTTGGGCTTGGGGAGATGTTGAAATGACTGATGAACCAGGTCTTAACGCCGTTTTTGAATTCGATTGGCCCGAGGGGGTCAATGCGGAGACGGTTACGCTTGTTGTTGTGCATGAGGTCGTAGAAGTGGAAAATGGTCCAGCTACACTTTCGGCTCTTTCTTGGGCTGTAGAAGGCCCATCTGAGGAAGTCCAAGGATTCGGCTGGGTGGTTTTGCTTCTCGTCGGTTGTGCTCTAGTGAGTTTGTTCTTGCGCAGCAGATCATCATTATGAACATCAGAGCAATGCATTCATATGCTTGTATGGCGATATTATTCATGATGGAAGAAGGCGAACACACCAGCAGTAACGACACCCCATTGATTGCAGTGGAGTGGATGGTGGAATACATCCTAGAAGTTCGAGGTGACTCTCCTGTCCGTTCAGTCACAGTGGTCGATGCCACAGATATTGACATGGTTCGGACGGAATTGTATCGGGAGTTGACATCGATTTATCCTGAAGCCTCAAGAATTGATGTGACTGTGATACGAATGACAACAGTTGCATCAATCGAGGCTGAGTCTCTGTTCGATGAGGAGGGTTCCTTTCAGCCCTGATCAAGGTCGACCAATCTCTTCAACAAGGACTCGTGCAGTTAATCGCACAGCGCCCTCGGAGTCATGAGAGGGTGTGAAACCTAATGCAAACAGACGTTGAGCATCAAGCATTGCCCTAGGGACATCGCCAGCCCAGCCGCGGTCACCACCGGTGTAGTCAATTGATGCATTCGTACATCCAGTCTCTTCGAGTACAATCTCAGCGATTCTGCGAACGCTGCAGGTATCTTTAGTGCCTAGATTATAGCAATTGATTTCATTGTCTGTGTTCTTCACTACATGGATCATCGCACTTGCACAATCGATTACTTCCATGTACGACTTTTCCTGAAGTCCATTGCCCAGGACTTCCAAACTATTCGAATCACGGTGTAACTTGTGGATGAAGTCAAAGATAACGCCATGGGTCCCTCGGGATCCGACGATGTTTGCGAATCTGAAAATCCAGGCTTGGAGTCCGAATGTACCTACCCATGAGGTAATTAGGGCTTCAGAGGCGAGCTTGGATGCTCCATAGAGGGAGATTGGGAATAGGGGCCCGTAGTCCTCTGGCGTGGGCATAATTTCGGCCTCACCGTACACAACACTACTGCTAGCAAAGGCGATGCGTTTTGTACCTTCCAAGCGCATGGCCTCAAGGACATTGTAAGTGGCGACAGTGCCTTGTTTCAGATCTGTATCTGTGACTTGTGTACCAAGCCGGATATCTGGATTCGCTGCAAGATGGTAGACCATCTCTACGCCCTTCATTGCCGTCTTGACTGCATCGAGATCAAGGAGGTCGCCTACGATAGTTTGGATAGTATCTCCATGATGCAAGAGGAAATCTTCACGCCCGCTGGAGAAGTTATCGAATACCCGGACATTCTGGCCATCTTCAACTAAGCGATCGACAAGATGAGAACCTACGAAGCCAGCACCGCCCGTGACTAAGATTACCATGACTTACGCTCATAGGTCATGTGTCTTGAGACCATCGTAGAGGTTCGTTGTGGGCAATTAACCCCTTTTTTGCCTACTTATTATTTTCAAATACCTCGTTATACTACGGTTCTATACTATACTACGGATTCTATGGTGGAAATGCCTGATTGATTAAATATGGACTACGCTCCAGTTTAATCAATGTCGGGCACGCCTTCAGCCCCTGTCCGGACACTCGTCGGTCTTCCGATGTTCAATGAGGAGGAGACGGTAGCATCCGTTGTAGTTCGCTGCCTTGAACATGTCAACGATGTGTTGTGTGTCGATGATGGGTCTTCAGATTCATGTTCTAGGTTAGCCGCGAAAGCCGGTGCGATTGTGCATCATCATCGTGCAAACCGCGGTTATGGGGCTGCAATCCGGACGATATTTCGTATTGCACGTGAGATGGATGTTGATCGTTTAGTGATTCTTGATAGTGATGGCCAGCATGAGCCAGAGGACCTTCCAGCAGTGCTTGCAGAATTAGATGTAGATGGAGTTGATGTAGTCATAGGCTCTCGATTCATGCAGGAAAGTAAGCGGGATTCCATGCCTCTTTACCGTCGCCTTGGTATATCGATGATCAATACTGCATCAAACCTAACAAGCGATCTTGGGGTTAAGGACACACAAAGTGGATTCCGTGCATTCAATCGCCGTGCTCTGAACCTTCTTGCCTTCGAGAACGAGGGAATGGAATCCACTCTAGAAGTCCTTGATCAGTGTGTGGAGAAAGGTCTCAAGGTCAATGAGGTACCGATTACGGTGAGATATGATGTCCCAAAATCTTCCACATACTCTGCATTTGGGCATGGTCTGACAGTTCTCACTTATGCTCTCGTATCTCTCTCACACAAGAAGCCCCTTCTCGTCTTTGGTCTTCCTGGAATGGGTCTTCTTATCTCTGGAACGACCATCGGCCTTGGCATGCTCAACACTGTTGAGGAGATTACCGGAGGTGGAATCTCCCTTTCTGTCGGCCCAGGCCTGACAGGTGCTTGGCTTGCAATGCTGGGTATTGCGATGTCTTTCACAGGCCTCGTACTTCATGGGGCGAGGTCTTTGATGCGTCGGATTGTTCTCCAGCGTGTTAGATCGTTCTGAATGAATGAATGAACCCGAACGGTTGATGACCGGACTTGGTGTGACGCACATATGGCGGAAGAAGACGATACCCCCCCGGAGGGTTTCAGTTTTCCAGAGTTCCTTTCCAGTATAGGGAAATGGCCTCCATTCGTGGCCCTAATCGCTTTCCTTTCCAGTGCCCGCAACACATTCAATGATGCAATCGGTTCATCTATTGGGCAATATCGGAATATAGCAATAGAAATGCTTGACAGATTCAGAATTTCGATATTCAGTACGATATATTCTGTTATTCTCCGTGCACCTGCGCTCGTGATTGTCTGTCTTCTTCTGATGACGTATCCGTTCTTTCTCCAGTCAATGGAGTTCCAACATCAGATCAATGGAGATGTAGAGGTATACTTGCCAGATGGTGCAAATTCAACAGATCTTCTCCTTGAGGTGAGGGAACAGTGGTCAACAGATATCGTCCTGTTGTACGTTCATACAGACAATGCCATTGCTGATGCTAATCGTCGAGGTACTGAGAATGTTACTGATCAAGATATACTGAGACAGATTAGCTGGATTGAAGGGGATGATGAGAACCAAGGTGCAGGGGGTTTGAAACGAGGTCTAGATTATGCTAAGGACGATCGTGGAACTGAGGATGGTGTCGTTTGGATACTCTCACATTCTCAGATAATCAAAGAGGCTAACAGTTCCGCCAAGCGGTTCAACTGTGCATTGGAGAAGTATCAGATTCCGAATGTGGACCCAGAAGGATGCCCAGTTACATCTACTACTCCTTCTGATGGATATTCGATTCCATCAGATCAAGACACAATCGATCGATACGTAGAAAATGCGGCTCCGATTATGAGGAATTTCGTTCGTGATACGCAGGACCCTGACCCTACTGTAGACGAGGACGGGGATGGAATCACGGATAACGAAGGCGATGGAATCTGGGATACAGCTGTCGTGGTTATCGGTATCCGTTTCGATATGAACGGGACAGAGATTGATGGCAGAGTGGACCCAAAGGACCCAAACAGCGGTAATCGAATCTATGATCATCGAGCGTTTATCGAGCACACTGAGAATTTGCTTGAGAAGTGTGGATTCGAGCCCGAGATGGACCTTTGCAGGACTTCATACAGTGATGCTCTCTCTTCGATGAATGTTAGCCGTCAGGGTATTCTTCCGCGCGATGCAATCACAGTCACTGGTCTAACGCCTGTGCTGCATGACGTTTCTGATGCAGTCTACGACGAACTTGTCGATCGTATGTTGCCCTTGTCGATTGCCTTCGTAGCATTGGCGATGATTATCCTTCATCGAAGTCCGAAAGTAGTCGTCATCTGTGGGATGCCAATCGTTCTGAGCCTAATGGTTACCTTTGGTTCCACAGTTTTCCTCGATATCATGCTCACGCCAATGATTATCTCCGCAGGTCCGATTCTTGTCGGTCTTGGTGTGGATTATGCACTTCATCTAGTGAACCGTATCGAAGAGAATCGGAACGAGATGTTGGATGAGCACGCGCAACGTATGTTTGAAGCAGAGCGTGAGGGTAAACCCCTCGATCCGATTGATCCTTGGGATGAGGGCCTCTATCACCAGGCCACGGTCAATGCAGCCTGCACGACAGGGAACGCAATTATGCTGTCCGCTCTGACCACTATCATTGGTTTCAATGTCCTTACTTGGACTTCCTTGGTTCCAATCAAACCAATGCGTACCGTTGGTACCACATTGCTACTTGGTATTGCCATCACCTTCTTCCTGTCAATGGTCATGGTCCCCGCCCTTTCCTATGTACTCAGGTACAGAAAAGGACGCAGCGCTGCGAATGACTCTGTATGGTCCTTTATCGGGACGATACCGGTCCGTGCACCCGGTGCCATCCTTGTCGTAACATTACTGTTCAGTGCTTATGGTGCTATGATTCTCAGTGATGAGCTTGGTAAGGATATCACTGGGTCCTCCGATGAGGTGCCACCCGGTCTCCAATCCTATGAGGCACTCGCGGAATACAGCCGTGTCTTCAATGGAGGTCAGACGAATATGTTCATTGTCGATGCAGAAGATCGTGGCAGAGTTAATGACACGGCTCCGATTCGTGACCTACCGATTCTTGATGCCATTGATCGGATTCAGACACAAGATATCGATACTGTTGACAATACTACCTCTATTTCACTCGTTACAATATTGAAATCTATTCCAGTGACGGTCCAAGACCCAATTACAGAGACAGTAATCTTCGATGATACTCTCTGGGGTCTTCTTCACTCGGATTGTTGGGATAATCCTACCTCTGGATTGGAGTGTCCTTTCCTCCTGTTGACAAACCGTGAGACGATGGTTAACGTTGTTTTTGACACACTTTCACCTGAGGTTCGTTCGATGCTAATGAACGCAGACAGCGGATTTGGTGAGACGAAGACCCTTGTTTACGTGAATCAGCCTTACATCAATCTCGGTGATGCAGGGGAACTTCGCAAAACTATCGATCAGCGGTTAACAGGCTCGGGGTGTGAAGAAGGGTCTGCATTGAACTGCAACGCCGTAGGTATGGATGGGGTTGAAAATACGTTGTTAACAGGTTCGCTCCCTGTTTCTCTGGATATTAACGCAGGTATCCACGAGGCTCAAAGCGAGACGACGATTGCTACCATGCTAGTTCTCCTAGTCGTCATGTCTTTCCTGTTCATGTCACCGCGTCTCGCATTATTCACTATGACTGCAGTTGGTGTCGTAGTTCTATGGCAGCCGTTGCTGATGCGTGGGGGTAGTGTGAATGTGAATGTCTTCACCGCTATGATTGGTACAATTGTCTTTGGCATCGGAGTTGATGACTCAATCCATATCGTTGATCGAATCAAGGATGAGGGTGAAACACCTGGAGGTATTTCCAAGTCCGTGGAGAAAACAGGTCAGACCATCTTTGAGACCACAGCAACGACGTCTGCAGGTCTTGCTGCAGGATTGTTTGTCTCAATTCCGGGTCTTCAGAACTTTTTCGTACTGATGATGCTACTCATCATATTCGCTCTGTTGACATCTTCATTGCTCCTTCCCAGTATGATTGTCACTTACCGTTCAATTCTCCATCGATTAGGTGGAAACGAAGGAAGTTGGGCTGGTTTTGAGGTTGATGTTGTGATTGAGGAGAAGGTGGATGGAGTCGAAGCTTCTCTCGTTGATGGCTGACGCTGAATGATTGGGTGAGGGTGCAGGGAGTAAGCCCCTTTCTGTTCACCATATGGCTGGTCGCATTCAACTGAGCGTCCGACCCGCCCCTCGTCGACGCGCTTCGTCGGGGCTGTTTGGACTTGCTCCAGTGGGGGTGCTCGTTCCATCCGTCCACGGGCGATCTCCACCTTTCGGCTTCATTGCACACACCCGCTGCGGTTCGTTTCTGCTGCAGAGCCGGCCCTCCCGGGCCCCCGGAATGAACCGGGCCACTTGCGTCGTGGAGAGGGGACTTTCCTCAGTGTCGTACACTGTCAGCGACCCTCCTGCTCCCTCGGATTACGGGCGTCAACCGTATGGTATGAATCGAACGGTCTGGTTCATTGGTTGTTTTGAGACCACCAGTCGACGATTTGTTGGTGGCTGTATCCTTGCTGGGCCCAGTGGTCGTAGGTCTGGCGATCCATTCCTTCAAGACGAGGGTCTGCTCCTGAGGATGTCTGCTTACTCTCCTTTGGTTGAGGGCGCGGTGTAGTTTCAGCCCGCGCTTTCGCAATCTCTGCCAACTCTCGATCCTTCTGCACAGCTTCCTCTTTTTCGAATTCATCTGTTTGGTCCCATGCTTCTTCTTCATAGTCGTCCCAATCATCCCCATCCCCGCCGTTACGAACGGCGACTATCACCACTCCAACGAGAATCACCGCTAGTAAAATGAACATTAGGCTGATGATTAGAGTGAAACCAAGGTCATCTCCTGAAAGCAATCCTTCGTCCACAGGTTGTAGCACATCGACAGGATCCCCTGTTGTTGACAAATCTCCATCGAGGTAGACGAGGATAACATAGCGTCCGTCCTTGTTTGGACTCCAGTCGACAGGTACAGTTGTGCGTTCCCCTTCGCGAATATCGACTGGAATCGGTTCCTGATTTATCTCAATCTGTGTACCATCGATGTTCTCGGCAACGAATTTAATCCCAACCTGTCCATCGAGTTCACCGATATTGCGTACATCTGCGGAAATAGTCAGAGATTCACCGATTATTACACCCGATCGTTTTGAGTATACAAGATCCTCCATGATGGCGAATTCAGGGCCNAGAATTTCGACTTCCCAGACAGCGAAGGGGCTTTGTGCACTGTTGAATGCACCAGTTGTAGTGTATTGGTTCCCTGCCCTATCTGCTCCTGAAACCCACACTCTGAGTTCCANGGACTCCATGAATGCTGAATTTGGGATGTCCCCTGAGACCTCGATTAGACTGGTTGCAGGGATGGATTTACCGGCGAGTGAACTGCTGGATACTTCTAGTGGTGCAGTGCCTTGAGCAACAGTTCGAGTATTGTCGTTTCGCTTGACTAGTGCCCAGTTAAGGTCCATATTATCAGGGTCNATCTCGCCCTGCTCATCGATCGTGAGTTCGATTGTGAGGTTTCCTAGCTCTTCGATGCTGATGACTGAGGTTGTTCTTGGAGATACAATTGCATTTGGACGGGGGTCGTCACCATCTACAGTTACCCAGAGAAGGGTGGCAAGTGGATCAGTCATGTCTCGACTTTGGGGTGGGAGTCCAATCAATTCGAAGACGAGAGGGTGGTCTCCAGATTCCAACGGTGCGTTGAGTTCTGTAGACCAACGACCTTGGTCATCAGTATCAATTTGAACCTCGGTACCATCGAATATGATGGACACAGTGAAGGCTTGAGAGGGTGACAGGCCTGAGGATGGGAAAACGACGGTGCCGTTCAATCCCATCATTCCGTTTGGACGCATCCATGCTCCTTCCAAAGAGGAAGTACCCTCATACGGATTCAGATGGATGGAATTAGAGTCGATTGCAAGATCGGGGCTGAATCGCCATCGAAGTTCAGGGTAACTTCTCCACGCGGATTGTCCGGCGTAATCGATGGCCTCTAAGGTTGGCTCCCGCCGGAGATCATCCTCGATGGCAATGTTCCATCCAAGTCGGAAATCGACTTCAAGGACGGCGTTCATAGTGAATGGAGTCAGAGGTTCTTCATTCTCTGAAATCATACGGCAATCGAGATAATCGAAATTGGCAGATTCGCTTGTGCAGGTGCCGTTTTCTGTGCTCCATATAATTGGCATTAGGTCGGTTTGTGAGTTTGATGCGAGTTGAATCTCTGCAGTTTTGATGTCTGCATGGCCATTAGGTTCGAAGACAGGTATACTGAGAGTGTAATCGGTTCCAGGGTGTAGATAACCGAGATTTTCTGTTTCGAAGTAGCCCTCCTCGCTTAGAAGTGGGGCTCCATCGGTCTTCAGTTGGTATACGAACAGGGTTTGTTCAGTTCCGGGAGCGCCATTGTTGGTAAGTGCGTTACCAGCTGGATCTGCTCCAATGAGATAACCATAGACAAGTGCTCCATCTGGAGCAAGTCGATCGTCGAGTACGATGGTGTAATTGCCATTAGCTTGTGTTCTATTCCATGGGATTTGGATCGGTCGTTCCTTGTATTCGTCCTCATCTGGATGTCCGTCTCCATTGATATCGTCCTCCCACTCCCTCCACAACATCAGGACAATATTAGAAGGCAGGATTGGGCGATCAAAGATCTCGAATCGTAGAGTCTGTGCCGGATTTTGTTGCAAGTGATCAATGCGTGCTATATTCATTCCAACTACTTCAGGTTGGATTGAATCTACAGTGAATGTACGGTTTGTTGGTAGTGCGTAACTAATTTCAGCGCCATGGTGTGAACTGACAGAGATTTCGTATTCTACATCACCCGTTGTCATTGGTGTTTTGATATCGAAACGAGCCACACCTTCATCAATCTGCGAGGTATTTGCAATCTCNACGCCGTTGAGGTGTAGATGTACAGTGACATCTCCTGTCCGTGGGGCTAGGGAAATGTCCGTATCGGGGAATCCAAGTTCAGCGAGGATTGCGATATCTGCATCTGATTTGAGATAGGATTCTGATAGCGGAACTGCAACGTCTAGATCGTTGAGAATTGACCATGTTCGCAACATGACATCGTTCTCGATGCCATTCCGTGAACCCATGCCAATCATCTGAATTTTCGGAACACTCCTTCTTCCATCATCGAGAACAATCCTCGACTTAATGCGTACATCCGGTTCATCATCCCAGCTGGCATTAATCATGAATCGGAAGATAGAATCGACGTTACTCCCATTGATCCAATGCTCGTAGGGATTATCCGGATTCAATATTAGGAGATCATCAGGGAATCCACCACGTTGTGTNATAGTATGAGTATTCTGCGTGAGGTCCATTGTCACACTCGCTGAATGCTGGACTGCATCGATATCGATTTGAATCTCCGCGGGTAGACCATCCTCGACTGTGTGGGATGTATGCACTTCCATCCATTGGTAGGATGGGGCAATTGTGGTTGTGACATTCGTGAAGGACATTACATCTGTGGTGAATGAGGAACTTGATTCCAAATCAACAATAGTAGCAGATATGGCTGCAGGGAGATCAAAGACGAACGGTACAGGGACGAGACGGGTCATTCCCGTAAGAGGTGAGGAGGGTATGACATCGTTAACTGCCATCACAAGCGAACTACCTGGTCCGAAGGTGAGGTTAATTGTAGGTGTGCTGCGCGCATTAAGAGCAGAAATGCGATAGGAACCCGCGGGACTTTCAAGTCTAAGTGTGACCTCGACGTGTGGGAGATGCATAGGTCCTGATGTCACTGTAATACCAGAGATCGCGGTGTTCAGATCGCTGACTTCAGATGTCGTGAGTTCAATCCTGTTCGTACCGATTGTGCTGAGAGATGGTGAACCATTTGCAACCTCAGTTCCGTCTGCAATTAGTGTCCAATTGAATCCAGGCGGGGGGAGGGCTCCTGGTGATGCCACAAATGAGAGTGAATCAATACCGTCTTCTGGTAGAAGTATCGGCACATCGAGTTGCCCTCCTTGTCCGCCGAGGTTAACTCCTACACTGCGTTGACCATTTGCGAAGAGGTCTTGCCATCCTAGGCTTCCTACGGCAGTATGTCCGAAATCCCATTCCGAGATGCCGTCTGTTCCGATATCAATCATCATCTCGTCTCCTGTTCGTCCTGGGATTAGGTCAGCTTGGAAGGATGCGAGATCCATTGTGGGTCCAGTGAACCTGAACTGAACTGTCTCAGCCATGTCATTGAGCACGGTTGTACTCGTTGTAGCGATAGAAATCCAAGGTCCACCATCAACATTGTATTCTGCAGTGGCACCGCTACCTGAGGTTGACAGGGCGATTTGAGATATTGCTCGAGAAGAGGTGTATACTGGACTAGTTACAGTGCCTCCATTGATTGAATCACCATCCCAACTAGATCCTGTAAGATTCCATCCCATCGAAGAAGGGCTGACCTCAAAGGTAGTCGCGATACGCCCATTGAGATGAATGCCATGAACAATCGGAGTCTGAGCACCATTAGGGGTCGCGAAGTAGAGGTGGACTCTCAATTCAGGATGTAAATCTGGATCAATCGGTCCTAAATCAAGGTGTAAATCCTCCAGATTATCGAATCCAGGAATCGGTGTGTTTGACCTTCCATCGAGTATACTGGTCCGAAGAATTGCGTTGTTAGGTATCATAGCATCGATACTCATCTGCCCATAGGCTCCTGGTGTCATTCCGTTACTGCCAGTAATTGCTGGACCAAAGGAGGGGCTAGTCCAATTTGCGGCATCAGCTCCTCCTCCTCCTGTAGATGGCTCAACGGATACATCATCGACATTCCAACCAGTATAGGTAACCGAACCATCGGTTCGCCCTAGCTTGAATCGGATTTGGAGATTTGAGTTTCCTGCAGCATATTGAGAGATATCATGGTTCATTTGAGTCCATGAAGATGGATTTACGGAGTAAGAATTCCAATCCCATACAGTTTGCCAAGTGCCTTGTTGATTTTTGACGTGAACTTGTGCATCATCGTAATAGTAAGATTCGATACCGAGTTTCTTCCAGTACTTCAACCGCCAGTTTCCAGAACATCCTCCGCAATCAATCACTGGAGATGTTGCAAAATAACCACTCGAAGGGATGTTGTTAGGGTAGTTCCCATTGTAGGTATAGATGGCTTTGGTTCCTCCATGTACACCCGCAGATTGGCCGATACTAGAATCGTACCCCCAGAGCCAACCGTTACCGAGAGTCCATCCTTGGGGGGCATTACTTGGCCCCGTCTCAAAATCCCATTCCCACTTCTTTGGGAGCATCTGTAGGCCACTCTGGTTGACGTTAATACGGTCCTGATCAGTACCTGTTGCGTTCCAATCCGATGTGCCGCTCCAAGTCACAATTTCATTCCGGTGCAAAGCATCGGGTTGAATCCGTAGTTCTAGGCCAGTCACAGCCTCATTCTCGGGAATCTCGAGTGTCAGTGCATTTGAGGTCCCATTTGGATAGGCGGATACTGACACTTTTGTCGGAACTCCAATCGAGGTTTGCATCGAGTCGTCGTTAAGTCCCACTGTCGAAGGTGACATCGCGAATGAGGCTACAGAGAATGCATAGACCATTATCATCACGATGACGATGACCTTGGGACGCATGTCTCTCGTGCGCGTAGTAAGAAGGAACGTATGTAATTCCTTCCCATTATGTATCTTAATCTCCAGTTGGAAATTTCCGAAATGCACAATGACCTCGGATGATTGGAAATGACATGGATGTCGAACAGGCGAAGAAGGAGGCAGGTATTGCTGCGGTCCAATTTGTTGAATCTGGTATGTATATTGGTTTGGGCACAGGTTCGACGGTGAAACACACTGTAATCGAAATCGGTCGTGCAATTCGAGAAGATGGGCTTGAAGTGACTGGTGTACCAACTAGTATCGAGACAGAGAAATTGGCAATCGAACATGGTATACCTCTATCCAATTTGACGGAACTTGGTGGTTTAGATTTGGTAATCGATGGTGCAGACGAAATTGATCCGAGTTTCAATCTAATCAAAGGGGGAGGGGCGGCTTTACTCAGAGAGAAGATTGTTGCCCAAGCATCCAATCGGATGATTGTTGTTGCCGATGACACGAAGCAAGTGAATCAACTTGGTGCTTTCCCATTACCAATTGAGATTACACCGTTTGAATGCGAGGACACGTTACGGCGAATCTCCGATATTTGTGGGGTGCCCGCGAGAATTCGAGCAAAAATGAATCCTACCTGGCGTGAGCGGCTCGAATCGATGGATTCGGACGTTGACGTGCCTTCACATATTACCGATAATGGAAATATGATTGTGGATGCAGGAGCAGGTGTCCCATTCATCAAAGATCCAGAAACAATTGAATCTCAGTTGCTACATCTTGCCGGTGTTGTAGAGGTTGGTATATTTGCTGATATGTGTGATACAGTGGTCCTTGCAGGTAAAAGCGGCGTTGAAATTCTTCGACTTTCAGACGATTAAATACGCCATTAATTGAGGCGTAGCGCTCAAGAAGGAGTGTTCGGTCCGAAGGTTGGGCCTGTAGCTTAGTCAGGTAGAGCGACGGACTCTTAATCCGTCGGTCGCGGGTTCGAACCCCGTCAGGCCCGCCATCTTCTAATCGTGGATTCCTTCAAATGGCGGTATCCATACGAAGGGTCGGTCATCGCATGAAGTCACATTGGGTTGGGGATGTTCTCGCAGGTGCTCATGACGGTGAGACCGTCGAACTGAAGGGCTGGGTTCATCGGGCTCGTGGTAACAACAACATACACTTCCTTAGTATCCGTGACTCTACGGGGAATATCCAATGTGTAGGTAAGAAAAACATCCTCGGCGAGGAAATCTTTGATGCTTTCAGATCCGCCTTGATTGAGTCGAGTATGATTGTATCGGGAGAGGTTGTTGCAACAGACAGGGAACATGGTCATGAGATTCAGGTCAGCAGCGTTGAGATTGTCGGCCCAGTAGATTCGACTCGTCCATTCCCTATTGGAGAATCAGACATGTTGGATGTCGATGAGGACGGAGAGATGACCTATGGTGGATCAAAGCACACACTCGATCACCGTCATCTGTATCTTCGGACAACTCGGGCTACAACTATGCTCAAACTTCGCAGCTCTGCCTTCGGCGCCATACATGATTACTTCAGAAGCCGGGACTTCATTGAGTATCAAGCACCCAACTTCGTTGCCGGTGCTGTTGAAGGTGGTTCCACTCTTTTTGAGGTTCCCTACTTTGAGAAGACGGCCTACCTCACGCAGTCGTGGCAACTGTATGCTGAAGCAGCAATGCCTGCATTGGAGCGATTATACACAATTGCTCCTTCTTTCCGGGCCGAGAAATCCCGAACCCGTCGTCACTTGACCGAGTTCTGGCATGCCGAGATGGAAATGGCTTGGGCTTCCAATGACGAGATTATGGGGCATGGTGAAGGGGTTGTTCGCCATATCGCTCGAACGATGTTGGACGAGCATGAGCAAGAACTCACATCTCTCGACCGAGATTTGGAAGCGATTGCTAGTTATGCTGATAACCCATATCCTCGGATGCGCTATGATGAGGCAATTGAACGCCTACAGGCATTGAAAGTCGATGTTGAATGGGGGCAGGATCTAGATTACTCTAAGGAAAAGATTCTCACTCAAGATTTTGATGTTCCTCACTTCTTGACACACTATCCGAAGGTTGCCAAGCCGTTTTATCATCGCGTTGATCCTGATGATGGCAACTATGTCCTCTGTCATGATTTACTCGCGCCCGAAGGCTATGGAGAGATTATCGGTGGTGGCGAACGCACGTGGTCTGAGCAAGAAATCCTTGAAAGAATCGACGAGGAAGGTACTCCTCGGGAACCTTACCAGTTCTACATCGATGTCCGGTCATATGGGGGTGTTCCTCATGCCGGGTTTGGTTTGGGTGTAGATCGTGTAGTGAGTTGGCTCGCTGGAGCATCTCATATACGCGAGGTGATACCCTTCCCGCGGACTTCTCGACGAGTCACTCCATGATGGCTCATGATTCCAGAGTTACGGTGAATTCTGCCTGGATGCGTTCCACCTGCTTTGATAGTACGAAGAGAATCATGCTGGCTGTGATTGCGAAAACACCGATGAAGGTAGTAACAAATGCAGCTAGGGCGACACCCACGCCGACGGTATCATGAGGCCCTCCTATGTCGACAAGCGAGTCAGCCATTTGGAAACCGACCCAGAAAAATAGTGCACCAGGGATCCCAAACAGAATCAATGGATGTCTTGATTCAAGCATCCAGTAGAGTAGTCGGGAGAATCCACTGATTGTGGTAAGTGACTGTTGTGAAGTTGTTTGACGCTTAGGTGTAACTTCTACAACAAGGACACGAAGATCTCTTGTTAAGTCTCCTGGCGTGTTGTTCCTGTCTTGAAGGGCAATCTGTGCCAGGCCTTCTTTGGAACAGATTGAATGCTGTATCGTAACCTCGGAATATGCATATGCATCGGCTTCTAGAATTTTTGAACCTACTTTATCTTCTTGGGACTCGGTTTGCCGTTTCACAGCGAGAAGTACATCGGGAGCAGTCCTTGCGCTGGTATACAAGGCCGGGAGTTGAGATAGCCTCCAATCATTATCTAATGATATGATGATTGATTGTGTATCCTGAAGGATGTCCTGTAGGGTTTTTGCGACGTCGGGCGCGGTAGTCCATCCCTCATGACTGTATACGATAGCACCAAGTTTCTCGGCTATGTACCGTTCTTTCTCATCTTCCTCTAGTTGTATAACGAATACAGAATCAGTGAATTCTAGAGCGCGAGTCACGGCTGACCCGATTCTCAGGGCCTGATTCCTGACGATGTAGCAGATGTCCACAGTGGCCCTCCGTTGTATGGACGCAATGAATCGTTCGGAGGAATATACTACGTTACTTCGAATTCCTTGAGTATGCACAAGAGCCATCATGCGTGTCTAGATGTCGAAACATGAATCTCGCNGTCATCATGCCGGCAAGGGATGAAGATGAGCATATCGCAGCGAGCATCCTATCGATTCCATCTGAAGTTCAGGCAATCATTGTAATCGATGATGGTTCTGTCGATAATACNGCCTCANTTGCATCAGATGCGTTGGATCAATGTAGGGATACGTGCGACCATATTGCCCTTGTTGATGGTGGAGGACGTGGTGTGGGTGCTGCAATTTTGAGAGGTGTAGAGGAACTGCGTTCCTTAGCGGCTGATCCTGAGGATTGGGCGTTCATCGTCATGGCTGGTGATGGTCAGATGGATCCGAGAGATTTACCATCACTTGTTACAGGATTGGAGGTTTCCGATCATGTCAAAGGGAATCGATTNCTCCACCCTTCTGGTCTGAAGAAAATGCCAAGAATCCGACGATGTGCCAGCCGTTTACTCTCTATTCTTACCTCACTCGCGACAGGTTGGAAATGGGGTGATCCGCAGTGCGGATACACTGCGACCCGCCTCTCGATAATTGATGAGATTCCTGAACTTGGGAATTGGACAGGCTATGGTTATCCCAATTGGTGGGCATTGAATATGGCGCAGAATTCTATTTCGGTCGCAGAGGTACCTGTTCGTTCAGTGTATTCTAATGAGACATCCGGCATTAGAATCCGCAGCTTCCTTCCTCGAGTGTCCTGGATGTTGTTGTGCGGCCTATGGGCTAGAGGCTGGTCGTGGTATGTCCTTGGTCGAGGTTCAAGGAATGTACCATTTCTTACTCGGNCCACGATGCTTNTCGCATGGTTCGGTGCACTTGCTTCAATCATGTTTAGCCCAGCAGAACCTACNCTCTTGATTGCGATAATTCCATTGTTTTCCATTGCTCGATTTGTGGATTTCCATGAACAGAAATCACGAACTTCCTTGCGGGATTCAAGCAGGGGTTCAAATCAGCGTANGGGTGNNTCNAGANATGGAGNATGANGTTGAGGAAGGTCGAGGNTCTCTTCTCACCATCATCGGAATCCCTGCCCTCCTTGCAACCATGTGTTGTCTTCCAAGTGTCGTCCTAGTTCTCTTTGGTCTCGCCTCAGTATCTGCCGCTGCCTCTTTGTCTGACACATTGTATTGGGGGTTGGACGGTTGGGGATGGTTTCGACCTGCTCTCCTCTGTATTTCCTTNCTATTACTCGTTGGAGGTATTGTGATTTACTTCCGTAATCGGGGGATATGTACCTTAGACGATGCNCTAAGGCAACGTCGAAAGGTAGTCAATACCACATTACTAATCCTGNCAACTTCGATTACATTGTATCTTTTNCTGAACTACGTTGTGCTTACCGAGATCGGTATTCTTCTCGGTTTACCTTGGGAGAGNTCTAGGGTATGGGTTCGTGGTTGAAAGAGCAATCAGCAAAGAACCGTGTCGTTGAATCAAATTCATGCTTCGGGCTTTAGATGGTCTGCGTATCCTTGATTTGAGCCGAATTCTCGCTGGGCCATTTGCGACACAGGTGCTGAGCGATCTTGGAGCTGATGTTGTCAAGGTTGAACCGGCATGGGGTGACGATACTCGGAACTGGGGTCCTCCATTCGTCAATCTTGAGGATTCTACAACTTCAGCTTATTTCGCATCCTGCAATCGAGGTAAACGTAGCATCGTTCTAGACCTNAAGAATGCGGANGACGTTGATACAATACGAACACTTCTCAGCCAAGCCGATGTTCTTGTTGAGAACTTCCGTGTGGGCACATTGGCTAGGATGGGTCTTGATCCAGAGCAATTGATGAAGGAACATCCAGGACTCATCATTTGTTCCATTACCGGTTTCGGTCAATCTGGACCGAGGTCCAAGGAGGCAGGTTATGACGTCGCTCTACAAGGGATGAGTGGCTTGATGTCGATNACTGGTATTGAGAATGGACCACCTGTCAAGGTTGGTGTCGCTTGGATTGATGTTTTGACAGGCTGGACTGCAGTTTCAGGAATACTCGCTGCATTACATCACCGGGAGCGTACGGGGGATGGCCAATGGATCGATTTGAGTCTCTTTGATGTCGCCTTGATGTCGATGGTGAATCAGGCNCAGAATTGGTTGGTAACTGGCGATTCTCCTGGCCGTATGGGGCATGCTCATCCGAATATTGTCCCTTANCAGGCGTTTGAAGGTTCGAACGGCTGGTTCATCTTNGCAACNGGTAACGATGCTCAACACCGACTAGTATGCGAAATGGTTGATCGAGTGGACCTCTGCCAATATCCCTTTGATACGAATGCTGGTCGTCTGGAATATCGTGACGAGATTATTTCCCCCCTTGCCAAGATATTTCTTCAACAGCCTATCGAGGATTGGCTAAGTATGTTGAAGGAACGAGGTGTCCCCTGTGCTCCTATCCATTCGATTGGCGAGGCTTTCCAAGACGATCAATCCAATGCACGTGGAGCGATTTGGAAACTTCCTGATGGTTCTTCTTCAGTTGCAAACGCCCTTCGCTTCATGTCGGCGACTCCTGCATCTGCCAACGGTTTGATTCCGTCTCTTAATGAGCATCGTGATGAAATTCTTCGAGATTGGTCATCCGAGTGAACCGTTCGATTTTGTATGAGAGTATCCTCACCCGTTCATGACGGGGGAACGAGTCAGTCCGTTTCTGCGTCTTTTGAAGGCTGTTCGTCCACATTCGACCACAGTTCGTCTGGCCTCAATCTGTTCAATTTTGAATAAACTCTGGGATCTTGCCCCTCCACTCCTTATCGGTGTAGCTGTGGATGTAGTCGTTGAAAGAGAGGATTCCCTTCTTGCTGGTTGGGGGCTTGTCGACCCTTGGCATCAGTTGATTGCCCTCTCAATCGCGACATTCCTGATTTGGGGCTTAGAATCGGTATTCGAATATCTGTATGGTATCTTGTGGCGCAATCTTGCTCAGACAGTACAGCATGAGTTTCGACAGAATACCTTTGAGCATGTCTTGAAACAAGGTATGGGGTGGTTCGATGAACGCCAAAAAGGTGACTTGATGGCTGTGATGAACGATGACATTAACCAATTGGAGCGTTTTCTAGATAAGGGTGCGAATGACCTACTCCAAGTAACCACGACTGTCTTGATAGTCGGCGCAGTATTCATCGCAATCTCTTGGCAAGTTGCGCTATTCGCAGTTCTACCAATTCCAATTATCATATGGGGTTCATTCAGGTATCAGCGCAGTCTTGAACCACGATATGCTGAGGTTAGAACTGCAGCTGGCAGAATCAATGCTCTTCTAGAGAACGACTTGTCGGGTATGACGACAATCCAGTCGTTTACTGCGGAGGACCATGAGGCTTCACGGATTAAGAGCATCTCAGAGGAATACAAGGAAGCAAATCGAAAGGCGATTCGATTGTCTGCAGCCTTCGTCCCTCTAATTCGCATGGCAATTCTTGTTGGATTCACAGCCACCCTGTTACTCGGTGGTTGGATTACCCTTGAAGATAAACTCGCAGTGGGTGCATACTCTGTTCTTGTGTTTATGACACAGCGTCTTCTTTGGCCTCTCACTCGATTAGGAGAGACCTTTGACCTCTATCAGCGTGCAATGGCTTCGACTACACGAATACTCGATCTTCTTGAGACACCAATTTCTGTTGAGGATGGTTTAGAATCCATTTCCCTCGATGAAGCGGCTTCTTCTTCGTTACAGATTGAATCGCTTACATTTGGGTATCCTGGGCGTACTCAACTTTTCGATGGGCTCAATCTTGAGATTGAGGCCGGATCAACACTTGGAGTGGTAGGTCCCACAGGAAGTGGAAAGACCTCTCTTGTCCGTCTTCTTCTACGTTTCAACGAGCCTTCAGAGGGTGGAATCTATTGGGCTGGAAAGGATATTCGTCATTTGTCGTTGGAAAGCCTTCGTGGTAATATCGCCCTAGTTTCACAACATGTTACTCTTTTTCCTACAACAATTCTTGAAAATATTCGCTATGGTCGGCCAGATGCTACAGATACTGAGGTAGAGGATGCTGCGAGGATTGCAGAAGCCGAGGAGTTCATTGATGCCTTACCTGCCAGATGGGACACACTCGTTGGCGAAGGGGGACATCGTCTATCAGGAGGTCAACGTCAGCGAGTTGCCATAGCACGTGCTATTCTGAAGGATGCTCCTTTCCTGATCCTCGATGAAGCTACTTCAGCCGTTGACAACGAAACTGAAGCCGCCCTTCAGCGCTCTATTCACCATATCAGTAGAGGGAGGACGACCCTCATCATCGCACACCGACTTTCTACAGTACGTCGTGCAGATCGAATCATCGTCATGGATGAGGGTACAGTAGTCGAGGAAGGAAATCACGATGATTTAGTGGATTTAGGTGGCCTTTACTCTCGACTGTGGACTGTTCAAACAGGAGAAAATATCCTATCATCATGATTTTTTGAGTATATTAATTGTAAAATTATAGGGAAAGTCATTGAATACCTATTCCCCAACCGATGTCTATGGCAGATGTAGGAGGTCCTATCTCCTATTATTGGCGCTCAATTTCAAACGTTGATTTTGGAGTTGGTACTTTCATGGGATATTGGCATATACTCGCTATTTTCAGTATACTATCCGCTATTTTTCTCATTTTCCTTTCCTACCTTGTGTTGCGTGCCGGGCCTAAAAAGGCAAAAAATCGATTTATGGCTTTGATGCTATTTACTGAAGCTTTGAGATGTTCAACGGCTATGCTATTCTGGGTTTACGCTTGGCCTGAAAGTTTCTTGAAAGTGCTAGAGCCAGCACGTGTAGTGTACTACACGATGTCTTTCCAACTATTCCTATTGTACATGATCGCTGCAACATTCTATAGTGAAAAGCAATGGGCAAAACGAGTTTCGGAATTCTTCAGAATACATGGAATATATCTACTTCCAATATTCTGTTTTGGATTTATTTTGTTTGCGAGCGAACTTCTCGGAGGTAGAACTGTCGCAATTGGAGATATTAGTTGGGTATATTGTCAAGATGTAGGGGTAGGATATGGGACTACAGCATCTGGAGAACCGTTGCCATTCGAAGTATCGTGTACATCGAGATATGCAGAACTTTACCCAATGACAATGTCAAATGTTGCACTGGGGCCACTTACTCGGATTCTTCTTTTCGTGCCACTTATCGGTGCTATTGTTGCAATGGTTTCTGTTGGACGTTCACAAAAGAGAATCAAAGAAAGTGGAAATTCAAGTCTAATTGGAGAAGTTCGTGCTGTCCGTTTGGGATTTATTGGAAAAACTGTACTACAGATTTCATCTACTCTAGTTCTGTTCACAATCGTTGGAATCCTTGGACAATCTCCTTCAATGGAAACAAGTCCGTTTAATGAAGCAATGGATGTTCCCACATTATTGATTGCGTTAGGGCCATTAATACCAACAACTGTTGTTCTTGCTGCATTATTTGAGGGGTTAATTTTCACATATGCAGTAATCAAAAATGACATGTTTGGAATTGACGAGAAATTACGAACAACATTCATCACCGCCACATTCGCAGGCTTTGGTGCATTCCTATTGCTAATGAGCACTGAAGCCATGGAATCCATATTCGACCGAGGTTGGATTGGAGGAGTTATTATCGGTTTACCATTGATTGTTTTTCGGAAACCAATTTTCACAACGTTGTCAAAATTCTCAACTTCTATTATGCCTGAATCTCATACTGGTGAAGAGCTTGGTTATCTCGAGATGTATTCTCTCGCAATGAAGGATGGAAATATCACTGAGAACGAGCGAAGGATGCTAGACCTCCAAGCACGAACTTATGGGATTGAGGAGGAAAGGCGGACATATCTTGAGAAATGGTTTGATGAGAATCATGTTGACAACGAAAACTCATCCATGGATCTCGCGGATAAATACGGTGTAAGTGGAGTCAATTTGATGTCAGTGTTCAGTACTACTGGGGATGCTCCAATCGATGAGAGGGAGATTTCAGAGTCCTTTACTAAGATGGATCAGAATAATGACAATGTAATCTCAAGGGAGGAATTCTCTCAATCTGAAGAGGTTGCCAAGTTGCCTGAGGATTCGCAGGATGAACTATTTCACGAGATTGATCTAAACAAGGACGGTGTCCTTCAATATGATGAATTTAGAACCATAGCACAGATTACTGAAGCCCAAATTCTATCACAGCAGGAACAAGAGTGACGGTAGCACCCTTCATAGGTCTGAATTCCATGGGAGTAATTGAGGGACATGAGTAACTGGGATACCTTCGATCTTGCTAATCCTACAGAAGAGCATGCAATGCTTCGAGAGATGATACGTGACTTTGTCGAATCAGAGGTTGAACCTCAGGCTCATGAGCATGATAAGCACGAACGCTTCAATCTGCCACTCTTTCGAATGTTAGGCGAATATGGACTTCTGGGCATCACAGTTCCAGAAGAATATGGTGGATCTGGCCTTGATGCTACTGCTGCCGTTATCGCCCATGAGGAGATTGCCGCTTCTGACCCTGGCTTTGGCCTTGCTTATCTTGCCCACTCTATGCTCTTTGTCAACAATCTTGCACAGAATGGTTCAGAGGAACAAAANGCGAGAATTCTGCCAAAGGTTTGCTCAGGTGAATGGGTTGGCGCTATGGCAATGTCTGAACCTAATTATGGGACTGATGTGCTTGGCATGGAAACCACCGCAGATCAAGACAAGGATGGCAATTGGGTCATTAATGGCAACAAAATGTGGATTACGAACGGTTCCATAGATGACGATCGGACGCCTGCAGATGTGGTTTGGGTCTATGCTCGAACTGGGTTAGATGATAGGGGTCGTCCGGAACTTTCCACGTTCATTATCGAGAAGGGGGCTCCAGGATATACGGTAGGTCAGAAAATATATGACAAAACAGGTATGCGTGCATCCAATACTGCTGAACTCGTTTTCGCGGATTGTAAGGTTGGCCCAGAGTCGCTAGTTGGTTCTCCAGGTTCCTCAATTCATCACATGATGAAGAATCTCGAGATTGAACGACTTACTCTCGCTGCGATGTCCCTAGGAATAGCCCGGCGTTCATTGGATATTATGAATCGATATGCGAGTGATCGAGAAGCCTTCGGAAAACAAATCCGTTCTTTCGGACAAATGCAGCGTCACATCGGAGAATCATATGCAGAGTACCGTGCCATGCGCGCCTATATTTACGACACTGCTCGATTATTGGACCTCAATGATGGCGGTCAGCGCCTTGACAGTGATGGCGTGAAACTTTACGCTACGACCAAGGCGAAGGAGATAGCCGACCGAGCGATTCAGGTTCTAGGTGGATACGGCTATGTTGCCGAATATGTAGTCGAACGTCTCTGGCGTGATTCGAAATTGTTAGAGATTGGTGGCGGTACACTTGAGAGTCATCACAAGAACATCACACGAGATCTTGCGAAGGATCCAGATGCGGTGAATCGTTGATGGATAGAGAGCCCTTCCTAGAGGTTCTCGGACTCAAGGAGGTCGATCGTGCGGGATGGAAGCGTTCCGGTCTTACGAACGTAGAATCTGTTGCGGCCCATTCATGGGGAGTAGCCTTCCTCGCGATGCAAATTTGCCCTCCTGAACTCGATCGCCTCAAGGTTATCGAGATGGCAGTGTGTCACGATGTTGCAGAGGTCCGTGTCGGAGATATTACTCCTCACGATGGGATTTCCTCGGAAGAGAAAGTTCGTGTCGAGACCGAAGCTATGCTTAGTATTTCGAAGGGCTTCCCTAGAGGAGAACGTATGCTCGAACTCTACCGTGAGTACGAAGCTGGTGAGACCCCAGAGGCACGTTTCCTCAAATTATGTGATAAACTTGACATGGCTTTCCAATCATATGTGTATCAGTCACGTACGGAGAACAGCCTCCTGAATTTTAGGAAGACGGCTAATCGCCTCGTTGTAGAATATGGTTACCCTGACTTATTGGATGGCTCTTCAGAGTAGCCCTGCCCGGATTCGAACCAGGGTCACCAGGTCCAAAACCTGGTATGATGGACCACTACACCACAGGGCTATGCGGGTAATCCGAGAGTCCGATGGATTTGGACTTGACGGGTGTAACTGGTGGACGACAGGGTGAAAGGCTGAGATTGGGAGACTAAGGTATGGGGAATTGGTACACGGCGACAGTTCTCGTTTTTCTCATGGTTCTTACTCCGTGGGCATCGATGACAGAGGGGGCCCCTCCGAATAATTCGGAATCGCTCGATAACTCCCCTATTTCCTCTGTTCAAGTTCAAGAATCGCTTCCTCTTTGGACGCCAGGTTCAGCGGTAATTGATCATGATTTACCTCGTTCTGGGAGTGAACTCGTATCAGTAATTGTTCTCACAGATCGTCTTACGACTCTTCATGAATGGCAGATTGACAATGGTGTTTTGCCTAAGCAGATTGAGAATGAAGCTCAGTTCTTGGTTCCTGCTCCTCCTACTCAGGGGATACTCGAGCATCGTTTGATGACGATTAGTGGTTTTCAGATTGCAAAACTACCTGGCGTACCAGGTGTCCGTGCAGTGATTTCAGATTTCGATATTCCTAGACCTGCAGGATACACTATGACTGCGGAACCGGCAAGCGTAAGGTCTGGAGAAATTCATGGGGCAACGGATGTTTGGGATGATGGCCGAAATGGTACTGGAATCATAGTTGCAGTCGCTGATAGTGGCGTGGATTTCGCTCATCCTGACCTTAACGGGACGCAGGCAAGATACAACAATGCGACTTCACCCTACCATGGATGGCCCTTGATGCATGATCCAGTCAGTATCCTCGACTGGCTTCGTGATGGCGAGGCATATCCAGACAGTGATGGGTCTTGGTGGGCGGACACAAGCGAAACTGATGCTGATAGTGACAATGACTCCGAACTGGACAATTCCTCTCTATCTATTGCTGGTATCCCACCATCGGTCTCAGGGACCTATCATATCGGTCTTCACCCCGATTCTAAACTAGTATCTCGGGCAGGAGGTGATGTTCCTGTTATCGTCGTGGATGAAGTGACATCCGGTGTCTATGATACTGTATATGTTGATCTTGATCGNGATTCTTCATTCTCTGATGAGGTTCCGATGCGACGTGGTTCAGAGACAGCCGGTCTCGATTTGAATGGCGACGGATTGTGGGATCGCTCGGCAGGTATGATTTGGTGGATTTCGGATGGCATTAATGGCGTGCCATATGGGGATGTATATGCAGCCCGTAATGGATATCAGAATCGAATCGCAGATAGTGGGGATCTTGTTCTTTTCATGATTAATGACGTGAATGAGGGGGGTGGAAATCATGGCACACTTTGTGCATCTGCAATCAATGCACAGGGAGTGGTGAACAGTGGGTCAGTACTTGGTATGGCACCTGGTTCGAAGACCACCGCAGTTGCCAATCTGTATTCCTACGGGTCATGGTTTGATTCCTATCGTTTCATTGCTGAAGGCTATGATGGGAACGCGAGCACTGAGGAGCAGCCACACATNGGGTCCTTCTCGTTTGGTTACTCCGGAACCCATGACGATGGGGCTGATGCCAACAGCCTCTATCTCGATTGGCTTACCCGTGTTCATAGTCCGAATACGACGTATCTCGTAGCTACTGGTAATGGTGGGCACGGNTATGGGACCACTGCCGCACCAGGTGGGGCGCATGGNGTGATATCTGTCAGTGCATTCAGTTCAAAGTCAGGTGAATCAAATGGAGGTACGTGGGGTCAATCTGCCTCTTGGTCTAATCGCGGCCCAAACTCGGTGAGTCGTCTAGATCCTGATGTGGTTGCTGTAGGATGGTCTGCAACTGGAGATCGGACATTGAATGAGGTCACAAATGCAAATTCTGCAACGACTACATGGGGCGGTACTTCGCTTGCAACTCCGATTGCGGCAGGTCTTGCTGCTCTAATCTATGAATCGTGGATAGAGGTCCATGGTTCACCACCTAATTCTCAGCAGGTACGTGACATCATGATGTCTACTGCTGATGATCGAGGATACGATCCCTTTGTTCAGGGAGCCGGCTGGGTAAACGTCTCGCGAGCCGTGGATACAATTCTTGGTGTGAATGGTTCTATNTCGGTTAGGCCAGCTGCTTGGATGACTGGGGAAATGGACGGTTTACATCGAGATGCGAATCTGAACATGATTCTCCCAGGTGGCAATCAGAGCGTTCAAATTGAGCTCGAAAATTCAGGATTGGTTCCAGTTGAAATCAATCTTCAACCGGAGGTCATTGCTCCCCTTCACCACGATATCATGCGTTGGAATAGCACAGACACTGGGCCGAATGCGACTTGGGATGGGTATCAATCGGGTACGCCTGATATCCTGATTCCACTTCACATTGCCAACGACTCAAACATATCGTTGCCTAATGGGACGACACTTCTACGAGCACGAGCAGCGATGGATGGAGCCGGTTTTGATGGGAACAAGAACTACGAGTCTGAGAACAGAATATACCTCCGTTTATGGCGATGGACTGATCGTGATGGTGACGGTATCTTTCACAATGATATCGATGGTGACCNCTTCGTTGATGNCTCTGAATGGACAGAGGACTCGAATGAGTTCGCTATGCTAACCGAGCACGTTTATGCCTCAGGTCAGGTCGAAGTTCGGATGGGTAAACCATTGGCTGAATCCGATGATGGCTTACTCTTAGCAGTGTGGCGAGAGAATATTCGAACCAATGAGATTGATCCTCTGCCTGTTGAGATTGATTGGACAGCCTTCGGCCCTACGTCAGATGTTTGGGTATCTACTGTGAATAATATCACTATACCTGCAAACACCACTACGACAACCAATGTAACAATCTCGGTACCTCCNGATGCTGATCCAGGTGTCAGACAACATGGTCTTCGGATGGATTACAATACAGTTGGAGACCCTGAGAATGTCACCTCTTGGCTATGGCCCATCATCACGAATGTTGCTTATCAGGGAAGTTTCAGTGTTGATCCGCGCCCCCTTGATGGTAATATGTCGAATCAGAGCCTGTTTGAAGAAACCTGGCTTCAAGGGGCACAGCGATGGGGTTGGCGTGCGGAGTCAGGGGATTGGAAGACATTCAGTATTGATTGGCCAGTTGGATACACAGNCAACGGTACTGCTCTGATTGATGTTGATTGGCCGGACAACGAATTCACAGATGTTGATGTATTCTGGATGTCAGAGGAGGATCATCCATACAGCTTCACAAATCCTCTCGACTACGGTCCTCATAATCTACAAATTGAATCCAATTCTAGAGGGATGCATCGTGGAAGTGGAATTTACGGCCACGAGACGAGCACAGACGAATCTCATGAGTTCCTAACTGCATCTTCTAGTCCCGGAGTAAAGCAGGTTCTTCTTCACTCTGCCACTCATGGTGTTGGTACCAATGACAATCCTTTGTCGATTGATGTGGGCATGCTTGCACCGATGGATGGTGGTTTGGGGGTAGAGGTTTACGATTGGAGGACTAGTAACCGATCAGAGACCATCCGAATCGGCTCTACGATGGATGTGGATATCACAGATGCAACTGGTGTTGGTTGGAGCCAGCCACAACATCTCAGTGGGCAGTCGGTCGGTCAGGATACTCCCGGAGACAAGACCTCGGCCTCATACATTCATTCTTTTTCTATTCAGGATATCGCAGAGATAACCATCAGCACATCTTCGACGACCATACCTGATCTTGACCTATATATCGGTCAAGACATCAACGGGAACGGTGTGATGGATTTCGGTAACGAGGAGAAGGGGTCCTCTGGTAATTGGAATTCCGATGAATCAGTATCTCTCGATAATCCAGGTGATGGCCTCTGGTTTGTAGCAGTGCACGGTTTCGATGTAGGTAACGGAAGCGGAACGTTTAGTCTTGACATTGACATGGTTCCCGAGGCAACGAATACTGGTCTTCAGGTGTCAAATATCACGGAGATGAATCAATCTCAGATTACAGCGAATTGGCCAAATGGGTCTCTGGAGATTGCTGGTGAAACTCCCGTTGCAGCATGGGAACTCAACCTCTCTCTAATACGGCCCTGGGACTCAGGCCATTGGACGGGGTATATTGACCTTGAACTGGCAGGTGGGGCGGAGATTCGTCTTGTGTATACTTACGATTTGATTCAATCCCCTCCGAGTGTGGAATTCCATGTCCCAACGCCTGTCAATGGGACGAGAACCAACTCGACTATACCTCTTGCATTACATCTTCTCGACCTTGATTCGGGATTGAACCTCACAGGGCTTGATTGGAATTTCTCTCACACAAATCAATTGGCTACAAATGGGCTCTCTTGGGGTGATGGAATATGGTTCTATAATGTCGAATGTGAATTTGCGAACGGAACTATCGTCGATCGTAGCACTCACTTTTTCACAATGGTCAATGGAACAGGAAATGAATCCAATATGTCTCGAAATGTGTTGCAAAATGAGACCTATCGATCTGTATGGATTAACGGCACTGTGCCTGAGAATGAGGGTTGGTATGCATACGAGGTCGTCTTACTCGATGTTACGAATCGTTTGGATCAGGCTTCTTTCCATGTAGAGTACGATGTTACTGCACCTTTGCTTGCCTTGAACAATTGGCGTACAATCACTAATCATTCGACAGTTGATGATGTAGTAATTTTGACTGAGCCTGGTTCCATTGTTTGGGTCAATGGTACATTGCACCATCCTGATGAGAATGGGGAGATTCCTCTGATCTTGGATTTATCTCCTTCGAATTGGACTATGACGGAAAATGGGCTTGATTGGATACAACAGAATCGTTTCGAGATTGCTGTAATTGATGCTGCAGGGAACTGGAATCGATTGAAGCATCAGATGGTGTATGACCCACATCCACCTGGCTCGGAGGGGGAGGCTCGCGATGTGATTACCCTTGAAGGGGTGATACCTATCGAACCGAATGGTATCCAGTTTGTGGATACGTCTCAGATGCAGCTCGGTGTGAATGCTAGTATTGTTGATGTTGTAATCGAGGTGCCGAATGATACAGCCAGTGTATGTTTAACGCTGACTCATCCGAATGGTTCCGATTTGGATGAGATGTGTAATCTATCTTTCTCGCAAGCGTGGCCGACTACTAATGGAACTGCGTGGTTACCTGAGCCTGTGGAGAGTCAAATATCACATCGAAGCAATGTCGTAATGAGAGTGGATTTTAGCGATGAGATTGATGGGATTTACGGGGTCCGGTTCGATGTTATTGATTTCGCAGGTCACCATGGTTTTGAGGAGTCATTCATCGATGTTGATCGTTTATCTCCAGTCATTGAATGGGTTGGTTTCGAACCTGTCTGGGACCGGACAAGTATGGTCATCAGCGCATCTTTTGGCGAATGGACAGATCATCGATTAACGATGAATGGTGAGTATGTAACTCAATCTGCAGGCTCTTCAATGTCGGAATCTATCCAGTTCGGACGAACGGGTAACCATACGTTCTGTATCTCTGCGTATGACAGGACAGTAGTCACAGAACATCCGAATCTCGCACTATCGTGTCGTACCGTTCTTCTCGATCCTGCTGAGTTTGAACCTCAGGTCATCGCAGATTGGAACGGTACAACCGTCCCATCTTCATCTGTTACTTTTGATGTGTTACGTGGGTGGGGGCAGAACGCAGTATGGACACATCTTGAATCAATGACCGATTGGGCAACCATTCCTCACCCTGGAAAGGGCATCTCAGAATCAACAACAGTATCCTTGGTCGAAGGTCCAAATCGTCTTCTTGTCGATGTGGAGGCGGTGGATAGCATCGTTAGATTCGAACTCGAAGTCATTCTCGATACTACTGCTCCGATACTCACATCGGATATTCTTGGGAATGAACTTCTTGTGAATAATCCAGTTGTAATTATGACAGGAGGGTGCGAGTCAGGTCTTCTAGTGCGAATCGATGCATCTGGCATCGAGAGGATTGGGGATTGTGATGAATTTGGCCGTTATACCATTGAGTTAACCTTGGATAACTTCGATGGCTCTTATCCTGTTGTCATCCGTTCAGTCGACACTTCAGGAAATATTGCTCGATTGGATCGTATGATTGAACTTGATCTTACTGCACCTGAAGCCCTTCTCGGATGGGAGATTGACGAGTGTAATCCGAGAGAGCCCACCCGGGTTGTCGGGGATACTCCTGGTACAATTTGCAATCTAGTAGGTGCTGCAGCACTTGTTGATGACGATGTTGATTATTGGACTGTTGAGTTCATGCATGAGGGAGTTTACAAAGAAAGTTTCACTGGAATTGGGACATGGAACGGCAGCCAAGAATTCCCCTTATCGGAGCCAGTGGAAGGTCGTTGGAGCATGGTGCTCATCCTTGTAGATGAAGCTGGAAATGAGAGGTCACATAGTATCGATACGGAGATTCAAGGCAGAGAAGCAACTACGTCTGAGGGGATGTTCACAGTCGGAACATTGTCCAATTCAATTCTTGTGGGGGTCCTGCTTATTTCCATCACCGGGATGACAGTCATACTTGCTAGGAATCGACCAAGTGTAGAAAAATTAGGTTCTGAATGGGTGAATCAAGCATTCGATGACGAGAGCGATTCTGCCTCTTCATCAACCGAGGATTGAAGTCCCGGATACACTGGTCTTATCTCATGATGATCACGACAATCGGCGTGCTTGGCGCAGGACAGATGGGAAATGGAATCGCTCAGGTGGCAGCAGTTGCAGGCTACAATGTAGTGATGGTTGATATTGAACAGGAGTATGTCGATCGCGGCATCGCAGCGATTCAGAAGTCCCTGAACCGTCTTGTCTCCAAGGAGCGCATTTCCCAGGAGGACGCGGATTCTGCGCTATCGCGAATTGATACGGCTACGGAACGTAGTGCATGCGCAGATGCAGACCTTGTGGTGGAAGCGATTCCAGAAATTCCAGAGA
>PATD01000022.1 GCA_002713585.1 Methanobacteriota archaeon
GCCCATCCATCACCGTCTGCATCAATACATCCGAGTAATCCCATTGTTGAGTTCCCTGGAGTGTTGACGCAATCGTCTCCATCAATACCGTTGAGTTCATCGCCAAATCCGTCACCATCTGTGTCATTCCATTGAGATGCCTCATTAGGAAATGCATCTGTTGAATCGGGCCATCCATCGCCATCAATATCTGGGCAACCAAGATTGCCTACTATAGTTGAGGCCCCATAGATTGTAGGGCAAGCGTCAGGGGATGCTCCTGTTGGATTATCGCCGTATCCGTCTCCATCTTGGTCGGACCATTGGGTTGCTTCAAATGGATAGTCATCATCTTCGTTAGCCCAGCCATCTCCATCGTTGTCAACACATCCAAAACGATCATTCTCTGATGATAGGCCGTAAGTGTATGCGCAGTCATCATATCGAGTACCTGCTTGGTCATTATCTCCGTACCCATCTCCATCCATGTCGCTCCATTGTTCCGGATCAAGGGGGGCTCCATCTCCGGTCTGGTTAACATAAAGTCCGGTTACTGGGTCGATATCATAGTAGTGATTATCTCCATACCCATCTCCATCACTATCTCTCCATTGGCTCGAGTCGGCCGGGTATCTATCGGCTCCATCATCAACTATCCATATTGAATCTGGGTCGGACCATCCATCGCCATCTGAGTCAAGACATCCATGACGATCTTCGGATGAATTTCCAAATACTAATGGGCACCCATCTTGGTAATCGAGAATACCATCATTGTCGTCATCAGTATCCTCTAAAGTGTCTTCACATCCATCTCCGTCGTTGTCAGAAGTTATGTTCGAAATCCAACCTTGAATGCCATCTTTACAGTTGTCTAAGTCATTGTATATGCCATCTAAATCATTGTCTTGTGTTATCTGAATAACAACCGAACTTCTGTATAATGGGGTCGATATTGTACTGCCAATTTCGACAGTGCATTGACTGTTATGATTAGAGTCGATACATATCCTTGATACAGCTGCAATATCCCCGTATTGATTTGTTTCTAAGGCATTAATTGGGCTTGATACCCCTCCACTTGCGACTACAGGTAAGAGCCATTCTCCTGCTCCATTCTGGTCGAGTTTGAGAATAAATCCGGACTTGGTTAGATTGGATTGATTCAGCCCTGCAATGTCAACCATGCAGTTCGAATTCATCCAACAACCGCTGCCCCCTAGGATGATGTCTCCTCTAGCATCGACTGCAACACTATGGATGAAGGAATCAGCAGCATCTTGAGACCCCCAAAGTCCTTCCCAAGTCATTGATGTATGATTCATGATTCCCCACCAGGAGTCAGATGAACCGTAGTGGATAATCGCGCGACTACCTGCATTGAATTGTCCGGAATAATGATTCCCTCCAACTATTATTCGATGCTCATCTACCTTAGCGATTGATTGTAGATAATCTACCGCGTCCCCTCCGATTTGTTGGGCCCAAACCAGATCTCCGTCTCCGTCGAACTTACCAAGGAATCCATCACTTCCATTACTTAGAGTCACATCCGAGATGTAGAAGTCGCAATTTGCATTTTGTTCGCAAGAACTACCTGCTACAATTACGCCCCCGTCACTTGTTGCTACAATCCCCTTCTTTCCTAGGCGAAAGAATCCTGCTTCAGGGCCATGATCCGAGTATTCGCTACCCATATGTTCTGTCCATAGGATTGTACCGCCTGGTGAAATTTCCATGAGGAGTAGATCATCTTGCCCTTCCGAGAGATTTGTTCCAAAATCGCTTGCTAATTGGCATGAATTTGAACCACTATTTACACAGAAACTTGTCAATGCGAATAATTCACCATTAGGGCCTTCTGCAAGGCTATGAGTCGTATCCCACATTATGCCCCCCATCCCGATGGCCCACAACCATGTCCCATTGGGGGCCACTCTTGCGATGAATGCATCATCCCCTTCATAGGAATCAGCTGATATCCCGTTCCGTCCAATCTCGCATTCTGAGCCTGATGCATCAGCCATTCCCCAACAAAACCAGCCTGATATCAGATAATCACCATTACTCAGGTAGAGGATATCGTCGATCCGGTCGCCTCCTGATGTACTGTTGATAATTTCGATATCACGGAGGCTGCCATTTCGATAGATGTTTCCAAACATTGCCGGGCCGTACCCCGGATGACTCCTTAACCCGGTTTCGGATTGGTAGTTGCATAATGGCATACTTCGTGCTACGTATTCCCCAGGGAACATGGCGCACATCATTCCGCCGAAGGACAAATTCCCATCATTGTCATAACCTAATGCCGTGACTGATGCGTTCCAATCTGATTGAATAAAAGTGGTAGTGTAACTGAGGTTTTGAGAATTTGATCCATACGAGAAAGAAGGCGCCCCCTCATTGATTACGAGAGGTTCAATGTCGCTCTCAGAATAGTTCAATGTCATGCATAGTGGGGCGGCAAGAAGTAGCAATACAGTAAGCACTACCCTCTTCATGATGTGGAAGTGTGCTTCAAGACTACATGAACGATTGGCTATCATTTTACTACTAGAGGGCGATTCAAACGTAATTTTGCCGTCCTCAAGGATCAATTAATCATAGAATTGAACCATGTGTTTCATATTCTTAGCCCCTAACTCGGGCCCATGGTCAATGTGAATCAAGGCAGCCGCTCCGCCATCTGCCTCCTTGTCGCATTTACTCTATTTTCGTCTGTAATGATGGGTTTTCTCGTGGAAAAAAATTCTCCTTTGGATGGATTAGACGAGGTGAATTACTCCGGCCCATCGGGCGCAGGATCAACAAATGCTACCATTCTGAATACAACTTATCTCAGTGGCAATCATGCCTACGATAATCTTCAGGTTGGATGTGCTACCACTGGTTCATCCTGTGGTTCGATTGTGGCTAATGGTTCTCTTATTCTAACTGTAAATACGCTGACAGTGTCAAGTGGTGCATCAATTATTGCTAATGCTTACTCAAATGTGTCTCAAGGTTTAGGCACCTCAATTCAACTTTCAACAAGTTGGATGGGTAGTGGTGCAGGAGGTGCAGGACACTACAGTAATGGCGGATCCGGAGGGGGTACGACCAGCTCTAATGGTGGTATATCTTACGGCGTCAGCAATGAGTCTGGTTCCAATGGAGGTTCGATTTACGATAGTAATGGAAATTTGATTTCTGATGGTGGAATTGGTGGTGGCCACATTGTTATTTATGCAGATTCAATTGAGATCTATGGAACCGTCAGCGCTTCAGGTGCTGATGCAGACCCCGGATATCGTTACAACAACGGTTCAGGAACAGGTGGACCTGGTGCTGGCGGTGGGTCTGGCGGGTCTGTAGTGATGAGGTCCAATTTGATTGAAATTTATGGTAGCATCTTAGCTCAAGGCGGCGATGGCGGAGATGGTGAAGATGGAGATTGCCTCCCTGGTAGCGCTTGTCTTTTCATGTATGATGGGGGCGACGGTGGCGGCGGTGGTTCAGGTGGAAATCTCGACATCCGTGCTAATAGTACTAGCAATCTCTTGATGACTGGGAATGCAATTCTTTCCGCATCGTCTGGTTCAGGCGGCAGTGCAGGCGCTCCATACGGTACTGGTGCTGCAGGAGTTGCAGGATCTAATGGTGGTGCAGGGAACTCGACAACAGGCACATGGTCTGGCTGGTCAGGTGGCTCAGGTGGCTCAGGTGGCGGGGGTGGACCTGCTTCTGCTTCTACACCCGATTCATATGAGCCGAACGATACCCAGGCTACTGCAACTTGGGGTAATGCAACCACAAGTTCCTCTGGAGTAAACTCCACTTCGTGGTCGGGTCTAACAATACATAACTCCACAGATGAGGATTGGTTCTGCTTCTGGGTGAATCAATCTGCACAATTCTGGTTTAACATCACTTTTGTTCACGCGAACGGCGATATTGACATGACTTTGTACGACGGTTCTGGAAACACGATTACAAGTTCCACTGGTGTCTCAAATTCTGAATCCGTCTCAGATGTTGTGACATCTTCAGGATTTTACTGCGTCAGGGTCTACGGATACAGTTCTGCAGTGAATTACTACAATGCTACTTTGGAGGTAGAAAGTTACTCTATTCAGGCACAGAACGATGCTGGCTCCGGTAGAGATGCGGGTAATACGCAGGCTACAGCTGTCACATTGAGTGGAGCGAACAACGTTACCTACAGTGGTTATCTGAATCATATTTCAGATCAAGATGACTACTACGCAGTCTACGTTCCTCTCAATGCAACGATCTCAGCATCTATGCAACATAATACGGGCCTAGATTTCGATCTATGGCTTCGTGATGCGAACGGGACTCTCATTGATTCATCCTCATCCACGAATCTAGTCGAAAACGTAACGAGCACAGGGACACTATATGCCGGCGGATCAACATACTATTTGCATGTCGATGTCTGGTCATTTACTACACCAAATACTGGGACCTACACTTTGTCCTACTTCATAGTCGGAGGCTCTCCTCCATTGCCTCCTGCTCCCGGTAATGTTACGACAACACTCGCAAGCAACCTCACTTATGGTGAGCATGTGCTTACCAACTTGACGACTAATACTTCGTACTCCTATGAGTTTGACATAATCACTGCTGAGTACGTTAATGGAAGTTACACGTTGCTCAACACAACATCAACTCGTCTCAATGTTAGTCAATCTAACTTTACAATTCCCTCGGTAAATCTCAGCTTCCCTGAGCGTGCAGGTGTATTCTGTCTCTACGGCGGTCTCTTTGAGGTTACGGGCCAGACCACTTCTGGCTATCGAGTAGTCAACGAATCCCTTGATTGTCTTGAGATTCAGATGCTTGATTTTGATTTGACCAGCGACACGGACGGTATTGCTCATTCCCAGAATCTCACAGCCGGGGATACATACTCTCTAAACTGGAGTTACATCGAAGGAAGTAACTATTCGACGATCGATTCAGGATATGCGAACTTCACAGCGACTGGCCCTCATCAGAATGTGACATTGAATTGGACTTCTCCAATTTCAGGTGATCCACATTGTATCCTTCTATTCCTTGAGAATTCCACCGGAAGCGTGCTTGATAGCTATATTGAGTGCTACTCTCCGATTTGGCCTCGTGTCAATGTGACCTCGATGGCTGGTGATCGCAATGCGACTCTGAACGAGGTCATTTTCGAAGGAACCGATCTCATCGCAGGCGACAGTTACGATTGGAATGCCTCACTGGTCGAGATATCGAACTTCTCGAACATTCTTGATACATCTGGGCCAGTTTCATTTACCGCTTCTTCTGCAAACATGAGTGGATTCAGTTGGAACTACACTACGCCCTCGGCCAGCGGTTACTATTGCGTTGTCGTTAATCTCGAGAATTCAACGCATGGTGTGCTCGACATGGGGATGCTATGCATGACGATTTTCTTTGATGATGATTGGGACGGAGTTTGGAACGAAAATGATCTTTGTCCGAATACTTCGCCAAACGCTACTGTTGATCTCAATGGCTGTGACGCGACACAACGAGATACAGATGGAGATGGTTATGTCGATGCATCCGACGATTTCCCCTTCGATTCAACCCAGTGGTCTGATGGTGACGGTGATGGTTTTGGGGATAATCCAACAGGAAACAACTCCGATGCCTTCCCAACCGATGGTACGCAGTGGTCGGATCAGGATGGTGATGGTTACGGCGATAATACGAGTGGTAACAATCCGGATGCCTTCCCCACTGATTCTAGTGAGTGGGAGGATACTGACGGCGATGGGGTTGGAGATAATGGCGATTTCATGCCCGGAGACGCATCCCAATGGGCTGATACCGATGGCGATGGATATGGCGACAACTCCTCTGGAACAAATGGAGATGCTTTCCCGAACGATATCACTCAGTGGTCGGATCAGGATGGTGATGGTTACGGTGACAATGCAAGCGGTAATGATCCAGACGAGTTCCCAACGGATGGTACCCAATGGGAAGATGTAGATGGCGACGGACACGGTGACAATGCTAGTGGGTTTGAGGGGGACCAGTTCCCTACAGATCCGACCCAGTGGTCAGATGGCGATGGTGACGGCTATGGTGACAACGCATCTGGAAACAATCCGGATGTCTTCCCTGAAGATAGTACTCAATGGGCTGATCGTGATGGAGATGGCTATGGTGATAACCGCGGAGGTAACAACGGCGATGCTTTCCCTGATGATTCAACCCAGTGGAGTGATACTGATGGAGATGGATACGGTGACAATCCTGTCGGGAATAATCCAGACATTTTCCCGAACGATGGGACTCAATGGGCGGATGCAGACGGTGACGGCTATGGAGACAACCCTAGCGGAAACGATGCCGATGCGTTCCCTTCAGATTCTTCACAGTGGTCCGATATCGATGGTGATGGCTATGGTGATAACCAGACAGGTACTAACCCTGATGATTGTCCTAATACCCCCTCAAATGCTCGTCCAGTGGATTCCAATGGATGCCACATCTCTGAACTTGATACCGATGGAGACAGCGTGACGGATGACATCGATGTTTGTCCACAAACGCCATCTGCAGAGGTTGCGGATGATACCGGTTGTTCACCGTCTCAACGGGACACTGATGGCGACGGCATCAAGGATAATCTCGACCAGTGCCCTGGGACGCCTTCAAACGATCCAGCGGACCAGGATGGTTGCGGTCAGAGTCAGATTGATGATGATGGTGATGGTGTCATGAACGACGCAGATAATTGTCCTTCGACTGATGTCGGCCTCGTTGTGGATTCTTTTGGCTGTGCTTCAAACCAGCTTGATAGCGACAATGATGGCGTCACAGATGACATCGATCAGTGCGCTGCCACCAGCTCATCTGCTGTCGTGGATGGAGATGGCTGTGCAGATTCTCAGAAGGATACCGATGATGATGGATTGACTGACGACAAGGACCTCTGTCCAGATAGTGACTCGTCAGAAAGCGTCGACATTAACGGATGTGCAGATTCTCAGAAGGATTCTGACATGGATTCAGTGAATGATGCTGATGATAACTGTCCTGGAACGCCAGGAATTGAGGTGGCCGATGCCTTAGGTTGTTCACCTTCTCAGAAAGATACTGATGATGATGGTGTGAACAATGCTCTCGATAACTGTCCTCAGACGGTTGATGGCGCACCTGTGAACTCTGCAGGATGTGCGAATTATGAGCGAGATACAGACGGTGACGGGGTCAAGGATGACACCGATTTGTGTCCATCCACTCTAATCTCTGAATCAGCGGACCTGCTTGGTTGTGGACCTTCTCAGAAGGATACCGATGGAGATGGAGTCAAAGATTCCATGGACGATTGTGATGGGACTCTATCGACATCTGAGGTAGATGATGCTGGGTGTTCCATTACACAACGCGATACTGATGGTGATGGCGTAAATGACAGTGACGACGCTTTCCCTAGTGATCCGAATGAATCCTCTGATCGCGACGGAGATGGGGTCGGCGATGTAATGGATGCTTATCCAGACAATCCTGAAGCCAGTATTGAAGGCGAACTCGATTCACCAATGGGCCTCATCATAATCCTCCTCGTGGTAACAGTGCTAGTCCTTGGCGGCGGAAGTGTTCTCCTCATTCGATTCGGTGGAAATAACCCTGCAGTTACTTCCGGTTTGGTCATGGATGGAGTTGTTCAGCAGGTAGAGGGCATGGAACCAGATAGTTCCAATCTCCCTGGGAATCAGCCTGAGCAATTTGTGGATGCGGATGGGAATCATTGGACGAGGAATCCTGATGGATCCATGCTATGGTGGAATGGAACAGAATGGCAGCAGGTTTAGTGATTGATTTCACTCGCTCTCTCTCTGACTGGGATTCGAATTACTGAACTTACTGAGAAGGTGTTCAATACTCAAGTATGGAATCTGCTTCTGTTGCATGTGAGCTAAGATACTCCAGATTGCCATGTGTGTGATTGTCATTATGAATGCAATTTCAATGCCATGATTAGGGATGTATGGTTCGATGATTCCCAACAGTGCGAAATGAAGCATGTAGATTGTCAGAGAGAGGCGTCCAGAGGGGGCTAGGATGTTACTCATCCAATTTTGAGATTTAGTAGAACGAAAAAGGTCCCAAATGAAGACACTGAATGAGCAAGATACGAGCACGAACCATGGATTTGCAGGGAAGAAGGTTAGGACTCCATCTCCCATCGTCACAGCCCAAGAAATCCCGGTCTGATAAGAGATGATGCCAGTGAGAATGAGCGAACCAAAGGCTATCGAAGCAGTAGTTCGGAGACGTATTTTCCTAGTGGTTCCTTCTAATGGTCCTTCATCAAGGACACTTCCTATGATGAAGTAGGCGACCCATGGAAGTAATGGATATGTTCCACTTATTCCAGCTTTAATGAACCAATCTAGAATTGATTCCACATGAATCATGTCACTCCATGCTGGGCCAGGTCGTAGATTTGTCCAGGTAGTGAAAATGATCCACGCGAAAACCGTGGCGAAGATTGCTCGTAATGTCCGTGCAGTTCGTGGATCTATACCTATGCGAATAGACATGTCATCTCGGAGATAGTATAGGGGGAACAGTAGGGCGCAGATTCCTAGAAGTGTCAGGATTCCTGGTGATGCAATATCGAATCGTTGCGGGAGCAGGATTCCGAGTAGGAATTGTAGTCCAATTAGAGCACCCCCTCGTACCAAGGACCAACGTAGGACGGATTCTCCTCTGGCTCTACGTCGATCCAATCCCCGTTGGAAAGCCCATCCAGAGATTAAGACGAACATTGGCGCAGCCATACCTCCCATGGAGGCCGAGATTAGTGCAATCGGATGATCTATGCTTACGGGTGCTGGCATGAGGGCAGCGGTATGGACTTGGACCATGCAGAGTATTGCGAGTCCTCGCATAGCATCGACATGGACAAAGCGTCTTGACATCCCTTCACCCTATCCACGTATCAATTCGTGATTCAGGATCCTTTTTGTCCCCAATTGTCAGCGCATTTTGAATTCTGGAGATGAGGTCATTTGAGAGATTATCGCGATGATGAATTGTAACCCATGTCTGACCTTTTGTCATAGATTCCCCAATGTCCACTTCAACAAGGATGCCTACCGCATGGTCGATAGTATCAGTCACTTTCTTTCGCCCGGCTCCAAGGTCTAGGGCTACTAATGCAAGTGCAAGTGCATCGATGTGCAAGACGTATCCCTCTGAATCACATTTGAGTTCAGTATCGTTTAGTTCAGGATCGAGAAGGCCAAGAGATCGGTATAGCATATGTTCGGTCTGAAACACCGACGGGTCTACACCTTGGGCAACCGCCATTTCGATGAATCGTTCTAGTGCGCTTCCATCATGGAGTGAATCTAGGATTGCAATGCTCCCTGATTCGAAATCCTCTGCGACCCCTACCATCTCGAGTAATGCTCCTCCTTGAGCACAGACAAGTTCTTCGAGGTCGGAAGGACCGTTGCCTCGTAGAGTTTCTATGGATTCTACAATCTCGATTGAGTTTCCGATTGCTGAGCCAAGGGGGAGATCCATCGTCGTTAGGATTGCCCGTGTATGGATCCCGCAGTGAGTTGCTGCGGAGACCATCGCTTCAGCGAGCCGCATTGCATCTTCTCGCTCCGTCATGAATGCCGCTCGTCCGTGCTTGACGTCTAAGACAAGTGCAGAGAGGGATTCAGCGGCCTTCTTTGAGACGATGCTGCTGGTAATTAACGGCAGACTCGCAACAGTCCCCGTCACATCACGAAGCGCATACATCCGGCGGTCCGCCGGAACTAGGTCCTCAGTTTGCCCCACCATTGCGAATCCAATTTCCGCGACTTGGTCCTGAATACTCTGTGTGCGAAGTTGAACATTGAACCCAGGGATACTTTCCAGTTTGTCGAGTGTTCCTCCTGTGTGCCCTAACCCTCTTCCGGAGATCATTGGTACCTTGAGTCCGCAGGCGGCTAGAGCGGGTGCGAGAGGAATCGAAACCTTATCCCCCACACCACCAGTACTGTGTTTGTCAACGACAAGGTGCTTCCATTCCTCCGGCCATGTCAGAATCTCTCCACTTTGCATCATTCCCAAAGTCAAGCGACCAGTATTTTCTGATTCAAGTCCATGTTCGAAAATCGATTTCAAGACCATGACGACCTCTTCGTCAGGCCACCTGCCTCCATCACGTGACACAACGCCTTGGATTAGGTCGTGGATGTCGCTTTCATCGACTTCGCCTCGCTGGATGTTCCGAGCAATCTCGGCGCTCCGCATGGTCGGGTCACTCACCGTGCTCTTCCGCGTGCTTTTGCTGAAGCTGCTCCACTGTCCAACCAGAGGCAAGATACGACTGTACTTCCTCATCAGTCCAACCAGGGAAGTTGTAGGCGTCCAGTTGCGGGGCTCCGAAGACGCCATCGTCCTTCCCACTCTTGGCCTCTCGGGCCGTGCTACCCTCGGATCCTACGCTGGTGCCTGCGAGAATGACTCTCTGTTTCGTCGGAGTATCTTCTGGTGTATTCTCGGTTTGAGGCGCATCGAAGATATAGCCTGAATCATCCACTAGGACCTCATCGACGAAGCCCTCGTCTTTCTTCAGCAACATCAGAGAAACAGCCAATCCAAGAGCGATGCCGGAGAAGATTACGAGAGCAAGGAGAGCCTTCGCAGCATTTGATTCCAATGGGTCCTCACGTAGACCGAAAGAACCACCGGGGTCATCATCCTCGTCATCATTTGACTCGCCCGGTGTGGTGTCATCTACAGGTGCGGGCTGTTCACTGCAACCGAATTCGATGTGATCCTCGTAGCCATCCTCATCCGCATCAACTAGGTTCATTGCAGCAGTGTTGGTAATGCCACGTTGTGCGGCGAAGGCCAACTCATCAGGGTCGTCGATGCAGTCGCCATCTGTATCCCTTGAGAATGGGTCACTGTCGTGATTTGATTCCTGAAGGTTTGAAAGTCCGTCACCGTCCCAATCTTGGGACTGTTCTGCAAGTGGACTCCCGTCGACGATAGTGCTTGTACGATTCAAGCCCCATTTCATCTCGTATCGGTCAATCATCCCGTCGCCATCAGTATCAGTGATGTCGTCTAGGCGATTCCAGTCTTCCTCAAATGAGGCGAGGTAGGCGCCTGCAATTGCCGCCTCATCGATTACAATCCCCATCTCACGGTTCCTCAGAGCACTATTGCTACCCCAGTTGATGCTGCTAATCAGAACACTTTCCCCATCGACGATTATGCCCTTATTGTGTAGTTTGGTAACATCGCCACCCTGCGACATTAGAATTGCAGTGGCATCTGCGCCCAGTGTGCGATTCCAGTCGTTATTGACTAGGTTTAGCATGTCACGATCATCGAAGGCGTCATCGGTATAGTAGCCATTCAGTAGGAGGCGAATTGTGACATTTCGTTCTAAAGTTGCACGTTCAAGCGCATCAATCAGTGGGTTGTCTCCGTATCCCCAGCCCCAACCATCTTGGAAGTACTGAAGGGATAGATCCACTGAATCTTCAGATGAATCAATCAAATCGACGAGCCCACTGATACAATCATCTGGACAGGTCAGAAGCTTACCGTTGATTGCTCCGGTATGTGTTGTTTCTAGTCCAACTGGTGAAGGAGTTACTTCGAGTAGGCGATCAATAGGTGTCACCCAACCGACCGGAGTTCCGTGGCTGGAATCCATTGGGTCGAATGCTTCAATGTGGAGGTGTGATGTATTCTCATCCCAAGTCATTCTTGATAGGACAAGTTGTGCGATGTCTTCTGAATCAATGAAAACAGACCAATCGCGATTCCCTGGATCACCATCAAGTGGGAAACTGCTTGACTTCCAGTTCCCACTGGATATCCAGACAGACGATGAATCTCTGACTGCGGCCTTGGAGTGGATGTATTTGTATGGGGATTCTGGCGAGGTCGAGGAGGGTGGCTCAACCATCCAGAGGACGGTTGCTCCGGCGGCATGCAAGTCACTTGCAATACCTCGACTAACTGCCATGTTGTCGTATGAACTGTAGACACCTCCTTCGAGTAGGAGTGTCACATCTACCCCCCTATCAAGTGCGTTTCTGAGGGCTCGTGAAAGCTCGTAACTTGTGAGTTCGTAGAGATGCACGTGGATCTCGGATTGTGCTGCATCAATCCATTCCACCAAATCCCCTAGTGCATGACCTGGTGAGATGGATGTCGTAACTGTTCCAGTAGTAGAGAATGTTCCTCCGTCACAGAATAGGGACGCACCCATGCGGAGCCAACGAACTTCCCAATCTGCTGCTGAGTCGGTATCAGGAATTGAATCTGGTGTCACTGCGCATCCATCGCCACGCATCATGATTAGACCAACAGGATCTGAACTTGATGGCGGTGTAATCGATGGGCCAGTCCAGCCTTCGATGTTGGGGTCTCCGTCGCCATAGACTATTGTGTCAACGACGGTACCTGTTGGGGATACGAGTTGGAATCCGCCGCCGGAATCAGGGAGCCAAGGCATGTTGTACATCACATCACTTCCGCCGTATGCTTCCAAGGCTGCATCCTCGAGAAGGTGGGCGGGGTCCCCGGTAATTATCGCACTCTCTCCGGGCCCGAGAACTAATCCACGGAAGGTATCGTTCCATGCGGGAGCATCTTCACGGTGCCGCGAAATCATCCATCCCGATAGGTCGAGTGTTTGTGTGCCGATNTTCCGTATCTCAAACCAGTCGTGATCACGCAGGGAGTTGACTTCACCAACCATGATTCTGCTGAATATGACACTCGAAGATCCATCCCATTCATCGGGTATCGGATTGGCTACACCAGGTGATGGCATTAGAGTCGGCCCCCATCCGAATCGAGGTTCAATTGAGATGCACGTTTGGCTGTTGAGCCAATATACTGTAGAAATCATCGTTCCATCCGGGTTCATGAGGCGGATAGTATCTCCAAAGTTGTCCATGAATGCTTCTTCAGGTCTGAGGACTACATGCTCACCAGGAGCGATGCTCATACTCGTCCCATTCCAAATCTGATTAGTTGTAGCAAGCATTCCTGAACTGTCTTCGTCGAGGATATGCCATCTGCTCAAATCAATGGTCTGAGTNCCATTGTTCCGTAGTTCAATCCATTCGCCGAGTATCCCTACAGAATCAGATCCCGAGGTGCCGCATTGTACCATGATTTCTGTAATTACGAGGTCGTTAGATCCAGTATACGGATTGTCGAAGGTAGGCGTAGCGGTGCCCGGGGTAGGGGTTGGAGCGTATATCCAAGAGGAGCTGGAGGTGAGGTTGGATACCATCGCAGCACCCGGCAAGGTACTTGAGTAGACAATCGAGTCTATTGGGTTNCCCAATGCATCATGGAGACTGATAGAACCCGCTGTGTTCGAAAGCCAAAACGCACTCGGGTCAGCCGGTCGAATCACTACTCGTTCTCCGGCATCAGGGCTCATATCGCTCGTCGTCTGCTCGTTTAGGGCAAGTGTCGATCCACTGATGATAGACCATCCTGAGAGGTCCACCTCGGTAGTTCCGTTATTCCAGAGTTCGATGAATTCTCCATCACCCGCCAATGCGGCTGCAGAGTCGTTACCAAAGGGATTCGGGAGGATCTCAACAATCTGTAAGTCAATACCTCCTTGGTTGTTACCAGATGTCTGATCTGGATTTGCAGCAGCGGGTGTTTCCTCATTTGACAGAGTCCATCCATTAACGGGGTCGCCTGCAATCGGCGTCATGGTACGGCCAGCGGGAAGGTTGGTTGCCCAAGTGATTGTTTGGACTACCTTTTCGGAGGTGTCTACAAGGGAGATAGTGTCACCTAGAGAGCGAATAATCTCCACTCCGGTATTGTTCAGTTGTATGACCCCGTATTCTCCTGGGCCGAGACCATGAGGATTGACAATGGTGCAAGAACACTCTACTAGAGCATCAGTCAAGTCGATGGATCCACCAGTACCTGTTCTAATCGTGTAACCTGCAAGTCCTACGCCGGTTGTCTCATCGGGGTGTACACGGAGTTCAATCCATTCTCCATCAGGGTAGGGTGCCTCGTTGACGGTTGCATTGACCATGATTTCGTTAATCGACAACGCACTCGTACCGTTTACTGCAGTCGCATCTGATTCACCAGGAGTGGGGAAGAGNGCATCAGTCCAGGTAAGTCCATCTGCACTACGTACTATGGAGTGACCTACTCTGACTGATGGATACATGAGTTCGTCCGTAATTGAACCGTTGGATGCGAAGACAGCCAACTGGTCACCTCCATTGTTGAGGACTCCGTAGTCTGAGGTGCTGTTGACGGCTACAACTCTTCTGTCACCTGGGTGGATGTGTGTGCTGGTGGAATCGGCTGCATCAAATCCGATTAGATGTGATTCGTTTAGACTGATGTTGTTGGAACTGCTATCCATGATGTAGTAGCCTACAAGGTCGACTGTGGATGTTCCAATGTTCTCAATTTCTAGCCATTCCCCGCCAGGCCAAGATGCGTTGTCTGCTGAGAAGAAGGGGTCGGCGAGGACTTCTCGCACACGGATTCCTGTGTCATGGTAGGTTGGACCACTACTACCNCCTCCATTTGCAGTGCCTGGTGTGATTCCTGCAGATTCAATCCAGACCCCATTAGGGTTTGAGGCGTCTTCTAAGAGGGTAGATCCCTCTGTAGGGCGTAGAGTCCAAGTGACGGAATGAACGAGTGTTCCGCTTGGTGTTAGTAGTTCAACCACTCCGTTAGTATTCTTCAGACACATGCCACAGGCGCCTCCGTCTCCATTCCTCGCAAGAACGATGTAATCTCCTGCAGCCACCGTGAAACCAGTTGCTCCACTTGGGTAGACGATGTTTGTGTTTGCCATCGGGAGTGCCCGTTGATAGTGGTCTTGCAGAGTCCATGAGGCGAGATCAACAGAAGCGGTCCCGGCGTTATGGATCTCTACCCATTCTCCCGAGGTCCAGTCGCTTGGCCCCACTGCATCGGTCTCCGCCCCAAAGGCGTTAACGAGAACTTCAGAGATGCATACATCTCCAACACATGCGGTAGTTCTCCCCTGTGTGTCTGCTTCCACAGGGGTTTCAGTGAGGGGATTTAGGCCGAGGCCATAGCCAGTAGTGGTCGATGCGACAAAGAGTGCCGTGAGGAGAATTGCAGCGAGACGTGATACACGGTGAGCGGTCATCGTCCGGACGAGGCCCCAGTCGGGTCTTTAGGCTGATGCAAGGTTTTAGTTTTCAAATAAAGCCGAAACTATCGAACTGTTGCCCGAATGTGTAGATCATGATTGGGACTAGGATGATACCCATTCCGTGCGAACGACGGATGCCAATCCTTGGTGGCATTAGCCCCATTAGAGTCCCGATAACTAAGACGCCTAGTCCTATGAAACCCGTACTGAACCAGACAAGGCCACTGACAAAGAGAATCACAGAGAGAACCATCGTTCGCAAGGGGATAAGTTCGTGAAGTTTGAGCATCCCCTTTGAGAGTTTAATCATAACAGGTACAGAGAACAAGCCCGCGAAAATTGTGATTGCTACGAGCCGAACAAAGTCAGATGGTGGTTCGAGGGTACCCCAGATGTCAATTGGATAGATCATATTGAGTGCAAGTGCGGCACCTGAACGCGGTCGTCCGACCATGTACAGGAAACCGAGAACCATCACCGTAACTGAAGTATTGACAGAAGAAAGTACGGCAATAACCTCGAGGTCCTGCTTGTTTACTTCTTCAATCTCATCGAAGTTTTCAGGAGTTTCTTGAGCTAGTGCAATCAAAGCCTCGAAGTCAGTCATTTCCTCATCCTCGCTAGCCGCGACTTCTACATTCTCTTCGCCCACATCCGCTTCCATATCGTTCGCTTCAAAGGCTTCTTTCTCATCTACTGGACCTCCTACTTCTTCCATAAACAGGCGTCGGCGCTCGGCGAGCATCTCCTCTGGAGACATGTCTCGGGATGAAGGTGAATACTCGAAGTCGGCCGGGACGAAGTTTGGATCCCTTAGGCGTCCTGTAATGTTCCGAATTGACATCACTACAACCGTTGCTTGCGCAGCGGTCATACCCGGTAGAATAGCCATTACAGAGGACACTATTGCTGAAAGGAATGTAGGTACAGCAAGGGGCTTCATGGGAGGGAGCTCCCAATTTGGCTCCTGTTTCGGCATCTCTGAGGTTGTCACGTAGATGTCAATCAGGTTGGCGATACCGAACAGCCCTGCAAGGCTCGGCATTAGCAGAGTTGCAGATGGCATACCTACTGGTGAACGAGCCGGCAACTCAAACACGGCCCAACCATACATGCCGGAGAGGAGGAAGAATGCCATAGCGACGAAGATACCAGCTTTCCTTGATGAACTGCCGAAGCGCAAATCGATTGCATCCCATTCGCGCTCGTAGCGGAAGGAAAAGATTGGGATTGACACACGAATAGGCCGTGGCAAAGGTATCCTCATCCAAGATGTAATCTTCTGTAAGAAGGTGGGCCAAGGGAGGCGTGTGGTCTCAGTCATTAGCAGGAAGGTCGAGATGCTAAGTAGAAGCCAGGGTAGAATGTCCCGACTCCCTTCAAACCAGTTCAATCCTGGATTGTCACCGAATAGGAGTCTCGCAACAATAAGCAGGGGGACTGCCATAATCATCCCCATTTGTGATCCACGTGCAGAGTATGCCACACCTTGTGCGGCTTGGCCTGTGACTAACATTCGATGCCCAGGTAACAGGGCCAGTGCCATGTTGTCATCAGGCGCACCCACCAATGCGCTGGGGATGTAGTTGAGGAAGGTGTGGACCGTGCCACAGGATACGATCATTCCTGCGACAAGGTCGAGTGGAAGGCCGATTCCAACGGCGATCGGAGTAAGTGAGACCGCAATCAAGGCCACGTTATTGACGTGGAATCCAGGGATTAGGCCAGTGAATGTACCGAGGATTGCTCCAGCCCCAAAGGCCACAAAGAGCCAGAATAGGTCTGCGAAGTAGGTCTCGAGCATGTGGCTCACCTACGCCCAAGTTTGTTCATGCCCACGTATGTCTAAGCATACCCAAGCGCTGCTGGTACCACCCATCTCATTCTCAAGGATGAGTCGGCCACGCCAGTCCAAGGTTGGCACATCATCTCCGAATTGACTTGCTTCAGTTCCATCGCCAATCAGGCAGATACTTCGGTCCGTTCCAGCTTGTCGAAGTGTTTGTGTTGTTCCATTGTCTTGTGCTTCGATAATCCCTTGAATCTTCACAATCTTGTTCTCTTCCCAGCGCCAGTCCGCGTAGGTCTCGCCCCATGTCAATGTCGCGTAGCCGGGTGTTGGCCCTGTTAGGTTGATTTCCGAGATTCGGATGATGACTCGGGCATCCTCGACATCCCATACAATAGTTCCAATCATTCGAACTGCTTGGCCAGCCTCAATGCATTTTGATCTCTCACCCGAGAGTTCAATTCTGAGTTTAATCATCCCGCTAGTATATTCGGGTGCATCTTGCACATACCCCTTGAGATAGTCCGGGCAGATTGGATTAGAAATCCATCCTTCTACAGTGTGAGATGAATTTGCGTATAGGAATGGATCCATCGCGATAGAGTCCAATGGGATTACGCCATCAGTGGAGATATCTGGTTCGGGTTGTTCACCGAGATCAATCATCATGCAGATTGTTGCCTTACTATCACTCCATTGTAATCGTCCAGTCCAGTTTTCACGGTATTCATCCAATGGTGGTTCTCCATTGTCATCTATAATCGCGCACAATACATCTTCTGATGTTGGTCCCCTAAGCATCAAATTTTCACCCTCCATCTGAAGGGTTCCGTCGATGGTGACCAATTTCCCTACATCATAGGATAGGCTCATTGCGTTAGCTGACCACCGTAACTGAGCCGGTCCTGCCTCGTGGAGTATTTGAAGAGTGGAAGATTGCGAGAACATCTGATATCGCAGATTCCTTGAATCGAACAGGACCCATCCTGTTAGGCGAACTTTGCTGCCGGCTTCATATTGATCCATCATGCGCCCCTCCAATCTTACGTAGAGCATATGGTCGGCGTTGGAGTAGGATGGATTGTCTTGTAGGTAGAATGATTGGCGGGTGATATTAGGTGCGATTGACTTGCCAACATATGCCTCGACAGTGATTGATTCTCCATCGAAGGCAAGAGGGTCCCGTGCTAGTTCAGATAGGCTAGTCCAAGTAGGGGTCACTTCAGCGCCGGCCTTTGCATAAACTGCACCTCTACCACTCGATTGTAGCCAAATACTCCCGTTCCATTCGACGATTTCACCTTCAACATAGACAATTGAACCGATTGCAGGGATATTGGATTCGTTGATATATCCGTTTTTGACCCAACGAACCTCTGCAACTGTATATCCATCGTTTTTGTCCATTACCTGCATGTCGATACGATCGTCGCCGTCTCCATAGGGGTCGCGAATCCAAGATGTCAGGATGCCCTCGATTTTGACCGTCTCCATAGGGTATTCAGGGAGGTCCTCAATCGGCACAAGTTCGGGTTCTCTGACCACAGCGTAGAAGTTCATCGTCATCACGAGTAGAAGAGATGTCAGGAACATCACCCACATGCGAGCCATGTTTTCGGCTCAGCATGAACGACGGCATGAATGTGTTGAACGGAGTGAGTTCGCCGACGATTCTATTTCATTCAACGTACCGTGGATGCCCATGGGGGGTCTGCGTAGGCACACAGTCCCCTTTCTGTGCCTCGTTTTGATGTGTTCAGCAAACACACTATCTCCTCTTGAACCGATTTCTGAGGTTGTATTCGCGGAGGGCGACGAAGATCCCGTGCGCAATGAGATAATTGCCACAGTACCAATCTGGGTGGTTGGCGACCAGTGGACCTACACTGTGATGCTTGATGCAATCAGTCTGGTAGAGGATGCGGAGGATCTCGAAGGCGCTTCGTTAGATATTCTCACAGGGACTGCTACACGAACGGTTGCCTCCATAACTGATGGTACTGATTATGGATTCAACGAGCCATTGTATCTCGTGAGTACAACCATGTTCGCTCAAGGGCAAGGTGTATTCCCCGTTCCAGCAATTGGATCGGTTGCGGGCACCCTCCAGATTTCAATGGCTGAGGCGATGTTAGTTCGAGTAGGTGACCTCGGTATTGTGCGTACTGCTCGCGCTATCGACCTCGACTTTGCATCAGTTGTAAATCTTGATATTGCCGATGTCGATGAGTATGCTAACTATACGCCGGTCTACGAGATGTATGATTTCCCAATCCGTTCAGAGGATGTCCATCTTCTCTCGTTGGAGAGATCGATGGAATACTCTGGCGAGGGTCTTGTCAGTTTCCCTGGTGATACTCAGTACAACAATACTGAGCGTTCAGTAGGCCCTCTCTATGTCATTGAATCTGAACTTCTGAGTATACCCTGTGAAGGAGGAGCTCTCGCATTTGTTGAACGTGCTGCTGATGGGGTGGTGATAGAGGAACGGCACTACTGTCCATCTATTCGCAATGATGTGTACTGGAAGTCCCACGATATTGGGTTGAATGGGGTGAAGGGGGAGTTTCAATTGATATCTCACCTTCCTGGTGTTGACCTGAGTTCTTCTCCGAATACCCCTGTAGTTACGCTATTGTTAGAGGATGATGATGTTCCTCTCGATGGGCCGATCAACATCACGGTCAACGTTGTTGATGTCGATGATTCTCCAGCAGTCGGTGATGTACATCTTTACCGTGGCTTTGGTCATGAGACAGTCACGTTGTCTTCAGGTCAGGCGATTTACAATGTCACAGCAGGCAATAACACTGATGATACGATAACAATCGATGATTGGGCGAGTCATGGCTTCGTGGTTTGTTATGATCACGATTCTGACGCCAATACATTTCGAGCCTGTGGTGTTGCGACAGTGACTATCCAAGGATCAGCAATTGGTCAACTAATCCGTGAACAACTGATTTCAGAGGTCTCGGTCCTCATCGATGACATCGGCCGTACGGGACAGAAGGCCCACCGGGCGATCAGATTCTGAAGAATGCCCTCTGAGGCGTCGATCGGTTTCAACAATACGTTCCGCTACTTCGTCGATTATCTCCTCATTTACGAGGTTGTAGGCTCGCCATCCAATCCATCCTATTCCAGTCAATAGGGCGATTGTAATCAATGCACCAAAGAATAGGGCACTTGCCCCAGTTCCTCCGCTAACTTGGGTACCTCGTTGATCCTCTAGCGCATATGTCCAATCGGTCAACTGAAGTGTTGCTAAGAGTTCACCATCTTCTCTGAATTCATTGCGCACTACGTATCCTTCTTCATCAAGCCAATACGTGTTGTTTCGAAAGCCACCTGCTTCTAGAATCTGGACTCGTGTTGCCTCTTCTTTGATATCTGCATTTTCCCCGAGGTAGACATTCACCTCGTCCATTACTGTCCAAGACCAAGTGGATACTTCAGATATTGATTGTATTTCTGTTTCATTCCATACCCCTCCATTAGAACGTGTTCGGTGATTATATTCCCGATCGACATTCTCCTCTGTAGTCCATGAATCGCCAATACGAAAGGTCTCTGGCCAATCCCCTGAATAGGTGACATTATTCCATTGAACTGCCTCAAACTCTACTGTATTCTCCTCTGGTCCGACAGTAAAGGAGATTAGATAATTCCAGTTGTATTTACAGTCCGCAAACGCAGGAATGATTCCGACTCTGTCCACTGGCTCCCAGCATTCAACGTTCATTTCAATAGTGATATTGAGTAGGTCGGATTCAAACATCGTTGAACCATTTTGCCATACGGTCTCCATAACGATTCTATGGCTTTGCTGCGCATATCCACAGTTCCCATTCCAAGCTGAACGTGTGCATTCTCTTTCACTACCATACACAATTGTCAGTCGTTCTCCATCTGTCTTGTCCACCGAAATTGGCTTAGTACCATTGAAGACGAAGTTCTCAAAATTTCTAATCGCGAAAGTGTCGTACCCCATATATTCGAACCGATCTCCATCAGTCCATTTTGGCGTTACAACCTCAGCATTTGCGATTGGTGTGAAGGCTAAGGTGGCCATTAGTGAGCCAAGAAGGACACCAACCATTGCCCTCTTCATAGATGCGAGATACATCACCTCAACTTGATACCAGCGATGTTAGGGTCAGTTTTGCGCGGGTTTCATTTGGGGGTCTTGATTCGCAGCAATTACATGGGTACCGGCCGACAGCACATTCTTCGTTTCATCATGTTCCTGACTATTGCTGTGATGCTTACTCCTATCGCAGCGCCCATGGCCATGGAATCCACAACTGAATCTCTTTCAGGGGAGAAGCCTTGGTGGGAGACCACGAACATGGATCAAGACCGTGATCGTATCCACGATGCAGTTTGGATGGCAGTCGCTGGAATGAGTGGTGGAGATTGGGTGGATGAGGATGGCCGAATTGGCGTAATTGTCGATTTTGATCATACACCTACAGCCGAAGACGAAACACTTCTCTCAGAATCTGTTGATATTGTAATCTCATGGCGCTACCACCTCATCGATTCTATCGCAGGGAGAATCGCAGTTGGGGATCTCTTTGACGTCCTTGATGTCCCTGGTGTTGTTTTCGTAGAACTCGATGGCCGTCTTGAGGTTCAGATGGAGGATGTAGTACCTTACCATGGCGTAGATACCGTTTGGGATGATACTGGTTACACAGGTACTGGTTCTGTAGTTGCAATCATTGACACAGGAATTGATTCGGATCATGCCGGCCTTGATGATCTTGATGATAATAATGAGACGGATGACCCCAAGGTAATCGCTTTCTATGACCCCGTGAACACTCCAGAACTTACCAACGGTACTGAAATCAAGGCCTTCGATGATCAGGGTCATGGGACACATTGTGCAGGAATTACCGCTGGGACTGGCGCACCTGAAATGGTCCATGTTGGAGTAGCTCCACAGGCACAACTCGTAGGAGTGAAAGTACTCGATGCTGGCGGGTCTGGTTCCTTCTCAGTTGTGATGGCAGGTATGGAGTGGACTGTTGACAAGAAGCATGTGTTCAACATACGCGCTGCGAGTATGAGCCTTGGAGGCCCAGGTGCAATTGAGTGGACCTCTTCTGAGGAAGAATCTGTCAACCGTATGGGCAATCGAATGATGGCCGAAGGTATCGCCCTGTTCATCGCCGCTGGAAACAGTGCGGTTTCTGCTCAGATTGGGACTCCTGGGTCGGCTGAAGATGTAATTACAGTCGGCTCACTCGACAAGAATGGCGCAATTGCAGTTTATTCGAGTCAAGGTCCAACCGAGGAAGGGAGAGTTAAGCCGAACATCGCTTTCATTGGTTCAAGTGTTATGGCGCCAGATTACAATACTGGTACAGGCTACACCTCGAAGTCTGGCACTAGTATGGCAACACCAGGTGCAGCAGGTCTTGCAGCGTTGATGTATCAGGCGAACCCCGACATCTCACCTTTTGACGTGCGTAACATCATGCAGGAGACAGCGATTTACCGGCCATGTCACTACATGCTTGCAAACGAACCTTGCGTGGATGATTTGGTCCCCAAGAATCGTCAGAATAATGTCTACGGCCATGGTGAGACACGATCTCCTGAATCCGTTGCTGAGGCAGCGAACTATGTTTACGGCCTAGATATGAGCATGAATATCTCGCTTCAATCCGAACCTACGTCTGACAATAAGGTCCATGTCGGCCCTGGCGATGGTATCGAATACGAATTGTCCGGTGACCCAGTTGAGGTTCAGTGGCGGACTTGGGACATGCGGGATACATGGATGGATATCGTAGAGCATGACCTGGGAGAGGAAGAGGTTACCATCACACACACGATGTTAGTAGATCGATTGACTGAACTCCCCGAAGTTGAAATTGAGGGTAATCACACAATTCTCCTCCGCTCTATCCGTGGTCCTAACGCCTCAGCCAACATGGTGACTCACATCCATGTTATGGGGTCTGAGCCTCTAATCGAGGTTGAGGAAGGGGCACAAGGTATGGTCGCTGCACTTTCGTTTGTCGTCCTCCTTTTGGCAGGAGTCATTNGCCTCCTGATGGTTATACTTTATCGGAATTCGACACTGGATTCTAATCATCGCATTGGTGATTTCAGTACACCAGAACCATTGAATCTCTCAGCTGATGCTGATTTAATCTCGGANTTCCAATCTAAAGTGGNNAATTCTCAGAGTGGATCGGTGGGCGATTACGCATCGATGACGGTTGCTGAACTCAAGGATGTTCTCAAGTCCAAGGGTCTGCCCTTCTCAGGGCGAAAGGCGGAATTGATTGAGCGCCTTACTAACGAGAANTNACATGGCCGTCGACGCCGGAGCCGTTCTGATATCTGCTATCATGGCAGGNGCTGTCGCCATTNTAGCAACGCTTGTGATTGAGCGATGGGGAGGTGCTCTCGGGAGTATTGTTGCTATTCCCACTACGATAGTTCCTGCTGCGATTGGAATATGGCATGGCAGTGCTTCTGTAGGTGCTCATGCAGATGCGATGTCCATGGTTCCCATCGGCATGATGCTCAACATTCTTTTTCTCGGTGCTTGGCGTGTACTGCCTTCCCGGTTGGAACACCGGTGGTCGGGTGGTTCGCTTGTTACTTTGGTCGCCGTCCTCTCAGTTGCCGTTTGGTTAGTTGCAGCAGGTGCATCGACAGTTATCGTCTCAAACACTCTTGNTTCGATAGCACCGTTCTGGATAGGTTCTTTCGCTACATTGCTGGGTTTTGGTATCGGTCTTCGCGCGTTAAAGAACGCGCCAGCGGCTCCAGCCGGACATAATGCCGTACATCCGTTCTCTGTTCTGATGAGGGGTGTTGCAGCAGCGTCAGCAATCGGTCTTTCCGTCCTTATCGCAGGCATGGGCTTGCCTTTCATAAGCGGAGTCATCTCGGTTTTCCCAGCGATATTTCTGACCACTATGGTTAGCTTATGGNTTGCACAAGGATCGGAGGTTCCAGTAGGGGCGACAGGGCCAATGATGCTTGGCGCGACTAGCGTCTCCGTGTACAGTCTAATTGCCATCGGTTCCTTTCCAGTGTATGGTCCTTGGATTGGTTCTGCTCTCGCATGGTTCGGGTCGGTTATTCTCTACAGTTTACCAATTGGATTCTGGACAAATCATCGAATTCATCGGGGAGCAAACGATTGAATCATTTGTCTGTTTCTTCACCAGATATGGGACCCCGTGGTGATGAGGTTGAGGCCCGCGCAGCCAAGGTCCGCGTAATCCGAGATCCTCTCCATGGTGATATCCGGATTCCTGATGAAGTCAAGGCTCTAATTGACACTGCGACCTTCCAGCGTTTACATCGGGTCAAGCAGCTTTCCACTTGCGATCTAGTATTTCCAGGTGCTACACATTCAAGATTCGCACATTCTCTCGGCGCGTATCATCTTTCAACACAACTTCTTGACCGCTTGCGCGATTTACACCCGGGNGTGATATCTGATGAGGATGCTGAATTNGTTGGCTACGCTGTCCTCTTGCATGACATTGGGCACCCTCCCTTTTCTCACATGTTGGAGGATCGTGAAATATTCCGTACCTTCCGAGGACATGAGGAGTGGGGTCGGTTAATCCTTGAGGATTCAGAGAATGATCTTCGTCAGGCCTTAGTGGGGTTAGTCGGTGAACGTGGGATTTCCCGATTGATGGACATCTATGCGGGTCGCGTACACCCTATTGCTCTACATGAGATTGTCAGCAGCCAATTGGACGTAGACAGGATGGACTACCTTCTACGCGATCAACATCATTCCGGAGCGGATGTAGGGACCTTCGATGTGCAACGTATTTTCAGGGCTTTGCGCATTGCCGATGATGGTTCGCTTCGACTTCGTCCCGAAGGCGTTCCTGCCGTTGAATCATACCTACTTACTCGTCTACACATGTACGATCTTGTATACTTCCATAAGATGAACATCCTAACGTCAGAGTACCACAAACTCCTCCTCCGTAGAGCTAGAGAATTAGCATCGAAGGGTGAGTTGTCTTTGGAACGAACTATGGAATCCATGTTGCTTGACGGGAATCTTAGTACTGAGGATTATTTGCGTTTAGATGACGGTGTGGTTTCAAGCGCAGTCGGTTCCTGGCATAGTCACACTGATCCAGTCCTCTCTCACTGGGTTGACCGCCTTTTGTCGCGTGATTCTTTCCATAAGAGGTTACGAATCCCTGGAATCACGCCAGTAATCCTCCAACGCTGTATGATACCGCTCTCAGCGGANATTACTGCGGCAGGTCATGACCCTATGCGCGACCTTCTCCTCGCGCGCGTNGANAATACNGGNTACCGNCCATACATGGGTGGTATCCGTTTGACAGATGGNAGAGATATTGCGGATGTCTCAGCGGTAGCTGCTGCGATATCAAAGACCGTGCACGATACCATGGTTTTCGTTCCTGTAAATGTAAGAGAGGCCTGTGAGGAAATTGTCCGAAACACCTTGTCGTGAATACCCAACAGATTCATCATGGCGGCCGAGGAGGCCCAACCCGGACCCGTAGCTTAGTTGGTTAGAGCGCCGCGCTCATAACGCGGTGGTCGCAGGTTCAAATCCTGCCGGGTCCACCTTTTCCATCGAAACCGCTTCAAAACANNTNCTNCTCGTNGTNGNATGAGNGGGCGNATGNNNCGAGCNCTTTTGCTCTGTATNNTNGCNNTANTNTCGTTGTCCTTCCCCTCATTGTCAGCCCAAGGCCCCTTGCCGAGTATTGTTCTGGAATGTGATCAACAATCGGTTACGATTGAAGTCCATCCTGGTTCTAGTAAGGTGGGTAATGTGGATTGCACTTTATCCAATGATTCTGTTCATGCTCTGTCGGCTGATATCATTGTCTCCTCGGGCAATCTCTCCAATGCAGCTCCAGGTTCAGTAACGATTGCTTCCGGGGGGGAGGCAACATTCCAGGTTGCTTTACGTGGGGAGTCCACTATGTCTCCCTCCGTGATTGATGTCGCAATCAATGCTTCAGTCACCACAATAAATGGGGTGCCTTGCACATTCGGATGCCCAGAGGATTCTGCCGATGTAGATGTAGAGATAGTCCAGTTTGCACGTATTTCTGCACAGACTCGTGCGGGGGAATTGAATCTCGGTGTTGATCAATCTGCTGAAGTGGTTATTGATTTGCAGAACCTCGGGAATGGGCAGGATGTGTTCGAGATTGAGATTGAGAATCAGTCAGGTCTCGAAACCCTCGGGTTTACTTTCGATATCCAGAGTACGGGTAATCTCGGTCCTCAGGAGAAGGTCCCTCACAACTTTACTGTCATGGCTGGAGGGGATATTCCGACTGGAACCTTCGAGATTGAAGTGTATATTCGGTCCTCTTTTGACCCTGAAATTGAGGTGATGGAGGTATTCATCATCCAAGCGGAAGGTCCGCCTGAGCCCCTTGTCAATCTGGGTTCTGATGAGACTGCCTTAGTAATGGGTGGGCTCTCTGTAGCGGGCCTAATTCTTGTCGTTCTCATTGTGTTCATGAGTGTCCGTTCCGCTCGCCGTCGTCGATTATCCCGTGGCTCCAGTGAGAAAGATGAATGGAGTGAGGTTGATGAATACGATGACTTTGATGATCTTGACGACTTNATGTGAATNTCTTCATGCCGTGTTCATTCGGGGGCTAACCTCTTAATACGGGGCCGGGTAGAGAAAACCGTAGGTGTCCGTAATGAAGTCAGTCCGTACTGTTATTGTCTTCCTGACGATTTATGCTCTCAGCATGTGGGTCGGTGCTGCGTATACCGTTAATGCACAGGCATCTCCTAACCCTGACATTGGTATTGTTTGCTCTCCAGCGAACTTCCCAATCGAGGTNTACCCTGGTGCTACTCGAACCGGAACCACCTACTGCACCCTCAACAATCCAACTGCATACTCTGAGAACGTGGCAATTACTGTGACAGCTGGCGGACTTGCCTACGCTGCNCCCGGAACCGTTACTGTTGGTGCCGGTCAGGAAGTGACNTTCGAAGTTTCAGTCCGTGGCGACCAAAGAATGGCAGAAGGTCAGCGCACTGTATCCATTACGGCCCGTGTTGACACCGCGACTGGTGTCCCTTGTGGAACTTGCACGCCAAAGACCACCTCCGTTCTCGTCGTCATCAAGCAGTTCAGCCGCCTCCGAGTCGAAGCAGATGAGCCGTTCAAGCAACTCCGCCCTAAGGTGGATTACACGTTCAATTTCAAGGTCTACAATGACGGTAACGCATATGATCGGTTCAATATCGATGTTGCGAATCGCGAAGACTTAGAGGATGCAGGTTTCCAGATCTCCCTTCCACAGGTGTCTACTGAGATTGAGGCACAGGCTCCACCCGACAATGTGCGCGTAATCATGCGTACTCCGAAGGTTCAGGGCTGGTCAGATATCTATTACCAATTGCAGTTCCAGGCAACCAGTGACTATTCGGTTCGAACGGAAGGCGTGCCCAATTACCAAGTTCAGATGGTTACGATTTACATCCGTGGTGTATACCTCCCCGGCTTCGAAATGATTGGATCTGTGATGATGCTTGGTCTCGCTGCGGCGGCAATTGCCCGAAGACACAGCGAAGATGAGGAGATTTCCGAAGATGAGGATGATCTCCCGATTTTGATGCTCTAGGTCGGCGCGAACCGATAGGTCTGCTAATCTAATTCGGNGGGGCCGTTTAGTCAACGGTTTGATAACCTCTGCGAGCGCAGGTATCTCCATGTCAGACGGACTTTTAGACAAGGTCGACAAAGATGGGTACAAAGACTCTGTTCACCAGGGGGACAATATTGTTAACGATCCTTCTGCGATTATAGATGCATATGAGAGGGGTCAACAATCAGCTGGTGGCTTACTAGATCGAGTTGACGCTGATTCGAGTTCGGACTCAAACGATNCTCAAAGCGATGTTATGACAGAGAATCTTAGTCACGATAATTCCAGTAATTCTTCAGCGAACAGTATACTATCAACTGATTTTGGCGGAACCCTAATTGGAATCTTTGTGGCCATAATTCTACCCTTCTTTATCGTAATGTGGGCAGGAATGAACGCTGCAATGCCCCTAGTAATAATTGGTGGGGTAGCCATAGCGTGGTTCCTTCTAGGTCTCAGAAATCCGATGGATCAAGGGACNTCTGCGATTATCTCTGGTTCAAGTGTAATCTTCGTCGCAGTGATGCTTGCTGTAACGCCCACGCTACTAGGAACGGTTGTAACTGGAACAATGTCCTTTGGAGGCATAGAGTTCAGCGAAGATGGTTCTGAGTTTGATGTGAAAGTCCGTCAAAACGGCGGTAGTGGGAGTCATGATGCAATAGTCAGTATCGTCCGAAACGGTGCATCTGTATACGATTCAACTCATACATTCCAGATTGATAGTAGCGATGGACTTGGAGACTATGGGTCTTTCACAATCTCCGTTGATTCGGTCTATTCTGGAAATGCATTAGGATCTAGTGGAAGTGAATACACGATTGATGTCACAGTAGGTTCACAGAAATGGAGCAATAATCTTGATTCGAATTTCATGACGCGAACTGTGACAGAGGGGCAGACTGATGTCACTCCTGTATTCATTGGCGAAGGATCCGGGCAAAGTTGTGACGATGGTTCTGTACGTTGTGTTAGTGGTGTATCATTAAGCGTCTGGGCGGGCCTTGAGTCGCAAAATTCACCGCTCGCGCTTCCATGGGCGAACTTCAATTTCACTGCGTCGATGACTGGCCCAAGTGGAACTGTCGTGGCTTATCCAACTGTGGAGGTCAGCACGACATCAGCCTTATGGGATTCTGAAGGCGGACTTTATGGCGATGGTACCGCGANTATGGGTGATGAGGGATATGCTATCTTACAACTTGAAGGCGATGCAGAGCAAGAAACCCTCTCTATCGTGTCCCGTGACATGTGGCAAGGTGACGAGAAGGGTTGCTATACCTTCACCGTGACTATCACCCAAGATCCGTTCTGGGGCGAGGAGACCGTGACAGCGTCGAGTGAGCACTCATTCCAATCGCAAGATGGAAGTGAGACCTGGTTGCCAGGTTGCTGACTAATCGTCAGAATCGGTGCCTCTTTGCTTACGAGGCCCCTCTAATTCGATTTCGTCCTCAGTGTTTCCTTCCATCTTACTTTGGTCACGCTCCTTCTGGAGGTTCGCCGAGTACTGAAGTGCTGCGATGCCTACTAGTATTGCACCGACTAATACTGTGGTAATCAATGGGAGCATACCTAGGCCCTCGGTCTCAGCCACAGGCTCAGTCCAAGATACTGATTCAGAATCGATAGGAAGNCCTCCGTAAGCATCTTCGATTACTAGTTGGGCGGGCTGTATTACTCCACAGGTNATACTCTGGTTGCCGGTTTCTGCAACTCCTCTCCAAGTGAATTCTACAGATCGTGTTGAATCTCCAGGGATTTCAAGGACTGGATACCCCCCTACATCAGCCGCCGAACCGTTGCCAATGAAACATTCGAGGCCGATTCTTGCATCTCCTGAACCAGAGTTGGTAATCGTTGCATTCATCTTTACTCGGCTGTCTGTAGTGACACTNTTTTCTTCGGGAGTAATGGAATCAATGGTTAGCATCGGCAATATTTCAGATTCGTANGTNGTGGTAGTTTCAATCGGAAGATCCGTAGCTGATCCGTAATCTTCGAGTTGTGCGTTCCATGCGGTCTTGTAGGATTGGATCACAATCGTAGCGTCTTCATTCCATACTGTGCCGTCTGCGAATCCAATCTCAACAGTCCTCNAGGGGAGAGTCATGAGGCCCTGTTCGTTGGTAGGTATCGGATTGGTTGTCTTTGTGGGGTAACCAAAATNAGCGATAGTAACAATCACTTCGTTTGCTCTGAACTGGATTGTCTGTTCTAACTGGCGCTCCCAGAAATCGACAAGTGTACCATGAACTGTTGATGTAGAGAGGTCAATCACCGTCTGGATGCCTGCAGTGATATGATGGTCGTCTCGACTGTCCTTCAGATCGACTGCATTCATCTTGATACTCGCGCTATCTGCGGCTAGCATCGGAGTGGATCTGACAATGTCTGTGTTGCTAAGGTCCAGCGAACCAACCACGCTGATTTTCGCCCCGTAGATATGTGCTCCATTGGCATTCATCGTACCTTGAATATCGATGTCAAATGTCCCTGGGTCATTTACCATCCAGTTCTCATGCGGGATGTCTCCAACCGGGATTCTTTCTGTGGGCTTAATTCCAGGNTAATCGATTTTGATTTCGGATGAGAGGATCATCTCATACACGGGAGCACCAGTGAATTCAATCCATGTGTCACTAGATCCNGCCGAGAATTCTATCGTATGGTTATCCCCTTCCATGGCAGTGGAAGTTCCATCGATTACAGTATTCATCCCGTTGAAGTAGGAGTTCTCGGCTGAAGTTAGAATGACATCGAACGAACCTTGGCGTTCTGCTGTCTCGATCATTATTCTCGAACGATATCCCTCGTCGCTATTCCTCATCCAAGAGTAGTCTGTATCGGTCCATTCTGCAATCAGTGAACCGTTGGAAATCGAGAGTATGCCACCGGGGTGTACTATGATTCGGCTTTCATTGGCAACATCTAGATTTGCTGAAATCGTTAAAGAAGCACCATTAGCAACATCTACGGTCCCATCCAAATCGTCGTCTTGGTCCCATGTAACATCTCCCGTAATCGTGATGTTTTGTACGCCATCTGGTGGTTCTGTCGCCGATATGGTGCCTATGAGTGGAGTACAAAGTAATGTCAATAGCAAGAGTGAGATTGAGGCGGCTCGTGCACTATGGGGTCCCATAACTCCTGTTTTAGGGCAAGGTGCTTCAAATCCTCGCTACATTGTGCCAATGACTATTTGCTAAAAGTCAAGTATCACAATCATGAAGAATACTCTACCTGCAATATTATTGATTACTCTGATGTTATCGTTATCAGTCGCTGGCTGTCTTGGTGGCACTAGTCCTGAGACCTCAGACGGTACAGAGGTCGAATTAGGTGAGCCTCTAGATGATTGGCCAACATACCATGTTGCTTCTGCATCTAATCTGCCTACTTGTCCCGGTGCGAATGATGCAAATCTTGGGAAGTTGTACTATGTCGAAGATGTAACCGAATTCCAAGCATGTACATCATCTGGATGGACTACAATAGATATGGGTTCATCTGGAATTACTCTGAACCAGCCTCCAAGAATCACCGCTATAATCACAGCATTGGATGATGATTCACACAATTTTACTACTGACTGGTACTACGTTGCAATGGCTCATTGGTCGGCAATCGATCCAGAAGGAGAGACAGTAACAGTTGGAATTGATGCCGATCGGGATGGAGTAGTTGACTTGAGTCTCAACGCTGGAGAAGGGTTTTCAATAGTCGAAATTGATTGGAATGGAAGTATGCAGGTTGAACGACTTGAATTAGAAGGTGAGCTATTTCTGCATCTCTTTCGTATATTCGATGTAATTGCGGAAGATGCATCAGGTACCAAATCAACAATTAGTGTAATTTCTCCTGCTATGCAACACGAAATGTTACGTGATTTGTATGATGCCGATGATGTCACTGAAAATTGGTTCAGCGAATTATTCTTTGATGTCTCACAAGCAGATATTGATTGGGTTACTACATGAATGGAGTGGGCCAT
>PATD01000023.1 GCA_002713585.1 Methanobacteriota archaeon
CGAACGAAGAACATGGAGGTCTACACGGCTCCCTTTTGGTCTGGCACTTTCGGATATGTCGCGAGCAATTCGGCGTTCAGGTAGAGATTTTTCAAGTGAAGGGAGTTTGGAATTATCGTCACCCCAATCCTCCCATTCATCTTCTTCTTGTACTTCAGTGGGTTCTGATTGAAGAGGTGTTTCTGGCTCATCTGAATGTTGTTGAATGATTTCTTTTTTCGAGAGGGCTTCCTTGGCCTCTGTAGTGTCCTCTTCCGCAGTCAGGGCGTCCTCATCAAGTGAGTCACCTAAATCTTTGATTCGGGAACGAAATATGTCAAACAGTCCCATCGAATCCCTCAATCATCCAAAGTAAGTTCGCTACCAATTCCACGGCGGCGGCGGCGAGGGCGCTCAGTATTCTCTGGTTCTGATTCAGGTAATACTTCGTCCTGGGTAGTGGGTGGGGAAGTGGGTTCCAGTTCCTCAGATGGTGTTGATTCCTCCATAGCAGCTACACCTTGATTGAATGTTTCAGCAAGTTCTCTAACGGTTGCTTCGGCAGAGTCAAATTCCTTTTTCAATGAGTCAATAAGAGTGCTGATCTCCATTTGTCGTTCTTCAATTAAATCAGCAGCTTGCGTCCTTGTCATTTCTGCCTGGACTGCTGTTCCAATATCGATAACTGCTCCAGAATCCTTTGGAATATCTACCATGAGTTGTACCCCACTGCCAAGGGGAATCATGGCACCAGCCATCCCCTCATCAGGAATTTCGCGCATTGCTCGAACTACCTGGCCTTGTTCGAGATGAATGGATTCTAATCGTGTTAATTGTTCCTCGATTCGTTCCATTTTCTGGCGATGAATGTCTACCATCCGAGCAATGCGTTGTAGCTCCTCACGACCCGTCATGGAGTTGGCGAGATGCTCGTCCCGTAACAAGCCGTCGATTGTGATTTCATGCTACTGCAACAAATAATGACATTGCTAGCATAGTTATTGCTGGGGCTGCTTTACTGATGTTATCTGTCCGAATTCGTAAATGCATCAAAACTGCTCCCGCCATTAAGGCAGCCATCATAATTGCTGCTGATTTTACTGGAAGGGGGAGCCAAATGCCAGCTACAAGTGTAATTGCAAGGCTAACCTTTGCCAGACCTACGACTGGCACTGACCAATTTGGTAAACCATAAACCTCGAATTCTTCACGGAGGTTTTTCGCATTGCCTCCCCGATAATTAGTATCGAGGTTAAATCGAATTGTCCAAACAAAGAAAATCACTGCTGCAATAATTAATTGAACGCCCACAACCACAGTTTCCATACAAATCACATTCCACGAATGTTGTAAATTAAAATTCGTTTGCTTATGAAAAGTCGTTTTTCCTCAAATAATTTGGATTCGTTTACACAAAGATGCCTACATCGTTGTGATTAACGCGCCAATGTTGGCACCAATGATTAGTATCAGTGTAGATGTAATTGCAATGAGTATATTATCGTCAATTGGTCCAAATTCATATCTTTCAACGAAAGAAGAGGCGGCGCCCGCAATTAAACCCCATAAGGGGATTCCTGTAATTGATATTGCACCAATGAACCAACCCATTGGAAGGCTGACGATTGCCATTGCAACATTCCCCCACGCGCTCTTTGTTCTCTCTGAGTATAATTTGTTCCTCACGATACCTGTGACTCCATCACCAAAAGCCATGAACAAGGACGGGAGGATTGCTAACCATGGATCATCAAATAATATCCAAAGAAGAAATACTGAGATCCCTAACATGAATGCAAATGAGGAATCATTCATGTTCTCTGGGTTCTGCATCCAATGCATTCTACCTCCAAATTTGTGCATATATGCAGTGAAGCTACCAAGAGCAAAACCGCCAAGAAGGGGGAGCCATGGTTGAGTAAAAACAAGCGGCATTATGAGAAGTACAACTCCTGCAGCTAACATGTGAACTATTTTTCGATTGTAATAGACCGCTACCATTGGCTCCATTCCATTTCCAGTCCAGTAATCGTAAGTCCAACGAGTCCCGTAAATTACCATCAAAACCCAAATGGCCATACCCGCTGCCCAACCTGCCTCGATTAGCATCATAACTTACCGCAATCGTCACAACCTCTTCAAGATGCGAGGCGCGGCGTGATTCAATAGGTAAAGAAAAGGGGTGTTTGGTTCTGAAGGAAAGTATGGCCTTCGCTGCTGTGTTGCTGTGTGGTGGTAAAGGAAGTCGAATGTTGGATGGGGGAATAACTACTCACAAACCACTTCTTGAAGTTGGAGGGGTGCCAGCAACTCGATTGGTTGTTGAACGATTGCTTGGCGGGAATTTGGAATTTGCACAAATTCTGATCGTCGTGCCTCCTGGGCGCGAAAATGAATATGATATTGCATTGGAGGGATTGGATTGTCATATTATCACTCAAAATAATGCCTTAGGAACTGGTAATGCCGTTTACAATTCACTAGAGCATTTGTTTGCAACAGTCGAACATGTGTATGTCTCATTTGGAACTCAACCATTAGTGAGAAATGAAACTGTAGAAGGAGTATTGGATACACACTTACAAAATAAATTGAGTTTTACATTGGCCACTGTCGTCATGGATAACCCATATGCTCCCTTAATTCGTGATTTGAATGGAATGGTTACAGAATCTGTAGAAACGCATCTTGAGAATGCTACAATGCCCGATCGTGGTGAAACGAATATTGGAGCATATTGGGCAAGTAGAAATGCATTGAATCATGTATTGTGTAGATTACATGATTCGTTGTATATAGATAGTGAAAAAAAATACAATACTAACTCTGGTGAATTGGGTTATCCAAATGAAATGGTTCGAGGTTGTCTTGCTGTTGGATTAGCGGTTGATGGTGTACCAATTGCAAATGAAATTGAAATGATGGGGATTAAAACTCCTGAAACCCTAGAAAAAATTCGTGAGATATTGGGTTGAAATATACCCATATTCACGGCAAAGAATAACTATTTCTGTACATAATTTGGGGTATGGGAACCGACGATCCATGGGGGGAGGAGGAATCTTCTGCAGATATGAATTATGATCCAAGTGGTGTGGCAAATTCAACACCAACAATTCCACCACCACCGAATGAGATGCCTCCGCCACCACCAGTCAGCCGACCAAAGTCTGCTGCTCCACCTCCACCATTGGAAGCCCCCAGCACAACCCCTAATTCTCCAATGCCTGCACCCGTAGAACCGGTTGTGAATCCAGCGCCACAACCTATACCATCACAACCTAAAGGTCCGTCTATTTTTACCAAGATTTTCAATGGTATTGATTTTGAAGGGATGAGGAAGACAATGACATCGTCAAAGGCGATTATTACTGTATTGATTTCATTGGGTTTCTTGATGTTGATTCTTTCTGAAGCATATTCTAATTCTGCAAATTATACCAATGCGCCTGACATGCCCACATCTTCGGATTTTGATCTAGATGATGATGGATTGAATAGTGCTGAAAGTGAAAATTACACGAATGCACTAGAGCAATATGCTGATGATTTAGATGAACATAATGACCGTATGAATGATCACACTGGTAAAGCGATTTTTTGGGGTAATGTGAGTTCTGCGTTTATTGTAGGTGGTTTGGTTGGTTTGGCCTTCAGCCCCAAGGCAGTTGAAATGTCAAATGCTGTGCGATTAACGCTACTTATTGGAACAATATACATGCTTGGTGGAATGATGGGGTATGAATTGCCAGGTGTAGATGCAGCAGTTGGATTTGGTTTCGGGGGATGATTGAAAATTATGAAAACAAAGAGGTTGAATAAACATAATTTCATTTTACCCAAAATGGGCTTTTTGTGAATTATTATTATTCACTATCATCAGTTGGTGGAGATGGAGATGAATCAATTGTGTCCCGGAATGCATGAATGACATTAGCAGATGAAGAGGTGCTAGGATCTATTTTGTCAATACTCTCAATTGTGATATGCCTACGTTGAACACGATGTCGACTACCAATGTGAGAATAAAGACGATGTCTCGCATCCTCTTCATCTGATGCAACAACGTCAATTGTGAAATCCTGCTTCTTCTTGGACGCAGGGTAATAACCCACTATACGAAACGCCTTCATCAAACTCGCGACCAGTGGCCCCAATAAAACATCAACGGTTGCAGAATGATTGATGGGGTGTGAGTCATTAGATTGTGTTATGCGCTACGTAGCACTATTGTTGGTTGTGGTGCTAATGGCGCCCCTATCTAGTGCATTGCCAATTCCTGAATTGCCGAAAATAGAAGCTGAGTGGGTTATTGTTGAAGAAGATGGTTGGACAAATGAAGAATGGGAAAATTTGCGTGATAAAGGACTGGAACCATTGAGGCAAATTTCTGATACTGAAGTAATTGTTTGGGGATCGTTTGGTGATTTTAAATTGCCAGAAAAGAAGATTTTACGAGGCCAAGTTGCCGATGGCTATCGTGTAATTCTAGAGCCTCGATTACCTTCTAATGCACAATGGGATGTTTTGTCTTTATTTGATTTTCAAAATCTGGTGCTAGCAAGAGATTCAAGTGCTTTACCAACAACTTTTGAAATCTATGAGATTGACCCTATCATTTTCGATTCGATTCCAGGTATTTGGTGGGTTGAGCCGTTGCTTGAAACCAACGCTCGAAACTCTCTTTCTTCGAGTATTATGGAGAATGGTTCGATGAGTGGGCACCCTAGTTGGGATTTGGGGTTGAATGGATCTGGGGTCATCATTGGTGTTGCAGATTCAGGAATAGAGTTAGATCATGGGTGCTTTCGAGAAAATATAACAGATATTGGGGACATTGGTCTGAATCATCGTAAGGTTGTTCTCGTAAACACAACCATTGATGATGGAGACTATGATGGTCATTCTGATTTCAAACATGGTACACATATTGCTGGAAGTTTAGTTTGTGATTTGTGGAATGGAGATGTTGGAGAGGGGACGAGTCCTTCACATGGTGCACGTATATTGTTCCAAGATATTGTCAATGAAGAGGGTTGGTCTGAACCCTCAGTGGATTGGTTGCTCGCTGAAGCGGCTGTAAATGGCGCAGTTATCCATTCTGATAGTTGGGGGGATGCTACTGAGGCTTACACTCTACGTAGTGCTGAGTTTGACCTATGGCACCGGGAGATGCCGTGGTCACTCGCATTCATTGCTCCAGGAAACAATCCTTCGAAATTCTATGAGCCCGCTAACGCAAGAAATGTTGTTTCTGTAGGTGGTACTCTAAGTGATAATTCTACAGATCTCTACACTTCATCATCTCAAGGGCCAACGGAGGAAGGGTTGCGTGGTAATTTCATTGTGGCACCGGCGGTGAGTATTGTATCTGCATCTGCAGATGGAAATATTTCATCATTCAATGATGATATGCGATCTAGTACAGGTACGAGTATGTCTACCCCGCTGGGTGCATCAATTACGGCTGTAATACAACAAATGGTTCAGGATGGTTGGTTCACTGAAGATGGATTTGTACCGTCTGGGCCGCAATTACGTGCACTACTCGCATTGTCCGCCGAATCTCTGAATGAAGGTAATGGAGACCCTGATTCTCAGCAAGGGTGGGGGCGGCCCAACCTTGCTAATCTGATTGATTATGGTGACAATTCATCTGCAAATATATGGATTCATGATTCTTACATGATGAATGAAACAATTCGTATGGATTTAATCAATGAGTGGTTGGCTGCAAATGGAAGCCGACCCTTAGAACAAGTCATTGAATCAAAATGGAATGGTTCTGATGCGCAAGGGCCGTTTCTAAAACAGGGGGAAAGGGTGTTTTGGAATTTAACACCGGCCCCAGGTGAGGATTTAGAGGTGGTTCTTTCATTCAATCAACGGCCGTTTGGCGCAGTATCTGATGATTTGAATTTAGCTGTAGTGTTACCAAGTGGTCAGCGGCTTTGGATGGGTGGATTCCAGGGTGAAAGTCTAGAGGGGACCGAACGTGTGATTGTGCCGGCATCGAGATTGGTTGGGGCCGATAGAGTGACGATTGAAATTGATGCTGAGCTTGTTGGTGTTGGAAACCACTCTAGTGTTTTAGGAAGTGATGGGGATATGTTGGGCTTCGCTTTGGCTGTGAAGGGTGTGAGTGGAGAAGTTGCAGATTTTGATGATGATGGAGTTGTGGATTCTCAAGATATTTGTGTGGGCTTTGATGATACTATTGATTCAGATTATGATGGGTTTCCTGATGGTTGTGATGAGTTTCCTGAAGATAGTCAAGAATGGATAGATTCCGACCAAGATGGAATTGGTGATAATGGGGATGGGTTTCCTCAAGACTCTAATGAAAGCAAAGATACTGATTATGATGGTGTTGGGGATAATTCAGATTCTGATATCGATGGGGATGGGCTTTCGAATATTGAAGAAAATGAACTAGGTACTAATCCGGCTGACTGGGATAGTGATGGAGATAGATTGGATGACTATTCAGAGGTTTGGGAGCTTTCTACGGATCCAAATAATAGTGATACTGATTTTGATGGATTGATGGATTCTCAAGATACCTGTCCAACAGAGTTTGGGGAGTTTCGGTATCGCGATGCTTATGGAAAATGGATTGAGGGGGATGGCTGTCCACTTACATTGGAAGATAATTTGTCAAAGGTATCTTTGTGGGATTTCGTTGCTATAGCCGTCTGGGCAGGGATTATTGTACTCGTTGTTATGTTGTTCTGGATAATTTTGCAAAGAATGAAGGTTGGAACGGCAGGGCCTTTAGTTAGGGTGCTTTTTGGTTTATTGTTGGTTTTTGGGGGGATTATGGCTACAGCCTCAAGTGAGGCTTCAGCAAGATTTGGGGAGACGTACACTGTCTATTACGGTGCAGTTCTTTATGGCCTATGGCAAATTCTTGTGGGGCTTTTTGGTGAAGATAAGAAAGGAAGTAATGAAGAAGAATAATTTTCAATAAATAATTTGAATTTTCGAGTTGTTTGTTGAGTGGAACATTCATACCCGCAAGCGCGCTGCGTGATTCGTCCCCCGGACAATGAGATGAATACAATGAGCGAACGACTGTATATCGGAATCGACCTTGGAACCTACCAATCAACCGTCATGTCCTCTGAAGGTGTCATGACGACTATTGAAACAGTAGTTGGAAAGCCAAAAGATCCTGTAGCGAGAAACTTCCTCGGCAGAGATGTTGTCTTCGGTGAAGATGCAATCAAACATCGATTGGCTTGCAATCTATTCCGCCCCCTCGAACATGGTGTTGCACAGGATGATGAAGAAAATCTCAGTGCTGCAAAGGCATTTGTCACTCACTTGATTGAAAATTGTGACCCTGAAGAGTATGATGAAGTCCTCGGCGTTATTTGTAGCCCATCTCACATCAGTTTCACAGACAAGACAAATCTTGTCTCTATTCTGCGCGGTCTCGTAAACGGTATCATGGTTGTCTCAGAACCTTTCGCAGTTGCTTTCGGCCTCGACCAAATAGCTGGAAGTATTGTAGTTGATATCGGTGCAGGAACGACTGACATTGCACGAATTTATGGTACATTCCCTACAGATGAGGACCAAGTTACTATCGAAGAAGCGGGTGATTGGCTAGACCATCGTTTGATGGATTTGATCAATAAAAAGTATGCTGGTGCCCAATTGACACAATCAATGGTTCGCCGATGGAAGGAGGAGGGGTCCTATGTCAGTGATGACTCTCATGAGTTTATGGTTGACCTTTCGGTTGACGGTAAGAAGCAGAATGTTGACATTGGCGATCTTGTCCGCCTAGCTTGTAATGAGCTCGTGCCCTACATAGTCGAAGGTGTGAAGAATATTGTCGCTGGAGCAGATCCTGAATATCAGAGCGTTCTACGAAACAATATCATTCTTGCAGGCGGTGGTTCCTTGATTGAAGGGCTTGCCGATCGTGTCGCCCAACACCTCGCTGACATCGGTGATGTGACTGTTTGGTGTGCTGAAGACCCTGTAGTTCGTGTCGCTGATGGTGCACTAAAACTCGCTGGCGCTATGCCTGATGAAATGTATACTTCCATTGAATGATGGCTGCTTGATACAACCCTCAAACACGGCAGGTGAACCCTGTCGAGTCAGAGAAGGTTCAAGTGCAGTGGGATAACGATTCCACCTGATTGGTCATGACGACTCAAGATGCACCACAACCAAGTGGAACTGATCGGGAAGGATTGGTAGGAATGCTCCAATCTTACGGTCAAGATCAACTAGTCAAGGAAGTGATGACCGCATGGGAAGATCTCTCTTCAATCAATGAAGAGGTTGCAAGTTTACGTCAACAGAACCGCGTACTTGAGTTAGATCTTCAGGAACGTGATGACATAGGTGCGCCAGATCGGGCGAGATTAATTCGAATGGAAGAGGACCTTCGGTCTCGTGAAGCGAGAATTATCCATCTTGAACGAATGGTGGATGATGGGAAGAAGGAAATTGAGGAATTATCTGTAGGAACGGGTGCATTACGTGTCGAATCTCTCGAGGGAGATAATACTCAATTATTACATGAAGTCGAAGAGAAAACGGGTTTACTTGTAGAGATGGAAGCAAAGGTAGCTACTCTTGTTGATGCTTTGGAAAAAGCTGCTGAAGCAGGACTTACTTCCGTAACCGCAGAAGAGGTTCGAACTTTGAATCAAGAACTAGAAGGAACTCATCGTGAACTCGAAAATGAACGATCGGAAAAATCATCCTTAGAGGATGAGCGAGATAGATTGCGTGAATTGGTTGAACAAGTCAGAAACCATCTAGAAATTCGTGACGATCGGATAGGTGAGTTAGAAGAGCAACTTCAACGGGTTATGTCTGGCCCCCGAAGTGTGTCTGCTGAACATGAATATCTTAGTGAACAGATTGAGGAATTGAAGCGTCGACTTGTCGATAGAAATAGAGAGTATGAAGCATTACGTCGTCGAGAACGTCGACTACATAGGGAAGTTTTCGACCGTGATGAAAGAATTGCTCAATTACAATTGACAATGCAAGATATTGAAGCGGGACTCTCCGATCGAACTGCGGAACTCAAATCACTCGAAGAATCGCACGATCAAGTCATTGGGGAACTTAACGTCCTACGAAAGTCAGAAGCTACAAGGGAAGTTGTGAACAAGGCATTCAGAGATTCTCTCAATGTCGTACGTGCCCATGAACAAATTCAACAACGCAGGGAAGATGCTGGTTTACCGACTGGGCTCGAACCTATCGAAGCCGAAGATGGTGACGTGCCTTCACCAGGTGGAACCGCAGCACCAGCTCTTCGAGATATCGATGATGAGTGATTGAAGGAGGGATGTTAATCATGAACAAATGTGATTGTTGTGACGATTGTGCTAATTGCGATATCTGCTAATCTAGTGGAGAAGAAATGGAAGGATTTCTCACAGACATGGCTGTAGCCTGTTTGGGACTCTTTGTGGTTGCTGGTTTTCTTATTGCAGTTGCAAAGGGTTGGTTCAAGGAGGCATTACAGATTCTTTTGTGGTGAATGATATGGAAATTGAAACTGCTGCTGCTTGGGCTGAGGTTTTCGGTTTAGTAACCATTCTTGGTGCTGCAATATATTCTTGGTACCAGATTAGAGAATTGAGGCGTTCTAGAGATAGTACAACTGCAATGAGTCTAGCAGCTAATTTTCAAAGTGAAGATTTTGTTGTTGGGCTTACATCGATCATAAACATGAAATTCGATCATAGTAAATTTGAGTATGGAAATAATGAAAAAAATTACATGTATTTGCGGGAACATTTTGGAAAGGATTGGCCTAAAGTGATGACTAATCTAACAACATGGGAAAGTATTGGAGTGCTCATTCACAGGGGTGATATGGACTTTCATGCATTCTACGATCTCTTTTCTGGTGTTTTACTCAAAACTTACGAATCGTTCGCATTCTATTTGGATCCGATTCGTGATGATCCTACGAACAAAGATTTGGAGTGGTTGATTTGGTTAGTTGATCGTGTTATTGAATACGAAGCTTCAGGATCTGGAACTCTTGCTGCACATTTCGAATTTAAAGATTGGACGCCGCCATTGCGTAAATGATGTTACTCTCGCATCGTTTGAATATATTCTCGCATTACATTCTCTAGTTCTGATGCATCATCATATTCCTCAGTAAGATTTCCTGTAACGATCCAATCAGCACCAGCACGTACTGCGGCCTGAGCAAGTTCACCACTCCTCATTCCACCACCTACAATCAATACTAATTCTGGAATTGCTTCCCTAACAGCATGGACTATTCTTGGATTCACAGGGCGGTCAACACCACTGCCCGCCTCAAGATATACCATTTTGAAACCAAGCATTTTAGCTGCAAGGGCGTATGCAACTGCTCCGTCAATATCATCACTTTCAATCAAATTGGCCTCTCCTACAGCCCCAACTTTCCCACCAGGTGCAAACACAATATATCCCATTGGAATTGCTTCTATACCCATTTTTTCGACTATTGGGGCGCCAATAACTTGTTCTCCCATAACAAATTGTAGATTGCGGCTATTCATGAGAGACATGTAGGTGATTGCATCTGCGGCGGGCGAGAGTGCTCGTGCACCTGCAGGAAATAAAAGAACAGGGACATCCCACTTTTCTTCATCTGATTCAGAATCTTGCGTGCTATTCCATCGACAGAGTTCAATCGCCTCTTTGATGGCGATAACTGTATCATGGACTGGGGTTCCATCGACTGCTGTAGATCCACCTACAAAAATCGCCTGTGTACCTGCAATAATACTTGCAATTGCCCGTTTTGCTGCAATTTCAGGCGTCTGATCATCGGGGTCAATGACAACAACATGAGCGCCGTCTCCATTCGTTTGAAAGTGGGTGAGGACCCGGGTCATTGGACTGAATCTTTGGGGGTGGCCTATGGTAATGATGGATAATTGGTGAAGAGGTTGAAGTGTTCTTTGGCTCGTTCAAGAATGTCATCAATGTAAAACGGACTGTTTTCGAATCCAAAGGATGTGCGTTGTTCAAGAATGGATGAGGATATTGTGGGCGCTTTACTCCAGGATTCAATGGTTCCATCTGCCCTTATCCCTTTGTGGTTTGTACCCAATTCATCAGATGCTGAAATATTACCAAACCATTGAATAAAATTCGAATTGTAGCTGATATTGATGATTTTGTTCCATGTGATTGGGCCTTGGTGAATTGTTGCCCCTCGAAGAATTCCTTTGTTCTCTGAATCAATTTCTAAACGGCTACGGGTTTGTAGTTTGGCTCCGTTTTTTGCAAGAATAATCGCGAGGTGTTTTTCCAACCATTCAGATCGTAAAGCAAACGGGATTTTCTCACTTAAGGAAATTGAAGGAGGGAGTGGATGGATTTGTAATTCTTTCAAAATGGTTGGAGAATGTAGTAATCCACAAGATTCGTTTGGGAATCCAAATTCCGCTTTCTCGGTTGTAATGAATAATTCATGTTCAGAATTTAATTGAATTATTCTAGCTAATATCAACGATTCTAAATTGGCATTCGCAATGAATACATCAACATGCATCAAGACACCACACGGATGATTGAAAGTGCATGAACGGGACAAAGTGGGATGCAATGATTGCAATGAGTACATTTTGATTCATTGACTACAGCTAAACGATCTTTGAGTTCCAGGGCGTTAATTGGACAAAAGGCAACACAAGCTGCACATCCAAAACAACGATCATCGTCGACATCGAATTCATGGTCAGGAATCCGTGCCATTGAATCTCGGAAGTTCTCTTATCGAATGAATCCATCCGCTACCCGCACCCCCCTGTTTCCATTCCAAGATGATATTGTAGTCATGAAGAAAGAAAATCAATGAAAATAAGAAAAGAAAATCAATGCACAATCGAACTATTCGAATTAGGGTTATTCATTATTAGGTTTAGAGATGGGATCATAGTTTTTCGAAATAAACCACTTTGTCTATTTCCAATGGAAACGAACGGGGCCCTCTGCATACGTTGATTGAGTACAAAGAAAAGTAACGATTCATGGTGTTCTATACTCCAGGGAGAACTACGAGCTATCCTACAGATCAAGTAGATACAGGCCTCCGCCTTCATTTTTTAGGAGGTGCTCAAGAAGTTGGTAATGTTGGTTGTGTAATTGAAGATAAAACTGGGACACGTGTTTTAGTTGATTACGGACTTTCCCCTGGCGATCCTCCATCATATCCAGACGAATGTCCATCAGTTGATGCTGCGATTATTACGCACAGCCATTTAGATCATATTGGGATGGTCCCATGGATTTCTGCAAACCACGGATGTCCTATCTATTCAACAGATTTGACAAGAGCAATCGCTCCAATGATGTGGCACGATACATACAAAATATCGAAAATAGAAGGCCATCCTCTTCCATGGGATAAACGCGATATTGAGGAAACTGCAGAGGTATGGAAATCGGTCCAATTTAACGAGAAGCAAACGATTGATGAATGGTCATGGCAACTCCACCCAGCAGGGCATGTCCCAGGAGCTGCGATGATTGAATTTGAATTACCTGAATGTCGAATTCTTTGGACTGGCGATATTGATGTTAGAGATAGTCCCAATGTTCATGGAGCAAAACCAGTATCTGCAGATGTACTGGTGATGGAGGGCACTTATGGTGGTCGAGAACATCCCGATCGAAAAGAAGAGGAAGAACGCTTCATTCAAAAAATCCAAGACGTGGTTGCTCGCGGTGGGATTGCGATAGTTCCTGCTTTTGCTTCAGGTAGGGGGCAAGACATCCTTCGTCTCCTATATCGCGCAGACCCCCGCCTTCGAGTTCATTATGATGGCATGGGTAAGCGTGTGACAAAGCATTGGATGGATCACCCACATCACATCACAAATGCAGATGAATGGACAAGAATCTGGCGATGGGTCCGCAGAGTAGGAAGTAAATCAGACAGGAAAAAAGCGCTCCACGGAGACGTCATAGTTACAACTAGTGGGATGCTCAAAGGCGGCCCCGTACTTTGGTATCTTAATCGATTGAAGGATGATCAAGAATCTGCAGTTCTAATCACTGGATATCAAGCTGAAGGGACAGGGGGCGAGATGTTACTCGAGAACGGCTGCCTCCCAATCTATGGAACTCTAACACAAATTGCCTGTGAGGTTGAACGATACTATCTTTCAAATCATTGTGGCCACAATCATCTTGTTGAATTTGCAAAAAAGACAGGCGCTAAACATGTTGTACTATTCCATCTCCCAGAGGAAGCAATCGAACCATTACGCACATCTATTGAAGCGAATGGGCAGGTTGTCCACATTCCTGAGAATTCCAAATCATTACACATCCCAATTTAACCCTCAAAAATACGAAGTGATTGAATAGAGAACCCCCTCTGGTAATACCATGGCAGCGAAAAAGCCCACAAAGTCTAGGGGGGAAAAAAGTCGCCGTAAGCGACGCAAGATGAAACTCTCACTCCGCTCCAGGTCTGTCAAAAAGACTCAGGATCATAGGGAAACTGCCGGGTGGTCTAAAATTCAAGATCCCCAGAAGGTAGATGACGGCCCGAAACAACCTGAAATCGTTCAACATCAATGCTCATACTGTGGTGCAATGAACCGCATCCCCAAACCTAAGCGTGCACGATATCAAGTTGAATGCGCAAATCCAGATTGTGGTCACGTTGACTCAATCGAGTGATTAGGTCCAAAGTCCAAACATCCCAAGTGTCCGGCGTAAAGCAGCTAAGATTAGCACTATTGCCAGAAGACGTCTTACAGTATGTTGGGATGAATGAGCGGATCCAAATCTTGCTCCAATAAAACCTCCTAGAATCACACACAAAACAAACGGCCCAAGTATGGATATATCGAGATCAAGACCACCTCGAACTATAACCCCCATTAATCCTGCAAATGAGTTTGCCCAAATGAATACAGCAGAAGTTGCAGCCACTGTTTTTGCAGTTCCCCAACCCTTCAAAACAAGAATTGGGGAGAGAAAAATACCCCCTCCTACCCCAATAATTCCACTAATTCCCCCAATACCAATCCCTGTACCCATTGCAACAGACTTCATTGGTAATTTTACCTCATCTTCACGATCTACCCCTACCCCTTGCATAATTCGAATTGCAGCCCAGATAAGGACAAAGGAAAGTAACGTGTCATAAATTACATCATTTACAACCATCAATCCTCCCACGAACGCTGCTGGAATACTCGTTACAATAAATGGTAAAGTGAGGTTTGAATTATGGTGTCCAGCCCTTCGATAATGGTGAAAAGCAATTCCTGCAACGATTAGATTTAGGCACCATGCATGTTGTTTTAACCATTCATTAGACATTGTTGCATAACTTGTGAGAGAAAGAATCGCCAAATATCCTGAAGCACCACCATGGCCAACGGATGCATAGAGAAATGCAACCAAGGTGAGGCCAAGAAGGACCATAACAAACTCAGGCATCACACATCTTCCTACTCTTCGTGCTTAAGATAGATTCCCGATGCCCTCAAACCAAACACATCCATAACNTGGATNATGGAAACCTCCATTCCTGTTGNGCGNGCGCAAGANATTCTCACATCTTACCCATTCAAATGGGTTACAGAGGAGATTGAATTAGAACATGCGCAGGGNCGAATACTTGCAGAGAACATTCTTGCTAAATATGACGATCCACCCTTTGATAATTCATCTATTGATGGGTGGGCAGTGCAACTTTCAGATTCGCCAGAATCAAGAATAGAAATCGGTACTATTTTTGCAGGGAGCCAACCAATAATCCAACCACTCAAATCAAAGGAAATCTATCGCATTATGACAGGGGCCCCCATTCCATTAGGAGCTGACGCCTTAGTAATGGTTGAAGATGGAATGCAAGGAACCCCCAGACAAGATTACATCCGTAGAAAGGGGGAAAATATCTCTGTAGGGGAGATTGCACTCTCTGCTGGAAATGTAATTACAGCTTCATCCTGCGCCCTTGCAGCAACAATAGGGTATAGTACACTACCAGTCCGTTCCAAACTCAGAATCGCAATCATTCCAACCGGAGACGAACTTACTGAACTTGGAAGACCCCTAGAATCTGGCCGAATTTACGATTCAAATAGCATTGCTCTTGCATCCCTTGTTCGTAAAGCAGGTGCAGAACCAGTTGTCATAAAGCCAATACATGACAATAAAGAATCACTACACCAAACTCTCAACCGTTGTGCCAAAGAAGTGGATTTGATTCTTACATCTGGTGGAGTGAGTATGGGTGAAAAGGATTTCATTAGATCCTCATTAATAGAACGTGATGCTGCAATTTTTTGGAAGGTTCTCATGCGTCCAGGTGGCCCCCCAATTTTCGGTCATTGGAATGGGACTCCATTATTCGGTCTACCTGGAAACCCAGTATCAAGTCAAACAGTATTCCACCTTCTTATCGTTCCATGGATTAGCCATCCAGATATTTTCCATCGCCGAGTTACTGTAAAAATGGATGATAAATTGAGGGGTGCGCCCAACCGACTTTGTCTTCGCCGCGTCCAAATCACATCTAGTGGTAATGGCCTCATTGGTCGATCACGAACACATCAAGGAAGTGGAAACGTTCGTTCAATGGTCCTCAATGATGCATTAACTCTCATTCCACCCAACACCAATATTGAAGCCGGAGAATTTGTGGATGCGTTATGGCTCATTACCTAAAATCGAATCCAAATAACGACGTGAAGCCATCGGTTCCATAAGGGGATTCCATGCATTTCGAGTCATGAAGAAGACGATTATGCGTCAGTACTGGCGACTTCAACAGTCCCAGACTCTGATTTCCATGGCGTTTTGGGTAACAACCCTAACTCTACTCATCTGGCCATATGTGTCGTGGCGGTTTACAGGGGAGAACACCATACTCGGAATCTCAACCACATATTGGGGGCTAGCATCAATTGGCGCTCTAGTAATGACCTTCGTACTTTTTGTTGGATTTGTTTATGATCGCTTCCTTGGGCTATGGAAGGAGCAGAGAACTGTAGATACGGAAAGGAACCCATTNGCAACTTACCAACTCATGCCTCAGACGGCCATGATAATGGGTCATTTGAATGAATTATTACGCCGCCAGGCCGTGGATGATGAAGCCGTACAAGCTAGTTGTAATTGGATAGATGAATGGTTAGAGTATTGCTGTAATCAAGAGATATGGGATCGCAGCCAAAAGGTATGGGACTCTAATTTTTCAGAACAGGTACCTCCTCTTTCATTCCTTCCAAAGGGGGTAGTTGAAGCATCGAGAGAACGTATTGCTCAGCGGAAGGACAACAGTGATTGAAGGGACCTCTATGAGAACCATTGCTGTGGCAACACGCTCTCTTGATCCAGCAGGGGGGGGTGCAGAGAGGTCCCTTTCTTCATTATTGAATGGAGTCGCAATTCCAGGTCCCAAGTACGACCCCTCTCTTACCTTCCAACCACTCATTAACACNATCAAAAATGAAGGNGAAAATTTGGAACCATGGGCNGTATCAACCTGTTTTGCTATGAATGGCGAACCAACAGGACTACTCAAACCCGAAATTCAAACACATATCATAAATCTCCCAACAGAATCCATATTTTCCGGTCTTGCTTGGCGTTTACGTTCGAGACGTTCAGGCCAATCTCACCCACGTTTATTCAAATACCATCTTCGTAATGTTAACAATCACTTTTCCAAAAAGGTAGAAGAATGGCTAGATAAAATGTCTGAAAAACCCACGTTAGGAATTACCCAACTAACGTGGTCAGCTGGAGCAGCGGAGGCGTTTCGACGTCACGAAATCCCTTATCTCATCTTCATTCGAGATGACATACCATTCCGTTTTCCAGAGGTTTTCCGCTCAGCTATCGAGGGGGCGATTTGCGTTTGTACGGCTGGAGAAGGTCTTGGACAACAAGTGGCTGAGAAATTTATGATGCAAAGGAATGCAAACATCCCTCTTGCTATTGATTATGAAAGACGATTCATCGATCTTACTCACGTAAGGAAGTGGCGCCAAGAGGGTCTAGAAAACCGTTCAACACTACAATCTCCCCGTTTTACCATTGTTGGAGTAACTCCTGAGAAAGGCTTTGCAGCGTACGAACGCCTACTTCCATATCTCCAAAACCATTGGCCNGAGGCTCACTTTGACATATATGGGTCTGGGCATTATGTAGAGCGCCTAGGGCTCCATCCAAATGCAACAAACCATGGCCATGTACCAATCAATCAGGCATTTGCAGCAGCAGATGTACATGTGATCATTGGGGAGACGGCAGGAACATGGGGGCGCGTCATCAATGAAGCCGGAGTATTCGGAATTCCAACTGTTACTTGTGGAATAGGCTCCCAGCCAGAAGCATTAGGTCCAGGTGGTGTAATTGTTCACAATCATCATGATATTCTGGAGTTTACGTCTGCACTTCGAGATTGTTGGACTCGGCGGGAAGAGTTAGGAAAACGCGCTTTTGATCACGCAGGTGTAACAGACCACCGCAGAGCGTCCTCAATCTTCAGAACATTACTTGAAGATCTCACTAGATAAAGAGATAGAACCGGTCAAATACACAAGGGTGTAGGCCCACTCATGGCATCTACGGACCGAATCCCAATGGGCCGAATGCACATAGATGATGAGATGAGAGCGACAACAGCCCGAATTCTCGATTCAGGAGCATGGATTAAGGGTCCCGAATCCAAAGCCTTCGGAGCAGAATGGGCAGAGTACTGTGGGGCAATATCTGGGGTACCTTGTAGTAATGGTTCAGTCGCATTAATTGCAGCCCTCCAAGTGCTTGGAATTGGACCTGGGGATGAAGTAATTGTTCCGAGCCACACCTATATTGCGAGTGCAACATGCATCAATCTCGTTCAAGCAACTCCCATTTTCGTAGAGGTTGAGGAGGATTACTACACCATCGATCCCGACGCTATCGAGGGCGCCATTACAGATCGAACGCGTGCAATTATCGCAGTACATCTTTACGGCCAACCCGTCGATCCCAGAGTTTTCGAGATTGGACGTTCTCGAGGCATTCCAGTGATTGAGGATAGTGCACAAGGCCACGGCGGCTCCCTCAATGGACAACGCATTGGCTCATTCGGAGATATTGCAACATTCTCCTTTTTCCCTAGTAAAAACATGGCCGTCGGAGGTGATGGTGGAGCGATAATTACAACACGCCCAGATCTAACTGAACACATTCGCATGTTCATCGATCACGGCCGTTCTGATAAATATCGTAATGATATATTGGGAACTAATTTTCGCCTTTCTGAAATCCAGTGTGGTATTGGGCGAGTCCAACTAAAACATCTCGATGGATGGGTAAATCGTAGAAATAAAATCGCAGATCGCTATCTCTCATCTTTCGAAGAACTGGGCCTAAATCTTCCAGTAGTTCGTCCGAGTGCCGTGCATGCATGGCATCAATTTGTATTGAGAGTCGCAGATCGTGAAGCCTTCATCAAGCACATGGATTCCAAAGGAATTTCAACTGGGATTCATTATCCAATTCCCTGCCATCTTCAACCAATATTCGCCTCTCACCCCCAAGGAAATCTAGGATCCCTCCCCTTCACTGAGAACCTATGTGACCACATTGTATCGATTCCAGTATTTCCTCTTCTTGAGGATGAAGAAGTGGACAGAATTATTGACGCAGTATGTTCGTTCAAATTATAATCAATTTTTCATCTTACAGGTTCTTTCATTTTCAGAAAGAAATTGAGCAAACCCTCCAAGAAGTTCCCCCTCAATTAAAGCATCAAATTGCTCCCCCGTTCCTGAATATACAATATCCAAAACCTTAGCAAACGCATCGATATCCTGATCAGAATACCCCCTTCGTTCAAGCCCGACTCTGTTTACACCCGTAATTCGTGCAGGTGACCCCATTACAATCACAGCTGGCGGAACATGAGCAGTTACAGTCGCATTCATCCCAATCATTGCACCTGATCCAATATTCACCCATTGATGAACCAAACTCCCTAATCCAATGTAAGCAGCATCTCCAACCTTACATCCACCACCTATGAGTGAATTCGTTGCCATCACGACACGGTCACCTAATACTGCATCATGAGGCACGTGAGTCCTTGCCATTAGATAGCAATCATCACCAATCGCAGTTTCCAACTCTCTAACTGGGAAATTGATAGTTGTAAATTCTCGAATAGTATTCCTATTCCCAATCTTCACAACTCCATGATCCGGCATCGAATCTCCCTTTGTACCCATTTCTCCAAGTGAGCCTATCGAAATAGGACCATATATCTGATTTTCATCTCCAATTACTACTCTATTTTGAATCACAGAACCCGGACCGATATGATTTCCATTCCCCAACGACACCTCTCCAATAATGGAAACATTGGCTCCAATCACATTACCACTACCAAGTTTCACATCTGAACTGATGTGTGCGGAGGGGTGAATCTCGTTCTTATCCATAGTAATCAACCTTTGAGATAATCAATCTAGTAAAAAGCCCGTGACTCGAAGCGCATCTTCGACCAACCGCATCCCTTCGATACCAACATCAACACCGTTCAAGGTAATGCCGTTCCTTTCCCCTTTAGATCTGAGAATAAAGTCACGAAGCTCCGCAGTCAATGCCGGTTCAGAGATTGCAATCTCAATCCGCTCACGCGGCGCCGATCCAAATCCACCAAACTCCGCTCCATGAGCGTTACCAGGGTGAGAGTAGAACCAGATTCCAGAATGATCCATATAATCGACATACAGACTACCATCTCGCCCAACGACTTCTAAAGATCGTACCTTCCCTCGAATCCTACTCCTCCATGAGAGATGAATCGATGCCATTGCTCCGACTTCACCATTTAGTCCAGCGGGAAACTCCAACAATAGATCTGCATGATCTTCTATTCCCTTAATTTCAGATTCACTTGCCATTCCTTGCATTGTAACTGGCCGGATTCCACCAAGGATATCCGTACAGATGTCTAGATCATGAATCCCCAATGCTGCGATGACTCCAATATCTTCACGAGGTTCTCGTACTGCCAATCTTTCACTTACAATATGACGAACCGGGCCCAACTTCCCATCTCGAATCATCTCTGCAGCCTTTCGTACTCCAGCATGATGTCGAAACACGTGTCCGACAAGGAGCAACCGTCCAGTTTCTTCAGCAACCGTTTTTATTTTTACAGCTTCTTTGATATTCATTGCTAGTGGCTTTTCTACCAATACGTCCAACCCTTCATGCATCATCGAGATAGCAAGCTCGGCATGACTTGGAGTAGGGGTGGCGATTGTCACCATACTTACGTTAAGGGATGATAGTAATGCAGCGTCAGTAACATACTGGCAACCAAATTCTGATGCGATATTCGCTGCACGTCCTTCATCCGAATCACAGATTACAACCTCTTCGATGAGGCCTTCATCTCGTAGTGCACAAAACGTCCGCACATGATTACGCCCCCAGTACCCGGTTCCAATGACTGCGACCCCCGTCATACTTCTGGGTATCAGCCTCTCATCTTGAATCCGTCTGATTGGGTAAATCCATCAGAAACAACCATTCAACCGGAGTGAGAGGGAGGGTTGAAGGAAGCATGCGGCTCATTTTTCTGACCAATCATTGGCCCCACCCACCAGGGGAGACGTTCCTTACATCAGACATTGAAGCACTATCCAACTACGTTGACGAGATTATTGTAATTCCCCTCGGATTAAATTTTGATCAATCATCCACCCCTCACCCCACTCCATCAAATGTCAATACAGATCTAAAACCAGTTACATTGGCTGCAAAAAAATGGAAGAAATGGGGGAAATTTAGACGTGCAATCAAAGGCTTTTCACGTATTGATATCATTCGTTCCGAGAGATTACGAAAACCCTCACTCCCCTTGTCTATAATCATTGGAGAAGTGGCACAATCACTTCTACTCAGAGACACAATTTCTAGAAATATTTCACTATCAGATGATGATGTAATTATTGCATATTGGGCAAATCGTCCCGCAACGGTTGCAGCATTTCTCACTGAAAACCACTCTATGATCAAAACCCTCTCTTACGCTCATGCAGGAGATATCTATGCATCAAGAGTAAACCAACCACATCTTCCAATACAAAAATGGACATTCGGACGTATAGATCGCATTCTTTCCGTTTCAGATGCTGGAACAAACCATTTGAAGGCTGAATTTCCTGAGTTTAAGGAACGAATTCAAACCCATCGTCTAGGAGTTGTTTCTCCCGACCAAAAAAATCCTAGAAACACCTCAGAAACCCTTCACATATTTTCACTCAGTTCCCTTGTCAAGGTTAAACGCGTACAATTGATTGCAAGGGCAATGTCACATATTGTAAGGAAAATTCGTTGGACTCACATCGGTGATGGCCCAGAGCGAAACAATATCATGTCGCATTTGACAGAACTTCCACCCCATATCGAAGTAGAGTTTCTCGGCGCGTTACCACACGACGAAGTTCTTCAATATATGAAGACAGAACCGATAGATTTGATGTTGAATACCAGTTCTTCAGAAGGCGTCCCAGTATCGATTATGGAGGCCTATTCTCATGGTATTCCAGTTATTGCTACAGATGTTGGTGGTAATGGTGAGATAGTTCTGAAAGAACATCTCATTTCACCCAATTCAAACCCTGAGGATATTGCTTCAATCATCAATGAATGGGCCGAAGCCCCACAAATCAGAGAGAAAGTCAGCACGATTCAATTAGAAAATTACGATTCAACAAAGAATGCCCAAAAAATTCACGCAATCATTACTGAAATTGTAAGTGATATAGAAAAGGCACCATGAAATATGATTCTGAAGGAGGCCCCACTATGGAAGAATCCCATTATGATGAAATCCGCCCATTTCTCACAGGGGAAACTCTCGATACCAATTTTTCATTCTCGATTACCCATGTAGATGTCGACACCCCAACAGATCGTGTCAGCTTCCTTAGTGAATTACTCGAAAATAAGAAAGTCCTCCATATCGGTTGCGCAGATCATTTCAATGTCATCGATGCAAAAATCAGTGCAGGTAAACACCTACACAGTGCGCTGATAAAAAAAACTGAAATCATTACAGGAATCGATCTCAATACCAAAGCAATCGAACACCTTCAAGGAAAACACAACACCCCAGATCTCCATGTTTGCAATATCTTGGAAGTTGATGGTGATAGTGAGACGTTTTCAGAAGGTCGCCACTATGATTTCGCTCTCCTAGCAGAGATTGTTGAACACCTCGACAACCCTGGCCAATTTCTAACACACCTCAATGACACATTAGGTCACCTTTACGATCGGATTATCATTACTGTTCCCAATGCTTTCTCAAGTGTTGCACGGAGAGCATGGGAAAATGGAATTGAGGCCGTAAATTCAGATCATAGGTTCTGGTTCAGCCCCTATACAATTGCTCGATTGACAACTTCTGCTGGATTCAATGTCGAACAGGTTCACATGATTGGTGAAGAACAGAAGATGGACTTACTATCGAGAGCATACAATAGATTCATGGCCACTATTGGAAGCCCTCGTAGAAGGAGAATGTCTTCAAGACATGGCACATCGGTTGTTTTGATTGCAACCCCACAAAACTGACAATCTGTATTTTTGTATGTATGATGGGGGTATGAATACATGAAGACACAATCTGTTCTTACCGTCCTCATTCTCCTCAACATTAGTTTCGTGGGTTGTTTTGGTCAAGAAGAAAATCCCCCTTTAGAAGATCAAGATATCTACCCGAAAATTTGGGATCGCCATACATTAGAATGGAATACTACTGGGACCTACAGCCTTGTCCTCGAATCCGGCCCTTATTCCGCTCTTGATGTTCAGGAGGCTACAATCTCTGTTGACACCTCTACAGTATGGGAGACCGGACCCGCCTCGGCAGAGGTTCACCTTTCCTATTGGCTTCCGAGTAATACTGAGATGGGTGAAAAAGTGCCTGTGATTGCAGTTGTATCTCCATATTTTTCCTATGGCCTACAAGGTTCGGAATCAACACCCACAAATGTAGTTGGAGCCGGCCGAGGGGAGTTCATTTTCGAGAACTTCGTCCCTCATGGGTACGCCTTTGCTCAAGTCGCTGTATTTGGTACTGAGGAGAGTAGTGGCTGCTTTGATTATCGAGGCGCTGGCGAAGGGCTCGGAATTCATTCTGCTGTAGAATGGCTTGGTACACAAGAGTGGAGTAATGGTAATGTTGGCCTTTATGGGAAATCCTACGAGGGCGCAACACAATGGGAGGCTGCCGCAATGGGTAGCGAATATCTCAAGACTATCGTTCCGATTTCAGGCACCACCGCCCTCCACCCATTACTCTACAAGAATGGGAGTGCGGAGGCGCGCTCGCAAGTAATGCATATGAATTATTTTTCAAGCACTGTTGATTACAATGAAGACGATTTTGACAATGTCTGCCCAGACATCGCGGAAGGCCTTTTTGCGGGACCAGTGACGTACATTGGTGGAGAAATGGACCCATACATGCAGAATTATTACGATGAAAGGAGCCATATCGACAAAGCTATCCAAAATTGGAATGGGAGTGTGTATTGGGTTCAAGGGATGCAAGATTGGAATGTAGACCCACACCAAGTATTTGGGGGCCCACCAGGAACGAATTGGTACCAAGATTACGTCGACGCCGGCTTCGATGTAAGGGGAATTCTCGGCCAATGGGGGCACGACTATCCCGATCAATGGCAGAAGCATGACGACATTGATTCAGGATATGGTGGCGAGGCATTCGAGAATATGACACGCTGGGATTGGGGCCAAGACCTCTTTGAGTGGTTCGAATATTACTTGATGGAGCGTGGGCCTGCACCAGATCTGACTGCACAGATTCAACGTAATGATGGCCAGTGGAGAATCGAGGAAACATGGCCACCACTCGATGTTGAGCGAATACCACTAGACATGAGTGAATGTAGCAATGATGGCGTCTTCCTTGGCGGCGGTGCGCCAGTTGTTGGGGGTGGGCAAGTTGTAACGGTTGAATGCCCGTCAATAAGTGAATCAGATTTACACATCGCAGGCCTTGTAACTCTACACTTACTAGCAGTCCCAACTTTCGATGGAGGACAAGTGTTCATCGAAATGCAAGATGCTGAAACTGGCCTTCGTTTAGGTCATGCAACAATGGATATTCGCTATCATGCAGGCGGTTCAGAACCCCAAACTGTAGTCCCAGGTCAAACAGTGACTATGATGATGGAATTTCAAGCGATTGACGCACTTATTCCAGCAGGGCATGGTTTACGCTTCATCCTTTCAGAACAAGGAGAAGATTACCTNGCACCTGCTTGCGGGCCTTCTTGCACAGTCCACATCCTTCCATCTTCTTCAATGCTTGAACTACCAATTATTGATCGAACTACAGAAACTGTTCTCATCGTTCCACAACCTAATCAAGAATCATCTTGANATTGAGCGCCTATTGTGCTACAGGGCACGTCTTGAAATAACCATNATGACCGCCCAAGAACATGGAGAGCACCNCCGACCCNTCAGTATTCGAAGAGAGGCCNTTGTACAAATTAGGGATNATCNCTCACGATTATGCTAAAACAGTCCTCACACTTGGCCTCACTCTCTGTTTATTGTTGGGTTCATTAGGCATTATTTTGACTCCAGATTGGGCCGAATCATTTGGGGAAGGTGATCTTGAATCTACTGAAGCGTTCCGGATTATGGGTGATTCTTTTGGGGATCTAGATGCTGAAAACACGGAGACATTCTTCCTTCTTGTGAATAGTAATCTCAACTATGACGATTTATCCATACGTTCTGCAATCGAATCAACCCTTGCCCCTTTAGCGAACGATCCAACAATATCTGTGACTTACCCTTGGACAGTTGATGCTGCAAATCTNAGTTACTNCGTAAGTGAGGATGGTCGCTGGTCTNGGACCCTAGTTCAGATTACTCAACCTAGATCAGAAGCCAAAGCCATACTNATCGAACATTGGAAGGTAATGGCNGAAATCGCCTCTTCATCAGAGGGNGANTTCGATATTTGGATTACTGGAAATCTTGCNGTTGATTCCACCTTTGATTTGCGATTGAAGGACGATCTAATTCGTTCTGAGCTTGGCGCAGCCCCATTGGTTGGAATTGTACTTCTTATCGTGTTTAGTTCACTCATAGCATCTGCACTTCCAATGGCCGTAGGCNTCCTAACAGTGTTGAGTGCCCTTGGAATTACAGTATGGCTTTCCACTCTTGAAGGCGTTTCAGTCAACAATTTCGCATCCAACATAATCACTCTACTCGGATTAGGCGTTTCCATAGATTACTCCTTGTTCATACTTTATCGATATAGAGAGGAACTTGCAGCAGGTCACGATACGCGAACTGCAATTGCCATTTCGACAGCAACTGCCGGTCGCGCAGTATTTTTTTCGGGTTTAACGGTGGCAACGGGCCTCCTAGGCCTTCTCTTCTTCAAGAATACACAAACCCCATCAATGGGTATTGGAGGAACATTGGCAGTCAGCATGGCAATGTTGACTTCCGTAGTCATTCTTCCCGCACTTCTAGCACTTATTGGACCGAGAATCAATTCTCTAAGNATTCCATTTGGTATGAAAGACACAGTATCAGAGGATGGATTTTGGTCTTGGATTGCAACTCAAGTNATGAATCGGCCACTAGTAATTCTCGTNCCAATTCTTTTTCTTCTTGTTGGAGTAGGAGCTCCATTTCTCCAGGCAGAATATGGAGTAACGAGCATTCGTTCACTTCCACCTGATGATATGGCTCGCGAAGGTCTCGAGGAAATGTCATCTATCTGGGTCGAAACCTCTGATAATTCTCTATTCTTTATTCTTGAACTTGGAGATGGGGAGGANGCATTGAGTGAAGANAATCTTCGTAGTACACATGCTTATGCATCTTCTTTAATGGAATCTGAACATGTAATTTCAATTCTTGCACCTGGCTATTTTGATCCCTCTATGAATGCTAGCTCAGTAGTCCAATTTTGGTCAACNCCTGATGATTTTTTAACTCCAGAACAACTCGGTCAACGAGAGTATCTCCGAGCNTCATTCATTAGCCAAAAAACGAGTCACACCTATCTTCTCATCACTCTTGGGGACGAGTGGAATACTGCTGAAGCACGCCATTTCGTAGAAGACATAAGATCAGTTCGTGATGCTGATGGAATCGATCTGATGGGTGTAGAAAAGGAATCAATTATCATCGGCGGCCTCGCGGCTTACAACCTTGATTTGTTAGACGCAGTTGTGGAAAATCTTCCAACATCAATGGCATTTATTTTCATATCTACNTGTATCCTTTTGTTCATTCAAGTTCGCTCAGTCATAATCCCCTTCAAGGCAATAGTCATGAATATTCTCAGCATTACAGCTACTTTCGGAATGTTGGTATTCGTATTCCAAGAAGGAGGTCTTGGTTTGGATGAAATTATGAATTTCACTCCACAACCAATTGATCCGACAACACCCGTAATGTTGTTCTGTATAGTATTCGGTCTTTCAATGGATTATGAGGTACTCATGCTTTCTCGCATTCATGAAGAATGGGAACGGACTGGCGACAATACGCTGGCCGTTGCATACGGCCTTCAGAAAACAGGCCGTTTAGTTACTGCAGCAGCCCTGATTATGGTACTCGTGTTCTCTGCACAGATATTCGCCTCTGTGGCTATCATCAAGCAGTTCGGACTCGGTCTTGCACTTGCCATCTTCCTAGACGCGACACTTGTTCGCGCTCTCGTTGTTCCTGCAACGATGCGCCTAATGGGTCCCCTCAATTGGTGGGCACCATCTTTTCTACGNAACGANAAGAAGAAAGAAATCGATTTTGNAGAGGAATAAACTCAGCAGAGATCTGTACCAAGTTCTTCTAAGAGCATCAAGAGCTCCCGGTCTTCAGGTAGATGAACCACAGCGCTTTGTGCAGCAAAAAATGCAGCCGGGTGATTTCGCATCATCAAGTGAGCACGTGCCATATTTGACCAAGGGTGTCCTGGATTCAGTGAACGATCGGCTTGAACAGCGGCCCTAAACCAAGCCATCGCCCGTTTAATCTCACCTCCAGCGAGAATAATCGCACCAATATCATTCCAAGGATCACCTAAACTAGAGTCCGTTTCAATAGCCCTTCGGCACCAAGCCATCGCTTCAGAATCATTCCCCATCACACTNTATGACCATCCAATCATCGTAGCAGCTTCTGCTGATGGTCGAAGATGGAAAGACGCCCCAAAATGCTCTGCAGCATAGTCAAACATTCCTATATTCTGAATCACATTCCCCATTCTGAAGAGCCGATCAGCCATTTCAGCATCCATTTCATTTCCATCAAAATCAACCCCCATTTCATTCCAGATTTGATCCATTGCATCGAGGAGTCGTGCCGGCCCCGCNCGNTCACGTAGACAAGCATGTTCNGGCATACTCCAATCCTCATCAAGGACTTCACTCCGTTCACGTATATTCNTGAGATGTTCACGTTTCTCAGCATTTGGAATTAGGCGCCGGTGTGTCCTAGAATCTAATGGATCAGCCATCCACATTGTGATAGATCGAACGAATAACCCCCCATCTTGCTCAGGCGTTACACATTTGATTGCAGGACTTCCCATAGGGCCAATGGGAACAAGCCCCACTCCCCCCTGTCTTAGTGTTTTGAATAATTTTGCCGGCATCGCATCACATGTGCCGGTGATAAGAATACGATCCCATACCTCGTTTTCTTGAATCATCTTATTGCAATCCAACCAAGATGCATCATGGAATATTACACGACACCCTTGGTTAATCGCGAGCAAATCCAACCCCCGCTCCTTCCAGTTAATTTCGAGAAACCGTCTACGTTCAGGATTCGCTTCTACCACGTGAATTTCATTTGCACCTAGTCGGAGTATAATTTCAGTCCACCAATTACCACGAGGTCCAATGAGAAGAACACGGGTATCTGATTCCATTTGCATCATTTGCATAATTTGTGCTGTTTCGTAATGAGATGGAAGCAGAGAACCAGTTTCCCGACTCGATTTCCACCAAGGTAAAGCCAGGGCAGAAGCTCCGAGCCCATTGATAGCCAAGCCAGAAGGTAGGGGCCAAATCGCTTGACTACGACTCGACATTTTCAATGCATTACGGACCCTTGCATCACTTAGGATACCACTGTCGCATAAGCGTTCAATCACTTCATCCTCAGATGGCAATGTTGCTTTTTGGGAGCATCTTGGGAGTGCAAGCAGGTCACACTCTTCCATGCCATTTCCATCCCAATCCGAAGACACGTAGCGCATGGCTTCGCGGAAGGTATTGAACACCACAGGTAACGTATCTAGTATCGATGCGATTTCATCTTTAAATTAGATTGGCCAGTTACCGAAGAAGCACGTCGACAGAATCGACAACTAATGTTGGTTGTATTTTTGAATTTTTGAGGTCATCTTTCCTTGCTTCACCACTTAGGACGAGAATACTGTGCACATTAGCGGCACGAGCCATTGCGATATCAGTGTAAATCCGATCACCAATCATAGCAACATTCGAGGGATCTACCCCCTCCACCTTCAATCGTTCAAGAATCATTTCAGGTCTTGGTTTACCTGTGACAATCGTAGGAGTTATTCCAGTGGCTGCTTCGAACATAACTAACATCGAACCCACATCCGGTAATCCCCCTGTGGGTGACGGGCAGACAATATCAGGGTGAGTGGCCACCAAAGGTACCCCTTTGTGTAAGAGTTCAGTAACTTGTTGTAATTCAGAATAAACAAGTTCAGTGTGGTAACCAACGACCACACAATCTACATTTTCATTTGCACATTCAAATCCAGCCTCTTCCATCATAGATATCATTCCTTCAGTGCCGAAGCAATGGATTCTCAACCACCCACGTTGTTGGAGCCAGCGTATACAGTCGTGTGTTGAGAGAAGCACATCCCTTTCCCCAGCATCTATTCCCATTCCATGCAACTTCTCTACGTATTGTTTTACAGAACGACTAGAGTTGTTGGATAGAAAGATTGGAGCAATCCCCCGTTTTCTACATCGTTCAATGAATTCCAAAGCTCCAGGAATTGGCACTCCCCCCAAATGGATCGTTCCATCTAAATCTAGCAGGACTATCTTGATGCCTTGTAAACTTGCATCCATAGGAAGCCCTCACAACAAAATGTTCCGGGCGAGCCAAAGAGGGTTATGCAATTTTTTCTGAGCATCTTTTGATGCTAAGGCATCGGTTAAAGCCGCTTGTAGAGCAGGACGCTTTGCTGCTTTTCGTACGAAGAGATTCATCAAACGCTTCCTTCGTACAATTCGTTGAATCTTGAATGAGTTTGAAAGTTCAGGCCCCAATTCTTCCCATAAACGTGTCATATATTCATCCGCAACTTCAGCAGGTAACCCCTCCTCTGAGTGAGCATCTCGATCAAATAGAGAAATAGCTAGTTTAGCAGATAGTAAGGCGTTCCCAACACCTTCGCCGCTAAACGGATCCACCAAACTTGCCGCATCACCAACACATATCGCTCCAGCCATTGCTGTACGTCGTGGTTGTAGTGTAGCACCTTTTCGAGGACTTCCAAATGGGAGCTCCCAACCTTTCCCACTACCCTTTACAAAAGTCGCATCTGCAAATCGCTCCTTGAATCGGGGGTGTTCGTGAATGAGATAATGTTGAAGTTTTTTGAGTGATTTCTTGATACCAGTTTGCTTACGCCTTTCGGCGTTCACCATCCCTATTCCAACATTTACAACATTTTCATTTACTGGAAAAATCCACCAATATCCTGGTATAACGTCGTCAACAAAATGGAGTTCAATAGATCCTTCACTATCACCAACATCTTTGACTCCTGTCCAATATTCTCTATATGCTCCACAGTAGTGCGTTTCATCTCGCATTTTCTCAAGATTCAACTCTTCTACAATTTTTTTTGCGACGGGGCAAAGATACCCTCCAGCACCAATCGTTAGTGGGGCCATATGAGTAGAATTACTACCACCTTCAATTGTTACACCAGTAATCTTGAGGTCCACCTCATCATGGTGCACACTAGAAACTGAAGTACCTTGGACAACTTTTCCACCTGCGCCACGAACCAATTCAGTTGCTCTGAGAAACATCATGTAGTCGAACTGAAGCCGAGGGAGCGCATATCCCGCTTCTCTCTTTGCGACCTCATCTTTTGGTAGTGGAATAGTTACTTGCTTTCCATTTGGACTACTAAACATCATCCCAGTTACTCGAAAGTGAGGTGTGGATTCAATCATCTCCTTCACACCGAGCTCTTTGACATGACGGAGCGATTTACCTCCAACAGCATCCCCACAAATTTTGTCACGGGGCCAAACAGCCTTCTCAATGAGAAGGACCTTGTTTCCAGCGAGTGCTGCATAGCTTGCGGCGGCGGCCCCTCCAGGCCCTCCGCCAACCACGATGACATCGAACTCCTCCCCCTCTTCAGGAAGCGGACCGGTATCTATGGGGGCACTCCAATCCAAACCCATGCTACACTCTCTGGAGTGATGGGCCTTCAATCATCCCACTAATCCGATAGGTTCAACCCGCGTGGCGATTGGTATTTACTGATGGCTATTGTGAAGATGGTGACCACCCTTCCAGGCGATTGGAAGGAGTTTGAGGTAGGGGAATGGGGGTATACTCTCGTTGAAAATTTAGTTGTAGCATGTATACAGATCGAACGAATTCGTTCGATGTATAGGTGGGATGGAGAAGTTAATTCCGAAGATGAATGGCGTCTTACGATGACAACTACCACTGAAAAAGCCCCAATCCTCTCTAAACTCATACAAGAGAAAAGTCCCTATGATATTCCTCAAGTGACTTGGGCCGCTATTGATGCATCTGACGAATATTCAACTTGGACGGAAGAGGTGACTAAATGAATGGATTTGAATTATTCATTGCCGCCTCTTTAGGAATCGGTCTTGCAGCAGCTAGCGGTTTCCGTATATTTATCCCCCCATTTCTTTACGGCGCAGCAGCCCGTTTAGACTACCTCCCATCAGCAATCCCGACATCTGGCTTACAAGATTGGATGGCATCCGACATCGGATTGGTGGTACTTGGATTAGCCACATTAATCGAAATAATCGCATATTATGTGCCTTGGTTAGACAATCTATTGGACACGATCGCGTCACCCGCAGCGATGCTTTCTGGGGCTCTATTGATGAGTTCATCTTTAGGAGATTCAGACCCTCTTATTCGATGGGGTCTGAGCATAATTGCAGGTGGTGGAGTCAGTGGTACAGTTCAGGTGAGTACAGTGGCTTTGCGGGCAATGTCAACAGCGACAACCGGTGGCCTCGGCAATCCAATCGTGTCTACTGCAGAAGCGGGCGCATGCATCATCTGTACAATACTAGCGGTTCTCTTACCAATCATCGCATTGATCCTCGTGATTGTTAGCCTTGGGTTTACGGGGCGATGGCTTCTGAAACGGAGACAAGAGGGGAGAAAACCTCCTTCACGGATTGAAATACCCTGAATACTACATCTTTTCCATGTCATGGGATTGGGAATGGGCAAGCCGAATTGAGAGGCGAATTGCAATCGATGAACTAATGGCAAGCCTTGTCGAATTAGTGCATGAGATTGAATCGAATCTTGGTGAATCTCCTTGGGTAATTGACCCAATTATTGAGGCTGGATTGAGATTCAGTCCAGAGGGTCAGAAGATTCGTGAAATGTTCGAAGAGAAGGGTATTCCGATTGAAGCGATTACACGCCTTCAATCCAATGTGATGTGGAACATTGTTTACGACGGACTCTCTTACCTACTTTCAAAGGAAGGTGAGGTTAGAACTGAGGCGAAGTGTTTCCATGCGTTACAGATGAGGTTTGAGAAGAAAGACTCAATCATTCGTTTCATGGGTTACAAGGTTGAAGGTAAAGAGGATGATACAAGCCGCCGGGACATCATCAAAGCGCTCTTTTCTTCAGATCGACTTTCAAAAGATACTATGGAAAAACTCCTTGATTCCATCGATTCAGAAGATGAGGATTCAGAATGTCTTGATGGATTTGAAGTTGGAATGACTGTTATGAAAAAGTCTGGAACAGAGACTGGATTTACCGGCTGGCCACCCTTTGCAGACAAGGACGAGTTTCCCATTATCGAACGGATTGACACATCTGACTCCACCCTCTTACTCAAGTTCAAGGATACAAGTTGGTGGATTAATGCGTCACTAGTTGAACCTTCAGACGTTATTGTAAACTGATCATTTCATTCTCGTCTCACAATTTTAGCGACAACAACGTTGACAGATTCGTTCAAGGCCTTCACCCCTTACCGATTACCAAGGCGAGGTTATGAGTGACGAAATGAGATTCCCAACACGTGCAGTGCATGAGGGCACCCACCATGCAGATGGAGCAGTAAACACTCCAGTGTACCTGTCCTCAACCTACAAGCTCGATGAAGAGCGATATGCTGGATGGGCTGCCGGGGCTCAACACACACTACTCTACAGTCGCTTATCCTCAGTGAACTCAGAGGTTGTATCGAAGAAAATAGCCTCGTTAGAAGGTGCAGAAGATGGAGAGATGTTCTCAAGTGGGATGGGGGCGATTACCACAGTCCTCCTCGGCCTCTTATCACGCGGGGATCATGTAATCGCTTCTCCTGATGTCTATGGTGGAACTTATGGCCTCATGACTGAAGATTTACCAAGGTTCGGCATCGAGGTGACTCTGGCAGACATTCGGGACCCTTCTTCTTTTGAGGCCGCAATCAAAGAGAACACGAAAATGCTCTATTCCGAAACACTAACAAATCCAAATCTCAAGGTTTGCAACCTCCCAGAGATTGCTCGAATTGCTAAGGAAAACAACCTCATATCAGTTGTTGACAACACATTTGTCTCACCTTGGGCTACACGTCCAATCGAAATGGGACATGATCTTGTTATCCATAGCACCACGAAATATCTCAATGGTCATTCAGACCATATAGGGGGTGTGGTTGTTGGCTCTAAAGCCCTCATTGCACAAGTTTTTGCAAAGAAAATCCATTTTGGAACATCCCCCGACCCCCATGCCTGCTTCCTCTTAGAAAGAGGCATTCGAACACTTCATGCACGAATGCCACTTCATGCATCTAATGCAGCAACCTTAGCTGAGAGGCTAGAATCCCATCCAGCCATTGAACGAGTGGTTCACCCTTCACTTGCTTCTCACCCAGATTACGAGATTGCTAAACATGTCATGCCTAATGGAACAGGTATGCTTGGATTTGTTGTTAGGGGAGGGGATAATGCTGCTATGACCTTCATGTCCCGATTGAAAATCATATTCGAGGCAACAAGTCTTGGAGGCGTCGAATCTCTCATTGAGGTTCCAGCCACCTCATCTCACATGGCGGTTCCAGAAGAGGTTCGAATCGCTGCAGGAATATCTCCTGGCTTTGTTCGGATGAGTGTTGGCATTGAGGATGTTGAAGACATTTGGAATGATATACATCAGGCATTAGATGCTTGATCATTCATCATCTGGAAGATCCGTTTGGAGACTTGCAGCAGCAGCGACCTTACCCATTGCATCGATATAATCACTTTTCTTCCCATTTCCAGCAATCAGAATCTCACTAACTTGCCATAGGTCAGATACAGCCCTTGCCCAGTCACCACCTTTGTCTCTAGCAACTTGCTCAAAGCGCCAGGCTTCAGACCCATCACGATCATGTGCAACCAACCAAGCCCAACCCATAGCAGCATCATTGATGACTTTCCGTTTTCGAACCATCGAGATTGTCCTCCCGAGACCATCTGTGTGACCCTTACGCACTAAATCATGAAGCAAATCCAAGGGCGAGGGTAGTACTGTATTGTTCCAAGGCAATGCTTCTAGCTTCGAAGTAGCTTGCCGATCCTTACTCAATCCTTTGAGGAAGGCATTGAATCCCTGTTTACGCTTCATTTGCTTTGCATGAATCTCGTCGGCTTTTTCACCTTCTATCCCAAACATTTCCCCAAGGATTGTATGGCCCCAATCATCCCAGAGAGAAATCAGAATATCATGTCCAGCACGCATCTCGAGCCGAATCACATCATCCGGCGAATCGAGAGCAACACCATCTCTACGTACATGTAGTCCAGCCTTTATGTTCGAAAGAGCGCATTGAATGGCCTCCTTCTCTAAATCAGTCCCTTCAATTGCAGAAATCCCTTCTTCAAATTCCTTGAACCACATAGTCCCGAGAACGAATCCTTCATCGATTGAATTGGTGACAGCACCCTTCAATCGTTCAACAACATCTTTGTCTTTCAAGGTTAGATCAGTCCAAGCCGTAAGAACCTCTTGACCCGCTTCTTCCATTTCCTTTGAAATCTCTCGATCATCACCCCACCCTTCTGGCGCCCAAATCCATTCGATTTCAGCCACGGCTGAAATTTTAGGAGGAAGCATACGAAGCGAAATCCCTCCGATAAGACTCTCTTCGATGGATTGTAGAGAAGCCGAAGAGATACCAAGCAAAGTCCCATCATTAAATTCGAAACGAATCCAGCCATCCTTGGTTTGCTTCCGTTCTTCCACGTCTTTTGGAGTTAGGCCGGATGTGAACCAAACTCGCCCATCTTTCTGTAGGTTGATTGGTGTTTGTTTTAGCCCCTCATCAATCCAACCATCAGGGATTAGGGGTTTAGTGCCCGTGCATACAATTTCAGCACGGCTACCAAAGAACCAGATTCCAGCTTTTGCATGATCTCGCCAAAGCAATAGTTTCAACGGGATATCATGGAAATTTTGCATTGAGGCAAGATCGGTTGGCGCCGCCATCCCGCGTCGAACGAAACTGTGCCGACCATAAGCAGGGTTTTGGAAGATTGAAACAGTGTCAAACGTTTCTTCATGCGCAGCCGCAAGCGTACCAGCGAGGGCACGAGCGGGAACATCTCCTCGACGTTTACGCATTCGTCGTTGAAGCCATTTCAGATTGTTTCGTTTATCAGTAACACGCTGCACTTCCTTCTGTGTCTTTTTCAATGGGTCTCGTCGAGGGAATACACCCTTTGGATGACGAGTAGGTAGGATGGAACTAGGATCATCAAGTAAAGCATCCAAGTTTTTTCTCAAACGCTTTTGAATGGAATCAGAGGCTTTTTTGATGCCCTTCATACGGAGCTTTCGCCGTTTATCCTCACCAGGAAATCGGACTTGTCCGGGTCCGGCCATAATGTCGTCAACCCCCTCTCCTGTTTCACATCTACGCGTGATATCTCATGCTGTCGAAAATCATCAGTTCATGATTATCCATTTCTGCAGGTAGAATAAGACAATGAATCCGCCCTTTATCCATACCTTCCATTTTTTCGATTATTGTAGAGCAGACATGACTTTGAGCAGTTCCTAGGTCAGATAGAACGACGACATTCCAAGTACTGACGTCTACTTCTTCATTCTCTTCATTCCACCGTTCTGCCATCTGCATGAGTATTTGTCCAGCAACTGGCGGACTCATGTGAATTGGATCTTCAATTCCTAATCCGGTAGGATCCAAATCGAGCAATACCAAGGTATGCAGATTTCGTGATCTGTTGTCAAGTATGTAGCGTAAAGGCGAGGTTGGCAGATAGTCACCATAAGCGTAAGGTAACGTAACTTGACGCCCAAATCGATAGGATTGCATTCCACTGGAACTAATGGCTAAAGTTGTTGCAGAAATACCGGGTACAATTGTCACACGCACCCCATTTTCCTTTGCTCTAAGGAATAAATCAACATGAGTTGTTGCTTGCATTGGATCACCCACCACCATAATTGCCACCTTCCGTGTTTTTGCCTCTTCGATAATCTCTCTTGGATTTTCGATTTTGGGACGCATCACTCGTTTCCATGGACCCACAAGATTCTCCAATTTACTTTCTTGGTCAATGGGCAGGGTTGCAGTATACCCTTCGAGATATCGCTCATCCATGTCCTGTAACAGATTGATGGCGCGTTGTGACATTAGGGCAAGGTCTCCTGGTCCGAGGCCGATTAGAAATAATCCACCCGTATCCACTAATCTTCCTCCGTCAGCGTCAAGATGCCGTTAGCACTGGTTAGAGCGGGTCCCATGCGTCATTTGAGCGTGCCGTCGAGCATGACGCAACAAACAATCGACATTTTACGGGAATCAGGATGGCTTCACACAGAGCATCGCGTTCGACCGTATGATGATGGACGCATCCTCATTCCGTTGAATGATAACACCCCCTCAGAACTACCTTCTGACCTTGCCAATTTTCCAATTATAGACGCCAATCCCATTCCATGGAATAGCCGAGAATCTTGGCAGGCGCGTTTTACCGAATTAGCAGGAGAGGGCGTGTTAGAGAACATCATCGTCTCGAAAACACACGAAATTTTGGGTGATCTTCTCATCCAACGACATGATGAGGTAAATGACCAGTATCTTCCAGCGTTTATTCAATCTAAAATGGAGACTCATCCTCGAATTCGTCTTATGTTACTAGATCACGGAGTTAAGGGTGAATTCAGAATTAGAGATTTACAACCCATTGCAGTTCGAACAAATCGATTGATTTGGGGCGAGGAATTGGAGGGTCTCGAATCAAACCTTCTAGATCCAACAACAGATGTACCTGAGAATGGATTACGCCTACGTCTCAACCCCTCTCGAGTTTATTTCTCTAGCAAATTACAGTATGAGCGCCAAAATACAACGAAGGAATTAACCCAATTTTCTGTTGAATTAGGCCGCCCCATCAACATCTGCGACCCGTTTTGTGGCGTTGGCCCAGCGATTGCACCCTTGTTGCGTCGAGAAAGCTTGGTAGGCGATCTTCTAGTCAATGACCTCAATCCAGATTGCCTCCCATTTTTGTTTCACAATCTCAAACCTCTCCGCGGATTAGAACTCAATTTCCCTCAGGATAATTTAGTGGAACCAACTTCCGGCATCTTTGTTGGATGTATGGATGCAACACAAATCCCCAGCATAAAGGATCAGTGTGGCCGTTGGGACGCACTTCTTGTGAATCTCCCCCATCAAACTCTGAGGTTATTGCCAGCATTACTTCCACTTCTCCGCCCCGAAGGGCCGATGAGGATTTGTGGGTGGACAATTATTCCAGAAAGTGAAGTAATTGAACTCCCTGACAAGCTTTCAAGAATTGTTGATTGCAATGTCGAAGATATTGAAGTGCGAGTACGTAAACAGTTCAACGCAACGGATATGCTAGCCGCCTTTATTGTACGTCGTTAGGCGCCCCGACCGGGATTTGAACCCGGGTCGCAGCCTCGACAGGGCTGCATGATAGGCCACTACACCATCGGCGCAGGCAATTTTCCCAACATCAACCTG
>PATD01000024.1 GCA_002713585.1 Methanobacteriota archaeon
TCCTTCTGATGCCAGAGCGGCTGCAAGTGCTTTCGCATTATTTACAGTGTCACGAGCGTATTGTTCACCAAAAGCTTCGAACTCGGATAGGGCTACAACTTTCCCTGCCACGTGATGTAGGTGATAGGAAGAGTTAGTTCCAGGGAATACTGCATTGTTTAGACGACGATGAAACTTCTCATCACCATCATTGGATAGCAGGAATCCTCCTTGAGGTCCAGGGAATGTTTTGTGTGATGATCCAGTCATCACATCGGCACCTTCACGGAGAGGGTCTTGGAACACACCACCTGCGATTAAGCCGAGAACGTGTGCACCGTCATACATGACGCGGGCTCCTACCTCATGAGCTACATCAGAGAGTTCTTTGAGAGGAGTGGGGAATAAAAATACAGAAGCACCGAATAATGCGAGAGCCGGTTTAGTGTCTCGAATCATTTCAGCAGCAGCATCGATATCAGGTTCCATTCTGTCAACATCCCATGGATATGTGTAGAGGTCTAGGCCACGGAGACCGACTGCTCCCATTTGTGCGTGAGATATATGCCCTCCATCTGCTGTAGAAACAGCGGTAATTCGATCTCCTGGCTTGACTAGGGCCTTGAGTGCCCCTATGTTCGATACGGTTCCGGAGGTAGGTTGGATGTTGGCAAAGGATGCATTAAACACCTTCTGAGCAAGTTCGATTCCTATTTCCTCAATTGTATCGAAGTCGTCACAGCCCTGATAGTAGCGCTTACCAGGAAGCCCCTCGGCATATCTTCCATGTAAGTCGCTGTCACATGCTTGTCTGACTAAGGGGGAGATTACGTTCTCACTGGCAATCATCGGGAACCCCATCCCATAGTGTATCCCACTTTGGTCAACTGCATCCAGAATCCGGCCGATAGTACTCCGCTGTTCCTCACCCATTACCTATCCATCCGACAACCCCGTTCAAAGCCATTCGCACGGTGATACACCTTGTGCTATGATCACTTTCAGATTCCCCTCCCAGTCTGTTCGCATTGATTGAAAGTAAGGCCATCTGATTCCCAATTCTATGGGGCGAACAGTTGCGACCTGGCGCTTGCGTATCGAGCAATGGATGGAGCGTTGGCAGGATTTTCGTCGCCCTTTGAGTATCGAGGAGAAGTTATCCTTTGATCGAATTCAAACAGCGATTCGTTTGCATGCTTCTGCAGGTGGACTCCTTCCTTCCGCAGACCCCCTTGAGCCAATATTTCTCTGCGTCCTTCTTGAACAGCAGATGGAGATAGATCGACTTCGTCAACGTATTGACCAGATGGAGGAGAATGGATGATTGAGGGATTCATTCTTGATGTTCGATTTGACAAGCAGACCGGGCGAATGATCTCTTGGATAGTGGATGAAGATGGAGTCACACATCGATTCGAAGATTCGTGGACTTGCACTGTTCACGTGCGAGGTGAAAGACATCGTCTAGTAGTACTCTCTGAAACACTGCAGCGTCTTGAATACAAAAACGCCTTCTCAATCGAATCCTGTCGATTTGAGCAACATCGCGTAGATATCGAATCAAATGATTGTAAAGAGGTCCTCGCCATTGATGTTGCCCGTTGTGATAAGATTCCTGCTCTAGCACAGAGTATTCTTGCTGCAGGGTCATGGCATCATCTTGAGATATTTTCGATAGACCCCGCTGCCTCACAACGCTATCTATTGGATCAAGGTCTGCATCCTTTAGGGCGCGTTCGGATTGCAGAAGAGCGATTGATTCCGCTGGATTGTCGTATCTCTCAATCGAATTGTCTTCCAAAGTTTCGTGTGCTTGAGATTCATGTTGAGTGTCGAGATGTGAGTGGTCATCGTTCACCTGAAGCAGCGATTGATTGGATTGATCTGAAATCGGATGACATAGAATGGCGAATCAGTAATGTGGAATCAAAACCGAGAGCNGCTCTTTCTCGTCTTCACCGAATTATAGATTCTTTCGATCCCCATGTNATTCTCACTGAACAGGGGGACTGGATTGACATGCCAGCCCTATTCAACCTCTCAGAACGTATTGGTCTGCCCTTGCGATTGGGTAGAACGGGTCATGATGGACGCCCCCGGTCTGAGGCGTTTACAAGTTGGAGTTATGGCCGCTTAACTCGTAAGGAAGCTAAGTATTCTCTCGAAGGTCGTATCCACATCGTTGCAAGCACCTCGTTTATCTTCAAAGAAGGAGGATTTGAAGGTCTACTCGAAATTTCTCGCATGTCTGGCATACCTCCTCAAGACATTGCAGGCCTATCTCCTGGTTCNGCCATCTCAGCGATTCAAATCCGTCAGGCTATTGAGGATGGAGTATTAATTCCGTGGAAAAAGAATCGAGCAGAAGACATCAAGACTGCATTGGAACTTCTCCATATNGATCGTGGTGGACTCTACCTAGACCCTAAAATCGGTGTGCATCACAATGTTGTCGAGATTGATTTTGCAAGTTTGTTTCCTAGCATTATCGCCAGTCGTAACATAAGTCCTGAAACAATGTTTTGTCTATGCTGTAATCCGGAAATTACAGGTGCTTCACGTCTTGGTGTACTTCCTCTGGACGTTGAGTCAACTGCTCGTCTCATATCCGATCGTCGGCGGCTACCTGTTAAGCATCATCTATCAGTACCGAATACACGTCTCTATGCATGTACTCGTCAGCATGGCTTCCTTGGTCGAGTGGTTGCCCCGATTATTGAGCGTCGTCGCTGGCTCAAGTCCTGCCGTCAGAGTAAGGGCGATGAATGGGATCGTCGTCAAAATATTCTGAAATGGCTTCTCGTCACATGTTTTGGATACACTGGTTATCGCAATGCTCGTTTTGGGAGAATAGAATGTCATGAAGCAATTTGCGCTTGGGCAAGGGAAATCCTTCTGATTGCAATTGAAGAGTCACAGAATGAGGGATGGGACGCTCTGCATGCGATTGTTGATTCACTCTGGCTTAGCGATCTTAAGACGCGAAACTCAGAGGCGCGTCGCCAATCAATAGATCGCGTAATCGCCCGCATTGAAGCTCGTGTTGGTGTACATATTGATCTTGAAGATGAGTATGATTGGATAGCTTTCATCCCGAATCGAACCAACGGCGTAGGGGCTCTTACGAAGTACTTCGGCCATGGTAATCAAGGATGGAAGATTCGAGGAATAGAATTACGCCAGCATTCAACCTGCACATGGATTCGTAATCTTCAGAATGATGCATTGGAGATTCTTCGTCCTAACCCGAGTATTTCCGCCCAGCATAGTGTTGTATCTATGCTTCACGAGCGTATTGCTAATCTTAGAAGGGGGGACGTCCCTTTGCAGGATCTTATCACAGCACGTCGTGTCAACCGTAGTATCGAGGATTCCAAAGTGGTCAATCTTACCACATCCGCACTGCTTCGTGCTCGTTGGCTTTCTCGCGAAATACCTCCAGGGCATAGGGTGCGGTTTGCTGTCGTTGGGAAGAGTCGAATCGCCCCCATTGACCGTATTCGTCTTGATTCGGAGATTGAGAGTTCATCCAATATTATCAGAGGTTTGAATGGAGATTCCGAATATTACGTTCCGATTGCATTGCGCTCAATCTCGGCGATTCTCTCCGCCTTCGGATGGGATGAGCACCAAGTTTCCAGCGGTACATCTAGAATTCCAGTACTCTCTGATTGGTGTTGATCGAAGGCATCGAGTCTCATTTGCATCGTCTCGTTTGGATTCCACTTGATGGACTTCCATCCCTTGCACCATGTAGCCTTCATCACCCCACTTTTTCGTTCATGGGTGCAAACGAAACGTTCGTCGACTACAGAATAGAGTTGATGCCTTAGTACCCCTGAGAAAGGATGTTGTCGACTCGAACGATGTGAGAGTAGGACTAGGCAACTTTGTTCTACTGCAATTCGTTGAAGCAAGAGCAGCGCACGTCGAAGCATTGAACATCCTTCTTCAATCCGAATCTGGCCATCTCCATACATCATTGGCATGTCACTAATCACAAGGAGCCTCGTATCATTTTCTTGCTGAATGTTCTTCATTTCTAAGTCGTTACAGACGGAATGAATTTGTTCCGATAATTGGTGTGCGGTGAACCCTCTGCATACATACATTCTCTGCATACATTCCTCTGTTTCGATTCTTCCCGCACGGATAAGTGGTACAAATCGACCTGGATCGAATCGAGTCCCCCCATCAATCCAATACACTGTCCGTCCATCTTGTAATTCGTTAGCTGCAAATGATAAGAGTAGCCATTCGTTAACGTTCGAACTTCTCTCGAAGAGAACAATACGTCCGGTTTGCAAAGACGGAAAACCATTCACGAGGGATTGGTGTGGCCAATCAACCATTGGATTATGATTCATTATGAGAAAAAACTCCTCTTAGTTCATGAATACGTCAGAGAGGGATGCCCCTTTTCTGAAACTGAATGTAGACGTATGAGCGCAAAGGTTCAGATTAGATGGACAAAACGGATATGAGGGGGTCACGTCATGGACCTATTATGGCGGATGAAGTGCCCTCTTTGGCTCCGTCTCTGGAAGCATCCGAACTCCAAGTTCAGGAAGCAAAAATTGAGGGTGAAACCATTGAAAATATCGAGGTAGATACAACTGAGATAGACCAACAACTCGATGAGATTAGATTACGCCGTGAGGGGACAAAGCGTCCATTTTTTAGTGGCCCAGAGGGCAAGACACTTGCCGTCGGATTACTTACGGCGCTTCTCTTTGGCGGGGTCGTCCTAGTCAGTTCTACTGGTGCCTTCATGCCTGATTCCATATCTGTTGATCAATCTCTTTCGGGAACTTTCCTCGACCCGGGAGAGGAGTGTGTAGACCGTACTGGTGTTGCTTGGCTTAACATCTGGGAGGGTGAGAAACATGATTTNCGTATCCGCCTCTACAATATTGACCCCTCTAACATTGTAATTCAAGCGCGACTGGTAGATCCNGATGTGGATGTAGTGCCAAGGGATGGGTCCGTTATCATCGATCCGTTGATTGTGAATGGCACCCTGAATCAGACCGAGATTGCTCTGATTACGGACGATGTTGATTCGGGCGTCTATACGTTGCAAGTGAAGGTATTCAATACGACAGATCTTCCTGTTACTGATACCAATCAGACTGCGTTGATTGGTAAGAAAGAGATGATTCTCGAAGAGCGCCAAGTCGAAGTTTTAGAAATTGAGAAGGGCGGTATACTCAGTATAGTTGGCCTTGGTGAAGCAACAACCGTGAAAGGAATCGAGTTGTTAGATGATGAGATTAGGTCTTGTTGGACAGTTCAATCGTTGGGGCAATGGTCTCTAGCGCTTATGGGTGCTGAANGGGCAGGTGGCCGTGAGACCGCAATGCTTGCCGGTGGTAGTGCAGGTGTGCCGCCATGGTGGATGGCGTTCGTATCTCTATTCATGTCTGTTGTTTTCTTGTTCATACAGTATCCGTTGATGTACAGATTTTACCATCGGGACGATGAAGATGATCTTTCAAATGAGCAAACATCACGACTGATTGAACGAACGCTTGAGGCCGCTTGCGATGAACTGCATATCCATTATGATAGGGCGGGCACTGTAATTGAGGTAAAACCTCTGATAATCAGTATTGATGCATGCTACGAGAACACTGATCGTTCCTTCGAGAATCGAGAAAGCGTACGAGCACACTTGCTTAAGTTCCTGTTGAGTGAATTCGCTGTTTATGGTGAGATGCGAAGTACAGAACTCGATGTTCGCACCTCACATGAGCGACGTGGCGTACATCAGAGCATTCGTGAGGGCGTTGATTCGATGGAGGGTCCAGTCGAAGATTACACGAATTTCTTCACTGAACTGAATATTTACGCCCGCATTGACGACAACGTACGGTCAGTCGTCAAGCACTGGTTTGATCAAAATCCACTACATCACATTGAGGACAATGTGACTTCTGATGACTTTGCTGTATATCTTAGAGTCCAGTATAAGCCTGCAAATCAGGTACTTTCATTCTTGAGAAATCGCCTTTCCTATGAGGATGTTCAACGAGAGTTACGAAAAACGATTCAATTAGAATTGAAGGGGATGCTTGGGGACCGTCGTGTGATTGTGAGTGCGATGAGCACGGTAGATACCATAGCAGATCGTGTGGCTGCCGGTCGCTCTGAGGATCTTAGTGTCAAGGAAGATGGTGAAATCGTGGCCACTGAGACGTTTGTGGCGCAACAAGAAGGAATCACTGGGACCTTATTACAGAATCAGTTTGTTGCAGATATTCTTTCCTCGGTAGAGTTCATTGCACACAGTAACAAACAACGCATCGAGGGCAAAGCTGGTTTCTTTGGGCTTATTGTGTTCGTCTGGATTCCGTTTATGGCGAGTGGTGTTCTGGTTGGTGCAATGCTAGGTCTTGTGGCTAGAATGCGCTTCCAGCGGGTTCTGACTGCTTGCATGATTGGTGGAACTGCAGCCTCAATCACCTGGGCATATACTGCTCAAGGTATCATTGAGGTCATGGAACGTTACCATGCTGAGGCACTACTTCCGGTGATTATCGTTATTGTAGTTTTGATGGCTGTTAAGCACGTGCAGAACAATAAGAAACATCGTCAGCGAGAACTACTGAAGACGCGTATAGCTAGTGCACAAAGTGCTCAAAAACAAATGGGTATGGCGAAGGAATAACCCTCACTGGGATAGGTCCTTTACCTTCTCGACAAGGTCCATATTTCTCAGGCGCCAGATGCCTATGGGGACCATTGCGATAGCGATAACCAGAACGATGGTCATCAGTTGGTAGGCGACGCTAGGGACAAGGACCACTGGGAAGTAGAATTGCCAAGTTGAGAAGGAAGCAGCGAGACCAATAGCGCCTCCGAATGCGAAGAGGACACCAACTAGTCCGCCTACGAGTCCAATCAGGACGCTTTCAAAGAGGAGCATTGAGCCGAGACCAGCTGTGGAAGCTCCAAGGACCCGTAGGGTCGCGAGTTCAAAGTCTCTCTCTGCGATATTCATCACCATCGTGTTGAACATCACTGCGAGAGTGAACAGGATGCCGAGCCCCATAATTGTGGATAGAACCTGAGTTTGCTGTTCCAACAAGGAGGTGATGCCTTCGATTAGTACTTGGCGATCCTGGATAGTCGTCGATATATTTGCGAGGGAATCGTCTACTTCGACTCCTTCAGGGATTTGGAGATAAATCGCGGTTGCCTCAATACCGATAATCGATGAGAGATCAGATTGGAGGAAGAACATAGTCCGCGCAACCTCGCCACGTACGGAGCCTGTAATCTGGATCTCTGTGCTTGTTCCAGCTACATCGACTGTTCGTGTATCTCCGACTGCCCAGCCAGCCATGTCAAGTGATCCTTCGTCCATCATGACCTGAAGTGGACCTGAAGTTTGGACGGGTGCATCCCCAGAAATAATTTCGACATTCCGCATCGATTGACCTTCAGCGTATCCTTGTAGTGCGATTAACGTGAAGGTACGGTCAACTCCTGATGAGTCCTGTAGGATGCCAAATGGGAGTTCGATAATAGCCTCATGGATTGCATCTCGTTCCTCTGCCCATTCGATAATAGCCTCCTCCCCGCCTGGCTGTGTGTAGACCTGGAAGTCCCACGTTTGCCCTTCTTCGAGTCCCCCTACGATTGTGTCTGTTAGGCCGACCGTCATCATCTGAATCGATCCAGCGAGCATCAATGAGATACCTACTGCAAGGAAGGTCATACTCAGCCTGATAGGCTTGCGCAGGCTTGAACGAATCGATAGACCAAGGCGGGTTGGCATCCAACCAGTAAGGGTGCGAAGTAGATTAGAGCCAACACGCAAGTCAGTGTGCCCACCAAGCACATCAAGTGGCTCCATCCTTGTTGCTTTCCAAGCGGGGAATACTCCGGATACGAAGACGATAAACATAGTCAAGCCAATCACACTTCCATACAGTTCCAGGGGTATGCTGCGTTCAATGATGGGAAGTCCGACTAACTCCTCATAGAAGTCTAACATCCCATTCATTCCGTATGGGCCTGCGAGTACTCCGAGGCCACAGCCGAATGCACCTATGGCCAGTGGTGCTAGCAGGTAGCCAGTCATGAGTGAAGTTCGTGGTACTCCAAGGGTCCGGAGGATGGCAATCTCCCGGGCTTGACTCTGAACAAGGCGCTGGAGACTCAGAGCAATTGTGATTGCAGCTATGGCTTGAATCATCACGGTGAATGGTGTTGCCATCTTCTTCGCACCATCGAGGTCTTGACGCATAAATTCAACAGCGTCGTTCTGACCTCGATCACGAATCCGTCCGTCGAGGCTATTTGCCTCCATTGAATCTGACACGATTGCCTTCACCCCATCGATTTCATCTCCTTCGTCCTCATCAGTATTAGGCAGGTCAAACGAAGGAGTACCCTCGACATCTAGCATCAGGTTGTTAGAAGAACCAATTTCGTTGCCAGTCATTCTCGCCATTCCGAGATCGGATAGATATCCGATTCCGTACTCACCTGGCAGAGGTGGGAAGAGAGACCCCTCAGGAGCGATGTAGATGTGGAGCGGATGGTAGGCTATTCCAACGATGTCGAACTCGAAACTACCGTTACCTACGCCAATCTCTATTCGATCCCCGATACTCATTCCGAGCGCATCTGTTACGTGAGCATCCATTACTACCTCTTCAGCACCTACAGCAGTTCGCCCCTCAGAGTGGCCTTCAGGGAACCAGTTTCGGTCAATGTCTGCATTTTCGGGGATTCCGTGCCAGATAGATGGGATGAGATGGTTGCCTGTGTCATTTGTATGGAATAGGTTGCCTTTCAGAATCATGCGCCCTTCGCAGGAGTCCAGTGCTGCAGCATCGCTTGGCCATGCGTTTCTAACACCACTACAGAACGCATTCACCTGTTCAGGAGTCCAGATGCCTGATTGATTATCTACCCAGATGTCTGCTAGATTTGCACCGTTCTCCGAATCGTCGTAGATGGAGTCGTACATTGGTTCGAGGTTGGCTGCATAGCCGCCAAAGGTGATTCCAGCGAAGACACCAACGAAAATCATCCCGATGACTGCTACAAGACGTAGTTTGGTTCCCCAGAGACTTCTTGCAAGTCGCTTGTTCAACAAGTTGGATGACATTTGTTCACCTCACACATCTTGAGTAGGTTCACTTAGTTCGGTAGGTCTCGATTTGTCGTGCTGTTCATCAGAGATGATACGGCCACTGTCGATGCGGATGACTCGTGTTGCGTATTGAATGAGTGCTTCGTCATGGGTTACGAATACGGCTGTGATGTTCTCCTTCGCACAAGCCTCAACCAGTACCTCCATGACTTTCTGTGAGGTCTCAGTGTCCAGATTTCCAGTTAATTCGTCGCCGAGTAGTAATGTGGGCTTCTTAGCTATGCTACGTGCGATAGCTACGCGTTGCTGTTGCCCTCCACTAATTTCTCCTGGGAATCGACCCTTCTCCGAGCCTAGGCCAACGAGATCGAGAAGTTCCTCTGCACGCTGCGTATCCTTCTTTCCTGCCAACTCCTGAATCAATAGGATATTCTCCATCACAGTGAGGTCCTGAAGGAGATTGAAGAATTGGAATACGTAACCTATATTGTCGCGTCGGAAAGAAGTCATTTTCTCTGAATGATTTCTAGGTACATTCTTTTCTTGGAAGATATATTCTCCATCTGTTGGACTATCGAGCGCGGATAAGCAGTTGAGAAGCGTGGTTTTTCCAGACCCTGATGGGCCGAGAAGAATCACCCGTTCGCCCTCTTCAATCTCAAGGTCGATACCATCGAGTGCGCGAACCGTACCAGCAGGCGTTTCGTAGTGGCGCTTCATACCCGTCATTGTTAGCAATGCCATTGTATCATACCAACGGACCAGCGTCCCAATCATCAATCCTCTGGTCGGTTTTAAAAAAACGTAATATGGGCTTAAAATCCGAGATTTTTCTGTCGACGATGAATCAATAGCCAGTGATACATGGCACGCTCATGAATCGGCGCAACAGGGAGGGTCACCACGCGCGCCTTCAGCGCCTCCTCCCCGGTGGTCGTGGGCTCTGGGTGCCAATGGATCACGGACTTTCGGCTTACCCTGAAACTGGATTGGATCATATGGATGAGGTAATTGATGCAGTAATCGAGGGTGGTGCTGATGCTGTTGTTCTCCAAAAAGGCGTTCTCACTCATCATGCATCTAGGACTGGTTGGGACGGATTCATTGCTCATCTATCCGCATCTACCGTCCATGGTGGTCCACGAAGTCAGTTCAAGGTCCTCATTGGATCGGCTCATGAAGCGTTAGATCGAGGTGCTGCTGCTGTTTCTGGGCAGGTGAATCTTGGCGATGAACATGAACCGGAGATGATTGCTGATCTTGGGAGATTAACGGAGGAAGCCTGGTCAATTGAGTTACCAGTACTAGGTATGGTATATCCTCGAGGAGAGCATCTGAGAATTGACCCCGATGATTCGACCCAAGGTGTCGCGCATGGAGTCCGTATTGCATACGAACTGGGATGTGATGTTGCTAAGGTACCATGGACTGGAAGTGTAGATTCCTTCAAGATGGTCACTTCTGCTGCACCTATCCCAGTCCTCATTGCTGGAGGAGGTGCTGGTTCAACGATGGAAGATACACTTGGTATGGTGCGTGCTTCGATTGAAGCCGGGGGAGCAGGTGTTTGTATGGGGCGCCGTATTTTCGGTTCTGGACGTCCTAAGAATGTCACTCAAGCGTTACGAGCCATCATCGATGGGTCAAGTATGGATGAGGCGCTATCATTCCTGTGAGGGTTTTGAATGGAGTTATGGGCCGAGAAAGCATTGGTCAATGTTGGCAGCATTATTCCCGACCGTATTCTGTCCGAGGATAGAGCCGGTATCGTCGAGCACACTATTGCCGATGGCACGGATAGAGAATCTATTCGTGAATACATTGGTATGGTCGATTGGGTACTCGTTCGATGTACTGATTGGACGATGATCCCATTGGAGAATTTAATTTCCGACATGGTGGGAAGTGGAACGAGATTATGTGTCGAGATTAGTGTCAATGAGGAGGTGTCTGGTGCTATTTTCGCTTTGGAGATTGGAGTTGACGGACTTTTGTTGCCTGATGATTCTGAGATTTGGAGTCATGCCGATAGTGTCCGAAAATCCCGTCCATCTTTCACGCCGAAGGAGGCGGAATGGGGGTTAGAGAAATTCGAAGTTACACATGTCGAAGAGGGAGGGATTGGTGAGCGCATTTGCATCGATCTAACCGAGCGCATGGAGGAGGGAGAGGGTCTGTTCACTGGCTCGTTCTCGTCTTGCCTTCTGCTGATTCAGGCAGAGGTTGTGGAGAACCCCCATGTTCCTCCTCGGCCGTTCCGTGTCAATGCAGGAGCAGTCCACGCATATGTGTTGACTCCAGAGGGCCGTACCAAGTATCTAGAGGAATTGCGTTCAGGTGACTTTGTCGAGATATGGGGCCCAGAGGGCCCTCGTCGAACAGCTCAAATCGGCCGATTAAAAATCGAGCGACGCCCGTTTCTTACGATCCGAGGCCGAACGGACCAATACGAGGGGCAAATTATGGTGCAGCAGGCGGAAACGGTGCATTTCTTAGATCATAACGGCAAGTCCATCTCTGCAACAGACATCCATCCCGGCCAGATTCTNCTTGCATACTCTATGGGAAGCGCTAGACATATTGGGAAGGCCGTTCCCTCAGGGGTAAGGGAGGTCTGATTTTGGCAGTTCTGGGTCGGGGCACGGCGTATGGTTCCATCTCTCTACTTCATGCTCTTGGAGCAGGTTATGGGGCCTCACTCTCCCTTGATTTACCTGCAAAGGTGATGTTACGTGATACTCCTGATCGTCAGGAGATTATCGACCCACATGGGCTCCTTGAAGCGGTCATGAGCACTTGGGTTGAAGTTGGCCTCCAAGTCCCTGATGGCGAGTTACATTGGATGGTTCGATCCGAGATTCCTTCGGGCGTTGGCCTGAAGTCAAGTTCTGCAGTTGCTGCTGCCGCAGTCCTTGCTCTTGCTGATGCTACTGGTACTGAACTCGAGACGGCACAGGTTGTCGAGGTCGCAGTTCGGGCTCAGTTTGCTGCAGGTTGCACAGTTACTGGTTCCGTGGACGATACTTGGGCTGCGCTAACCCTTGGATGGAAGGTTGTGAATCCGTCAGTCCCGGTCGCAGAAGGGGTTGCACTCGAAGGCATGTGGCCAAATCCTGAAGATTGGGCGGTTTTCATTGTTGAACGCGGCGAACGGACAGCGGAGATTGATCCACAGGCCTTTGGTATGGCTCAACCGAATTTTCAGAAGGCATTGATGGCTATTCAACAAGGGGCACTTGACAATGCGATGACAGAGAATGGTCGAGGCGTTGCGTCTGCTACGCGTGATACAGCCGGACGTAAGATATGCAACGACCTCCTTGTATGGGGTGCACGATGTGCATCCATTAGTGGTTCAGGACCCAGCATTGCTTTCCTAATCCCAACGGTAAACGAGGCGGCTATAGATAGAATTCTCGAGACCATTGAACAGCGCGGTTTGACAGTATTTGAAACGGCAATCCGCACAGAATGAGGTGGATTACATGGGGATGAGCCTTGGCCGATGGCCACGATTGACATTGTTTGGGGAGAGCCACGGTGTCGGCGTNGGTGTTCTCATCGAAGGTCTTCCTCCAGGGATGGAGGTTGACCTTGATGCAATGGTTGCTGACTTAGAACGGCGGCGACCCGGAAGGCGCGGTCTTTCACAGCGTACTGAATTGGATCTCCCCTCTGTTCTCAGTGGAGTCCATGATGGAAAGACGACAGGTTGGCCGCTTGTCTTGTTCTCAGAGAATGGGGATGTTCGTAGCAGCGATTACTCATTTCTTCCNGATCATCCTCGTCCAGGTCATGCAGACATGGTTGAGAATATCCGCACTCAGGGTTCAGCAGACCCACGTGGAGGGGGAAGCCACTCAGGTCGACTCACATGGGGTCTAGTCGCTGCCGGGTCTCTTGTCCAGCCAATCCTTGAACGTGAAGGGTGTCGTGTTCTTGCTCATGCAGCAGCAATCGAGGACCTTGAGGCGGAACTACCACTAGATGGTGAATCTACACCAATGACAGAAGAGATGATTCGACTGAACTGCTTAGATTCTGCAGCTGCTCATAACTTCGTTGAGAGAATCAATCAATTGCGTCGAGACAAGGATAGCGCAGGTAGCAGAGTCGATGTGTTAGTTACAGGTTTGCCAATTGGTATAGGTCAACCTTGGTTCGAAGGTATCGAACCATCTCTGGCAAAGGGATTGAGCGCAATTCCTGCGGTGCGTGCTGTCGAGTTTGGACATGGAGTGAATGCGTCAAAAATGCGCGGGAGTGCACACAACACGGCTTGGCATTCTTCGGATAATGGCCCTCAACACGGTACAGATGGTGATGGTGCACTGGGAGGAATATCCACGGGTTCCCCTCTTCGGATTAGGGTCCATCTCAAGCCACCGAGTAGTATTCCACAAGCTCAGGCTACTCTACATGTCCCATCTGGTGAGCAACGCCCGCTAGTNGTCGGGGGCCGTCATGACCCTGTTCTTGCCCCTCGAGCGGCACCAGTTGTTGAGGCTGTGACAGCATTCCTGCTAACTGAGGCTTTGTTGAGCCGAACACGTCCATTTTAGGCAGAACGTACTGCGGAGGTTGTGGNTGGTGCAGATGAAGGTCTTCGGACCGTTCTAAAGTTCGGAGGCTCCTGTCTCAAGAATAGTGCTGACATCTCTGCGATTGCTGATAGAATTCGGATGTTCAACCCCTCACCTGTCGTAGTAGTTTCCGCATTCTTCGGAGTTACAGATCGTCTTTTGGATGCTATCAACGATGCACGTTCACATTCTTTTGACCGAGTTAGTTTCTTGCGATGGGTTCGTGATCATCATTGCGCTCTAGCGCCAGAGATTCTCACCTCTACTTCACTCCCACGATTCGAAGAGGCTCTCTCAAATCTTGATGTCGCCCTCGCATCTTTGGAGGATGGAGACGGTGCTGAGGTCCCTGTTCTCGTTTCTGGCGAGCGACTGTCTTCAGTTTGTCTTGAAGCCGCTCTTTCATCTCGGGGCATCAAAGTGCGGGCAATGTGGGCAGAGGAGGTTCCTATTCGAGTCAAGGGGCGTGCTCCCTTTGTCCGTATGGACCTCTCACGTACTTCTGAATGTGCACGCATCCCTAGCGATGAGATCCCCCTTATCGCTGGCTGGTATGGCATTGACCAATCAGACAATCTCTCTACAATGTCACGTGGAGGGTCGGACTGCACTGCGACCTATCTCGCCGCTATAATCGGCGCTGCATCTGTCGTGATATGGAGGGANGTACCTGGAGTTCTAAGCCTTGATCCATCATGGGGGATGCGTGGTCGAAGAATCCCTTATCTGAACTACCTAGAGGCCGTGGAAATCGCATCTTATTCATCCCGTCTTTTGCATCCAGATGCGATTGAACCACTAGTTGAATCAGGTATCCCGATGATTATTCGCCCACTCCACAATCCGGAAGAACCTGGCACCTATGTGGGTCCATCGATATCGGTTGGTCATCCAACAGTGAGAGTTCTTGTCTGCCATCGTCGCCGCTTTGATCTTCTTTGGAGATTACGATCTGGAGGCAGCCTCTCATCTAGCCTTACTGGATTAGGTCGATTACTGCATAAGCAGAGAATCAGAATATGGTCAATCCGTGCAGACCCTGCAGGGATTCGTGTGCTTCTAGATGAANCCGATCTTGCCCGTGTCGAGTCTTCAATCCTAGGTTTTGATTCAGAGGCAGAGATTCAGATTGGTTCTCCGCTTGCCCTTCTCAGCGTTTTTGGNGAGGGCATATCTGCCGATCATCACGTACGGGAAACACTCCTCGATTCTCTGTTAGGACTCGGAATCGATGCATGGGAATTAGAATCACAGGAAGAGGGTCATGCCATACATCTGCTGTTTAACGATGAAGATGCAGTTACTGCCGTGGGCCGTCTCACCGAATGCTTCGAACTTCTGGATGCTGACTAATCGATTCAGTCATCAGTATTCTCGCGGAACTGTTGGATTCGAAGTGGTAGATTCACAGCGAACATTCCCGCGACGATTAGGAACACAATCATTGTCCCAAGTGCAACACCGTAGACACTAGTTAACTCAAGTGACTCCTCCATTCGTGCAGCGGATGTCTTGTCGATAATACCGATGAATAGTGGAATAATCACGTTGACGAACAGGGTCATGAAGGCTACTGTGCCCGCGATTAATGGAGTCAGGATCAATGAGGCTTGGTAGCGGCTCAAGACCTTCTTCTCATTCATGACATAGACCTCGCCTGTGCGAATTGAGGTATCGAGCATTGAGAAACGAATGACTCCGTTACTGAGTTCGATGTACATTACAAGGAAGACAGCATAGAGGACGAGGAGTGATTTCTGGCCCCCCTCGCTCTCAGGGAGTAGGCTTAGATCGGTACCGAAGGTGACCGCACTGGCGGCGAAACGCAGAGAAATTAGGATGAACAGAACATANGAGGTGATCANGAATCGTGAATCTCTCTGGAATACTCCCCAGAATCCCGTCCCGATGCTGCCAAGGATGATGATGACGTGGAATGCAGTGCCGATTGCGGGTACGCCTAGCACGTTTCCAAGTGCGAACCAAGGGGTGCCGGCTTGGGGTGTTACGATGTAGGTTAGGACAGCTAGAACAACCATAGCTCCACCACTCGCAAATTGCAGATTTTGAACATTCTTTGCTGCGGGTAGGAATTTCATCTTCGGTACTAGCGGTCCGCCGAAGAGGCTCTCAACAAAAGATGGGATGTGGACTTCTGGGATTGCGTCTTTGGGTATTTCAGTGGAAGATGTTACGCGACCGGCTGCCTTCTGTCGCGAAGGAGCCCCTGATCGAACGGTCTTACCGTCGTATAGGTGCGCGGTATCATTACTCGCCGTCATATCATCACCTCAGAATCCTCTTGCTCCAGCGAGAGCTGTTGATAGAAGCATATCTGGCTCCCAATCCATAACGTTCGCACCAAGTCCACGAAGTTCGCTAATCAGGATATCACGCTCGGTTTTCAGTACCTCGTATCCGGTTCTATCCAAACGTCGTGCATCGAATTCGAATTCAAGGCTACTTGGGGAGAGGATTGTTACATCGAATTCACGAGCACGGAAGTCACGTACTGCATCAACGAGTGTGGGATCATCCTCAAGTGGGCTGAGAATGATGATTGGGCTACCCTTGTTGATGTGCGGCATTATCCGGTTGGTTACTACCTTGAGAGGTGTGTTTCCGCGGGCCATAGCGCCAGCGAGCTTAGTGAGGAGGATGTATAGCTGCTTCTTACCAGTGTCTCGATCAACGCTCAGTATTTCATCGCCATAGACCACAAGTCCTACAGAGTCACGCCGAGACAGGAAATACTGTGCTAGACTTGCTGCCGCTCGTGTGCTGTAGACAAGGGAGTTACGGCTGACAGGGCCCGTCTCAGCCACAGATCGGCTGTCGACGATTAGGATAATGTCGGACACTGCGTCACGCTCAAACTCATTCACCATCATCTTACCCGCTCTCGCCATCGCCTTCCAGTTGACCTTTCTCATCGGGTCTCCGGGGATATACTCTCGAAGGTTGTAGAAGTTGGATCCTTCGCCTGGTTGGCGGATATTCACTGCGCCAGTGAAAATCTTGGGTACCCTGCTCTTGACGAAGGCGTCCTTGACGTCCTCCATCTTAGGGAAAACAAGGAAGTCATCGTAGAGGTGAATCTCTTTCTCACGGTGGAATAACCCGAAAGTGTCCTGGACGCGAACCGCGACTGGGCCGATGGTGTAGAATCCACGGAGCGGACACTCAAGTGTGTACTTCAACTCCGTCTCTCGACGTCCACCGAGTTCCATTAGGGCATAGTTTGCACCTTTCTTCACGCGCATGACCTCTGGGACACTATCGCGGACCTCAAGAATCTTCGATAGGTTCGATAGATTTTGGATTCGAAGTGTGATGTCAATGTCACTGTCTTCAAAGACGCGTGCCTGAGAAAGTTGACGCATAGCGTTCAGGTTTCGGAACTGGACCCCTTCGTCGAACTCTTGGTCATCCATTCGCCGTCCTGTGGCTGCTACGTCTGCGTGAGATGTGCGGAATGCAGCATACGTTAGGAAGGATAGGAACACTACTGCGACAGTCACTAACTGTTGATTCCTAAGGACGAGCCCGAGGAGGTATAGCGCGGCCGCCAGCGATGCGAACATCGCAGACTTTCTGCTCCACGCCAAGTCAACATCCTCCAGGAATCCAAATCCTCTGATTCACTCTCAGACAGTGGGTACTGGAACCTGTCGTAGGATGTCTGTGACAACTTCTTGGGTTTCCAATCCCTTGATCTGGTGTTCGGGCTTTAGGATAAGACGGTGAGAGATAGCGATTGGAGCTACAGCCTTGATCTCGTCGGGCGTCACGAAGTCGCGGCCACGGAGAGCGGCTGCAGCACGTGACGTCTTGAGTAGAGCTTGTGATCCACGAGGGGACGAACCGACGAGGACGCGTGGGTCTTCGCGGGTTCGTGCGACAATCTCGACCATGTACATGCGTACGGCAGGGTCAACGTAGACATCTTCGCAAGCCTGCTGCATTGCAACCACGCGAGCGGGATCAGTGATGACGTCGACATCGACAGCATCCTTCTTCCGCACAATTCTGCGGGCCAGAATTTCGTCTTCGTCAGCGCGGTCTGGGTAACCAACACTCATCTTGAACATGAAACGGTCAAGTTGTGCTTCAGGTAGAGGGTAGGTTCCCTCTTGTTCGACTGGGTTCTGAGTCGCCATAACGATGAACGGTGATGGGAGCTTGTGCGTCACAGTTCCGATGGTCACCTGCTTCTCTTGCATGGCTTCAAGGAGTGCAGCTTGTGTCTTTGGTGGAGCACGGTTAATCTCGTCAGCAAGAAGCAGGTTACAGAAGATTGGACCTGGCTTGAAGGTGAACTCTCCCTTCTTTGCATCGTAGATGTTTGTACCCGTGATATCTGCTGGAAGCAGGTCGGGAGTGAACTGGACACGCTTGAAGTCGCATCCTAGCGCGTCAGCGAAGGTGTTTGTCATCAGGGTCTTAGCAAGTCCTGGATAATCCTCGAACAGCAGATTGCCGTTCGATAGGATGTTTACCATAACATTGTCAATCACATGTGCCTTACCGATAATGACCTTCTGCACTTCAGTACCAATTGCACTGGAGATGGCTCCTACGGCTGTCAGCTTTTCACTCATCTTCTTCTTTCCGCGAGCGGCTTCCGCCTTCTTCGCGTAACCCGCTTCGACATCGTCGGGCGGACTCTTTTCTTTCTTGGCTGGTGGTGTTGCATTCATTCTATCTTCTCTCCATTTTAATTT
>PATD01000025.1 GCA_002713585.1 Methanobacteriota archaeon
GTGTTGAGGATGACGGCGATGACGAGTCAGATGACCACCATGACGAGTCAGATGAGCACCATCACCATGGAGATGGAGACTATCANCATGACCATGNNGATGGGAGNGATGGCCATACTCACGATGNTGCTGACAGGCACCACGACCATGATGACGACGACAGTGATGATGACGACAGTGAAAACGACGGATATGGCGGCGACCCTGATGCAAGTATCATCATCGCAGAGGGAGGTTCCCCTGTGGATGTTGTCTCTTGTGATTGCGGAACTGCAAACCCACTGATGTTCCTGATGCTTGCTGCAATGCTTACCAACATCGGTGAAGCATTCGCTGAGGATGCTGCTGAAGAACTAGGCGATACATTCGAGGATGAGTTCTCCGAAGCAGTTGAAGGAATCGGAGAGGCACTCGGTGGCAGCGAGGAAGATGACGACGATGACGACGACGATTATTCGGAATGGTTCACTTGCGCGAACGGAATGGAAATTGATGAATGGCGCGAAGACGATAGCAACAATGACTGTGGCGACTGGTCAGATGAGACTGAGTATGACACATTCTACCCTTGCGATGATATCGAGACCTCAATGGAAGGAGTTCAACTCTACGAAGTTAACAATGGAATGGATGACTGTAGTGACCTATCTGACGAAAACGTCCTATGGTTGCAACACGTTGGCCTAGATATCCAAACAATGTACGAATGTGCTGATGGAAGTCGCGATGTCAGCGAATGGTCCATCGGCAACGGATGGGATGAATGTGATGATGGATCTGATGAATGGCCACTTGCAGAGGAAACTCTTACTTCAACGGAAACAATGAATGTTGGATCGAACGGATATGCTGACCGAGACCCAGATGACACAGGAACTGATGCATATTGTTACATCGCTGGGATGACAGTGACAGATCCCGATGACGGATCCACCATCTTTGATGGAAACATGCTAATGAGTTCGCCGGGCTCGGGGCATGTAAATGGTCATGCAGGCGAAGATATTGGCCCGTATGATGGCACTCGAGCATTCGAGTCTACAGGCCATATCTCTCAGTATACCCTACCTGCAGGCGTTACTGATTGCGAAGAACTAACTCAAGCACAGATAGACAGTATGGACGAATTCTCTCCAGAGTATGTGGCATCGAGCAATGTAGTGACTCACGATGGTTCATTGAAGCGAATGATAGAATTTGGGCGAGCCAATCAGGACGATGCTGAAATGGAGTTCGATGTTTGGTTCACTGGATATCACATGGATGATGACGATTACACTCTCGAAGTGGCAATTTGGTCTGATGATGATGAAATGATGGGTACTGAGAGCGTGGATATTTCCAGCGATGACGGTCATGCGAGTGGCGGGATAGGTACTGAAGATATGGAGCCTGGCAGCTACTGTGTTGAATTCGCACTTGTTGATTCCAGTGGAGCTACTGTTGACACCTATGATTCAGATGATGGCGACGGCCTTTGCATGACTGTAGATGAAGTCCCAGAGTGGCTCATGGAACTAGGAGCAATTCTCGAAGCCTTCGGTGAATCTGACTTTGAAGAAACCCTAGAGGACTTCGGAAGCAACCTTGAGGANCGTCTTGGAGACATCACAGAAGACATCGCTTACACGGATGCTCAGTTCATGATGTGGTGGAGTCCATCACATCACACCGTCGTTGGTGCTAGCCTAGTTGTCGCGGATAACATGGATACATGGTACACACTTGTCGGACCTCAAATTTCGGAAGTTTACAGCGATGAGGTGTCAGTCAATACAGGTGCCCCACCAGTAACTATTGGTTTGAATTACCTCATTGGTGGTGCTGCATCTTCTGCAGCTACCGATATGGCAGACGCACAATCTGTTGAGGAAATCGCAGACACTGCTGCACACGCTGAGGATATGGGCGAGTTCGCTCAAGTTCTCGAAGACGCAGGTGTCGACCCAGCCTCAATCGGTATTGATCCTGTGGATGAGACTCCGGCTGAGCCAGAAACAGCTGAAGATATGATCGATGAGGGAATCTTCGGACTCCCATCGGTCTCCGGTCTTGCTACCATAGCGATCCTTGCGCTTGCCGGCATCGTTGTCGCACAGCGTAACCGAGATGAAGAATGAAGAAGCCCGACACTCACATGAGTGACGGCGTCAGGGGCCAAATCGGTTCCTTTCGCCGCCACCCTGTGTTGGCTTGGCTCCGTACTGTCCTAGTTTGCTTGATTGCACTCAATGCAGCAGCAGCAGTGTGGCTGATTGTCGAATTCGATGGACAGTACACCGAAGGTGTGCCAGCTCCAGCAAGAATCCATGCATTGGCAGGTATCGACGATCAGAATACACTGATTGACATCAGTATCGAGAACAGTAGTCGATTCTTCGTATACCAACTAATCCGCGACGATGTTGAACCTGAGAATGGAAGCGAGGACTCAGACGATGAAACTACGAATGAGGCGCCTGCGGATGAAGAGGAAACAGATGAGGAATCCGTAAGTCAGTTAGATCAAGCAAGGAATTGGATTAAACTCTCGATAGGTCTACTGATTCTCATCGAATTATTGGTTGCCTTCGTTGGAATTAATCCATGGTTCAGGACCATCGGTTTCCTCGCCGTATTAGTAGCGTTCATCATCNTCCTACCACTCTCATTCATCGGCGACAACCCGAACTTTGCGAACCCAGGAGAGAGCCCGAACTCAGAGGTGAAGGACGACGATGAGGAGGGAGGTAGCGACTTTGTTCATGAGGAGGTTGGTTTCGACTTAGGGCTACGTCTCGGAGGTTTTGAAGTGAGTATGTTCTACTCTGGATATGATTTGGGACTCGTAGACGAAGAAAATCGATCAGAAGTACGTGAGAATCCGCCAGAAGAAGGTACGCGGGATGCGGCATCTTTCGTCAAACTTGATTCATCCTTATCTATTCGATATGGGNCCGCAGTAGTGCTTCTCGCCATCTTACCTATACTCTGGATAATCTCTCCATCAGGTGGCTCATTTCAACCGAATAACGATGAGGCAGAATAACTCTTTTTTGTCATAATCGTTTGATAAAAAATCTTTTTCTTCTGGGAAGCACCCATATACACCCGATACGCGCGAGAGCATGAAGACGTATGGCTGAGGATGCTGCTGACCTTGTAAATCAGTTCAACCAGTTNCAGGATTTCCTCTCAGATCCGAATGGTGGGACGGAAGCAATTCTGGTGAAAATTGTCCTATCTATCCTAGNTATCCTACTCGCGCTCTATGTAATGAGACGCTTCATTCTACAACGTTGGGAGGGCATCGTTGCTGCAACCGATGCATCTTGGGACGATCGAATATTCGGTCCACTCCGGGCTAGAATCTACGCTTTCATAGTCATCGGAGGGTTGAATCTCAGCGTCATGTGGATCAACAGACAGAGCCCGGATCTAACAGATACGACAGCTCCACTCTTCAATTCATCATTCATTATCCTCGCATCTACACTCGCAAGCATTGCTGTCAAATTCATTCTCCCTGAGATACTCAATCGGTTCCAAAGGCAATCCGCNGTCACCGTATCTGGTGGAAACCCACTCCTTGTCTTCCTNCTCCGTGCTATCATCTGGTTTGGAGGACTCTATCTTGCCCTTTCGGAGCTAGGCATAGATCTCCTCGGTGTGATGGCAGGTTTGGCTGTATTCTCCTTAATTATCGGTCTCGCAATCCAACAGACATTGGGTAATATTGTCAACTCGTTCATGCTAGCATTAGACAGGCCCTTTGAGGTTGGAGACCGAATTGAAGTCGATGGAGTCATGGGTACAGTAGTATCAATTGGTATTTTGTCAACAAAGTTACTCACCCTCAAAGAAGAACTCGTCGTCATCCCAAACAACAGCCTCATTGATTCTACAGTAATCAATTACGCTCGTGGAGGTGGCGATGGTGTTGCACGACGTATTTCAGTGCAGATGGACTTCGGTGTAGCCTATGACGAAGATTCTGCACATGTGAAGCAGGTTATGCTCCGCGTTGCTCGCTCCTGCCAATATGTTCTATCAGAGCCACGGNCCCGAGTGATGATGACTGAACTTGGCGACTACGCCAAGATGTATCGGNTATTCATCTGGATTGGCGACTATAATGACGAGATTATATCGCGTGATTATCTCATTGAGCGTATGGATCGCGCATTTGAGCGGGAAGGCATAGTAATTCCATTCCCAACGGCAATTGAACTCGACAAAACCCCTGTGGATTCCGACCCAGAGGTCGCTGCTAAGAAGGCTGAGGACAAGNNTAAGAGACGCCGCCGAGCCGTTGCTGCCTATCGTCTTGAAGAGGCACGCATGCGCAAGGAACACTCCGAGATTACAGCAGAACTCGAAACTCTCTATGAGCAGGTCAAGACAGGTAAAATCACTGGCAAGGCCCTTGCAGACATGCAAGATCGTATTCGAGAACTTGAGCAATCTCTGGCTCTTGACTTAGAGTTGGACGACTGATTGAATCACTCGGACTCATCCAGCATCATAGCTGGCAACGTAATTTGTTCCACTTCGGTCTCACCTGGTCTCATTGAAAGAAGCACAGGCAACAAAATGAGGCTAGAAATCAAAGCAAGAGTAATCGCTACAAGGAATACTTGACCAAACAGACGCAACGGAACCAGCGCNGAAAGATTGAGCACCGCGAAACCGCCTGCAGTAGTGATGGCTGCTCCTGCCATGGCACGCCCAGTTGTAACCGTAGTTCGAGCCACCCATTCCTCAGGTGACCCATTCGGATTCGCTTCACGTTCCTCCTCGTAACGATGAGCGTAGTGGACAGCGTAGTCCACACCAAGCCCAAGGGTCAATGCACCAATTGTCACAGTCTGTGCATTCAATTCGTATCCTAGAAGACCCATCAGGCCGTAGACCCAAATGACGACAGCCCCCAACGGGATCCACATAAACACGCCCGTGATTGAACCACGTTTCAGGTCCCTCTTCTCCGCCGTTTGTAAACCGATAAGCATCAGAAGAATCACACCTGCTACGACGACTGTCGAAATTACTGCAGCCGATGCTACGCCTTCGGTGACCTGAGCAAGCACTAGGGGTCGTCCAGCAACGCCAATTTCACCCTCTACACCAGCATTGTTCAGGTTCTCAACAAGTGATGCTTCGAATGCTACCGTGTCACTCCAATCTAGTGTAGCTGTCGAAAACTGAATGACTGTCTCATCCCCCGAATCAGGCATGTAACGTGATGTGAGTTCACGGCCGGTCTCATTGGTAAGGGTCCATGTCGATAGATTCGTCCAATGAGACTCTACGGCAGGTTCAGATTGGACAGAAGAGAGAAGAATTGCAATTGATGGATCGTTTGTAGCGGCTGATTCAAGTGTAGAACGAATTGAAGAAACATCTGCTGTATCAGGAGTAGAATTTACTGTCGATTCCAATGTAGAAATTGAAGACCATCCCTCGGAAGAAAACAAAGCGATAGACGGATCATAACGCACGTAAATTGGAGCAGGTGCTGCGTCGTATCTATCGAATAGAACAAGGAAATCCTCCACCACCGGAATACTATCATCTAACTGATCACGAGTATCGAAACCAACCTCCAAAGTGGTGACGGCGTAACCCATAGGAATGGATAATGCCAATGCTGCAAGGAGGACGGCAGCTGGCCTCTTAGTAAGGGAACCAAACCAGTAGCCTATNCGTCCTGGTTCCACATTGGCTGCTTTTCTAAGATTCAACTTCGCAGGCGGCATTAACCGAAGCAAAGCGGGGAGCATTGTGATCGACAGGAAGTAGATCATAAACAGGCCAATCGCGATGACGGTTCCAAAATCAACGAGGAACTTCTGATCTGAGAATCGGAAGGAAAGGAAACCCACCATATCGGTAAAAATTGCAATAAGGAGAGCACCCGAAGTGAGAATTGCTCCACTACGTATGGCTTGGACACGAATCTCCTTCGGGAAGTCACGAAGAGTCTCACAATCCTGTGAATTTCTCTCGCCCTCCTCTCGGAGAACCTCGCGGTAACGGGCAACTACGTGAATCCCATAATCCACGCCAATNGCAAGCAGAAGAATTGGGATAGAATTCATCGCNGCATTGAATGTCAATTTCAGAATACCGCTGATTCCATATGTCCCAAGAATCCCAAGAATTGTTGTAAAGAGAACCAAAGCAGTGTCTCGACCCGTTCGGAACTGAGTCAGTAGAATCAGTGATAGAAGTATCACTGACATACCCAGTAGTTGACCAATTTGTGCTCCGATTGCGGAATTTTGATCTAATTCAAAGTGAGCAAAAGAAATTCCTGAAATTTCAGCATCTTCTCCTGCAATAACCTGTCCATGAACTGCAAGATCGATGGTCCAATTCTGAATCTCTTTGTCGATGATTGCGCGCGCCGTAAGTGGTTCATCCAGATGATATGTGGATTCCCAACCTTCGACTTCACCCCATGCACCTGGCTCATTATCGATGAACATCGATATCGTAACCACATCAATTCTAGACCAACGATCGTCCTCTGGAATCAAGACAAAATCATCACCATTTGCTTCCTTAGTAGGCATGTTTGAAAGAATCAATTCCTTGTATGGAATTGAATTTTGCATTGCAATATGAAACATGGAAATATTCCAAGTCGTATTCTCAATNTCTGAAATCTGCTGCTGGATTGAAGTGTTGTCCCATAGGTCAACTTGAACCGCTATATTCCTCAAATTTCCTGCTTGGGGTGAGAATTTACCCAATGAAGGTAATCGATTCAGGCCTTCATCCATACGTTGCAGCCAACCCGGTTCAGGAGACCATTCTCTAAGCGCGTCTGGTTCAATACTTACAGGATCCATCGGAGTTTGGTCTAATGTTGCTTGTAATGTAGCAAGATTCTCGGAAAATGTAGAGGTGTTAGAAGCAAAAGCATCAAACATCGCATCATCAATTGCATCTAACCAAGTTACATTTTCTGGGTCTACCATCATTGACCAACCGTACGCTGCAGAGGCGGGTCCGATTACTGAACCAATGCCAGTATCCAATCTATGTTCAGATGAATTGCTATGTTCAATCATCTCGGCTTCAAGGTCCGCAAGCATCATCCAGGTAGATTCATTCTCAAGCGCCCCAGGCTCAAATTCAACCATGAGGCGAACGATATCAATCGAGGAAGTATAGGTCTCTTCGATAATGTATAGGAGATCAACATCTTCGTTTGATTCCCGAGCCGGGAAGAATGCATCCTCTGAGTTGTCAAACTCGATCCCAACTCCAAGGGATTCAGGGATTGGACCAGCAACGAACATCGAGAGACCCAAAATGAGAGTGATAAATGCCGCTACTGCTGTCTTTGGTCGATCNATACTCCAATGAGTCAGAGAATCAAATGGGTTCTTCACAAACAATCAANCATTTACTACGGCATATCAAAGAANGTCTAGTTGTGGCATCATTCTCATGTATCTGAGAACTAATTCANTTTGAGGAAGATGCTACCATCGGCCGAGATGAACCACAAGAGGGGCATTCCTCGTCGGTGGATTCTCCGTAAATGTAAGCGCATGCAGGGCATGCAGGTGCAAGAATCATCTCGACATTTCCTTCAATTGCAATCCGCTCAGAAAGTACACGTTCCATCGAGATACCATCTCGATTGAGGTCATTAATCTCGAAGCGACCAGGCCCACCTAGAGTTGCAAGAACATCTGGTGGAAGTGACATTGTTCCAGTATCATCAATCAAGAGTTCACGCGTGGATGCGAGATCACCATCATCGACATCGTTCCCATGCTGAGCAATAAAGCGGCCATCACGGAGTTCAAGAGCACGGTTCGCAAAAGTGGATATCTCCTTGCTATGTGTTACGATAAGGAAGGCGACTCCACGTTCCTCGTTGAGTTGACGAAATAGGTCAATGATACGACGCCCTGAGATTGGGTCAAGAGCACCCGTCGGCTCGTCTGCAAGGATAATCTTCGGATCGGTAATTAGTGCACGACCAATTGCTACACGTTGTGCCTCACCCCCAGAAAGAGTCGCGGGGAGGGATCGCGCACGATCCTCTATGCCAAGCGATTCCAACATCTCCATCGCTCGCCTTCGGGCCTCGCGTGCACGGACGCCTGCATGACGTAGTGGTTGGGCCACATTGTCAAGCGCGTTAAGATCNGGAAGTAGATTCCCTTCTTGGAATATGAAAGAAACTGTCTCTTGTCGCAAGCNAACGAGTTCTTGACCCGTAATTCTAGTCATATTCCTACCATTGAGAAAAACCGAACCAGCACTTGGCTTCATCAAGCCGCCAAATGCCTTGAGAAGAGTCGACTTACCACTGCCAGAAGGACCCACTACCGCTACAACCTCTCCTTCACCGATTGATACTGAAAGGCCACGCAATGCAACAACATTGCCATCTTCTTGGTTTGAACCATAGATATGGTACAAATTGTGTGCTTCCAGTACAGGAATTGGGGACTCAACATGGACCTCCTCTGTGAGGATAATCTCTGCTNAATCCTCCATATGCTCACGCTCCTTTACCATTCCCTCACTCTCCCTTTAGGACCACGGCAAGGTCCGAACGTAACGCTCTGAACGTTGTTGTAGTCAGTGCGACAAGAACCGCAGATAGAACAGCAACACTGACTATCGCAAGATCGAACCANGGCCATACGAGTTCGCGGTCAATCACAGTAGATGCACCGCCAAATATCTGGAATATGAAACCAAATATCGAGAAGAATCCGTTGAAGGATTGTGCGACACCGGCACCGAGTACAAGACCAAGTGCCATACTAGAGATGACTATCGCAAGGATTTCGAATAAGACAAGACGCATGACCTGATTCGGACTAGCACCAATCGCCTGAAGGATAGCCATCTCACGCTTACGTTGAGAGAGTACGAGAGAAAGGAATACGAAAGCTGAAGCAACCGAACCTAGAGCCGCCACGACGAACTGAAGGCTAAGTAGGCCTGGCGTTCCGAATATGAGGCCTCCGTTGCGTTCTACTAATTCACGATTTGAGGAAAGATCAGAGACACCAGTCACCGAATCGTTTGCCTCAATCGCAAAACGCAAGGAGGTCAAATCGTCTTCATTGATATCAGCAAGTAGCATCGTTCCTTTACCTACCCAAATATACCATTCAGTTGCATTGATTGTAGCGTTAGAGGCTAATCCTGAAAGTGTCCGATAAGCCGATTCTCCAATGATGATGGTACCTTCCGCATCCGCCGAAGATTGACCTGGAAGATACTCATGCTGACCAAGATAATTCAGTTCAGTGGTATATTCTGACTGCTCTATGGATATCTCGATATCTGACTGAAGTATTTCCATTACCTGAGATGGTGGTATTGGTGACAATCCAGTGGCACATCCCGTTACGTTTGCAAAGGTTCCATCAGGACATATTGCATCGGTGATGTCAACCCCTGAGAGGTTTGCCATACCAAACATCCCTGTCATATCGGCTCCACTCAAGTTGGCACCTTCAAGCGGATTACCAAATCCGAAATCGGGAGTGATAAGAATGGAATCTGTCAAATCGGCTCCACTCAAATTAGCGCCTACCAGTGACGTGTAGAAGAATACCGACTTTCGAAGATTTGAGTCACTGAGATCAGTTCCTATGAGAATTGAGGAAGTGAAATTAGTTCGCTGGAGTTCTCTATCAGACATATCTTGTCCACTAAGATCTAAATGACTCAGATTAGCTTTCCAATTGTATTCTGCGAAAATTGGGCCTAGTGCTTCAACCGATGTAAATTCCTCAAGATCGGGTGTGGAGATATTCAGTCGCTGGCTATTCGAAATGAATCTAACAACCTCTACCTCTCCGGAATCTTCGTCGAACTTCGGCTCAAATTCATCATTAGATCCTTCCCCTGCGCCTGGAAGGCGTAGGCTAAATGCAATCTCAGCCCCTGCGGTAAAACCACCCTCGGACCAACCAGTGACAACCTGGCTGATATCATCACCCGGAATGGACTGTTGAGTCCAAAGGAGAACATCCTCATGGCCATCTAGAACGACCCATGCTTCCGAAGAGAGTGAACCATCAATTGTAGTTACAGTCAAGGCATTCACAGCTGTAGATCGTATGGGGTCAACGTCTAGGCCAAGATTGTTGATATTACTTTCAAAAATTGCATTGACCTGTGTCTGGTTCATGGGTTCGTCAAACTGTACACTCATCACAGAACCTGTCTGGGATTCTGCAGTCCGATCATCCACAAGAGTGCCAGTTGCGCCTTGAACAGCAGCAAGCGTAACGATGGATAGAGTGAGTACCATAATGGTAGCCAGTCGGCCAATTGACTCACTTGAACCACCGCCCTTCAATCCGCGACGGATGTCCTTCAGGAGCGGCGTCCATCCAAACAATATCGAAAAGAAGCGAGGGCCAAATGCAGCAATTCTCCCAAGGATGAGTGCTCCTCCTATCCAAAGGAGGAAAGGTCCGAAGAGTCCCAGTAATCCATCGACAAAGAAGTTCTCAATTAGGCCACGTTCGCCGGTTGTATCCTCAATCCTTGACTCAACAACGGCTAAGATACCGATACTGAACATCAAGATCTGTAAACCTGTGCGCTGCTTCTTCTTGGTTGGAACTTTACGAACTCCCTCATCGATTTCAAGTTCAAGGAATTCTTTTGTCCGTCCACGTCCAAACAATAGAGCTGCGCCAATAGTTGCAAAAGCAGTTACCAAGAGAGATATTGTTCCAAGCTTGACATTGATTGGGAACTCCAATGGCTCAAACGACATGAAGCCAACTGCGGAAAGGACGATTCCTACAGTCTGGATCGCAAGAATGTATCCAAGTAACCAAGCAACAAAACTCATCGCAAAGACCTCGCGCAGTACCATACTCTGTAGTTGAGACGCTGAACCTCCAATGGTCCGATGGATGGCGATTTCACGTCGCCTCTGCTCTAACGATAGGATTAGCCCATAGACGAGGATAGCAACAGACAAAATGATGATGGGAATCATAAGGATGTAATCGAAGGTCTGGATCAATCCTAGGAAGATTTCAATGAAGAGAATCGAACCGGAGATTGTGTCGAACCAGAAAAGCTCGATTCCAGCGCCGTAGGATTTCTGGTTATTTCCCGGGCCATCCTCATACATCACCGACTGGCGTAGAATACTAATCCAATCCTCGGCATCTGCTGTCGACGACGTGGGTACTAGCGAACGGTCAACTGCAACCCCAAGATAGCCGTGATCAGAATCCATGAGAGTGGTCACAGTCCCATTATCTAGCATGGACCAAGCCATGAAGATCGGATTGAATCCGAAGGTAGGATTAGCAAATGCCCAATCTTCGTAAATTCCACTCACATTGAGATTGTCCACAACAACATATAGTCGACAGTGCTCAACTCCACCACGAGTTCGTTCAACATATCCTTCGCAATCACGATCATCGATAGATTCCGCACCGGCTACGGTCTCAATGACATAGGAAAACTGTAGGGAATCAATCGTATCGTTTACTTGAACACCGAGGGGACCTGCAAGACTAGCAGGGAGTATGACACTGCGGTTGTCAATCATATCCTGATGGCTCGGCCATGGTATATCGTTCAACATCTGAGCATCATGGCGATCGGCTAGAGCCCCGTCGAAAGCCCCTGGGCCAAGGAGACGCACCATTCGCTTGGTGAAGAGTGGAGGACCATTTGCGTCCGCTTCCGGGAAGTCGAAGGTCTCGTTTTCTAGTACCGGATTTTCTGATGTAACTGATTCCATAGCAAGATAACCTGCAGTAAACGCCTCGATATTGTTGAAATTCCCTTCAGTACGAATCGCCTGTCTCCCAAATACGAAACTACAATCAGCAATTTCCGATCTCTGGGAGAGTTCCTCGCATACCTCAACCATCAGAGCGCTATCGTTAGTGAAAGTAGAGTTCTCAGATGAAACTCCAGGTACTGGGGGAGATGCCTGTTGTTCCACCTTCGCATCGAAGACATCGCCCTCAAGTGTTGTTTGGAGGAAGGTTTGGGAAAGGCCGTTTCCGTACGCTAGAACTGTGGTAATAACAAGTGATGCGAGGAATACACCTGCTACGATGGCGAGGCCGCGCTCACGACCACGCCAAGCAGATTCGACAGAGGTTCGTACGTTTGAAGGTAAATCCGCGATGAAGTCGGTGATTCGCTGGGCACGTGTCTTGGAGACCATATTCACTCCTCCTCCAAATCATCGGCAACAGCGTCACCCCAAGCAGAGCGAATATCAGATGCAGCAGTCTTACCTTCACGGAGCAGCAACATCCGGTCCGCCTTAGATGCAAGATTCGGATCATGTGTAACCATAAGAATGGATATTGGGTCCTCGGAATCGTGACATAAATCGTGGAAAAGTTGCAGAATCTCCTCTCCGGATCGGGAGTCGAGGTTTCCGGTAGGTTCGTCGGCAAGCAAGAGGGGACGACTTCCGGCAACTGCGCGAGCGATAGCGACACGTTGGCGTTGCCCACCGGAAAGCTGGTCAGGGATATGATCCACCCTATCGCCTAGACCAACACGTTCCAGTGCTTTCAGCGCGCGATTGTTCGCCTCGGTATCACTCAGACCCGAGAGGCCGAGAGCAAGGGCAACATTGTCAAGCGCGGTAAGATGGTCCACAAGATGGAAATCCTGGAATATCCAACCAACTCCATGACGCCGGATTTTGACATTACCCGACGGCTGACGTGTTCCATAGGTGAACTCATTCAATTCCACACTCCCTGAGTCACCGGCCAGAAGTCCACCGATGATGTTCAACAATGTTGACTTCCCACATCCAGAAGGGCCCATCAAAGCGACGAGTTCCCCTTGCTCAATCTCAAGGTCAATGCCCTTTAGTACCTCAATTCGACGTCGCCCAAAGCCGAAACCCTTCCGGAGGTCGTTGACTTTCAGCATACAACCGATTCCTCCAATAAACGACCCGTAGGGTCGAGTAAGTATTCAGAATCCGCAGTTTGACTGGATATAATCGTATGTTCTGTGACAATCAGAGTATCTGGTCATAAACAGAAGCTTGAATCATACCAATTTCAGATGGAGACCTCTTCTCAGCACTACGAATCATCTCTTCATCAATCGGCCGTATCGGCATATCTCTGTTAGTCCATACTCTATGCATATCCTCGATAGCCGTGCACCAAATATCGCGATTGAAAGGTGGAAGGATACTTCGCTCTGGAGGGTGTTCATTCTGTGCACCCAAATCGTTCACAAGGACTGGGCAACCGGAGGCCATAGCTTCGACAACAGGGAGCCCGAAGCCTTCTGCAGCTGACGGAAAGAGGAGTGCCTCGACGTTCTGCTCCAATGCGATAAGTTCCTCTTCCTCGACCCGCCCATGCCACCGCATACGAACTCCCAGATCGGTTGCCTTCTTCTTTAATCGCTGCTCGGCGAGCGAAGATGACTCCGCTCCAACCTTGTGTAACAAGACGTCACGACGAACAGAGACATCGAGAGCACCGATAATCTCCAATGCGAAGTCAAGAGCCTTGCGTCGATCTTCGCTTCCGACCACGAGAAGATGCATAGAATCCGGCTCGAGATTAGGGGAAGGGTAACGGCCAGAGCGAGGATCACGTGAACTAAGGTCGACGCTGTTAGGGACAACAAAGGTGCGAAGTTCTGGAAGGAAGCGCTTGACGTGAGCAGCCGTGGCCTCGCTGATACACAAAGCAGCATCTGCTCTTCGAAGCCCTGCAATCAATCGACGGATATCCATCCTGCGAACGAATCCTGGTTTCTGACCAATCTGAATTGGGCCCCACTCTGTATCGAGGACCTGAGGGTCGAGATGGAAGAGGTCGTGAATAGTGACAACAACGGGGCATCCTGCATTTTCTGGAACAAGATGTGCTTGTTCCTGATCTGTGATGTGAACAATACTTGGAGTCCTATTGGCTATTTCTGAGGCCACTTGGCGGGGGTGAAGTGACCACCTCTTACGAAGGCGCTTTACAGCACCCTGGCCATCATTGAGAGGATGTTCGATTTCACCTGCAAGTGACCACCCCGTGACTAGGCCTGTGCGAAGTCTTTCTGTGACGGCATTATGGGCCCGTCCTAATCCAGATTCTATTGGGAGCGCGCCCCCACGAACCACCAGAACGGACTTGTCCATACTGGATGGAGGACGAATCTTCGCTTCAACCCTGACGCTCTGTCGCCACCTTGATGCCGAATGATGGAGAACATCGAACTATGAGCGAAGATTCGCAGGGGCCACCCTTGCTCGTCATCAAGGGATCATTCGCACAGTATGGTGGAGCCGAACGTGATGTCGTTAGGCAACTTGAGGCATGGTCACATGTCTTCGAGGAGGTCCGTATTGCGACACTGCACTCGCATCCTGAGCTTGAAGCCGAGACGAAACGATTGGGCATCCCACTATTCACGCCTACAGACACATGGACAGAAGGCAGTTCTGCCATCGATCGAATCACAGCAGGTTCGAGCAGAGCAGCATCCAAGGCATGGCGCAGATTCCTGATAAGTGGGGGAGATACCGGCACCCTGACCAATGCTCTGGACGGCATCACAGCCGTTCATCTCGTCTCTGGAGCGGGCTCACTAGAGGTTGTAGATGCATTACCAGATGAGATTGGAGTCCATGTCCATATGCTCGAACCGAACCGTGGATTACATGGAGAAACTGTGCTTTGGGCACGAATCGATGGTAGTCAACCCAGACCAGCAACATTGACTCGTCTCCTACTGACCATCCCTCGTCGCCGAGATAGGCGAATCGTCAAACAACTTGCAAGTAGGACTCAATGCCGATTTAGCGGAAACTCTCCCTATATTCAGTCACGCATCAAGGAAGTATTCGATATCGAAGCGGGCGTATTCCTACCATGCGTAGATACCAATCACTGGACCACACATAAGGAGTCCACTGTAAAAGATTCAGCCTATGTGGTTACCATTGGCCGAGCAAGTTGGGTCAAAGGAACATGGGAATGTATCGACATGTTAGCCAATTCAAAATTGAAGCTCGTTCTTGTTGGAGGAGGTGATCCCTCTGATCTTGAGAAGCTCAGTAAACATGCTGAATCGAACCAAGTGGAATTAGAAGTCGCACCACGGCTCGATCATTCCGATCTAGTAGAATTGATGGCTTCCGCTCGTGCTATCATTTCACTTGCACATGGCGAACCCTTCGGCCTCACTCCAGTTGAAGCCCATGCGGTGGGCACACCTGCCCTGATGGTAGACGAAGGTGGATTCAGGACAACTGTAGAGGATGGAGTATCTGGTCGTCTATTGCCACGCAGCGACAAAAATGCATGGCTCCAAGCCTTTGAGGAAGCTGCAGATCCAGAAAATCGATCTAAATGGGGGATTGCCGGTAGAAAGAAAATCAAAGAACTCGGATTAGATTCCAATAGTAGAGCAAGAGATTTACAATCAATCATTCAAGGACAAGAAACCTGAACTTAATTTTCGTTATTGGCATCAGTTTCCGTTTGTTCGGGAGAAATTGAATACATCAATAAAACAAGAGT
>PATD01000026.1 GCA_002713585.1 Methanobacteriota archaeon
GTTCAGGCCAAGGAATAGACCCACGAGGCTCACAGATAGTAGTCCTGGGAGGAACGAACTGACCGAGGATGCCGCCTTGAGTCCCACCATCTTCGGTAGAATCGTGCCCACATCAGTGGAGGTCATGTTGTTATTATCCCAGTTGAGCTCTTCCAACGCTGGGCGTCGGAAGTTGTCAGTGACGTAATCCTCAGTGAACGGATCCGTAGTTCGGACTTCAGCGAAGGCCGCAATCTCGTCTGTTGCACTGTTCATCGTGATGTAACCTGTAACGAGGACGGTATCGCCGACGCCTGGAACCTCACCATCATCCCACTCAAGAGTAACCTGATGCTGGATTGCATTCGGGTTGTCGTTCGCAGTGAACCGGATTTGGACGTCGTGCGGGTAATTATACAACGACGGATCATCACCAGTGTTCGTGACCTCGACCGTGAATGGCACACGTGTGCCAGGCATGACTGCCTCGATGTTGAGGTAATCGAATCCGAAATTAGTGTTGAACTGGTAATCCGGGCGTGCCTCGACAACGTTGTTCACACGGATGTGAAGTGTGACGCGGTCGCTTCTCTGGTCGTAGGTATCGTAACCTGCCTGACTGTAGTTGATGTAGTCAGGAGCATCAGCGGTATCGTTCAGGTATAGGTTGACAGTGCAGTAGTATCCGCTGGCTGGAACCATCTGATGGATTCCACCGTCACGGACGCCGTCACCATCAGCATCCTGTAGGAAGTCAATCTCACTGGTTGGTGCAGTAGTGGTTGCGTCAGGGATGAGTGTGATCTGCATCTCCTCAGTGTCCTGGTCGAGTGCGATTGAGAAGTAATGATCATAATCACAATTCGCGGTCTTAGCAACTTCCCACTGGTAATCTGCCTGCTGATGATCGATGTCGAACATCATACGAGACATATCGAACGTGAGGTTGTCGACATTGGTATCGTCCTCAGTGAGTTCGATGTACCAATCCTCTGCGTCGCCTGCAGTGAGCTTGTCACCGTTGGCTACCTCGACGTACTTCTCCGCCTGCAAATCTGGTCCATAGATGACTGGAGCATCGTTGATTGGGTTAACAATGAACTGAACGGTCATGTCATCCGCGTCATCCACACCATCTGTGAGACCGAAGAGAATGTCACAGGACCCGCCTGCTTCATTCGTCGCGTTCTCTGCGATGAGGATGCTTGTTGTTCCAGCCATGGAGATATCGAATGGGATACAGCCATCTGCAGCTGCAGTCCAGTTGTAGATCTGCGGAACCGCGTGTGGGTTGTTGTCCGACTGAGAGTTCTCGTTAGCCATGTCAATCACGAAGCTACCGGACTGGTTGTAGACGCTACCGAGGCTCTTTGGAACGGTGAATCCGTTCGCACCATCGATCGCTGCTTCATCACGGATGTTGATTCCGCCCTGGCCGTCGTCGGTGAGGACGAGGCCGCAGTCGTTAGCACCGTAGTCATTCAATGAGTTACAGATGATTGGCTTGTCGTTGACATTGGTGACATTCCAGAAGAAGGTCTGTGTCGAGTTCAGGCCGTCAGCGTCCGTCACAGTCGCCTTGAGGCGGTGTCCACCGAACTGGTCAGCGAGAGTCGTTACCTCGAAGGATTGTCCATTGAGACCGTAAGAATACGGCGTCATGTATGTGTGCGTGTTCGCTGCAGAATCAACAATCTCCCATGTCAGATTAACATCCTCTGTCTGGAAGTCAGTTGCCAACTCCGTCATGCTTAGCGTCGTCATTCCAGTATCTTCATCGACAGTTACGTCAATCAGGTTCTGGATTACCGGCTTAGCACGGAGGATATCGATCTCTACGTTCTGGTTCTGAGACATCATGACACCATTCCTCTCTCCCCAGTCCCAGTAGTCGTTATCGACATCACGGACCTTGACGATGATATCGTAAGGCCGAGCAGGGGTTGGAGTCGTAGTACCCGCGTAGGTTCGGAAGATGAGTAGGAAGTCATCGAGAGTTCCATCTGCAAGATCTGTTCCAGTGAGGTCGAAGCCACCGAAGTCGTAGAAGTTCTGGGCAGTCGCGTTAGCCTGATCCCACACCTGTGGCGGGAAAGCAGCTAGGACGTGACCAGTATTCTCGTTCTGAACCACTGTTAGCCAGCGGACATCATCAGTCGGGGAACCGATGCAAGCCCATGGGATTGCGAACTCGGAGTTCAAGTTGAACGTCGAGGTCACACCAGGATATCCGAATCCTACGAAGGAGGAGATACCATTGCACGAAGACGTGACATCAACCCAGTTACCGGTTGGTGTCACACGCTTAATTCCCCAGCTGGTTGCATCCTCTGCGAAGAGCATGAAGTCAGCCTGGAAGGGGAGGTTGTGCGTAACATACCAGTTGTCACCAGTAGAACTTCCACCTGGAACAGTGTCTAGGTAGATCATTCCGTCCGACGCAGTGAAGGTTACACCAACAATACCGATGTAGACATTCGTAGCATCCCAAGTGATTCTCATCTCTCCACCAGAGGTGAGGTTCTTGGCGACTGAACCAGGCATCATGTCGTCAGCGATATTCGATTCAGCAGTGTAATCACCGAACCAATCAGCTAGGTCACCATCGGTCTGAATCACAGATCCAGCACGAGTGCGCCATGATGGGCTGACATACTCCGCACGAGAGTGAGCCACAAGAGGCACCGTTCCGCCAGTGAGGGTATTGTAGTCCTCGGTCGACCGGATGGTCAATGCCACATCAGAGGCCGCTTGACCCATGTGAGTGACGTCGAGATTCAGTAGGTTTGCTTCGTGAACAATCGCGCTGCTGGATACGGCCAACTTTGAAGAGTCGAGGACGCCGTTACCAACGCTCGTCACTGTGCTGAAGGCACCTGCATCAATCTGGACATTAGTGCCGCTCCAAGTCATGTTCTCAATCGAACCAGACGCAGTATTGATTGTCTTCAATGTGGTATCAGAAGTACTCGTACCTCCGTTCCATCGGAAGTCCTTGTGCTTGTCCGTCAGGAGACCAACATCGCCGCTAGTGCTTAGGTCAGTGAGGTCAAGATCGTGTAGACCGCTACTAGATACTGAACTGACTGCGATACCATTGGTGTCATCCACATCGATGGTAGCTCCATTCATGGTGATGTCGACATCTTCTGCATCAACACCATATCCATCTGCTACAATCAGAACACCGTTACCGCTTCGCGCCTGAGATGTTCCACCGAGGTAGAGTTCTCCGCCTTCCATCTGGATTCCAGTACCGAATCCACTGATACTTGTGTTCGAGAACGAAAGGTAGTCATCAGATCCAGCAACATTCACTCCGATAGAAGCAAGGGCCGGACCGGAACTTGTGGTCACGGTCACTGTTCCATACATATCGGGGTGAGCGCTGCAATGATACTCATACACACCAGTAGTGGTGAAGGTATGCGCGAAATACGACCCGTTGTTCAGAAGACCACTGTCCCAAACAGGTGAACCTGTTGTGTTCTCAGTGGTGCTGTGCTGGTAGTTGTTCGGGTCCGAGTTGTATTGAACCGCGTGCCATCGAACGGTATCGCCAACTGATACTGTGATGTTCTGTGGCGAGAAGACCGAAGCACGGATTTCGACAGTGTGGACTCGAGCTGCTGCTCCACCAAGGCTGGTGAAGGAACTGCCTTCATCGACGACTGTGCAACCGTCGGTAACTAGAGCATTCGAGATTGTGGAGACATCGTTTCCACCCATATTGATCGTGGAAGTAGTTCCACAATTGTCTACAACGATTCCAACCGCGCTCGTTGGCGTTCTGCCTGAGGTGAACGAAACCGTGTTGTCCATGATGTCAACATCGTTGTTTCCACGAACTCCGTAGACGGCGATACCACCGTCAGCATCAATCAAGTTGTTGTCAGTGATTGTTCCGTGACCACTCTGGACATAGATACCAGCGTTAGATGCGCTGCTGATGCCACGAATGGTGTTGCCATCGATATCCCACTGCTTTCCACTACGAGAGTAGATTGGGTTCTCCGCGAGAATATCGTTATCGACGATATCGATGGAATTCGTTGTCGCATCCTGGATGTAGACACCATATGTTGGGATTGTAGACCCAGTGTAGGTATTGTCCTTGATCAAGATGTCATCCGCCTTAGTGTTCAGGTATGCCCAGAAACCAAGTGAGGTTGTGTCGACAAACGTGTTGCCTTCAACAATCATGTCATCGGTACCAGTTCCACTGTAATAGGTCGAGTAGGCGTAGTAGTTGTATGGAATCATTACACCAGCCTGACAATCGTAGAACGTATTGTCCTCGATTCTAGCATCGGCAATTCCAGCTGTTGCAACACAGACGTCATTGTATTCCACGCTGCTACCAGAAGGTGGCACACGATAGTGAGAGAATGTACTGTTCGTTACGATGAATTCTGACGGAGCACCGTAGTATCCGCGGCCAGAAGCCATCGTCGCGATTCCAATCAGGTCAGTGTTGTTGATGTTGAATCCAGCATAGTTGGAGGTGCCACTGTATCCCAATCGGAATGCATGACTGCGATCGCCATTGTCAGGACCTACAGAGACAATTGTGGTGTTATCCATATTGATTGTCTGAGTGTAAGGATACTCGATACGGATATCACCGACACCATTGTACCCACCCGTCACGAAGATGATCGAGTTGTTCAAAAACGCCTCGTTCGCGCTATCTAGGTAGTTGTAAGCGTGATCCATTAGGATGACCTTGTCATTCCCGTCATCCTCCTTCAGACCGTAGTATGCATCGTATTGGGTGAGTGAACCCACCGTATCTGAACTACCAGAACCAACGTTTGAGCAGGAACGCATGTTGTCGTAACTACTAGATGTGTATCGGTAACACACGTGTATGTCGACTGAATCTACCATGTTGATGGTGTCAGCGTTCGTCGGAACGTCTGCTAGAGTCACTGTCTCCATAATGTAACGGAAGTCACGTGAAGTACTGGTGTATTCATAATCGTGGACACCCGCTAGAGTCATTCCAGCGAGGTTCTTCGCTTGATGTCCGGAGTAGTCGACAGTATATGCGGTGAACTCCATGTCTAACGCGGCACCGACTGAATCAGTCGTAGCGGTAGCAACAAGGCGCATATCTGAATCTAGGAGCTTCAGATTTACACCTGAGGCGGGATCAATATTGTCAACCAATAGTCCCACATCATAGAGACGATTTCTGGAGAATTCTCCCCCTCCATTGACATTAACTGTCTGAGTCACTGCTTGATCGGCAATCGTACCCTCGACATATGTCACAGTACCTGCGCCGATTGTCATATCATCGGTGTTATCCTGGAAAGTCGAATCCACCATGCGGACATCTCCTGTGCCTGCGTGGTTCATTCCGATTGCGGAATCACGAACCATGAGGTTGTCGAAAGACCAGTCAACACTGCTTGAACTCAGGACACTAATTCCAGAGGTAGCGGACTGGACTATCTCGCCACCAAAGGTGAGGCCAGTGGAACCAGCTAGGACCATTCCGGTCTGAGACTGGTCGTAAAGTTCCATGTTAGTCATGGTAGTGGAACCTGCACCAGAAGTGGTCAGACGAACACCATACGAACCCTGAGTGACGTTGACATCATCGAAGTTCATGGCGTTGGATCCATCAATGAGGATTCCTTCATTGGTTGGCGCAGTAACGGTCACATCACTGATGCTACCTGCTGCACGACCACCACTGACGAGAATACCGGTGTCTGAACCAGTAATCTGACCATTGTTAATCTGAGCAACACCGAACTCACGTGCCCACTGTCCCATCTGGGTGTGGTCCGTGCCTCCACGGTAGAGGAAGTCGAATCGGTCCTCGAAGTAGTTGTTCCTATTGTGGAATACGTCGATCTTCAAGGTGACCGAATCATAGTTCGTAGCAGGGGTGGATACAGGAGGGAACTCGATTCTCCAGCCCGCAGGGTTGGGGGTTCCATAGCGGTATGCGTAATCCATACAGGAACCATATGACCCCCACATTCCACGGCTTGAGTCAGGAGAGTTAGGGTAGAAACTCGGCCAGTAACCTCCCCAGAAATGGTAGGGGTAGTAGTTCGTGTTCTGAGTCAATCCATCAGCGGATTCCATCCTGAAACCGAAGTTCAGTGGAGAACCTGCGTTCGAACCTGACCACGAACCATTCGATGCTAGTTGGGACGGCCCGTAGTTCAACATGTAGTAGTAGTATGCATACTGATAGGACCCGCCAGGGTTGTACTTGTAGCCGTATGCGTTGCAGTCCCAATGAGGCGGCTCGCCATAGGTTGCGTCAGAGTCCGTGTTGAGAGTCATCGGGTGACCATAGGTAATCAAGTCCTCATCTGAACCATCATTGTCCAAATCCGAACCAGTGCCGTCATCGACATAGATGCGCATTCGATCGTAGATCATGTAGTAATAACTCGTACTATATGCGTAGTAGTGAGCGTTACCACCAGCGAAAACGGAGTTGAATGCCATCTGAACAACGTCATCATCGTTAGCAAAACGTGTGATGTCGATCTCGTGAGTCACCCATCCGGATTGGCCCTGTAGGAGAGGGGAACGGTAAATGGTCGGAAGACTCATTCCACCGTAATTCTCCATACCAACGTCGTTGTTAGCAAGAGTGAAGTCATCGATGGACGGAGCAGCGCTCTTAACCATGATTCCTGTTCCTGCATTCTCGACCGTGATGTCATCAATGTCTGTCGAAGCAGAGTTCTCAATGTGTAGACCAACGCCAGTGTTCTGGTTGTTACTAATCCGAGCGTCGTCGACAATTAGCGTTCCACCGTTGACCTTGATGGTCGCCATATCTGCATTGCTGGCGTAAGATCCAAGCGCATAGGATNCATTCTCCATACTCATTGTGGCACCTTCACCAATTAGCAGCCCACTCATTGACGTGGAATCCTGCTTCATATCGCGGATGAAACTGTGATCCATGTTGAATGCACCATTCTCGATGTTCATCGTCCATCCATAGAGGCTGGATGTACCACGGATGTATCCGTCAACGCCGCCTGAAGCAATTCCGCCAGTAAGCAGGAGTTTTGCTCCGTTACGCAGCGTAATTGTTGGACTATTAGTAGCCGAACTATTCACGCTGAACTTGGTTCCGTTGAGGTGCAGATTGCAATTATCCAAAACCAAGTTTGTGGATAGTGTAATGATCTGCAGGGTGTAGAGAGCATAACTCTCGCCATTTGCACCAATGTACGAGGATGTGTTACCCGATCCAGAACCGTCATCGACATTCAAGAAATTACAATCCTTGGTTGCCCCGTTCCAATCCTGCGGATAAGCCTCGAGCATGAAGTCCGCTCGTTCACCAACCTCCAGTGGAAGATCATGGTTTAGTGGTGGATTGTAGGCCGCAGTGTACCATACATCTGCTGGTGTTGTAATGTTCTGGCCTGCACCTCCACCGATGCTGAATGAGTGNTCGGTGTAAGAGTCGCTGACGACAGTTCCAGAGGAGGAATACTCCAACCGNTCTGTAATCAACCAAGCTTCTGCGAGGCCGTTATTGGCGCCGCCAGCGGTCTTTACAGTACCAACGACAGCGACTTCGTTAACCGTACAAAGGCCTGCAGAATTCACGTCTGGACAAGTACCACTCGTAGTAACGACAGTAGTCGTAACAGCGTGGTCTGCAACGTAGGTGTTAGCGCCGTTGATTGTCCGATATACTCCGACAGTTGCCGTTTCACCGACAAAGAGTTCTCCACCTGGATGGCTGACATAAGTCGGACAGGTGCTCTGTCCTTCGTAACCGTTAGCTGCAGTCACACAGTCATCATTACCGTAGGTGATGTCGATCAATCGGACACTTCCACCGGTGTGGGATTGACCAATGTTCACGAAGTTCGAATCGATGTTCGAGACAGCGATTGTAAGGATCGTATTCTGTGCGAAAGCAGCGCCATGTGTGCTACCCGAGTAGTCTAAATCACCCTCCGAAATGGTCACCATGTTCGAAGAAGAGGAAGAACCACAGTTCGATACGACACCTGTATTATCAGTGTCAATAGCGACGACTCTTGCATCAATATTCCATCCGCATCCGTAAACGCCGATATGTGCTCCATCGTAGTTGTTGACAAAGACCTTTCCAGAGTCAGGAGAACTGCCTACGAAGTGTAGACCTGGTGCTGTTCCTGTCGTGGTGAAGGCGACATTATCAATCGACGTAGGTCGGGTCCTTTCCAGATACAACTGGGATTGGCTGTTGCTCGTACCAGTGACATCGATATCTTGGAAGACAGCATCGTCGCCAGTTGGCCCCATGACTGTGTTCGAACCTGCAGGGATCACTGAAATGAAGCCCTCCATGTCAGTTCCTACGATATCATCCATCGTGATGGAGTCAGTCGCCTGAGTGTATACAGCACGGTAGTAGCCCTCAAGATCGAGGTTGTGCGCGTAGAAACTCGAACCAGAAGCACTGGTTGGGTCGTGATAGACCGCACCGTCTGGGTTCCAGTTGGTTCCTGGTCGGCCCGCATCTGAGGTCAGATCAGGGATAGTAATCGAGACATTGCTCAACCATAGGTCATCGAAATCAACGCTGATACCGTTAGATCGTGCATCAGTAATAGTGACGTTCTCCATGGTTAGAGAACCACCGCTGGAACCAGGGTAGTTGACAATCGCGCCGCCCCAGTCGTTCCAATTNGTGTTACACTCGTCCATCGTACCCCATCGGAGTTCGACGATGGAATCTTCAGGCAGATCCATACAAGCGTCGGCTGCCTGACTGATACTGAATCCAGTCATAGTAAACGATGTGCCTTGACCACTACCGTGGCTGATTGCCTTGCCGACATTGGTGAAAGTCATGTTCTCCATGGAGAAGTCACCAACATTGCCGTTGTAGCGTGGAGCATTGCCATGCGCACTGCCCGCGCTGATTGCAACGGTCATGTTCTCAAAGTTCGTGAAAGTGAACTGGTGGCGGTCATCGGTTGTGTGCGTTCCACTGGTTGCAGTGCAACCGTTTGTGAATGCAAGACCAAGTGCGTTAGCTGAGGTTGTTCCGAGATCAGTGAAGTTCACAGGTAGATCTTCGGTACCATTCACCATGAGCTTGTTACAAGCCCCATTGAACAGGATACCCTTGCCCTCTGCAATCTGAATCTCGACACCTGACTCGATAGTCAAGTCCGCGTTAACGGTAACGTAGTCACCGTTCGCAGGATTGACTCTAATCGGACTCATCTCAAGATCCCAGATTGTGTCCTGGTTAATGTCTGCAGAGACATCACTTCCAGCGCCATCAAACGGAATTACCTTGGATCGAATCGAACAATCCTGATTGCTTGAACCACCATAGCAGTAGTACGATGCGTAGTAACCCCACCATGGAGCAAGGTCCACGTTACGGACATAACTTCCAGTGGAAGGCATTGCAGGCATTGTAGTGCCCCAACCGTAGTACATCATCTGTGCAGAATTGCTTGAAGAACTCGTTGAGAACTGCATTGCACCGTGGCGGATCGCGTGGATCTTGTGGCTGCTGTTACCACTGTAGGTTGTTCCGAAGTATTCGAAATCGAAGCCTGCAGGTAGGTCAATGACTGTGCTGCACTGGTTCCTGTAACTGCTCCAATAGCGTGTGCAGTAGTAGGTGTAAGGTCGACCGTTGGAAGATCCTTCCATCTCTAAGTCGTAGTTAAACAACTCAGTCATGCCGACTTGGAAAGCCTCGTATCCGTGGTTATTTCCATCGGTAGCGATACGGTAGTTGTCCGTCCAGCGAGAAGGAGTGTATCCTGACTGGTATCCACTACCGCGGCCAAGAATATCGTCACCAACAGCACCGTTGGGTGACTGATAACCGACCTTCTCGTAATCATAGTACATCTGGCTGGAGGTATCGTAAAGGAATTCAATCTCATTAGACACATCGTATAGCTTAACCTGCCAACTGCACTGATACTGGGAACCGAATCCACAGTTCTGATTGTGCCACTCGATTGTCATGACCTTCGTTGGTGTAACCAAGTCATAGGAGAACGAAGATGTGTTCACCATGTTGCCATTGTTATCGCGTGCATGGATCGTGTATTGAACAGAGTTACCACGGGTTGTTCCAGGGATAACTGCTGACCAATCACACTCTGCCATCTCACAACTAGTGAATCCACCAGCAGGAGTCATCGGAACTACAGTCTCACTGGACCAGGTCGTAGAACCGTTAACGGAATCCATGACCTGATACCTGATGAATGGACGGTAAAGGTCGCCATTGGCATCCTGACCTGCAGTGATATTCATTCCTGTTGGAGGATCGCCTGCGTCACTCAGAAGGAACTTGATGGTTCGACCATCCTCCGTGTATGAATCCATCAGGCCTGCGTGGTCAATGACCGGCGGGAAGGTGTCAGGAGTCGGGCGGATGTTGCTCGCCTTCGAGACGATGTTAGGTCCGCCAGCTGCGTTGAATCGAGTGTCAGTGACACCAACGTTGAATCCGTTGAACTTGTAGCTTGTAGAGAACCATGTTGTACAATATGCAGGGTTACCACGAACGAGGTAGAAATATCCGTTTGATCCGACACATGCCATGTTTCTCGAGGTAGAGGACCAGTAGCCCGTACCAGGTGTGCTCGTTCCCGAGGAACTACCATTGAGCGGGAGATCCCCGAAGTATCCTGTGTAGTCAGTTGGGATTGTAACACGAACGTATCCATCGTCCGTATTTCCACTGGCGAGTGTGGTCTGAGTTAGACCGCCCGATACCAATTCATCAATACCGGTCTGTGTGCCTAAACCAAGGACACCAAGAGAGGATGTTGTGGTGTCCCAGTAGTACATCAGGTTCATTCCAGGACCATCATCGGCCGCAAAGGTGAGGCCAGGAACACTGGCAACCTTGGCAGTCACACTAGTAGACGTAGTGTAGGTCGTGTAACGGGAACCCATGTACTTCGCGTTCCATTGTAGGCCGCTCGTCTTGAAACAGGACGAAGAACCTGTGCCGCAATTACTGGTATCCAACTCAATCATGTATTCTCGGTTGTTCTCCCACATGGTCACCTGATAGGTGAAGAAGTTTCGAGCTTGGTAGTAGAAGTAGTTACTCTGCTCGTTAACTGCAATCTGTGTCTTNCGCTGATCATGCGGNGCATCTTCCACATCCTGTACGAAGTAGTTGTACGGGGTCGATGGAGGCGTGATTGAAGCCGGAGTTCCTGTCCCGCCAGATGGAGTAGTGCCCGTGTTTGGCCCTTGGTTAGGACCAGTTGTGGACAAGTCACGGTAAGCCCAGAAGTACTGGACATAGTCACCGAGATTCACTGCNGGGATTTGTGCCTTGAAATTACACTGCTGNCCTGCGAGGCAGGTGCCAATCGAGGTCGCAGAGATAGCCGTGTACGAACCATTGTTCACACGGTAGTGGAGACGTGGCCCTTGAGCGCTAGTTGTGTCCACTCCAGAACTGTCTGTCAGACCGATGTAGAACGTACGAGCGTCCTCACGGTATGATGTCAGACCTGTATATGGTGCGAAGTCAGCTGTTGGTGGGCTAGTGTCGCTTCCACCTGTGTAACTGATTGTAATCTTAGGGAGTTCACTCGCAGAGTTACAGTAACTGTATGTGCTCGTTCCACACATGTACCAGAATGGCTCGTTTGAGTTACCGTTCCTTAGGCCGAGACCAATTACGTGCCCATTGCTTCCTGCTGCATTCCCGTCGATAGCGTCCTGAATGTCTGACTCACCATTGGTGTTGAAGTCGAGCGTTCGAGACTNCATACCGCTCCAGTAGTATCCTGGGTCGGAGAGGGTCGTCGTGGTGCTTGATGCAGCGCTGTTTCGGATGTACCGATTCAGGTAAATACCGCTGCTGTAGAGGTATGAACTCGGGTCAATATGGTTAGANCTCTGGCTCGAACCGGACTTGAGTACTGACATGACCATCTGTGCAGAGCCAGATCTGTATCGCCCCATGTGGACGTAGAAATCCGCATCCTGGACTGTAGCACCCGTTGGGACTGCGTTGTTGAAGTCGAAGCGGTACCAAGCATAGCGGTAGTAGAAACTGTAGCCGCTACTCGTGGTGCAGGACTGGACACTGCGGTATCCACGGCAGGTACCAACGCTGAACAGGCTGTTAGTCGAGTATGAACGCTCGTAAGTGGAGGACCACCAGCCGGTGGTACGGTAGTAGTATGAATATCCAGAACGCTGGGATCCCTGACTGATAGTGGGGTCAATCTGGACCGGGTATACGCGTTCTTCGCTAAGTAGCCAATCTGTGTCGACTACGGTAGCGATTTCGATGACTTCCCCGAAGGAACGAACCACATAGAGGCCGAGGTGCCCATCGGGCGAGTCGCCATCGAGGTTGCTCTGATCGTAGATCAAAGGTCGGTCAATCACTACTAGAAGTTCACCTGTCTCGATGTTACGGACATCGATACTGGTGTTCGTGGTGGTCAACTTGCCGCCATCTTCAATCATGGAATCTCCAATGAAAAGAGCGTGGCCTGAAGGAATAATCATGGTCTCTTGAAGACCAAAGTATCCTTCGAAACCTTCCGGGGCAAATGGCATGTCACGAATGTTCAGATTCTGCTTGATGCCTTCGCTGGTGACTACATAGTCAATCTCAGCGTTGGTGTTAACCGGATACCGGATAACGTTAGCACCAACCGTGACACCCTCAGTTGCAGGCTCCTCAATGTATGGCATAGGGCTGAAGCCCTCGCCGATGAACCAGGCAGGCATCGGGTTGAGTCCGAATCGAATCGGGTCGATGTTCTGATCGAACTGGACCGTTACACCGTCTTGCATGTTGCTAGAAAACTGGGTCTCGAAGGAGTTCTTCGTGACCTCCCAGCCTGCCGCAGTAGAATCGATGTTCAGGTCGATTTCCTCCCAAGAACCATCCTCGAGGTAGTGCATCGCACCTGCCCCAACAACCGCGAGACGTTCCCCGTCTTCACCGATGTAGGTCTTGGAGTTCTCTGTTCGGCTTCCGAGCAGCTCCTTGGCCGGATCGAATTCATCCAATCCAACTGTTACGTCATTCTCAGGAAGTGCCAGCACATCCTCGGATTCGTCGACGATATCGACCTCCTCGGCACCCGACGCCACGTCTGTGGCGGGGGCTACTGCAGCACTCCAGCTCATTCCCAACATCAGCAGCGTCAATACGAGCCAGCCGATACTTGTTGTCACATTCTTCTTTGTCATCATTTCACATACCCCACTGTATGCACAGCATATGAGGCTCTATTTTGGATATAACCATATGGGTGCGGATAGTTTGATTACTAAACGAAAAACTGCAAAATAAGTGAAAAAATGAAGATATTTTTCAGAGCTATTTCAGAAATAGTACGTTTGATTTGTAACACCTCGAACTAGAGATTCGCCCTTAATTGATTGAGCCGAGGGCCCAAGGAACGATGTTCAGAGTAAGTAGCGCGTCGAGATATCTGATCTAACGGTACAAGCGTGTGCCTGAGGGGTAATCTGAGCGAATTACTACGTTTCCGTGGAGAGTGAAACCCCGGGCACTAGGCCCGAGGCATACTCTGCGTAATCGGTTTACCAATCAGTAGTCGAACTCGTCGTCGTCGCCGCCGCCGCCGCCGCGTGTCAAGATAACTGCACCTGCAATGACTGCAAGCACAACAACGCCGACAATCGCCATAATCGCGTTCTGAGAGATGCTGCCTTCAACATCCTCGGTCGTCTCGGCTGGTGTTGTGCCAGGATCAACTACCGTCTCAGAAAGATCGACCTTGGCCTGAGCCGCATCAGATCCCTTGTTGTCGTTAGCATCGACGCCAGCTGCTGCGAAGAAATATTCGCCTGCACATGTTCCAGAGCATACGGCCTGCTTGGACAGAGTAACGGATGTGGATGCATCTGACATCTCCTGGCAGGTCAGACCATCAAAGTCCGATGCAGCGAAGTCGAAGCCGACTGACCAGCAAACCATCCAATGGTCCACATCGTCGACATTCTCAGCATTCCAGTTCAACGTGATGTCAGTGGCAGATACTGTCGCAGTCATTCCAGAGACAGTTGGAGTAGGATCCACCTGCGCGTCTGCAGTGACTGATGCCTGAGAACAGACAGTGGAATTCGAGCCGACGCCGTTAACGACGCGGACATCGAACTTGTATGCCTGAGCATGGACGCCGACGAACGTATGCGATGTTGTGCTGACATTCAGCGTGTTCTTGACGACATCATCCACGAGGAACTCAACACGGTCCTCTGCAGTATCGAGTAGAGCACTGTCCACATATTCCCAACTGACGACGATTTCTCCGGAAGCACCGCGAGCAACGCCATCACAGTCGACGCCAGTTGCAGGAGGTTCGTCAGTGCTGGAAGCAATGAACACAGCATAAGTGGTATCCTTCAGGTTAGGTATATCTCCCGGCTGACTCCAACTGAGAGTCACTCCACCATTGTCGTTAGCCGTCTTGATAGTCGACATCGAAGTCCAACCAGTACTACCTTGGAACCAAAGCGAGTAATCGTTGTTGATGTCACCTGCGAAGGAGACAACAAGGGACTCTGGCCCAACATCAACCGGAGTGAATGTGTAGTATGACATCTGCGTGCCGCTAGGATCATTTCCTGGTCCAACATTGAACGCGACCACGGAGTCGTAACTAGCCGTCATCCCGAGGTCGGCACCAGTGATGGCATCTGCGTTCGTGATGGTAACATTCGTACCGACTGCTGTGTTGTAGGTAAGCGAATAGTTAGCGGTCCATGCTGCATCGCCATCTCCGCCAGTGTATTCCTGAGGACCAAAGCGATTCCACACGTTGATCTGCTCGATGTCTTCGCCGCAAGCGCCAAATTCATCACAAACAATCAACTTGACGGAGTTCCCTCCAATCCACATGAAGTCAGTGAAATCAAGGTTGCACATCGTCATACCAACACCTTCCATGCAGGTGTCTATGTCGACCTCAGCACGAGTGCCACCAGAGAGTTGCCATGCGTAGGAAAGCATAGCAGGATCTTCAGTTTCAGAGTCAGATGCACGTGCCTCAAAGGATAGGGGGTCACCAACAACAGGTGGATCGTTGAAGAGATCACCTAGGCGGATGTCCACATTAGGAATATCGTTGATGCCTTCAATCTGAGTCGCGCGCTGGTTGTCGGATGCAGTTAACTCAGTTCGAGTTGTGTCAAGGAAGTTCGCTATAGCACGGATAGTGTGGTCACCTGGCGTGATGAACACTTGCATGCAGGCGATACCCTCCATGGTAGCGCCCTCCATACCTGAATCATCGACACCTAGGAGCTTGTGCGAGTAAGCTTCCTCGCCCTCCATCATCGTACACTCGTCAGCCCAGTACTCCATCATGTTGCCATCTGGCCCGGTGACCTGGAAACTGACGTTCCAGTCATAGGTGTTGGTCTGGTCAGAACCGTCGTGTAGAACGGATGCTTTGAGCCATTGTTGGCCGACATTAAGAACGCCGCCGAAAACACCGTCATCGCCGAGTGTTAGGCTCTGCATACGGATGTTATGGAATACACCAAAGGTCCCGGTGATGGAACCGAAGTTGTTTCCTGCACGATCATCAATCTCAGATTCCGACTCATAGTTGACAAGTGTTGAACCCTGAGTATCGTTCGAGGACTCATCGAGGGCCTCACCAGTGTAGATAGTGTGGCCATCGAATTGAACGGACACACTGAATGCAGCGAATCCTGAAGTGGAATCAGTGTCAGCAACCATGTATCCATCAATTGAGAACGTTTGCCCTGTGTCTACCAACATACGAGTTTGGAGGCAGGGGTTATCATTAGCAGGGCACGGGTTAGGGTGTGCTCCGTTGTCAGAGGTCTGCTGGATGTCTGAGACATTGTGCCAGACCTCGACTCCAGTGGTACTGTTACCAAGGGTGTACTCCGGACTGTTACCTTGGAAAGAAGCGATTGTGGCTTGGCTTCCAGGGTTCACAGGGTCATCGACTGTGGACATGGTCCCATCAAAGGAACCAGAGAAAGATACGCTCATCTTAGCCTCACGGGCTTGCCAGTCATCGATACTGCTGTGTGCTGAGATGGAAACTCTGAATGGGGCAGCGTTTCCAGCACTAACAGCCTGTGTCCTAGCTGCTTGCTCATCTGTGAAGCAATCGTTACCATCAAGCCAACAGATGGATACGCCTACATCACTCCAGTCAACGACTGTGACATCGAATTCCATCTGGTTGTTGGTGAGATCGGTATCCTGACTAGTGGTATCCTCTAGCGTAACGCGGACCCGGTAAGTTCCTGCGTTGGAGGGAGTCCAAACAAGGTCTGCGCCTTGAGAGTCACGGACAGTGTATGCTCCGTTAGCAAGATAGTCGCCTGCAGAAAGATTGTCGTAAGCTGCACCGAATTGAGTAAGGCCAATAGCCTCGTCGCCACCGGAATTAGCATCAGTACCAGCGATTCGGATCGGATTTGCTCCGTCAGCATTGGCAATAACATCTACCTGAACATTCAGATTCTCAATCAGTTCGTCACCATCATTGAGAATCACGAGTACGAATTTAACATCCGTGCCAGCCTCAATTTGGTTCCTAGCATCGCCGGAAAACGCATCGACGTAAGTCTCACGTGGAGATGTTACATCGTGGAGTTTTACCTCATACGTGCCTGAGCGGCCGGCTTCCGCCGGAGCGCTCTCTTCGTTCAGTTCGTCAGGCACGATGTACAACAGCGTGCTTGCAATCATTAGTGCAATCATCATCAACGATAGCGTCTTCTTCATAGTCATGACCCCCATTGGTCAAGCGCTGCTTAGGACTATCATCTCTATTTATACAATTGGGGTGGAACGATAGAAAATAACGTCTGAAAAGTACCGTTTTTCTCGATTAGAGCGTTCTATTTGTGCAATTTTCGATAAACGTGACGTCATACCATTGACCTCATCACAGAATGGGGGGGGAATTGAGTGCTCCTTAGCAGAGATGGAGCCGTTGCAAGCAAAGAGAAAAATACGGCAAATAGGGGGATCATGATGAACTCTAGAAGAGGAACCACGAAGGCACCACCATCGGCAGCAACCACCATCTTATGCAGAACCCAGTGGAGTAGGAATCCAACGATTCCCCCAGAAATAACGCCTACACCACTCGTCCAAAGAACCTCTAATCCAAAGGTCATGAAAACCTCACGCGGCTGGAATCCAATGGCGCGCATGACGCCAATCTGCATGTTTCGTTGCTTCAAAGACCGGTTTGTTACAACTGCCAAGCCAATGATGCCCACTAGTAGACCGATTGCAAGGAAAGCGCGCACAAGACCTAGCAGAGAAACAAGAACGATTCGAATTTGATCAAAGAGTTCCTCCACCACGAGAACCGTAGCACCATCTGCTCCGAGTTCGCCTTGCAATGATTCGGCAATAACTAGGGGGTTCTGATCATTCTTCACGTCTACCCACACCATTGGATTTGTAGAATTCAACAAGGATACTGTTGAATCCTCACGAAGAAGGACTCCAGACATTAGAAGTGATGCGTCTTCGTCAAGGACGCCCACGATGCGAACCTCCGTATGAAGCATGGAACGCTGTGGGTCACGTAAATCGATGAAAGACCCGATGCCTAATCCTAAACCAGATTGGGTAAGGCCACCCAATGAAGTGTATGTCTCCTGCGCAACCGAGGCATCTACTATGGCAAGAGAGGGGTCAGAAAGGACTGCCAACCACAATCCTTTCTGATCGGGAGCGACTGAAGGATCCCAATCACTCAGAGGCAAGGCGCCTCCTTCGATAAACGACATGTCAAAGCCACGCACTGAAGTATACCGTGGTGCAATATTATCTGCAGCGAGGATACCGGTTCCGACTTCGATTTGAGAGTATGAAGCAATACCGTTACGAGCCATGTCCTGGCTAGACCAAGCCTCCATTACCGAGACATCGAGTCCTTGTCCAGCCCCCACTATGACAATGTCATATTCGCCACGTGCATCTTCACCAATGTCCTCGATATAGGCTCCAAAGGATGCGCTGTAACCTGATAAGACAATTAAGGCAAACACCACGACACTGTAGGTGCCCATCGTGAGTAACGTGCGCCCTCCCTGTGCCTGTGGATACGAAAGGGCAAGGTGAGCCATCGCGGAATACCTAGGCTTCGATTTGAACAAACGACGAGCAAGCGCACTGACAAATATTGGCCCAAGTGAGGCGGCAAGCATCACTGAACCAATGACCATGAATATCCCCGATGCAATTAACGAGATATCAGAAGGTTCCATTCCGGAACGTATTGGCCCATCGATTAGAACCCAGATTGGCATCAATACACCGATTATGGTTGACGCAATAATGGATGACCACTCCTCACCAGTACGAGCTATTGAGAGGAATTCAGTTCTGGATGGTATAAGACGAATGAAAATCCAACGGAGAGGGAGGTGAAGAGTCAGAATCAGTAAGGCCCCTCCCGATACCCAGAGTAGATGGCCAAGGCCACCCGGCGCATCTGGCAATAGCAGGAACATACTCCATAATGCGATAGATGTGGTGCCAGTCATGAGTGTCAACAGAACTTCCCAGAGCCTGGAAGAGGAGGTAGAGGGAGGGAGGTCTCGAAGATTAGAGAGAACGTCCTTCCTAGAGAGGAACAACGCTGTGAGAGACAGAGTGAGGGTAGACAGGAGAAAACCACCTGTTGCACCTAGAATCACCGACGACCACTCCCATGCGAAGGAAAAACCCACACCGAAACTGGCGACGAAGAATGCGTCGAGGGCCCCCATCATCACACCTGCAACAATTAGGCCGGATAGAGCTCCGACAACCGAGGCTGGAGCAGCAAGAATCACGCCTTCGATACGAATTATCCAACCAATATCATTCGACGAGCCACCTATGGCTCGAAGAATACCCCAATCCCTCTTACGATCATCAGCAGAGATGACCTGTAGGTTGACGATTAGCATCGCGCCTGCAGCGATGATGAATGTCCCGAAGGTCAAGAAGAGAATGGAGAATGACTCGCCAGCACCTTCAATCGAGGACACAGCTTCACTTTTGACATCTACAATAGAGGCATCTGACGATGAAATATCTGCTCGTGCATCCGCCCAATCATCGAGAGCAGCGGTGACTTGGGCAGCTAGGATAGGGTCCAGTGGCAGGTCCACCTGAATTGAGGTCCGAGGAACCCCTGTCCCTAAGATTCGTTCAGCTGCCTCCATTGTAATTGCGCCGAGAACTGCAGATTCGATTGATGCTAATTCAGAATCATACAGTAGCAATTCGGAGACAGTAATGGAACCTTCACTGATATTCAACGTATGGCGGGCCTCCGAAAGGTGCTTCTCAACCTCTATATGAGATGAATTGACAGTGAAATCGGACCTCAAACGGAGATCACTATCTCCGAATTCTAGTTCACCATCCTCTGCGACCAATAAGGTAGGGACTCGAATACCTAGGCCAAGTTCGTGACCATCAAAGAGGAAAGGGCGATTGACCGTGTAAGCAGATGTGGATACAACCCCCAAGGGGGTCGAAGCTAGAAGCGTTTCATTGTGAACCAGAACAAATCTGCCATCTGAATCCGGAGGCAAGGAATGACCCACAATTAACGAAGAACCATTGGCTGAGGGTATGAGAAGCGTCCCGTTATCAGCAACAACCCCTGCACTAGTTAGGCCGATAACTGAGTCTGCTTCAAGTGACAATTGGATCAATCCTTGCCCTGCAGCCCATACATCTACTCCGTTAGGCCCGTGGAGTAACACATGACCATCAATCACGGCAATTGTATTCGACGATCCAGAATCAATGCAGACCGTGGTGTTCGACGAAACCTTGCAGACATGAGACCCGAATATTCCAGAATACAATACTGCGGCTATTTCACCATCTGTCGCGAGGATTGAGGAATCTACAGAACCGGTAATATCAACAGGAATCGGGCTCCATTTGGAGCCGTCAAAGCGCACGAGATGTGCAGAACCATCAGTAGTAAATGAAGCGTGGGCCGCGTCTGAAACAATCATCGAAAACGGTCCGCTCGTAGGAGGTTCAATTGAAGACGTGGGAGAGGTTTCATTCAGCGAATCGAATACTTGGATAGTGGAACCATCGAAGAAATGAGTGGGAGATGCAGCTATCTTGATACGATCAATAATTTCGATACTAACTTCATCATCAGGGCCAATGTTGACAATGCCTTCATCCGTAACGATAACAACGTTAGATGACTCCAAAGGACTCGCTGGGTAAACACCTAGGACCTCACCCCCAGGGAGGATAGTCCAACGGTCCTCACCTGAAAAGACGTCACCTATTGGTAAAATTGCGATTGAACGGCTGCTCAAACCAAGAGATACTCCTGCCAGAGACGAATCAATACCATTTACATCCCCGGATTGTAACAATCCTCCTGCGCTTGTACGTGATAGTACCGTAGTCTCACCTGGACCTGCACTTGACCACGAGAATCCGGAATCTTCTCCAACCATCGAATCCGAAAAGGCATTCTCAATCAGGCCCTCAACCTCCTCGTGAAGATGGCCATCCATGACTCCCCCTTGGCCAGACACCACTGCTCGAGTAATGATGCCTGGGAGATTTCGTAAGGTTTGAGCACGATCGATGTCCGTAATCAGAAGAGGTTGAACGGCAACTGGCCAACCGATACCAGTTGATGGAAGGATATCGATAATTTCGAACCGTTGACTCTGACGAGTCACCTCACCATCTAACATCACCGTCCAAGAAAGATCCACAAAGTCGCCTATTGTAAGCCCCATTGAATCGGCGAAAGCTTGGTTGACAAAGGCTGGTTCATCTCCGATTCCATTTGCGTCAATCAAAGGAGTCCACCCTGATGCGGGAGTGTACCAAGGCCCCTCTGAACGTGCGGAGAGATCAGGGGCGAGCCATACTGCGCTAGGGTCTACCTTGGAACCGTCAATCCTGATGGCGGAAGCAGGAGTATGTAATTCGACATTCACACCGTCCACTAAAGGGTCGGATAAAATCACATCAAGTGCCTGTTGGATTCTAACTTGATCCATCATCACAGGCATACCTGTAATCGGTTCCGTGCCTTCGATAGCCCAATCTGTCTGGCCAAGGCTGGACACCAATCTATCCTCAAGAGTCGCATCAAAGCTGTCCCCAACCGCGAATGAACTGGTGATAACTGCAGAACCCAACATTAGACCAAAGAACACGATTGCAATCGAACGGCGGCGGACTGTAACATCCCTTAATGCGATACTCCCTAACATGCGAACCCTCGGAGAAAGTAACGCATGAATGATGACTCGAAGGACTACATAGATACTGACTGCGAGTAGCCAAATGGAGGTCTTGGACTGCGTAATCAGAAGGTATGTTACCAACGCGGCCGCGACGATACCTTCCAACAACCAGGGCGCTAAATTACGGACGCGGCTCATGCCGGTCACTCCTCCTCCGGCCTGAGGAGGCAACCGTCAGCGAGAGAGAGTATGCGGCCACATCGAGAAGACACCTCCTCATCATGAGTAACCAGGATGATTGTCAAGCCCTTGGCTCGGTTAAGTTCCTCTAGTGCAGCGAGAATGGACTTAGAGGTCACAGAGTCTAGATTACCCGTAGGCTCATCTGCAAACAATACTCGCGGCTCATGGACGATGGCGCGGGCAATCGCAACCCGTTGTTGCTGCCCACCTGAGAGTTCCGAAGGACGATGGTTCGACCGAGAATCCAGACCCATCAGTTTGAGAGTAGCTGAAGCGCGTTTTCGAGCATCATTATGATCGACGCCCATTAACAAGAGAGGAAGTTCAACATTTTCTATCGCAGTAAGTACTGGGAGCAAATGATATTGCTGGAAAATGAAGCCCATCTCGCGACCACGGAGGCGGGTCCACTCCGCCTCCCCCATCGTACTCAAATCAACGCCATCGAAGCGAACGATGCCCTGATCATATGCATCAAGAGTCGAGATACAGTTGAGGAGCGTCGTCTTACCGCTTCCAGATGGCCCAGTAATGGCCATCATCTCCCCCTCAAATATCGAAAAAGAAACCCCCCGGAGAGCCTTGATCTGAGAGTCTCCCATAGGGTAGATGCGCCAGAGGTCTTCGACACCGAGGACCTCGTTCATGCCCCCTACTACACCTCGGAGAGTCATAACACCTGTTCCGAGTCGTGAAATACCATCTAAGGTTGGGATGTGCATGGCGGAGGTATTCGCATGGAGAATACATCTCCGATTCTTCGGACCTGTTCAGGACAAGACAGGGGTGAAGGAGACCGTTATGGCCGTTGTTGAGGGCACGACAGTTAACGATATCATCGGACGATTACAACTTGATAGTTGGATGGGTAATCGATTGAAAACAGCGATTGACGGCCGAATCGTTGGCAGAGAAGAAACACTCCATGATGGAGCTGAACTCGCGTTTCTTCCGCCGGTCTCGGGCGGTTGATGAAACGCATTTGAGAACTCATTCAACAGGAATCCGTTTTCAAGGAGGAGCCGCTGGGACCCTCATGGCACCGGGCACTGTTGAGATTGCGATCGTCGTAGGTCTGTTCTTCATCCTCTTTGGACCAACCCAACTTCCAAAATTGGCACGGTCTCTTGGTCAAGCGAAGACAGAGTTCAATCGTGGACTCACGGAAGGAGGGAACGAATCGAATACTGAAGCCGATATGAATCGTGGGGGACGTACTGAAAACGTCGCACTCACTGAAGACGCAACCTCCAAGGGTATTGATGTCGAAGGGAAAACCGTCGATGAAGTCAAGGAAGAAGTCAAATCCGCCGAAGAAGAATAAATCGAACTTCTGCTTAGGAGCCGCCGCGCTTCAACTTAAGCTTCGAGCCGCAGTCATCGCAACTACCGTATGTACGGCGGAATCTTGACACATTCTCAGGGGGAGCATGGAGTTTCTTGCAACCCTTGCATTCTAGGACCCATTCCCAATGCTCCTTGATACCCTCGTTCAGAACAGGATGCCACCCCACACCATGGAGACCAGCTACATTCTGAATCCGATGGTCATCAGAAACGACAATTGCCCGGTGCTCAATGGCAATGGCAAGCACATCGAGATCTACTGAAGAGAGACCCGATATATCTCCGGACGCCTGTGCCGCCTCCTTAGCCCGTTGCAGAGCTTCGGCCGAAGGATTCCTCCAATGGAGCCGAAGGCCCTCGATTAGAAGTGAACGATCCTTGTCGACGCGAGCGATTTCCTCCCGCTGGCTGTTCGCAACCAGCCCGCCAGACAAGCGATTCGGTGGCAGGTTCAGCAGTGCACCTGTATCTAGGACCCGGGCTGCACCGACCATGACCACTACTGGTGGGCACTCCCTATTGAGACATACGGCAGATTTCTTGACGCGGAACACGCGGGTTTGATACGCAGAGTATAGTGGCCTGCTTTGATGGAACTTCCATCCAGCGTCTCATCCGTGGTTGATTGGCTGGACAGCCTAGGGTTGATTGGCCTTGGACTTCTTACCTTTACGGAAGCAATCATCCAACCAATCCCTCCTGAGACCATACTAATTCCGATGGCTATCAACGAGACTTCCTATTTTGGGGCCTTCCTCATCAGCCTCGTCGCCACCTTAACCTCTGTTAGTGGGGCGATTATAGGATACTGGATAGGCGGCAGAGCTGGACGCCCTCTAATCGAGAAGTTCGCCTCCGAACGAAACGTAACAAGGTTGGAAAATTTGGTGACCCGATACGGCCTCGCAGGGATATTCATCACCGCAATATCTCCAATCCCGTACAAAGTATTCGGATGGATTGCAGGAGCAGGCAAGATGGACTTGCGTATGTTCATCCTTGCAGGATTAATCGGACGAGGCTTACGATTCTCAGCATTCTCCTTCGGGATCTTGATGTTTGGAGAGGAACTACTCGAACTACTCAACATCTGGACATTCACAGCACTTGGCCTATTGATTGGGGTTGCGAGCATACCATTTTTGAACTGGTGGAATGGGCTTGCTGAGCCAGAAAGTCCACCGATTTCTTCCGATTGATTCTTTTACGGTACATTAGTCGGAGGGCTTGTCGCTGGTATGGTGTAGTTCGGTCCATCATGGCGGGTTTTCATTCCGTCGACCCGGGTTCAAATCCCGGTACTAGCACCACATTCGAAAATTGAAATCACTCAAATGACATCACAAATAGCATTAGACTCATCAGGTAACTGCATTACGGACATTCATGACATTACAACTTGCGCCGGGGTTATGGATGGGCGCAAGCGTCTGCGCTATCCTCGGCAGCCCTCTCCTGCTATACCTAGCACAACTAACATTCAGAGCTCGGCCGGGTGACTCAGAAAATCGATTCATTGCACTGATGCTTGTAGCAGAAGCTGTGGCAACTCTAGTATTCTTTGTACCGTTCGGTTTCCCAAATCACCCAAATTCAGTATTACCTGCCCAAATCATTCAGAATTTTATGCCATTTGCATTCTCATTCCTTCCATTTGCTTACCTCGCATTTGCTGGAACAATTAATTCACCTTTAGCCAAACCATTTAGCCACCCAAACATTCAGAATATCCTGATTGCAATTGGATTACTATTCGGCCTACAACAGTTGATAACAGGATGGAATTCCTTCATGAGGGTTGCATATATCGAGGATAAAGTTGGACTTGGATTCGGACAAGGTGGCCTTTTTGTTCAAACAATGCTTGCTATTCTCTTAATCAATTTCTATCTAATCTTGACATTGATTTTCGCTCGCAAGAAATATGACCAAGGCTCAGAAGACAGAATGAGGATTCGGTCATATCTTACGGGCTATGCATTGAGATATTTGTTCATTTTCGGATCTATTGCTCTATACCTGCTATACCGGAACATATTCCAAATTGAGGGAGTTCTACCAACTACTACCGTAGGAATAATTCTACTGTCTTACACACTGGGCAACATTGTATTTGGTGTGATGTTCTCTCTAGGTATTCTAAGAAGCCAGATTTTAGGAGTCGAGCATTTATTCAAGACCAATATTAATCGCGCAGCATTAGGAGGAATTATGCTATCCGTATTTTTCTTAACAGTGGAAATATTACAGAATTATTTGTCATCAACATATGGATACATTGGAGGAATGTCGATCACTGCAGTCATGTTAATCACACGTGTCCCATTAATGAAAATAATAGACAAGGGGACCGATTCAGTAGTTCAGACAAATACTAACCTCGGAGACATAGAGGGGGCGGATCTTTACCGTGAACAATTTGTAATGGCAATGGCTGATGGAGTCATCACAACTATGGAACGGAATATGCTTCGACTAACTGCAAAGGCATTGAATCTCAGTATTGAACTGATTAAACAAATCGAAGATGAAGTAGAGATGACATACCATTCTGAAGAATGACTGAATGGAAAACTAGAACCATATTGAATCCAAAATCACTAAGAGTCTTTCCATAAGATGGAGAATCGTGGAAAACTCTGCTCATAGAGATGTGGCAATAACTCTACAGTTAGCATTATTCTACACTGCAATAGGAGTCATTGCAACTCGAATTTTATCCATAATTTTCCCATTATCAATCGGTGTTTTCGATATCCACATCTCATTTTTCGCAATGATTGTGTTATGTTGGTCAACAATTACTCTACTATCTCCGGTGCAAGATATCCCTAGTAAGCGGACAATCGTTGCAACATTCACCTCAATTGGATCTATTCTCGATGAGACGTTCTGGATGATCGTTCGGAACCCTCCACTAATCCCAGACTCTCCCGACCAGGTAGGATACTGGTCGGTAGAGTCAATGATTTTCACAATATTTTCATTCGCGCTTCTGATGCTATTGACATGGTTAGCAACCTCGAAATGGCCCAATTACAAGCCATTTCCTCGATTAACATGGTGGGAAATTCTATTCTTCATCCTGGTAATGTATGCTGGCCTAGTTGCCTTTCAGATGTCTCAGGCATCAATTCGTTTTGAAATCCCTAATTCTGAACGTTCATTGATGATTTTGGGTTATGAGATCCACCATATTGTCCAAGGCCAATTTATCCTAATGATTGCTACCATACTCATGTTAACTGCTAGTGGGCGCCCCCTTCCCAGAAGAATCTCTTTCATTTTGGCGACACTCGGGTGCTTGTTTGTCGCAGATCAAATCCTGTACTACCAATTCGATTTCGTCACAGATGAACGTTACTTCGGCGCAGTGACTCGAATAAGTGGAGCGATTGCTTGCTCCATCATGGCTGGTCGTTTGATTTATCTCAAACTCAAAAATAGTGAGAATCTTGGAGATGAAGAAGAATGAATTGGGAAGACAACATCGATTGGGACGAACCGAATAAGCCTACAGAACATCGGTTAGAAATTCAATCCGATTCAACAAGAGTTGCAGAACCACCCATAGTCAGCGGACAACAAGTTCCGACAACTATCGATTCAAGGGAGATGATGCCAGATGGACAGGTACTCCCTATAGATCAAATCGGATTCCACCCGAACCCATCTAATCCGATTGCTTCGGCAAACTCGTCAATCGAGAAACAATCGATTCATAATCCAGGGCAGCGTACATCAATCTCAGAAGCACTAAACCAAAAAGATGGAACAATTACTGAATATCTCTCAACACGCGGATTGAATCCATTGTATATCATCCTTGGAATCTACTCAATCTGGCATCTAGCAATTACTGCGATGGCTTTCGCCTCCGCAAGTGGCGGACCCGAATGGCTGGGACGTACATGTCAGCTCTCCATTACCCCCTCCGACTGCGGGACTAACCCCTGGACTGAGTGGTGGACTGATTTTCGAATCATAGCAGAAGTCATTTGGTGCGTACCATTCATTCTAATGATATTCTTCAACAGTAAAATGCTCTCATCTTCCAGGGAAATTTGTGAGGAATTCATACTTACTGAATCAGAACTCAACGATACCAAGATGTCAATCCCATCAGTTAAGGTTAGGAAATGGGTCCTAGGAATCTATCTTGCATGGTTCCTAACATATGGTACATTAACACACTACGATGTAGTTTCATTCGGAGTATTAGGTGTCATCGTCCTCTGGCCGGTCTATATCATTCAGGGAATTCTTATAGCAGATACTGCCTCAATAATGCCGATTTTCAAGAGAATCTTCGATAATCGGAATAAGTTCAGGCTTGAACCGTTTGAACCATCAGGAACTGCAGGTGTCGAACCATTCGCCGAGAATGTGGGATCTTTGGCTAAAATCCCTTCAGCGTTCGCATTTACTATGATTATACGGTCATATATTTTTCTTGTAATAGGTGGTGGAGAATCCGACCCAATTCGGGCCTTAGGAGAAATGGTAGTGGCCATCATAATGATTGGTATTGCATTAGGAATTTCAGCAGGGCCCCTATTCCTGATTGGAAATAACGTCTTAGAACGAAGAGAGCAAATGATTGGGATTTTGGCATCAAGAAATGGTCTTCGCGATTTGGAGATTAGTGAACTTCCCGAAATCGATTTGACATCATCTAGAACCGCTGATATGATCCTCATTGAACGGATTCAAGACATCCAACCTGTGGATTCATCAACCATAATGAAAATCCTATTGAAGGCTGCTATTCCCGGTATTCTCGCCGTAATTAGACCCCTTATTGGGATGTGAAAAATCGTTTAGTCGGCTTAATTATACCAATCATAGGCCTCTTGAATGGTTGACAACGCCGATTCCATTGCAGGTTCGGCAAATTCCATTGGTTCGCATCCCTGTTTGTGAACAATCTATACAATCGGCAATCTCAATAGAACGCTTACTGGTAGACATTATTCGTTTCAACACAAAAAATGCCACGTTTAAGGCGGGGATTGCTGCTATTATGCCAATCATAAGTCTATCATATTCGCTTAGGGGAATTACGTCGCCGAAGCCAATACTTCCCGAAATATAATCCACTATAACAAACAAAATAAGAAGCTGCAATGAACGATAAAGAAGGTCTTCGACGGAATTGAATAGCCAAATAAAAGGGATTTTGAAGCCGTATTGCTTTATTTTCGCTTTAAAATGAATTCTTTTGAAGTGATCAGAAGTTTGAGCAAGTCCAGATTTGGGTTTCGTCATCACACTTCCATACTCCAATATTCCATATAGAATGTGCAGAAAGTTAGCGTTATTTCATATTGAGACAACAAATGTATCAAACAGTGGAAAAGCGTTCAAAGGCCATCATGCAGGAGTTGATTCTATGTCGAAGCCGGTATTCGGATACCTCCTGCTCTCGGAGCACCCCTATGGTCGTGAGATGTTGCGGCAAATACTCTCCGAAGGGTTCGTGCCGTCAATCATCATCAGCGAAGATTCAGACATAGGCGATGAAGAAAGAGAGAAATTCTTGAAGCGTATCGAAGGAAATCAAATTGCACCGACGATTGAGAATCAACTCAAATCCCTCGAATCTAACGGGATTAATGTCCCTCACATCAATGTCCCAATACACAACACAGAGCATGTAATGCCTCATATCGAAGGAATGGAACTAGATCTCATCGTTTTCGGAGGTACTCGAATCATTCGTGGGCCAATTCTTGATCATCCCAAAGACGGCGTCATTAACAGCCACCCTGGGCTCCTACCGGACTGCAGAGGTTCTGCATCTCCTGCTTGGTCAGTATATCATGACATTCCAATTGGATCAACGACGCATTTCTGTGACAATGGCATCGACACAGGCGACATACTCCTGCGGCGAGAAGTAGGTGTACGTCGTGGCATGACTTACGAGGACCTCTGCTACGAGACATTGGTCCTTGCAGGTGTACTCATGAAGGAAGCCCTGATGGCATGGGATGCAGATGAGTGGGCATCCATGAAAATGAAACAGGGAGAGAGCGATTGGCCAACATTCAGAAATGCGCCTCCCGAGATTCTTGAAGTGGTAGACCAGAAGCTCAAAGATCAGACCTATGCGCACTACATCGATTGAGGTGAAATAATGGAAAACCCATACAGAACGGACGTATTCAACGGCATGAGGGCACTCGTATGTGGCGCTTCGAAGGGCATCGGGCGAGCTACTGCGGAGTTGCTTGCTACCTGTGGTGCAGAGGTATTCGCCGTCAGCCGCTCCGCCCCTGAAATTACAGGTTGTACGTCTATCCCCTGTGACCTTGAGAACGAAACAGAACGCAAAGCAATGATGGAAAATATCCTCGACGGAGGCCCCATCCATATCCTCGTAAACAACGCCGCTGGTCCGAAAGGTGGACCACTTCTAGATGCGGACCTCGATGAATTCGAAGCCCCATTCAAGAGGCACCTCCATGCTAGTCACCAATTGGTCCAGAGAGCAGTTCCTGGAATGAAAGAGGCAGGGATTGGGCGAATCGTGAATATAATCTCGACGAGCGTAAAGGAGCCAATCCCGAACATAGGTGTATCCAATACATTGCGCGGGGCAATGGCTTCGTGGTCGAAGACTTTGAGTCGAGAGTTACCAGAGTGCATCACAATCAACAACCTGCTCCCTGGATTTACCGACACTGATCGGTTGGCCTCACTCGCAGATTCAATTCATGAAAGGACTGGACAAAGTGTTGAGGATGTACAATCTATATGGCTAAACCAAGTACCGATTGGACGTCTGATCCAACCGTCTGAAACAGCGGCAGCAATCGCCTTCCTCTGTCTCCCGCAGTCCGGAGGCATACGAGGAGTTAGCCTTCCTGTCGATGGTGGACGACTCCGTTCAATCTGAATAGATATGGTAGATTAGAGAGGTGAATGAATGGAAGAAACACTGACTCCCGAAGCAGCAGCAAGCCTCCTACAGGCAGTCGCTGAGGGCGACGGTATCGAAGATTCGGTATCCGTTCAGACCCTGCTCGCACTCGCAGAGATGGCTCTCGATCTGGAGCGACTCCCCCTCTGTGAGAGATTGGCTGAGTCCGGCCATCGACGTGCAGTCGCAGAAGATGCTACTGAAGAGGCAGCGTGGGCACTATTCCTGATTGCCCGTGTAATCCTCAAGGATGCACTGGGCCGGATTGAAGAAGCGCTCCTTGCTCAGCAAGAAGTGAACCTCGACGCACGACTAGTAGGTGCCCTGAATGAGGCACGCGATGCCGCCGAATCAATTGGTGATCAACGACTAATTGGCAACATAGATCAGTTACAAGGTATCCATCACCGCGCTATTGGCGACCTCCACCGTGCGAGACAATTGTTCACCTCTTCCTTGGCCGCAAAAACGGATACAGGAGACGGCCTCGGCGCAGCAAACAGCCTACACAATCTTGGCGAACTCGAAATGTCATTGGAAAATCACGAGAATGCACTCGGATTCTTCGACCGCGCTGCAGATGCCTTCGAAGAGGTTGAGGAGCCGTTGGAAGGCGCACATTCGCTCTCCCTCGCCAGCCATGCACTAATTCATCTCGAACGCCTAGATGAAGCGAGGGAACGATTGGAGACCTCGCTGGATATCGGCAGAGATGCACAAGATGAATCCACTCAGATAGTTGCCCATTGGGGCCTCGCCGACATAGGGCATCTAACTGAGGACATTTCACTTGAACTTGAGAATCTACAAGCAGCCGTTGTTTTGTTCATCCACCTTGAGCAGGCAGTCCCGGACCATTTGAGAACGCGATTGGATGCCATGATCGATGCACTCGATTCCGAATGAAATCAGCGCGAACCCTCAAGTGCAGAACCGAGGTGAAGATGACGATGGAGTTCGATGTTTTCCTCTCTATCAGTCAAACTCCTGATGCAGCAGGTACAATGCCCGATGAAGCAACAATGCTGAGGAATTACTTTGACCAGGTTGAAGCCGCCGACCGTCTCGGTTACGGCGTTGCATGGATTGCTCAGGCGCATCTCTCGACAATGGTTCAGAAGACAAACCTGAATCCCGTTGTCCCACACTTCCCGGGGGAAATTGGTCTCTGCACCGATTTCTTTCAACTCGCTGGAGCGACATTCGCACGAACTGATCGAATCGAGATTGGATCTGCCGTGTTGAGCATTCTCGCTAACGGGGGACCCATCGCTACAGCAGAACGAATCGGCAACCTCTGTCAGCTACGCGGAGTCAGCAACGACAAGCGCCGCATACACATCGGATTTAGTGCAGGGCGTTTTGAGTTCATGGCACGACCCTACGGCGTGATCCCGAGGGACCCTGTAGAAGCGGCTGCATGGCCAGTACTTCGTAGCAGGGTTTTCAAAGAAGCAACAGAAATTATGCTCCGCTTACTCAGAGGTGAAGCGATTTCCTCGGATGATATCGAAGCAACCATTCTCGTTCGAGATGACTTTCGCAACGACGAAGATTGGCAAGAGGTCCAGAAAATATCGAAAGAAGAGCATGGCCTTCCCACATTACCAGATTCAATACCAATTGCACGACGCTACGCCTTTGAAACACTAAAGACAATTCCTTCGGACTGGCCTCGTGACCGACTGAACCTTATCCTCGGTTCACACGACCCTACAATCCAGACCTTCGCGAATCGATTCATGCCAGTGCAGGTGTTCAATCTCAGCATCACACCTCCCGAGATTATCGATGCCACCCACAAACGGATGGCTGAATCTTATCATGAAGACGGAGGGCCATGGCAACGCCGTATGATGCCACGAACGGTAATGGTCTTCCTAAACGAGGAGCCTAATCTGACGCCTAAAGAACGATCACAGGCTGCCAGAGAAGAGGCTGATTCAGCATTACGTTGCTATTGGGCTGCTCTCGATGGGACAATCGACCCAACAAAAGTGGAACGTGCAACCGACAACGCAGTTATTGGAAATGCGGAGGAAGTAGCGGCCCAGATTCTCGAACGATTCCATCCCGAAGACCGGCTAATGTGCTGGTTCGATTTCTTTAATCACGATTCACCTCGTGTAGTTCGTAGCATGGAGGCATTCATGCAGAAGGTCCAGCCATTGATTGAGGAGGCGATGGAATGAGTGAGGAGCAGCGGCCCTCTTCAGTCGCCCCCGGCCGACCTGGTTCAGGTATCTACCCATCCAACCCCTTAGGTGAGAGTCATGAAGGAATTCCAACAGGCCGAGATGTTGAATGGGAACCACTAGTAGACTTCCGGAGATTAGATGTCTCTGAGAACACTATTCATGGAGCTGTTGCATGGGTACATGGTAACGAAATTATCCATTCGTTCGGCGGTAACGTTCTGGTCTATGGGCGATCGATGATGAAACCAATTATCATGAAGATATTCACTAACGAACTTGACGATGTATTGACTGATGAGCAGAAGGCCATCGCTTGTTCATCTCACAACGGAGATACCGAACATGTCGCCGCTGCACAGAGCATACTCGCAGAATCAGAATGGGGGTTAATGCAGTGCCCTCTTGATGTACCCCTCATACAATTCGGCCGTCAAGTTCGACGTCCTCGCCGATGGTTTCACACCTGCTCCGGTGAACACGCCGCAATTCTTCGAGCACTTCGACTTCGCGGTGCTAATCGCGCAGGATACACCCTCCCAACTGCTCCATGGTTCATCGAATACCAGGACAAAATTCGAGAGATGATTGGAGATAATGATTGGAAGCCTCTGCGGACTGCGAAGGATGGATGTGGATTACCTACGGTATCAAACACTGTCAACGAACTCGCTCTTCTCTTCTCTGCCCTTGTTCGTGAGAAAGACGATGATTGGATCTGGGACTCAATGTATCGGTATCCCGATCTCATCGGGGGCTTCAATCGACTTGATTCAACCATCATCAAGGCAGGAGAGGGGCGTGTACTTGCAAAGGAGGGCGCTGATGGCCTGCTTGGACTTGCTATAGAGCACGAAGACTGGCCTGAAGGACTAGGCATCGTAATCAAAATCGCTCATGGGTGGAACAGTCAAGCCACGTGGTACATCGCTCGTGCCGTCCTTGGAGTCCTTGGTATCGATCTCCGGAACCCCTACCCTCTCCACCGCCAAAAGGCGTTTATCGTTCCAGGCATAGTCCCTGAACAATATCTCCAGGAACTTGAAACAGTAGTGACATGGGATGAATGGGACCCTGACCGAGACCGGTTCCAGGTACTCAACAATCACAACGATGGAGAACCCAAAGACCCTCATGCCAACGAAGGTCGGATGTGAATCACGTGAATACTCTCGAGAATCATATCAATGGAAAGCGGCAACTACCTGCAAGTGGAAATTACCTCGATGACCATGCCCCTGCGACTGGAGAACGGATTGCCCTAATCCCACGTTCGACAGAGAGTGATGTGAATCAGGCTGTAGCTGCAGCAAAGGATGCAGGAACAGAATGGTCTGCACTCTCCAAGGAAGTACGAGCTGATTGGTTAGATCGTATTGCTGATGCGCTTGAAGAGTGTCACGACGAGATTGCACACCTTGAGTCGATGGATACTGGCAAACCGATTAGTATCGCTCGAGCAGTGGATGCAAATCGATCCGTGGCCAACTTCCGCTTCTATGCCGAACTTATCCGGAACCTTGAGGACCAAGAATTCCAGATGCAGGATGCAACAAATCGCGTCCTAAGAAGACCCGTTGGTGTCGGTGTGCTAATCACACCTTGGAACCTGCCGCTCTATCTCTTGTCATGGAAAGTGGCTCCTGCGATTGGTATGGGAAATACAGTAGTATGCAAACCTAGTGAACTCACACCGATGACGGCGGACCTTCTGATGAGAGTCATCGAGAAAGTTGGGCTACCCGCTGGCGTGGTCAATCTCATCCATGGAACTGGTGCCGAGGCAGGTGCTCCATTGGTGGAACATAAGGACGTGAGGTTTGTTTCATTCACGGGTGGAACTGATACGGGAGCTATTGTTGCTCGCGCTGCTGCGGGGTCGTTCAAGAAACTCAGTTTAGAACTGGGAGGAAAGAATGCCACAATCATACTCGACGATTGTGACCTTGAGCGGCACATGGATGCAATTGTCCGTGCATCCTACCTCAACCAGGGGCAGGTCTGCCTCTGCGGCAGCCGGATTCTAGTCCACTCCTCGATTAAGGAGGCGTTCACACACCGCTTCGTCGATGCCGTAGAGGCGCTCAGAATTGGCGACCCTTCAGACGATTCTACGGAACTTGGGTCGCTCATTAGCCCAGAACACCTCAGCAAGGTGCAGTCCTACGTCAACCTAGCCATCGAGGAAGGTGGCACGGTGCTAACTGGAGGAGATACGCCCGGCCTAACTCATACCTTCGAGGATGGCAACTGGATGACTCCTGTGGTCGTCGATGGCTTGGCAACTGATTCTCGTTGCTCAACCGAGGAAATTTTTGGACCAATGGTCACCCTACATTCCTTCAATTCAGATGAAGAAGCGATAGAAATTGCCAACGGAACCCGCTATGGCCTCGCAGGGAGTATCTGGACCACCGACATAGAGCGTGGTGAACGCATAGCCCGATCATTAGACACCGGGATGGTATGGGTGAACACATGGTTACACCGAGATCTTAGAGTCCCATTTGGTGGAGTAAAAGATAGCGGCCTAGGGCGTGAAGGTGGCCATTGGAGCCTCGGATTCTATTCCGAAGCAACGAACATCTGCATCATGAAAGATGAATAATGGATACATTACTCCTCTTCATCAAGGGGTAATCGGCCTAATGACCAGTGGAGTGATGGGAAAAGAATCCCGAAAAGAACTACAGTGATGAGAAATCCCACATCTAGGACAGCCGCCCCAATCTGTCCTGCAATAAGCCCCGTGCTCGCTCCGAATCCGGTCCATAGGCCAATCCGAAACGCAGGATATGAAAATCGCCAGATTCTAGTACATTGGATTAACCAGACGACGGCAATGATGAATGGCCATATCAAACCAACAATCGCCGTAGGCCAATAACCGAGCTGAAGACCCACTAATGCCCCCAATGATCTTTCATTCCCTCGTCCAGATGGATCCGCATCGACGAATTGAACAAAAAGGACGAGGAGGCTCAGTAAAAGAAGAGAAAATACCGGGGCGTCGAGTCCAGATGAATCCAAGTCGACAAATAGCGTTACACAACTGGAAATACACATGCTTAGATGAAACGGGACAAATGCTAGTCCGAGTGGCATGCGTTCCCAACGCATGTCTTGGCGCTTGGCTCCCTATCATTGAACTCTCGCACAAACCATGGTCTGGAATGGTTGAATTGATGTGCTTTGTGAATCTCGCAGGGCCATGGAAGGAGAGATTGTACTAGGGGCTCTGGCACCACATCCACCTCATTTGGTATATGCTGAGAATCCTCCTGAAAACGAGCCGAATGCGGAATGTGGTTGGGAGGGGCTGCGTTGGGGGTACCATCGCCTAGCCAAGAAACTCAGTACAATTGACTATGACGCCATTGTCATCTTCAGCCCACACTGGCAGACATACATCGGCACACACTTCCTAGGTGTACCTCACTTTGAGTCCATCTCGGTTGACCCCGTATTCCCAAACCTGTTCAGATATTCTTACTCCATCGATGTAGATGTGGGTCTTGCTGAAGCAATGGCAAAGGAAGCATCTGATGCAGGTATGGTCACACGAATGATGCGGAACCCGGATTTTAGAATCGATTACGGGACTATCGTCTCCTGCCACATGGTCAATCCGACTTGGAGTAAACCCATAGTGACAATCTCAAGTCAACGGTCAACACACTACTACTCGGCAGAAGTCATGGGCGAGCAAATGCACGAACTGGGCCAGGCTTGCAAACGCGCAATCAAGGCGAGTGGGAAGAAGGTCGTCCTACTATCCAGTAATAGCCTCAGCCATCGTCACTTCGTTACCGAATCCGACGTACCAGAAGATATGAGTAAAGAGCACATCTACAACCATTCCCAATACCTATGGGACATGAGGATGATTGAACTGATGCGTGAAGGCCGTACACGTGAGATGGTACAATTGATGCCGGAATTCACTGAACAATCAATCGCTGAAACCGATGCTGGGGGCCTCTCGTGGTTGATGTCCGCACTTGATTACCCCGATTACGGAGCAGACGTGCACGCCTACGGCACTGTCATCGGTACTGGGAATGCCATCGTGGAATGGGATCCTCGAGAACGTTCGACACTACAGGTGAGCCCGTGAGTGATGATTCACCTATTGTTATGGGAATCTGGGGGCCACCTCACCCTCACCCTTTGCTGGCACCGGAAAAGAACGAGGGATGGGGGAAACTGAGAGCAGCTTACGACCGACTTCGGGAACGTATCGAAGAAAGTGAAGCAGATGCAATAATTGTCTACTCTACGACCTGGCCCTCAGTTATTGGACACCAGGTCCAATGCAGAGAGAATCCCGAATGGACGCATGTAGACGATGATTTTCATGCTCTAGGTTCGATGCCGTACTCGTTCAAGGTTGATGTTGATCTTGCTAAGGGAATAGTGGAAGCCGGAGAAAAACGCGGACTACACATGCGAGGAGTCGACTATCGTGGCTTTCCGATAGATACAGGGAGTATCGTAGCACTCAGCCTACTCAATCCAGATAACCGGCTCCCAATGACCATTCTTTCAAGCAACATGTATGCTAACCGGGCAGAGACAATCGTCCTCGGCAAAGCCACAACCGATGTACTGAAGGCGCAGGGCAAGAAAGCTGTCGCCGTCGTTGTCGCATCATTGTCAAACCGAATGTTCACGAAGCACATAGAACCTCAAGACGATCGGATTCACTCTCAGAAAGACGACGAATGGAATCGGAAGATTCTGGAATTTTTCGCCAAAGGACGTCTCGAAGATATCAGTCAATTATCGCGAGATATCCACTCCCAAATTAGAGTACAGAAGGTTGTCGCATTCAAGCCAGCATGGTGGCTAGCCTCAACGATGGGGCAACATAACCGCTACGAGGGGGAAGTTCTGGCCTACGAAGCATTGCATGGATCAGGTGGTGCTGTAATTTCTTTGACTCCAACCAAGGGATCAGTTGGAGACAAAGAATTTGACGAGGACGATGTCGAATATTACCGAGGTGATCGTAACGTCATTGACTCGGATTCATCTACAGAAGTAAGTGATACAGAGAGTGCTAATTCAGAGGCAAGCACACCATCACACACGGTGCCAGAAGGAGCGATTATCGAGACATCAGCCGCACCAAAGGCAGTCGGGGCCTACCCCCATGCAAGACGTGTTGGCGAACTCCTTTACCTGAGTGGAGTGGGCCCCCGACAGGCTGGAACCGACGAAATACCAGGTGGTGCAATACGCACGCCAGAAGGAATTCCGCAGGAATATGACATCAAAGCACAGACTGAGGCATGTATCGCGAATGTGAAAGCAATCCTTGAAGCGAGTGGTGCATCTCTATCCGATGTTATCGATATCACCTCCTTCCTAGTAGACATGGAGCGTGACTTTGCAGGATACAACGAGGTGTATGCAAAACACTTCACTAGCGTTCAAGCAACTCGAACGACTCTTGCAATTACGGCATTACCAACCCCGATTGCAGTTGAGATGAAGGTCATTGCAAAGATTGGATGATGGTGATTTCTTGAAACAAACACCAGCGAATATTAAGAAAATTTTTGATTTTACAACACTATATCAGAGGTCAGTAGGAGGATTTGCAGCAGTAATATTAGCACTATCTGCAATGGTGGGAAGTGGTATTTTTGTTCTACCTGCACTCGCAAGTAAGGAACTTTACACTGCAAGCGGATCAATAGAAGGATCGTACGCAGCTGTTTGGCTAGCCTATATTCTGGCAGGAATGGTCGTGATTCCTGGAGCCATATCCAAGGCTGAATTATCTTCTGCAATGCCAAAGTCTGGTGGTGCATATGTGTATATTGAGAGAACATTTGGACCAATTATTGGAACAATTTCCGGACTAGGCCTATGGGCTTCGTTCATGTTGAAATCTGCTTTTGCACTAATTGGCTTTAGCGCATATGTCATTGCAATAGAAGGAAGTTTAGGCATTGAATTTACGGATACCACTGCAAAAATATTAGCCATATTCATTCTGATTTTAATCACCGCGATCAACATCCGAGGTGTGGGGCTTCTCAAGAAGATTCTAACTCCAATTATTCTTATTGCAGTTTCAATAGTAATACTAGTAGCAATTATGGCATTTTCAAATGGAAGCGCGGAGCTTTCTCGCGCGCCCCTAGATGCAGCAATAAATCTCATGGGAAGCACTGCGGGCTGGAGAGGATTAGGTTCAGCAAGCGCCTACGTTTTCTTGGCATACGTTGGCATAATCAAAATTGCTGCAGTTGGTGAAGATGTTGTTGAACCTGAACGTAACCTGCCCATTGGCATGTTCTATTCACTTGGTATTGCAATGTTTCTTTATGCTGGAATTTCATACACGCTGTTTTCAGTATTTGATGGAGCAAGTCTAGGAATTGGTGATGGAGGATACCCTACCAAAGCGCCAATGTACTCTCTCGCACTCGAAGCCGGCGGCAGTACAATCGCATTCATCATCGCTATCTTTGCAATCCTGACAATGAGCGGAGGAGGCCTTACAGGACTTCTAGGTGCATCTAAATTCCCATTTGCAATGAGTAGAGACAAACTTCTGCCTAAGGAATTGGAAGATACCCATCCAAAATATGAGACTCCTCATCGATCGATTTATGGAACCAGTATCTGCATGGGGTTAGCAATAATATTCCTTGATGTTGCGACTGTAGCCAAGTTAGCTTCTGGATTTATGCTAATGATTTTTACAGCCGTGAATCTTTGTGTAATTGTAATTCGAAGAGTAGAAAAAGAACATACTTGGTATCGCCCTAAATATCGTTTACAATCCAGTCTATTCACACAATATTTCGGGATATTCTCGTCTGTCGCCCTACTTATCCTAATGGGAATCAACGCGTTAATAGGTGCTGGTTCAGCCATCATTCTAGGGCTTATTCTCTATGCATCATATGGCAAAAATCATGTAACAAATACAGAAAGGCCATGGAATACATTCATTTCAAAAATTACTGATAACGAATCGGAATTAATGAAAGCTGTGACTGTATTCCGAGCTTCAGACCTTGAGAATAATAATCATCTAAATCTCACGGAATTCACAGCTGCAATCAGAGCATTAGATTGGTTGCCAAATGAAAAAGACATAATCAGAGATTTCTTCCATCTTCTGGACGAAAATAAAGACGGAGTTCTAGATATTGATGAATTCTTGATGGTTATTCGAACCATGACTGCAGAAGAAGAATGAACATCCGCTCTATTGAAACCTAATAGAGGACTCCCATCCACTGAGGCGGGATATGTCCATTGCAGGAAAAGCACGGAAGGTAACCACCAATACGCTTCTTGAGATGAAGCGGGCAGGCGAACCAATTACGATGCTTACCGCCTACGATTACTCTCTCGCCCGGCTTGTCGATGCGGGAGGAGTAGACGTGATCCTTGTCGGAGATTCTGCATCGAATGTCATGGCAGGTAACGAAACAACAGTCCCAATGACTCTTGACCATATGATCTACCACGCTCAGTGTGTCGTCCGTGCTGTAGATCGCGCCCTGATTGTTGTGGACATGCCTTTCGGTACCTACCAAGGAAACTCCCGCCATGCGTTAGAATCTGCAATCCGCATCATGAAGGAGAGTGGTGCACATTCAGTCAAGTTAGAAGGAGGATCTGAAATCGTCGAATCAATCCAGAGAATACTCACAGCGGGTATCCCCGTAATGGGTCACCTCGGGCTCACGCCTCAATCCATCTACAAGTTTGGGACCTATACTGTCCGAGCACGTGAAAATGCAGAGGCTGAGAAACTAATTGCAGATGCGAAGCTGCTTGAAGAGGCTGGTTGCTTTGCCATTGTCCTCGAGAAAATTCCTGCTCCTCTCGCTAAGAGGGTAAGTGAAGCGGTTGCAATTCCTACAATTGGGATTGGGGCAGGCTCGGATGTGGATGGACAAGTACTCGTTCTACATGACATGCTTGGCATCACAATGGACTTCAGTCCTCGATTCCTGCGACGCTATCTCAATTTAGAGAACGATATCAAAGAGGCAGTCAGCACCTTCGTGGACGATGTACGAACGAAGGACTTCCCTAATTCTGAAGAGCAATACGAATAACGTAACTCAACGAACTCGGGTCCACGTACCGGACTCATCAACCTGCCAGTAGCTCATCTGTCCACGTCCATCGTGATACCAACCCGTTTTCCCCTGCACAGTTCCATCACAGGCCAACATGACACCACTCGATGCCGCTGCTGCAGCCTGTGCTGCTTGTGGATTCTGAATCCCTGCCTGTTCATCTTGAACAACCCTCTGCTTATCTCCAGATGCTTTTGCTGTATCTGGTTCTGACACCGTATCAAGATCCTGAGGACGTGGTGGGGGGGCACCCTGCATCGCGGTTGAAGAGGAAGTCATGTCACCTCTCATCGCATTTGAGGCAGGACTCCATGAGGATGTAGCGCCCATTGCTGCCATGTTCGCGCTTGCCTGACGCATTTGCGACTGGCCCCAATCTGCACTTGGTGCTCCACGGTGTCGGCCGCGACTATGTGATCGCCCCATAGATCCCGATTGTGATTGACCTGTGTATCCACCGAAAGATGTGGCAGAAGGTGCCAAGGAAGGGGGTTGAGATTCCGTTTCATCCTCTTGTACCTTATTCTCATCCTCATCCTCATACTCATCGAGTTCACTTCGAAACCGAGGTAGAAGGACAAGAAGACCGGCTAACAGGATGACGACAAAGACTGAACCAATCGCAACCTGCCCCATACCAGTCCCAGTGAGTTTTGAAAGAGCACTCGGTTGAACACTGACATAGATGACCTTCTCAAGGCCAGCGAAAGTGATGCTAACTGGAACATCATCACCGTAGCCATCAATGTCNACCCGCCATATGTCAGACTGGACATGAGTACCATCGCCAATCTCTGATTCGACAGACACGGCAGATGGGTCCACAGATACAGGATTGCCCCCTGCATCAAGGATTCGAATCGTCAAATCCCACATATTCCCTTCATTGAAAACGTCGGAGTCTGTGATGACCTCAATGCGATCCGGAGAACCGGGTTCGATAGTCATCGGAACGGTTTCAGCCGCTGCCCCACGCCGTGCGATGAGTGAATACGTACCAACTTTTCCAACAGTGAACACATATTCACCAGGTGAATCACCAGGAGCCATCGTCCCCGCATCATCGAGTAGGCTCCAAGTTACGCCATCGATTGGCACACGATTTCCAGCCTGATCGATACCCTCGACGATGAGCAAAATTTCCTGCCCCCCGTTGAAAGTGAATGAGCTCCCCGGTGGGATGATTTCCAAAGTCTGGGGGAGACCTGCTTCAACATAGAAATCGATTCGAGCAGCACGACCGTCCGCCATGCCTTGGATTTGCACATCACCAACCCCAGTAGGTCGGAATACGTTATCGGAACCACGAATCTCATCAGTGTAATCAACACCATTGACAGTCCAATTGAACTGTAAACCCGTGATAGGATTGCCCATCGCGTCAAGACCTATTGGAGCAAGATCAAGAGATTCGTCTGTCGTCATCGTAGTACCATCACCTTGGAAGGAAACCGAAACAAGACGGCCTGGGACNACATTGTAGAGCCTCGTAGCCGTATAGACTACCCCGTTCTCAGTCGCATTTGCCTGGATATTCACAGTTCCAACCATCGAAGGCGTGTAAGTCGCTCCTGTCGAAAAGGGAGACGGAGCGACACCCCCGTCAACAATAGACCAATCTGCATCTAGGACTCGTTGATTGCCCAAAGAATCCTGGGCCATCATCTGTAAGAACACCTCGGAACCGGCAGAAAGTACCTCTTCATCACTCTCGATAACAACCGTAGCGATACTCCCTGCACCGACCTCGATCTCAATGCTGTGAGTTAGACCAAGGTGAGCAATGGATACAGTGTAGTTACCAAGATCCCTAGGGAGCCACTCCACGGTCCCATTCGATGTGGTCCTAAAGCCACCGTCGTCGGCAGTCCATGCAATCAAGGGTATTGATTGCTCCACTGCGTTGCCATAGGTATCAGTCCAGATGACTGGCAAAGGTACTGCCTCATCAGCAAGGACCGTTCGGCTAGGATGAACAATTTCAAGACTCACCGGAGTACCTACTGTGACCTCGATTACTGTTGAACCGGTAGCACCCAATGTAGCGGTGCAATCAATGACCCAGGTCCCTACGGCNTCACCAGTATACATTCCGCTATTATCCACTGTTCCCGATTCCATCGAATAAGATATATCTCCAGCAAGTGCAAGGGGCACAGGGTTGCCTAGACGATCAACAGCGACTGGTAAAACGGAAATACGCTCCCCGGATGCCACAGTGAGATTCTGAGGCATGAGAAGATTATCTACGCCTCCTTCAACCAATGTGACGTTTGTCCAGGCGGATAACCCTCCACTCGCGGCATCAACACGATGAGTTCCAAGATCNTCTAGAATCCAATTTCCGTCAGAATCTATCGATCCTGAACTAACCGACCATTGGGGTGCTGCAGGGAATGTATTTCCGTTATAATCTAGGAAAGTAGCATTGATTTGGATGTCGTCATCCACCGTAAACGTAGTATTGGCAGGCATGAGTATCATTGATGCCGGCGCCCCTGGAGTCACTATAATCGGAGTACAGGCTGCTACTGATTGGGATGCTGGCCAAGATGCACAGATGAAGTCCAAACCAACTGTGTAGGGGACGTAGAGGCCTGATGTGTCAATAGACCCTGCACCAATAACCGACCATTCGACTCCTGCACCGGACATACTTCCATCTTGATTTCGAATCTGTGCCTTCATGCCGATATCTGAGTCCGCACTCAATGTGGTTGCTCGGGGTTCCAAATCAATCCATTCGGGGTTTGAAGAAAGAGAGTTGGGATTGGTCCACTCAATTAACACGGTCCACTTCGGACGTAGATATTCCAAAGACGACTCGGAAGAATGAACTGAAAAACCCCAATCTGAGAAACCTGATTCATTGACNTTCATTCCATTTACCATCACCCCAAGGAATCCACCCAAAGCCTGTGCGTTTTTCGCCTGAGCGATTCGGAATCCCTCCGTGACGTCAATCGAAATATCCGTAGAAGAGGGTGTGACAGATACTGGACGCATGATACCTCCGGAGTCAGTATTTCCTCCGGCTCCTGAAACTGACCAAGGAACCGTAGGTGTAGCCATATTCCAAGATGGGTCAACCCAATCTCTGTAGGTCAGTTGTCCAAAAATCTCAACTTCATCTGAGGGAGGGGAATCGATAGTCAGATCAAGATGTGCCTCGATTATGGAAGCGTTATTCCAGAACCCAATTGTGGAAAAATCGATGCCAAAAAGACCACTAGACTCCATTAGAGAATCGTAACCCAGAGGGATAACCGCTGCGGTTGTATTGATTTCCGTTGGACGATCACTTCTGATAACCCCATCATCGAAACCACCCGTTTGATCATCTACAATCTCCACTGTCCAGGTACCATTTCCATTGTCCACCTGTTGGTAGGCATGGAACTCCGTTGGAACATCAAGAGGAGTTGGTAGATTTTCCACAGGCAGAGTACTCAGTATGAGGATTGACAAGACCACGATGACCGTGGCCCTGTGTTGTGTCCTCATTCCTAATTCACTCCTCGAAAACTTCCCAGTCATCCATGTCAGGTGTTCGGAAGTACCAGGTTCCGTCCTCGTCCTCCCACCACTCAGTTCCATCCTCGTCCACCGTGACACCATCATCGTCGCCAGAAGATTCCTCTACCTCTGGCTCGGGAGCCGCGCTCGGACCAGATGCAGGTCCTGCAGTTGGCCCTGTGGCCGGGCCAGATGGACCAGCAGTGTAATCATCATCACCATCATCGTCGTCGCCTCCGTATTCGTAGTCGTCGTCATCGTCGTCATCGAAGTCGTAATCATTGTCGTTTCCACGTCGCAGAAGTGCGAATACTACTCCGAGAAGCGCTAATACAACGAGGCCGATTAGCCCTGCTGCAACGTAGTATAGAGGTCCGCCTGCAGCAAAGAATCCTCCTAAGGTACCAACTGAAGTTAGTGGTTTCTCATCCGACTTGCCTTGATCTGCTACGGTAATCCCCACCGTACCATCCGCTACGAGGGTAATCTGCCAGCTATCTACACTCGTGGCTTGGATATCGTGACCTGGAGCGATGAGAATTGCACCGTTGCTGAGCGGCACCTCATTACCAAAGGCATCGAAGCCACGTGCACTTGCTGTAATCGTAGCTTGCTGCTCAGCCGATTGGGAACTGAGTGACAAATCAATGGAGTCCAATTCTGCATAGTTTACAGTTACAGTCCATGACCCATCGAGTCCATTGTGACTGTATGTCAATTCGTGAGTATCTGCGACAGTTCCCTGGTACCGGTAAGCTCCAGTAAGGTCCTCATCCACAACAAACAGTGGATTAGTCCACGTAGCTTCTGCGAAGCGGAATTCATTACCTGCAGAATCTCGAGCCCACAAATCGATGTCAATCAGTTCACCAGCTGTCAACTCATCCGCCTCCGCATCGTGCCATATCTCCACAGCAACACCATGAGTAACGATGATATCGATACGGTCTTGCCACCCGTTTTGAATTGCGCAGAGAGCATAGGTTCCTTCGACACCTGCAGCCCATGATCCTGCAGATACATCATTCGTAATCTCGCTAGAATCCTGAGATTGACCACACTCTCCCGGTGCACTAGACACGGAAGTGTCATGGATGAACCACTTGAGGGCAGAGGCAGGTACAACGTTCCCATAGGCGTCTCTAGCTATGACGTTCAGTGTGATACTGTCATCTGCAGTTACGTCATAGTTACTGTCACCTTGAATCTCAACCTCAGCCAACTCACCAGGGAGGACTGTCATCGGTTCACTCGATGTGAGTGGAATCGATTGGACACCGTCCGTCCAAGTCAAAGCAGCCTGAATGGTGAAAGTGCCTGCCGTAGATGCATAGAAATTCGCGGATGCTCCGCTTGGAACAATCCACCCCTGATCGGCACCTGGAGTCGATATTAGCCAAGTCTCCGGCGCTACTGGGCGTTGATTTCCTCGCTGATCGATTGCAAATGCACTGAGGCTGAGGATATCGCCTGCAGTAATTTCCGAAACGCCGCCAGTAACACGGAGGTCAAGTTCGACCGGTGCACCATCGAGGACTGAAATCACGACCTGATCTGTAACCCCCTCTACCGACACCTGAACCCATTGCTGACCCTTGGACCAAGGAGTCCAGTACACACCCCCAACATCATCATTGAATGTCCCGTTATTAGCAGACCAATTCGCAACTGGAGGATTGACAGGATGAGAGTTACCGCGAACATCGACGCGAGTGACATTGAATGTAACATCTCCATCAGCAGTGATTTCATTGGTGTTTGCCACCAAAATCACGTGAGAGATTGTCCCGAAACCCACCTCGACGTTGAAAGTGCCTGAAACACCAACGCTACTGCTTGCAGTAATTGTCCAATTCCCAACACGATCAGCGGAGAAATCACCTTGTGCCGAAATGTTACCATCATCCACAAACCAAGATACAGTACCGGCTTGAAGAGGAGGCATAGGATTGTCACGGACGTCCTCTACAGTCCAAGAATAGACACAAATTTCGCCAGCTAGAACGGTCTCACAACCAGTGACTACTAGATGATGCGGTGCACCAACCGTAACTACCACTGGGATGTCTACGGAACTTGAACCCCAAGATACTGTAACGGTCTGCGTCCCAGTCAGATGCGGCAAGAATACAACTTGAGCACTTGGCGTACTGGTCGTTTCAGTCATACCACCTGTCGAACTAAATGTACCATTAGTCACTGCCCAAAGGACAGTTTGCCCATCCACCTCATTTCCAAATACGTCAACAACCACTGCAGATATTGCTAGGGATTCATCCGCATTGATTGCACCAGAGGAAAGGTTCGCTTGCAACTGAACAGGAGCACCTGGAGATACAGTGAGGCTTAGTGAACGGGTCACCTGACCGAAGCGAGCAGTAATCGTCTCAACACCAGCAATTTGTGGAGTGTAGAGGCCTGTTGGGCTGATGGTACCAAGACCGGAAGTCGACCATGTGACTGAACCTGTGAGGGCCCCACCGGAGGCATCCGAAAGAGCCGCTGAGAAGGATACAGAGGAGTCTGCATCAGTCGTAATCGGCCCAGATATCGCGATATCAAAGACATCTGTGTAGTTAAGATCGAATTTAGGTCGGTCGGAGGATGTACCCTCTGAATAATCAAATTCAGCAACAATACGTCCACCTGTCGTATCTGGAACACCTATGAGGACAATGCCAATCGAAGTGTACATCGAAGTCATCGCTTCACTTATGTCCCAATCATACCATGCATTCTGATTTGTGTTGTAAATTCGCACCGTATCGAGAGGTGTTGAATTGTAATCAGTTCCAGCTACAAGACCGGAAGACGACCAACTGTTCCCATAAGATGCTGAATCCCATGACGACGAAATCTCAGAATAATTCTGGTTAATCAGCGCATATGCAGTCACGTCCATGTAGGATGTATCTGCGATAATAATCGAATCTAGATGAATACTCAACTGTCCACTATGTGGGTTAACCCCACTTGGCAATGGATATTGGCTCAAATCAACCCAAAGAACCGAGATACACTCATTCTGAGTCTGAATGCCTGAAGAATCCCCACATCCAATACCTACACGGAGGGCGTCTGAACCATAGGTTCCCGTCGGGTCGGATTCATCTAGAGTTGAATCATGAATGTCAGGATAATCCAGTAAATCAGCCGCATCCCCTTGAACATAGTTAGTGTTGTAGATGTTGTTCCCCAAACTCTCAGTGTCTGGATCCCCTACCGCAAACGACCAAGATGCGGAACGCGCACCGGGTATTGACCCCGCAATCGACTGCACATCCCAAGAGTACAGGATATCTGGATCAAGATCAAATGATGGTGCCCAAGTATGACTCATAGCATTCGAAGAGAAGCCGGAATCAACCCAAGATCGAACTGTAAGAGTAGTTGTGGAATTCATCAGTCGGACAATATACCCTGATGCGCCCGTTGCTGGCGACCAAGATAGATCGGGGCGGGTTTGGGGTGCGAGCAGGTATCCATCCTCCTCCATCAGCACCGCGAGGTTTAGCGGTGACTGGAGGCTGACTTGTGGCGGAGGAGTGATACCATTCGGGTTATCTACAAAGTCGAAAACAAGTTCAGGGCGTAGACTTGTGGAAGTGTACTCTGAAGATGCAAAGTATAGCGTCCCAGTCCAGTTTGAAATCAATGCCATAGTCATTCGACCGTCCTGGTTTGTGAATGCATTTCTTGCAATTGATGTGATGTCCCATTCATACCATGTTGCACCTCCTGTCGCAACACGAGTAATTGATGCTGAAGCTGTTGTAGAGCACTGCTGACCGGGAACATAAGAACTCCAACTTACTGCAGATTCACTCCATGTGTTGTTCCCACAATCATGGACTCCAACAGTGTGAGTCCCTGTACCGATATAGTTGGCTCGATAAAGTCGGAGAGTGACACCAGTTGGAAGTGTCGAACTTTGGAATGGGAGTTCCCCAAGATCCATCTCAATCAAAGATACTGAAACAGCACCAGCGGTTGCACTTGAACCAACATCAAGAGAGGTGTCAGAACCGTGGTTCTGCGTTTGTCCTGGACCTCCAGCTGAATCAATCCATGTATCAGGGAACGAAGGTATTCGGAACGAACTGCTTGGGAAAACTTCGCCTCTCTGCAGAGTCATACTGTAATTCCCTAGACCATCCGAGGTTCCGAGTGTAGTGGTTGGAACTCGGAATTCACCACCAGATGTCCAGTTACCGTAGACAGTATCTCCGCCCTGATTCGCAGTATATGTCCGAACTCTCCAAGCGTTGTAATGATCGTTCCACGACGAAGTCGATGGGAAGGTAAAATTCGAAGGTACTGAGGGTGAGGATGAAATGCTGAACATGCTGGAATTATCAACTGAGTTAAACACTCGAGCGCTCCTGAAATAGTCATCTGTGGAAGCAACTTGAATCTCGAAACTAACGTTACTCTGAGTGTTCAGCCATTCAATGACTACAGAATCGGAAGGTGTTGGAAGCAAGGATGTTGAATTCCAAAATGTATGTTCATTATTCGACGCAGGGAAAGAAGGAGGAGAGTCATCAGGTAGCCAGATGGTTCCTGTTGCATACGTCATCCGGACCTTTGGACGAAGTGTGTCCGAGATGGAATCAGAGGAGGCGAAATTGAAGTATTGCGAGGTTGATACAAACATTAGATTCAGTACATCGCTTCCATCAGCACGTGCCTGCTGGGCCGCTTCAGTAACATCCCAAGTGTACCAGCCAGTGGAGGTATTGACTGCTGTGACATCAATCGGCGTCATCGACTGGGTGTAGTAACCCGGATTAGTCGACCAAGTCATAGCATTTGTTGNATTATACCATGTCGCTGATGTCTCATCCCATGAATCACGAACGATATACACAGCAACATCAGTAGGGCTTCCAGAGTTTGTCTTGTAAAGATCAATCAAGGCCTCTGACGGAATCCAGGGCTCTGGAATCGGGAAAGCTGTCAGATCCATCGCGACTAAGGCATGTCCCGCGCCGTGCGTGTTGACTTGAAGATCAGTGGAATAGCCGTAGTTATTGTTCGGGGAAGCGGNGGAGAGTCTGGTGTCTGCGGTGAGAATATCGCGACTCAATGAATCATGAGCAGCGCCTTCTTGCAAGGTGATGACCTCATGGTTTGCGTCAACAGCGCTTGTGATATCAATCGGCACACCAAAGGAATTTGACCAATCTATCCACGACCCTAGCATGTCGTTGACGACAGCCTGGACTTTCCATTCGCAATACGAATCGGAGGAAAGATCATTCTGAATGGTAAAGCTCGGTATGTTGAGGTTGAATCCTGCATCTGTTCGTGAGTCGTAGAACGTTACCGAAGAGGTGGTGCTCGTCTCACATCGGAGTTCAAGACGCCAGTCCCATGTGTTGTTCCAGCCTTGAGGAGTAATCCACTCGAGGGTAGGTCGATTTTGGGGGTCGAGTACAATCCCAGAGGCATCCCATGTCAGCGTATCATTCGCTGGGAGATTCGGCGACCCCACAGCAGAGAGGTTCGGCATCGGTTCAGCACCTTCACGGAACTGTAGAGTAAGATATGGACGATCGGTGGCAACCGATGCGTTCACAGTACTTATCTCAAGGCCGTTCCAACCCGAATTCGGACCCTCGGCGATTATTGCGTAGTATATGTGAGATTGACCTGCGTCGAAGGCCAACTGTGCAGCTCGAGTGAGGTTAAGCACGAGATTTCCGCTCGTAGTTGCTCGGACATCTAGTCCACCCGAGGAATTAGCTCCGTACATCTCGCCATTACCCAAAAGGTGCGTATCAGTCCAGTTTGTCATACCGTCGGAGGTGCGACCTGTTGCGTCCTCGGTGAATGGGCCCATAGATCTGTGACGTACGATAACATCGGTTCCGTGTCCAGATATTACGTTGAGATGGAGTTGCGCACCAACGACACGAACATCGTTAGGACGTTCGAGAGAGAGATTCTCTGCAATCGGAATCGCAATCATGAGGCCGCGATCTTCGCTGTAATTACCGTTGATGTCCTCGACGGCCTTGAGCAGGAAACTCGCATCAGAGTTGTACGAGGTATTCTCGTTCGCTGGACGTTCGTCTGCGCCAACGTCGTAGAAGTAAGGCCGTTCATCACTAGGGAAGAATCCATTATGATGGAATTCGACCTCGGATGTATCGGAATCAAGCATCGAACTAATGACATCCGGTATGAGATATGATGAAATTGCGCTCCAATTCCCAATTTGTCCAGTAGCAGAATTACCCCGTATTCTCCAATAGTAGCGCTCACCTGCAGTAAGATCTGAACTCGGCTGGAAGGAGCCGTTAGTCAAATCGAAATCAGAAGTATCAATCCACGACTGATATGTAACCAAATCATTGCTATTCATTCCGGGATTAGTATCGATTTGAACCTCAATGCCGTTCGTATTCAGGAGAGGGGTATTCCATGTGTGATTGGGTCGAACAATACCACTCATTAGCAAATCTTCAGTGGCCATCCATTCATCCCCAGTTGGAGTAAGGCCCACTGGCGTATCGGGAGCAGTGTCATCTCCAATGCCATACTGGATAACAAGTTCAGGCTTATTCGTAGATTCCGAATCTTCGAACTCAGCATAGTTCGAACTCGTCGAAGTCATGATAATGCTCAGAGGGAGACCCCATCGATTCGCAGTCTGGGCGGCTGAAGTGACGTTCCACTCAAACCAAGTGTTGGTTCCTGCATTACTAATCGTATCAGAATCGAGCAAGGAAATCTGATGGGTACCTGAAGCTCCTTGGAAATTCCAAGGGGTAGAACCATCGGTCGTGTTCCAAGTTGCTCCGGATTCAGTCCATTCAGATGTGCCAGCATATACTGAAATTGGNACATTATTGAAACTAGAGAATGACCAACTGTGAGTTCTCAAAATCGCACTCTCAATCGCCATGCCTTCAGGCAGTGAAATACCGCCAAGATCGCATTTTAATAGGCCAACCTGTGTATTTGAGACGATTATTCCAAATGCATCATAGTTAGAATTCGGTGAAGCAGAATCGATGTATGTATCTTGGCAATCTGGCATCGAACCGTCAGTTGACGCATTACCATCTCTCAACCGAATCTGATGATCATCCCCCCCGAGATAGGTCGAATTCAGTTCAGGAACGAACATCATCGACTCGCTCCAGTTACTATGATCACCATCTTCAATGAAGGATAATCGCCACCAAATCTGGTCATCGATACCCAAGCCCCATGAAGATGGGAAGGTGAATGAACCTGCATTCAAATCGAATCCAGAGTCATCACGGCTGTCGGCACTCCTAGTTACTGTAGACACGAAATCAGCATCTTTTGAGGTACTAATCTTGACATCATGGCCACTGTGACCTGAGGTGTTCCAATTTACCACAATCGTGTCGCTGCTGGATAGATTCGCTCCACTAACCGACCAGGAACCGGAACGATCACGTGGGCTCAAATCCACGGGAGAGGATGGAAGAACATCATCGCCCCAACTGTATCGGAGTTCAAGACGTGGGTTATATTCTCCTGCTTCTTCACTAGACCCGATCTCAACATGGGCGCCATTGGGTCCAACGCCTTGGACAAGAAGACTCAGTGGTTCAAGCGAATCTGCAAGCAATCTATCACGGATTAGAGGGGCAAGGTCAAAGGTCAACTGAGGCGAGTTTTGGTTACCGTTTACAGCGCCATAACTGATGCCTGTGAGATCTCTCGCTCCATTGGTCCAAGATGTACCGGCACCATTTGAAGTCCAATTAGCACCATCTTGAGTCCAATCATTGTCGTTCAAAACGGAAACAGAAATCGCTGGCCAACGTTCCCTATCGGTCCGCCGTAGAACAAGGTCTGCTTCGTGTATTGATGCATTCTCGTGGAGGCCAATCTCTCCGAAATTGATGCGTAATAGCATCACACCCTCGCTAATGTTGGTATCATTNGAATGCCCCACAATGAGATTTGATGCGCTAACTCCATTGAANGACGTATTACCCGAAGTAATGTAGGTCTCCTCGACAGTGCCGCCGAAACCAGCGCTGTTGTTTTTCACAGTCAANGACTGTGAGCCATCCGCTTCAGTTGTAACATCGTGATCCGGGAGAAGGAATCGAACGGATTTCCATTCTGANAGGATACTATCCGAAGTCGTAGACCGAATACGAGCAAAGAAGTCTGAACCATCTGGAATATTCGATGATGGAGTTTGGAAAGACCCTATTGTGGAATTCGTGAAGGTGAAGTCACTGGCATCATCCCATGAATTCCATACCCATGAGCCATCAGAGGCAATTCGGTAATCGGAACTGTTGGATATCTGGATTTCGACATTGCTGCCATTCAGATCTGCCCACTCGATGATCGGCGTAGTATCTGCAGTCAAACCGAGGACGTTGTTCTGGGTCAAAGCCTCATTCATCTGAGGCGATGTCAAACGAATATCGCCTTGGTCAGTGGAGCCAATAGATGCGTAATTAACACGGAGAACTGGACGATCCGAAGCGGTGGTTGCCTCCTTCGTGGCACAGTTCACAGGATCCCCCACTGAGGTAACTACCAAAGTAATCTGACTCGAACCCGAACGGAGTTGCTCTTGAATCAAAGCGGTCACGTTAATCGCAGTGGATACAGTGGATGAGGAGGTGCTGTATGGCGTCTCCCATCCTCCACGTTCTCCGGGTCCATTAGCTCCAGGAACAGACCAGTTAGTACCCAAACCAGTGACACGCCAAGTCGCCGTAGCAAGCGAATGGTTGGCATTCAGTGTTGTAGCGTAAAACATAGTCTTGCCAAATGACACCCCAGGTATGACTGAACATCGCAGAACAAGATGGGCAGACGAAACAGGGAAAGTTGGATTCAATGGATTACCAGCGGTATCACTAATATTGAATTGGAACAAACCTCGAGTGTCGAAATTGTAATCCTCGGAATATCCAATCATCACCTCATCCCGACTTGAGTAGATATTGTTCGGAGCGCTGCTGTTAATCGCTGTATCATTGAGGACAGCATTGTCATGCTGAACATAAGAAGGGACAGATTCGTGCAACAGAGGCACATTTGGCCCTACGGCCACAGACCAGGACATGGTCGCCATGAGAAGGACCATCAGGATGGCTGGCCCCACGTTGTATCGTCGTTCTCCGTTCGCTACCGCTCCGGTCATGGCTACGCCATGGAATAACGACCCATAAGTGATTGCCGACTGGAGATATAATGTCGATACTCTCGATCCTCCGCATTCAAGACCTTGGGCGAACCTTGATGGACACCCGATGAAGATGCGCAAAGGACTGTTATGAGCGAACTCTGGGTTGAGAGACATCGCCCCCGATCCGTGTCGGAAATGAAGGGGCAAAGAGCAGTCGTTGACCGCCTTGGAGGTTATTCTGAAAGGGGAACATTTCCACATCTACTCTTTGCAGGGCCCCCAGGGACTGGGAAGACTACTGCAGCATTAGCACTGGCAAGAGATGTATTCGGAGAAACACTACGTCAAAATCTCCTTGAAATGAATGCATCAGATGAGCGTGGCCTAGATTCCATTCGGAACAAAGTCAAGCAATTTGCGAGAACTGCCCCTCTTGGAGGAGCGACGTTCAAAGTAATCTTTCTCGATGAAGCAGATGCCCTGACTAATGATGCACAGGGGGCTCTTCGAAGAATTATGGAGCAGTATGCTGAAACCTGTCGATTCATCATGTCTTGTAACTATTCATCGAAGATAATTGAGCCGATCCAGAGTCGTTGTGCTGTCTTTCGCTTCCGCCCCCTAGAGGATGAGCAGATGCGCGCACAAATTGTTCATGTTGCTAAACAAGAAGGGCTCAAAATCGATGAAGATGCAACCGATGCGATTGTCCACATCAGCCTTGGAGACTTGAGGAAAGCCATCACTGCACTACAGGTTGCCGCAGGAATGGACACAGTAATCACACGGAATCTAATTTATGAGACCTCAGCAACTGCACCCCCAGAGATACTTCAAGGCTATCTACTCGCTTGTAAGGAAGATGGATTCCAGCCAGCACGACGGCGCCTGCGCCAGATTCTCGATGAGTTTGGCCTCGCAGGTACAGACCTTGTGAATCAACTCCATAGGGAGCTTGGAGTTACCAGTTTCCTGACAGAGGAAACGAAACTTGAACTGACAGAATGGATGGCAGAAATCGATCATCGTCTTGTTCAAGGCGGCGGAGAACACCTACAACTCGACGCCATGACGGCAAGGATTTGCGCCCTACTGAAGTAACCAATGATCTCTGATTACTGAGAAGGCAAAATCTGGATTTTGTAGATTGCATCGCCAGTGGTGAGTGGCCAAGGATCTCCTGGCTGATCAATCCTGTATCTCAGTTCATAGGTACCTGTATCGAATGCACCAAGATCTACAGCCACGCCAACATCAGTAGTTCGCCACAACTTCATTCCAGGATCACTCCAAGATCCCTGATCGAGAATAGAAACGATTGACCTATTTCCAGACACTAAATCGTCGTAAGCTGAAATAGCAGTTGTATTGGCGCCATTGATTGTTGAATTAAGTAGAATCTGTTCATTTTTCACCAATTGGACTGTGATCGAACAATCCTCTACTGCCACATTATCGCGCACATCTAGAAGAAGCCACATTGATCCCTCTGACTCTCCTGTCTCGATTGAGATATCGATGTCATTACCTACTCGATCTAATCGTGCTACCAAATCCTCTGATTCCTCACCCTCATCAAACACTAGACGGACATCTACAGCCTCAGGCGCGCTAATATCGGCGAGAGGTGGATTGACTAGAATAATTGAAATTGAAAGCCAAGTGAAAATCCAGAGCATTCCTGCACGAAACCAATTACCTCCGGTGTAGAGATCAGAAATCTCATCAGGGAGGATTAGGCGGTGTAAGGTTGGGAGAATAAGGACCAAACTCAGAGGCAGGAGCCAAAGAAGGGGTCCTGGCTCACCCATCCCTGGCATGATGAGAAAGCGCATCAAGAGTGCTGTGAGGATAGAACCAATGAGGACCAGCCACATGGAATATGTGTCTGCGACCTCCTTTGTTCGGAATACCTCGGGATCAAAGGGTTCGATGCCGACGGAGCCACCGGGACGTTTCGGCTTTGAGGAGTCGCGGTCCTTCTTGGCCTTCCTTCGGTCGATGGCCGCGGATTTCAAGGCGGTGTCGACATCAACCATGGGAACAGTATGGACGGGAAGATGAACCCAAATGAACATTGGTAGTGACTGAAACGCTCATATCCAACTCGATGGTCGGCAAAGTTATCGCCGGGGTGGCTTAGTTGGTAGAGCGTCGGACTCATAGGGTAGGCGAATTGAAGAATTCGCGCATTCATCTTTGACGCATCTGGGAAATCCGAAGGTCGCGGGTTCGAGCCCCGCTCCCGGCACCATCCAATCAAACCGAGCGGTAGCCATCCAACCTATCCGTTCACTTCATGGCCCCATTCAACCGCACAAGGGACATGGACGACCTAGAGGCCGGCTCATATGTCCGCCTCAGAATCGCTACGAGATTAGGGGAACAGAGCCACGAAGGGATTCTGCTAGCTCCTGCAGATTCTGGCTTAGTAACCATCAAACTCGAGAATGGATACAATCTTTCACACCCCACTTCTGCTATCAAAGAGATTACTCCTCTCGATAGCGAGCGTAAATCATACTCGAAATCAGTGGCATCGAAGCAACCGATGGATGCCAATCTCCCACTGGTCACCCTCATCCATACAGGAGGTACTATCGCAAGCAAGGTTGACTATGCAACTGGAGCAGTCATCGCTCGTTTTGAGCCTGAGGAACTAATCGACTCGGTGCCAGAATTAAGAGAAATTGCCCGAATTCAGACAACGCTGCTTGGGAACATGTTCTCAGATGATATTCGTCCAAGGCACTGGAATCAGATGATTAGAGAGACGCAGGCCGCCTTCGAGCGTGGGTCAAGAGGTGTTGTGATTACACACGGAACCGATACTATGGGGACATCGGCTGCAGCTATGTCTTTCGCTTGGTCAGGAGAAGGTGGAATTCCACCTGGCCCGATTGTATTTACTGGATCCCAGAGATCCTCCGATCGAGGTTCTAGTGATGCGAGAGAGAATCTGATTGCATCAGTTCATCTCGCAGCTCATGGGCCAACACCAAACAGCGGTGCGGATGCCGCAGTAGTCGTGATGCATGCAGGTTCATCTGATGGAATAATGGCGATTCACGCTGGACATTCGGTTCGAAAGACCCATAGTTCTAGGAGAGATGCCTTCGAATCCATCGATCGACAACCTCTCGGATCAATTGAACTTACCCCGGAAGGCCCGATTGTTACAATGAATCAGAACAATGAATCAAGGACGGCTCTCCCTCCGCTAACCTATAACGAGGACACTAAGATTGCCGAGTTGATTGCTGGCGCACACATGCAACCGGAACATCTCCAAGCAATCATCACAACAAAGCCGGCCGCAATACACCTCCACGGAACTGGCCTTGGACACCTCCCCACATCAGATCCTAACGGAGATAGCCCCGAGAACATTGAGATTCAGTCCACTATCCGCGACTATGTCGCAGGCGGAGGCATTGCTGTGGTCACGACTCAGACAATCCGAGGCCCAGTACATATGGACGTATATTCCAAGGGGCGGGACCTCCGAGAGATTGGCGTCCTTGGCCATGGGATGAATGGACCACCTGAGACCTCATTGGTCAAGCTTCACTACCTACTCAGCCGGTATGAGAACGACAAGGAGGGCTTCCTTCAGGCTTGGGTATCAAACCTGATTGGTGAGCGAGATGAACTCCAAAATTAGCAATTGAAAAAATGATTTTTCAATTGGATAATTACGATATTAGCCTATCGTGTTGATGATGAACCATCGATGGAATCCACAGTAGGATGAACACCCGCATCGACCCCAAGGAGGAACTCGATTACCTCCGAAGAGAGGCGAAGCGAGGTGGAGGGCAAGCCAAGGTCGAAGCACTCAGAGCGTCCGGTCGCAAAACCGCAAGAGAACGGATTGATGCCTTAGTCGACTCAGGCTCGTTTATGGAAATCGATGCCTTCGTCCTAAGTCGAGAAACCGAACACGGTATCGATCGAAACGCCATCCTCGGTGATGGCGTCATTGCCGGAAGCGCCACCCTTGATGGACGCCGCATCCTCTGCTTCTCACAGGACTTCTCTGTATTCGGAGGATCAGTTGGTGAAATGCATGCTCAGAAAATTGTCAAGATAGTGGACATGGCTCTACGTGCCCGGCTTCCTCTCGTAGCAATTTGGGATGGAGGAGGGCAGAGAGCACACGAAGGCGTGACTTCCCTAGGCATGACTGGCGAAATGATGGATCGACTCATCGCCTGCTCGGGACGTATCCCCGTAATCTCACTCGTAATGGGGCCAGTGGTTGGAGCATCAGCACTCGCTGCCGCCCTTGCTGACTTCGTAATTATCGGCGAAGAACATGGCGAGTTCTTCATGTCAAGTCCACTTGAGACGCCTGAAGTTGCTGATGAGGGGATGGATTCGAAGGACCTCGGAGGAGCAGAAATGCACGCGAGTCGCTCGGGCATTGCTAGCCTAGTCGCCGCAGATGAAGAGGATGCCATGGACATCGTAGCTGAGATCCTCGGCCACTTCCCTGACCATTGCGATGCACTTCCACCCGTCCTGCACACTACTGACTCCGATGACAGAACCTGTGACGAACTGAGAGATATGGTTCCTGATGACAGCAATAGACCCTATGACATGAAGCGGATTGTTGAGGAGATTCTAGATGAGGGGGTCTTCGTAGAACTTCAGCCAGCCTATGCTGAAAATATCGTGATTGGTTTTGGACGGCTCGGAGGTCACCCTATTGGCATCATCGCAAACCAACCAAAGGTCCTCGCCGGATGCCTCGACATTGATGCTTCCGTAAAGGCTGCCCGTTTCATCAGGACGTGTGACTGCTTCAACATCCCACTCGTATCCTTTGTGGACGTACCAGGCTTCCTACCAGGGACCGTGCAGGAATGGGGCGGGATAATTCGACATGGTGCCAAACTTCTCTACGCCTATGCTGAGGCCACTGTACCCCAATTGACAGTCGTAACAAGGAAGGCTTACGGAGGTGCTTATCTCGCAATGTCATGCAAGCATCTTGAATCGGATTACAACGTAGCTTGGCCATCAGGTGAACTCGCTGTGATGGGCGCCGAAGGCGCAGTGAACATCATCCATCGTCGCGAACTCAAAGATGCCGAAGACCCAAGTACAAAGCACACCGAACTCGTGGATGAATATCGCCAGAAGTTCGGTGACCCCTATGTTGCTGCAAGAAATGGTTGGCTAGATGACGTAATCGAACCGTCCGAGACCCGTATACGACTCATACGGGCACTGAAACCATTAATCTCGAAGCGAGTATGGCAGCCCCCAAGAAAACATGGAAATATTCCACTCTAATTACTCGGCCCTCGCCTCGACCTCGCTCAAACGATTAAGCAACAGAGACAAGGAAGGAAGCAAGTCACGATGTTCAGGAGCGATGAACTGTGCCCAAGCAATCAAATGTTGAGCGGCAAGCATCCACCTCCCATCAAGAATCAAGGCTCCAGAAGTACTCTGAGTTGGTTCGACCGACCCGTCGATACCATATGATGCAACAAGACGCACATTGGAATCGGGTAGATTCGGGCTAATTGAGGACCCTTTTGAAGAGTCAAAATCCACCTGGAAGATTGACTCGAGCGACGCATCGGGTACTCCGTCAATGAGCGCATCCCCCCAAGGGCCACGAGGATCAAGAGGGCGGCGCCCATCTCCTGTCGAAGAGAGAATACGCCCTCCGTTCTCTGCCCAAGCGGCTGCTGTCGAACGAGCAGCGGCGCCACCTCCATGTAAAATCATAATCGGTGATTTAGAACGACGGAATATCCCCCATGCCCTTGCAACAAGTACCACTCCTGCGCCATCTGTGCTCCCAGTAACCAACTGATGACCATCCCACCTCAACTGATTTGTTGAAGCGATATCCAATGAAGCATCCACTGGAATAACTCCTGATCTTGAAGTCAAACCATGCTTCAGAGGGCTAGTAATCGAAACCCATAGGACTTCTTCATCGCCAAAACATGATTCTGCTGGCTCAGGCCAATTCGGCTGCACCTCATCCAACCCAGGGAAATCTAGGCCGTCCTCAATATCAGTGGTGACTTCATCGATTAATGCGATTACTTCCGATGAGCAAACTTCACTCTGATTATCCAACCTATCCAGCAACACTCGGCCCAATAAATCGTGGATTAACGTTGTCTCAAAACGGCTTGTACGAGAGATGAAACTCAGACCAGTAGCTTGTCGGAGGTGTGCATCCACTAACCTTGAGAGAATTGGAGTCAGTGAGTGTTCAATTGGCGCCCCAGCGACCGAAGAATGGAATCGACGGCGGCCGGTCATGCATCTTGGAACCGGTCGGAACCTATGGTGATGACGCTCAAGATTGAAAACAGGAAAGGTTCGGTGTGAGGGGATGCCAACTGACCTTGAAATCGCGCGTTCAGTCGAATTAGCCCCGATTGAAGAGATTGCGTGGACCCGTGGAATAGGGGTAGAGGAGCTTGTACCATTCGGCCGCCACATGGCAAAGATAACTTGGCCAGCCATCCGATCAAGAATCGAACAGCCACGCGGATCTCTGATTCTTGTTACTAGTGTGAACCCTACTCGTTACGGCGAAGGCAAGACTGTCACGACCATCGGGCTGAGTATAGGCCTGAATCGAATCGGGAAAAAAGCGGCATGTGTTATCCGTGAACCGTCGATGGGTCCTGTATTCGGCATCAAGGGCGGCGCCGCTGGAGGAGGTCATGTCCAAGTCCTCCCAATGGAAGATATCAATCTCCATTTCACTGGCGACATACACGCCGTCACATCAGCGCATAACCTCTGCAGTGCTGTGCTCGATAACCACCTCCACCAAGGTAACGAACTGAACCTTGATCCATCCCGCCTTCTATGGCCACGTGTACTCGATATGAATGACCGAACCCTGAGATCTGCAGCAATTGGACTTGGAGGGCCTGCTAACGGGATGGCACGTGAAGAGCGTTTCGACATCACGGCAGCTAGTGAGGTAATGGCGATTCTCGCTCTAGCACGAGATTATGAGGATCTACGATTCCGCTTAGGTGAAATTGTCATCGGACCCTCTCGTGATGGGCGTCCAATAAAGGCCAACGATATCGAAGCAGCCGGTGCAATGGCCCTGCTGATGCGGACTGCTTTTCTCCCGAATCTTGTCCAGACCACTGAAGGAACTCCTGCATTCATCCACGCTGGACCTTTCGCAAACATCGCACATGGAAATTCAAGCATCATAGCTGACCGTCTGTCTCTTGCACTCAACGACATGGTCGTCACAGAGGCTGGATTTGGTGCAGACCTCGGCGCTGAAAAGGCCCTACACATCAAGGCACAGGCATCAGGTATTTCGCCAGACTGCATCGTAGTCAACGTCACAGTTCGCAGTATGAAAATGCACGGCTATGGCATGAGTGGAATTACAATGACAGGTGATAGACTCAAGGAAGAGAACCTAGACATGTTGAGGCTTGGAGCAACGGCAAATCTCGGCCGACACATCAGGAACATGGCGCGTTTTGGCCCTGATGTCGTTGTCTCAATCAACAGATTCCCCACCGACACCGATGCAGAAATTGAAACTCTTATGCAAATTGCTACCGAAGCAGGAAGTGCGGAAACTGTCCTCTACGAAGGACATGCCAAAGGGGGCGAAGGAGCCGAACCTCTGGCACATGCTGTCAATCGAGCCGTACAACGTCATATGGCGGCTGGTCGACCATTCAACCCGTTGTTCGATTCAGATGCCCCGATTGAAGAGAAGGTACGGACTATTGCTACGGAAATCTATGGAGCAAGTGAAATCGAAATTGAAACTCGTGCCAAAAAACAACTCAAGCAGATTACTGAATGGGGTTACGGTGAACTTCCAGTTTGTATGGCAAAGACACAATACTCATTCAGCCACGATCCTACTCTCCACGGTGCACCAGAAGGATTTACTCTCCCCATTCGAGAATTCAGACTCAATGCAGGTGCTGGATTCATTGTCGCTGTCTGCGGTTCCATGATGACCATGCCAGGATTACCTCGTAGGCCTGCCGCTGCAGACATGGATATGGACGAAGACGGCAACCTAACTGGCGTCTTTAGTTGAGGGCCGTAGAATGAAGATTAACCATCGTTCTGACCAAGGGTGTAAGGTCCGTGTAGAAGATGAGGATGATCTCTGGACATTGGCGCAAGTCATCCGTCCAGGAGTGATTGTCAAAATGTTCGGCCATAGGAGAGACCAAACAACTGGAAGTCGAGACGGCGGCCGAGCAAAGGAAGCCGAAAGGAAAGCAATGTGGCTCACGATTCTCACGGAATCAACTGAATATGCGGCTTTTTCCGACGCACTCAGAGTCACGGGAATCATCGTCGAAGCAGACTTCGACCAAGGTAGCCACCATACCCATTCGATAGAAGAACGGACTGAGGTCGAGTTACTGTGGGAGGAGATGATGCCTTTGGAAGATGCTGAACTACTGCAACGTGCGGCAACAGACGGTGCGAAGGCGCGAGTACTGATGGCGGTAGTCGAATCTGACGAGATTATACTCTTCGAAGTGACGGCTAATGGTCTACGAGAAAGCACGACATTCACGATGCGAGGAGGCGGTAAGCGACATGGAGATTCGAGTAAGGCACGGGCTGCCTTCTTTGAGGAATCTGCTAAGGAAAGCCTGCTAGTTCTCCGCCCAGAAATGCCCCTGCTGCTCTGTGGGCCAGGGAGTGCAAGAGAGGCTTTCGCCAACGCAATTCGGAAAAAAGGGCACAAGGGGGACATCAGATCAGTCGCCACCAGCATAGGAGGTAGAGCAGCGGCAAACGAAATCCTCCGAGAAGGGTTAGCAGACGACATCTTAGGCGAGCACACACTGACTCGTCAAACCAAACTCATCGAACAGGCGTTTGCACAGATGTCAACTGAAGGACTTGTTGCATATGGAGGACTAGAAATCCTCGAAGCGGCTGAACAGGGAGCCATCGAAACACTGCTAGTACTCGCACGACTTCTCCGCAATTCATCGGAACGGTGTGTCGATCGCTCATGGTCGGATGTGGCCGCCTTGGTGCTTGACAATGGAGGAGAGATTGAACAGCCTTCCGAAGATCATGACGCTGGACTACAACTTGCCGGCATAGGTGGCGCCGTTGCTCTCCTTCGTTGGAAAATCGAATGAACAAACTCATTCATGTCGGCCGGGTGGAACACCCCATGGCACGGCCGATGGGGAGAATCCTAGGATTCGCTTCCGAGGACTCTGAAGGTACTGGCGCAGTCCATGCCGCCGCTAGCCGTCTCCATGAACTAGGCCGAGATGTTTGGTGGATTCAACGTGATGGAAGCGACTGCCCACATCCACCTACACTTGAGCCAAAAGAAATGCATCGTGCAACCTTCGACTGGCACGATCTACTCAATGGCGCTAGATGGCTACTCACAGGCGGAAAGAGTGTTCTCGGTGACGAAGAAGAATTCGCATCTTGGTCAGCAGCGCTTACCTTCGCCGAACTCGAAGGTACACTCAATGCGTTCATCCTCGACACTCCACCCAATCGTTTCACTGATGTCTGGGGTGTCGTTGTACCTCGCATCCGACAGTTGCACATCCTACTTCTTGATGGAGAGCAAATCGATGGCATTGCTCGACTTGAAAAATGGCCAATCGATTCCAGTAAAGATGGGAGGGTTGCGACGCTTGAACGCATCCATCGCCAGACACTTGTACCACACGTAATCGGCCGAGACATCGAGCAAGGATGGGCTGCAGATGCTCATACTTACGGAGTAGCTGAAGCTTCATCAGGAGAATCTTCCACCGGCACATGGCTAGGATTAGTGATGGACGGATTAATTCAATCAGGTCATGTCAAAGGTGCAGCCCAGGAAGCATTGGATTCTGCAAGTATATCCTGAGCCAAATCAATCTTCAACGATGTTTTCGTCTCCATCCGCCCGTTCCTTAGGAGACGTAGTATCTGATTTTCTCAAACCAATTGTAACTGCTGCTGCAATCAATAATAGGGGTACTGAACCGCCAAGTGCAACGAAAGTACCAACTGGAGTACCGCCTCCTACAGTCGACGTTGTGAAATTGAAGTCNCCATCAGCGAAACGTGGCTCCATCCATTGCGATATCGTGAGATTAACAACGAAAGTCACCTGTTGACTACTTCCTAAACAAGCAACTCCTTCGCTGCCCTGATTCGTGACTGATAGAATCCATTCACCCCTGCCATACATCCAAACTTGCGTGTCGCTCTTCAGGTTGAAAATCGCCTCTTGAAGATCGTCGCTAGATGAAGCCTCTATCTCAGGTAAGGGGGTGTTAATCTCGATAGAATCTGTACCCTCCCAGTTCTCCGCAGACCAAGAGGTACCGTTCGAGCCATCTGAGTAGTTTACAGGGTCAGGGGCACGCAATTCCGCGAGCCATTGAGGCTGACAGTCTACTCCCGCAAAGGTGCCTCCTTGATTTTCAACAGAATAATTCGCAACTAAGAGGCCACCCTGGTCAATCGTCACCATGGCTTCAACACGGGACCCGCTGGAGACGGTTTGACCGACTTCGGTGGACCATGACTGAGTTGACCAATCCGCATACCAATCCTCGACCTCTTGTTCCGGTTCAGGATTAAGCAGAGGGAGGGCAGCGAGAAATGGAATTGTGAAGACGATAGTTGAGAGCCAGACAGCACGAATCATCTTTGAGGGATCCTGATCAGGAGATTTTCCAAGTGGATAGAGGGAAGCAATGCGAACTGCCATCGTCCGACTAGATTCGGACGAGTCAGTATCGATGAGTTCCGCCTCAACTGTCTCATCCGCCATAGACCTACCAGACGGGACCTCAACTTGAGATTGCCGCGAGTACGAGTAGACAAACGGTGAAAACCTCAACCATGCAAACACTAACCAGGCAACAGTATGGATACTATGTGGAAACGTCGTGGAACTGCTGTNACGTGGTTCATTCTTGGCGTCATCCTAGCATCTAATCGGATATTTCGAGAACTTGCTGGTGGCGAAGATATTGTTGATGCAGTCTATTGGTTTGCCTACTCTTCAGTTTCAATGATGATTTCAATTCGTATCTTCGAAGGATGGATAGTTGCAGGAATTGTGGCCACTGTCGCCATTGTTGTAAGAGAGATAAGAAGTAAAGGACGAATGGACATATTCGCTGGTTTCAGCCAATGGATTCGTCCAATATGCTTGTTCTTTCTTGGTTGGTTTTCCGCCCTCGCGATTATCTACATACTCATCGACCTATTCTTTGCAGCAGGACAAATTCGTGCAACTCCTTTCCTAATCGGAGCAGGGATGGGACTAGCACTAATGCTACTCGTACTCTGTGATACACATGTTGCAAAAACACTCGAAGGCATGTTTCGGCTTCTTCGAGGTGATCGGAGAACCCCCACAGACCCAGCGACTGGGAGTTTTCTCACTGTATTCTTCTGCATTGCCCTACTGCTTTCTGGCCCGAACATCATTGCCATGAGTGGATTTGCACCTGACCCCCCTGAACCTATTCTGTACTCCTTTACTCAAGACGCCCCCCTGTTCGATGTAGAGACAACCTCCTTCAAAGGAGAAATCCCTGAGGAACACGTAGGATGGTTTACTCAAAACCTTGAGGAACGAAACTGGATGGTTCACATCCATCATCCAATTACCGTTGGAACTACGAGTGAAGGTATAGCGTTACCAGTTGGCGTTCTTTTGCATGGCCTTGGAGGATACGACCCTTCAGTTATGCTTGATACCGTTCAGAGTATTGCTGGCCGCGGAGTGATAGTTATCCTCGTTGAGTATCCAAACAATGCACGACCTGAGAACATCCCAAATGACCGCGTGATAACTTACCAAGAAGGAGGAAGCGATGCTGCAGAGCATATTCCTCGTTTCGACCATGTGAAAGCCAACCTTGACTTGGCATGGGCTCAACTCAATGATACTTCATCGGAGCTTCGGAACGATGTTCAGAACACGATTGGCGAAAATACTACGATTGATCCAAGTCGACTGTGGATCTACGGCCATAGCGGAGGAGCAGGAATGCTACCGTGGATACTTACAGACCTCCTGGAAGATGGATGGGGGTCTGAAGTGTTGATTATCGACATGGAAGCTTCATGGTTAGGATCGAATGCAGATACTCATTATGGAAATCTTTCAGCCATCCCCGATCATACAATAGCGCATATCGTAGAATATGAACGGGACCTAAGTGTCCATCCTTGTATTGGAAGATTCCATCAAGAACGGATTTCTACAAGAGACGGAACTGCAGAGCCAATCCTAACAGTATTGTATCTATTTGTCCAAACAGACGAACATGGATTCCCGGTGATAATGACNAGTCATTACACTCCTGCAAGTCAACTACACGAACATTCTGCAGATTTATTCCTGTACCCGAGGCTTGAGGCGCAGGCCATTCACCTTTTTGCCCACGCAGAAGGCGAAAACGATAGGGTAAACGATTCCAGGGCATATCTCGAAGGTATCGATGGGAGATTAACCGATCTTGGAAAATGGTCAGACGGGAATACTGTCAAGCCAATTTTGTTACGAGATGACGCATTGAATGAAGGGCTTCCAGATGGAGTAGATTGCATCCAATACCGGGCACCTCACAAAGAATGATGCATGGAAAAAATCCCAGTTTCGACGGGGCAGTTTCATTATCCTCAGCCATCATTGACAGCCATGGTACCCCCCGGGCCTCCACGTGGACCCCCGAAGAAGCCTCCGAAGGGTCCTCCTGCTTCCCAGGATAAACCCGAGATGGAGGAGCACGATTCTACCGATGTAGAGACACCTAGCAACCCATCCGGTCCACCCAAGGGACCACCGCGCAGCCCTCCATCAGCAGGCCCACCTTCCTCTTCACCTCAGACCCCGCCATCCCAAGGCCCCCCGGTAAAAAGCCCACCAAGTGGACCACCTACGACTAGCGGCCCCCCTTCAGGCCCACCCAGTAGACCACCGACACGAGGCCCGCCCTCCAGTGGACCCCCGTTGACAGCGCCACCGTCTAACGCCTTCAGCGAGGATGACGGCGACGAAGAGGAATCTGACGATGAGAAAGGAGGGGAAGTTGAATCCGAGCCCGAAGAAGAGGAGGATTCCATAGAGGATTCTGAAGAGGATGAGACCCCCACTGAGGATTCCGAGGTGAATGACGACGAGAATACAACTCAGGGTAATCCAATGATTATCGATAGATTCGGAACTGATGAACGGAAACCAATGGAGATTACAGTCGAGGCGCTTGATGCACTTCCCAATCGAGTCCCACTTTCCGAAGTTGATCCAGACAGTGCGCCACCTCCAGTAGTAGCTCAACCTCGCGAAGTCCTAGCCCCTGCTGGTTCCGTCTATGATGACCTTCCAAAAACTGACCGAAGTGGGCACATCATCCCGTTTGCCCTCTGGCCACGAACTGCAGTCAGGTCATCTGCATCCAATCACCATCTTCTGCTTGACATGATGGATGACCTCCTCACTCTCTTGGAAAGTAACGAAGACACATTCCCAAGTTTCGATTTCGATGGACAGACATTACTCATCGAGGATTACCTTCGTTCTAGGCCTGAGAACCGCGACCGAGTTAAATCTCTCATTGAATCTGAGCGCCTCAACATTGGCCCATGGTACAATCCTCCAGCACAGTTCCTCTCAGGAAACGAGCCGCTCATCCGTAATCTCATGCGAGGTCAAAGTGACATCAAGGCATTAGGCGGTAAGATTGGTTCGACACCGATGCCTCGATCATCCTCCCACATTAGCCAATTACCTGCACTCTTGAGTGGGGTAGGATCAGATGAAATCATTTTTTCCGGAGGAGCAGGGCCGTGGATTCAGGATGCGCGTGGCGTATTCAAGTGGACATCGCCGGGCAATCACGCCTCTGTACTTGCAATCAAACAGATACCAAATGGCCGCCCCTTGGCTGGTTGGGGCTTTGAAAAGCGGATGACGGACTCAAAGGACAGTCCAGAAATAGACCTTCATTCAGGAACGAAACGGATTGAAGACATTTGTAATATGCACTTGGAGAAATATGGTTGGCTCCCACCTATGATGGGCTTTGGTAATTCGACTCGACATGGAATGGCTCAGACGAGTTTGCCTCGCCTTATTGCCGAATCAAACAACGCAATGAAGGGAGAAGTCCATTTTGAGCACTCTACCTTCACCGGATTCGCGAAGGATGTTCGAAAGTGGGTTGGGCGCAAAACCCTCTATTCCTACGATGGAGAGATGCGACATGGTTGGGATCATGCTTTGCACAGTGGAGCAATTTCCGCACGGATGTATCTCAAACGAATGAATGACCATACGGTTCGCCTCCTAACACATGGCCTCGAACCCCTCTGTGCCATGAGTTGGTTCCATGGAGGACGTAACCGAAACGATCGACTCCGAGCGGCATGGGATATTGTACTGAGAAACCATGGCTCCAATGAGTTAGGAGGCCTCGGTCCAGACTCCGTCCACATGGATATGGAAGATGACTTCCGGCATGCCCAGGAGACCATTGGGATGGTGATGGAAGATGTGCGAATAGAGCTCGCGGATGCAATGAATCTCCATCATATCGATCGAGATGCTGTACCTCTACTGATCAACAACCCGTTAGGTGTTGAATGGTCAGGGATGTTGCCAGTAGATCTCGCTGTTCCAGCCTACCGTAGTTGGCTAGATAGTGGAAATCCCGTTCATCTTGAGTTCTCCAAGGCACCCAGAGATGCTGAACTGATTAGCGACATTGTGCAGGTCGCACCTGAACCCGACACTCATCTCCATCGCGACAGCCATGTAGATCTTGAATTGCCTCGAATTCGCGGCCGTGTCCAAGTGTACCGGCTACCACCTGGGATCCATGTCCTACATGCAATTCCAGGGCACGCTAGCCCATCGACTCTACCTGATACTCCCGTTTCCACAGAAGTAGACACTGGACAACTCCGAGCGATGGAAAACGGACATCTTCGCATCGAGTTCCTCCCTGACGGGCGCTTCGACCTCATCGACCTCGCTACCGAACGACGTTTCCCCGGGATCGGTAGATTGGAAGATGTAGAGGACGCGGGAGATGCTCACGACTACAGCGCAGGTGGCCACCCTGGCCCCCAGGATACCTCGATGAGCCTCAGAGTGCAACCAGTTGATCGGCGCCTCCACGATGGGGACATAACACGAATTCAAACAACCACTATGCTCCAGAAATCTGACGAATGGTGTGCTACAGCGCATATCCGCGTCGTCTGGAGCGTCCCTGCCTACTTCGACCCTGTAACGCAAACCCGCAGCGTGGAACTCGGGGCCGTTGTCATCGATCACTTCGTCAGCCTTCGCCTAGGGGCAAAGACGGTCGATGTTGAGACATGGGTGGATAATCAGGCTGAAGACCACCGCCTTCGGATGATTGTACCTACTGGGATGCACCTTACTCATGCAAACGTTGGCTCACCCTTCGACGTAGTGCGTCGCCCAGTACTGCATCCGCATGATCCGACTTGGCACCAGCCACTAGTACCAACGCAACCCATGGAACGATTCATCGCCGTTGAAGGAACTGAGGATGGGCGTAATGATGGAGGATTTGCCCTCATTGCACCAGGGATNAACGAATATGAGGTTGTACTCTCAGATGATTCAGACCCAGGNGGGTACGACATTGCTCTGACTCTAGTCCGTTCCGTCGGATGGACTTCACAATCCGGATTCGCATCGAGACCCAGTNCTGCCGATGCGATTATCGCCGCTCCTGGTGCACAGTGTATTGGATCGTCAATCGTACGATGGTCATTAATGCCCTATACAGATGGATGGAGCGACGCCGATGTCCACGGGGNTGCCGAGCNGTTCTCCACAAATGCTACTCTTCATTCAGCGATGAAGAAGCCACTTCCAAACGGATTCTTTGATGAGGCATTGACCCCAGGTACGATTGGACGCAGTATGACTCACATCCGATTTGATGGAGACGGACCTGCCCCAACCCTGTCCTGTTTCAAACCGTCCGAAGATTGTGGAGCAATGATACTGCGCGTCTACAATCCAACAGGAGCGGACTGGAATGGACGTATCTACTCCGACATCGCTCTGGAACGGGTGCATGAATGCAGCATGGTTGAAAACGCTCGCAAAAAGAAGGTTGATTTGAAGAACGGTTCCTTTGAGGCTAGTGTTCCCGCCGGAGCCATCATACAATGGCGATTATCCTGAACTGGAGCCAACAATATGAAGGCACGCGCGCCAACAAGAATCGACCTCGCAGGAGGGTGGACTGATGTACCACTCTATGCGGCAGGATTTGGGGGGGAAGTTGTCAACTTCGCTATCAATCTCCACGCAACTGCTACTGTGACCACTGATGACGACGGTTGCTTGATCGCCAGTCACAAGAGCACGACGCCTCTTGGAGGGGGTCTCGGAACAACTGGGGCCGTTAATGTAGCAATGATTGGTGCAATTGATGGAGGGAAGTCAGACCCACTAGAAATCGCAGAGAATGCTTTCCAGTTTGAGATGACACTAGGAAACACTGGTGGACGACAAGACCAGTGGGCTGCAGCCCTTGGGGGTTTCAATCACTTGATGTTCATCGGGAATGATGTCGAACCACTTCCTCTTGAACCTCCAATGAGTGCAAAGAACTGGCTTGCCAAGCATCTACTCCTATTCGATTCTGGACTCCGCCATGTCTCTGGAGATCTCCACGATTCTGTTTGGAAGCGGTTCAAGGAAAACGATGATGATGTCCACGCAGGGCTTCTTATCCTCCGACAAGCGGCACGAACAATGGCAGAAGGGCTCAATCGAGATCGACGTGACAGTGTAGTCGAGGCCTTGAATCGGGTATGTGAAGGTGTAGATCTAATCGATGAGACCATTCATTCACCGTTCAAAACAGTCATCGAACCATTACTATCCACTAAACATGTCATGGGTTGGAAGGCAGTGGGAGCAGGTGCTGGAGGATGTGCAATCCTCCTTGTTCGACCGAGTGCGCAAGATGTGGTCACTCAAGCTTGTACTGATGCTGGTTGGTCACGAATTGAATGGGACTACGATGATGAAGGTCTTGTCATCGATTCGTGAGGTTCAAGACCAGTCAACCAATGCCCATGCATGGATCTCAGTCAACACCTTGCATCTGATGAGGATTTTCTTCTATTTACCACAGATGTCTGCTGGTATTGTGTACGTGCAAAACGAGCACTTGAGGCTAAAGGTCTGACATACACCGAGGTCGACGCCCATCAAGACCGTGAAGCACACATGGAAGCGACGGCCCAAACTGGATGGAGGACTGTACCCGTAATCTACGACCTAAGAGGTGAAGAACCAATTTTCGTAGGAGGGTCCGATGAACTCATCGAGTTACTGAAGTGACCCAATCAACGATTTTTTCCTTCTGTGACAAATCCACCATGTGACCCTTTGTATGACGAAGGTCAAGAAGTGGGCAACCTGAATCCATTAACGCATCATGTACTTCCAGACCTTGGTACATCGGCACCATCTCATCACGTTCCCCGTGCATCCACACTGCAGAAATCGGATTATTACGCAAATGTTCTACGACACACTGAGGCCTGAGAACCTTACCAGAAATGAGAATGAGGCCCTTCACAGAGTATCGAATAGAGGGGTGTTGCATAACCTCAAGGGCCATAGCAGCCCCTTGAGAGAACCCCCCTATGATGAGGTCATCCTCAGGAGCTTCTTGGAGGATATGATTGACGATTAGTTCGACGGAATTCTCAACCTGCTGGATAGAGGCCTCATCAAGTGGATCAGTGGGCGGTGCATCCCGAAGCCACCAAGCAAAACCTCGGTTTGGATGGGGTATGGATGCCTGAGGTAGAATCAAACTCATACCTGGAGACAGTATAGATTCAGCGAGGGGACGAATCATTTCAGCTGTTCCAGTGAGACCATGCATCATCACGAGAGTAGGCATGTTGGAACCTCACAGTGTCCAAGAACGAACAAGAGCACCAGCAACTTTGAGATGAACAAAAGAATCTTGACCTCTTAGAGTGACAGTGATTGAATGGTCGCCGGAATTAGATGGGATAGTGCCAAATGAACCCTTTTCTGTTGCTCCTGCACCCCATGCTCGAGTCAAAGGAGAAGCACCTTGGTGGTCTTTGATACTAAGTGAACCGGAGCCACCTTGCTGACTTATTTCAACATCTAAATACCAAACTAAAGTATCCCATGCCTCGTTTGGAGAATACCCTTCATCGAGAAACGTATCGTAAATTTCTTGATCATTTTCCTCATAAAAATTATCGTGTATATCCCCTGCACGGTAAAAGAAAACATCTCCAGAATAACCAGTTTTCTTTTCATTGAGATTCATTTGTAAGTGATCTACTCCCTCATTGTCAGTCCAAAGTAGGCTCTTGATGAAACCTTCTCTCCCACTGAATACATAACTCATAGTGTGACCTTCACCAGACAATGCAGAAACTGTGACTTCTCCGTTGTAGATATTGTCGGTATTTGCACTCCAATCTTGGCCTAAGAGTCTGAAACTCCACGTATTGCCAACTTCCCAAGGGAAATTGAAAACTGACTGAGGCTCCCCATTCTCATAAACCGACAAACCGTCCATTGTAACTCTGCCTAAGAATGGATTGTGATTGATTACTGCATGTCTTTGAGCCTCGCCTTCTGACGAGATACCTAGCATGAATAAGCCATCATCCTCACGAATATCTGCGACTACTAAGCGAGTACTATCTTCTCCAAACTCTGGAGTGATGAATGTGTATAGCCACTGATCACCGATTTGCCAGTCAGGCAGGGCTAATTCGTCATTTGTAGTATTGCCAATATCGGATTCGGTAATTGCCCCATCACTGATACAGCCTGCAAGGCTGACTGTCATCATCAATAGCGACAACAAGTAAGCACGCATGTTACAGCCCACAGCGATGCTATTTTTCAGCCTTCACCAAGACCGCTAGCAATTACAACTGCAAGTATGTTCATCAATTCTAAACAATTAATGGAACAATAACTAGGCTGACAATGCTCATCAGTTTGATTAGAATATTCAGAGATGGGCCAGAGGTATCCTTGAACGGATCTCCAATTGTGTCACCAATCACAGCAGCTGAGTGGGCAGCGTCGCCCTTCTCTGCACCGTCAATATGGCCCTGCTCAATCGCCTTCTTCGCGTTGTCCCATGCACCGCCAGCGTTTGCCATGAAGAGGGCCATTAGAACTCCTGTCACGGTCGCGCCTGCAAGAAGTCCTCCAAGTGACTCTGGGCCGAGAAGAAGACCTACAATGACAGGTGAGGAAATCGCAACAACGCCAGGTGCAACCATCTCTCTTAGTGCTGCCTTGGTGGAGATGTCTACGCATCGAGCACTGTCTGGCTTAACACCAGGCTTACCCTCAAGCAATCCGTCTATCTCCTTGAATTGACGGCGGATCTCAGTAACCATATCGCCAGCAGCCTTGCCGACACTGGTCATAGTCATGGCTGCGACAACAAAGGGCAGTGCACCGCCGATTAGGAGCCCTATAACGACCATAGGGTCAGTGAGTTCCATTGTGAACGAAGGAAGTGAGGTCTCGACGGCTGCACGGAAGGCTGCGAAAAGTGCGAGTGCGGTCAGAGCAGCACTACCAATTGCGAAACCTTTGCCCACAGCGGCAGTTGTGTTCCCAATGCTGTCCAGAGCATCGGTAATTTCTCGAACCTCGGAACCTAGTTCGCCCATCTCAGCGATGCCACCTGCATTGTCAGCCACTGGACCATAGGCGTCAACAGTCATTGTGACACCAACGGTTGCGAGCATGCCCATTGCAGCCATCGCAATACCATAGAGTCCAGCGAAGTCGTTCGCGATGTAGATGCCGATAGCCATGAGGACAATTGGCACAAAAACCGATTTCATACCAACTGACAGACCAGCGATGGCGTTAGTCGCTGGACCAGTCTTGGACATCTCTCCAATGTAAGGAATATCACGGACACTGAGGCCCATTACTGGCTCTATCCCAGTATAGTACTCTGTTGCAAGACCAATGAGGATACCCACTACAGATCCAGCAATAACCGCGTATAGTGGGCCAAAGGCGTTCTCAATTCCTGCAGCAGCAGCATAGGCTTCCATATCCATACCGGCTGGACCCATGATGAGGTAGCCGCCAACCCAGAAAAGACCGGCTCCAATGAACGTAGTGTAACGAAGGGCAGCAGCAGCATCACCCATATTCTTGAGGACACGCATAGAGAATACAGCGATGATACTGGCAAGATATCCAACCACTGCGAGAGCAATTGGGAGGAGGACCAAAGCGCCCTGATACTCTGCGATGGCGCCTTGGAGAACAGCATTTGCGAGGTCTCCGGAACCAACAGCTGCCATAGCAGTAGCCTTGGCAGTAGCACCAGCAGCGGCTGCAATGACCATCGCGGCAATGATAGAACCAACAAAGGACTCGAAGATGTCAGCACCCATCCCTGCAACGTCACCGACGTTGTCACCAACGTTGTCAGCAATTACACCAGGGTTCCGGGGGTCATCCTCGGGTATGCCAGCCTCAACCTTACCGACGAGATCAGCGCCTACATCAGCAGCCTTGGTGTAGATACCACCGCCTACACGAGCGAATAGAGCGATGCTAGATGCACCCATACCGAAACCAGCAATGTATGGAATCGCATCAAAGGACGGATCGGAACCATAGGGGCCGAGCCAGAGGTACATCGCAGAGACGCCGAGGAGGCCAAGGCCACCCACAGCGAGACCCATCACGGCTCCACCGTTGTAGGATACCTCGAGAGCCTCAGCCTGACCGCCGTTCTTGGCAGCCATTGCTGTGCGCCCGTTAGCTGAAGTGGCGCTCCTCATACCGGAGTAACCGGCAAGAACAGAGGCTAGAGCCCCAAAGAGGAAGGCAGCGGCAGTTTCCCAACCGAGGGCATCGTTCATCTCCCCTCCACCGAGAAGTAGGAGGGCGACGATACTAACGAAAATCGCAAGATACCGATATTCAGCACCGAGGAAGGCCATGGCTCCACGTTGAATCTGTCCGGTGATATCTGCGACGACCTCATTGTCAATCACGATTGAATCGTTGCGTCGATACAGCACGAAAGCAGTCAGTAGGCCGAAGGCGGCGAGTACAATACCTATCTGTGCAAGTTGTTCTGGTTCCATTTCATTCACCTGATGGCTCACAGCGACATTGGCCCCATATTTAATTAGAATCTCAAGCAAAACCATTCCACCCTTGTTTCAAGCCATGAATTGAATGACGGATGCTCAAAATCTAGGCGCACAGATGCGTTGATTGATAGAGGGGGGGCGACTTTCGATGAATGATGGTCGACAAGCAACTCATCTTGGATTCGGTTGGCCCGGTCCAAGCTGTGCTCGATGCTCACGATGGTATCGTGAATGTCGTTGACACCACAGATGGAATCGTTAGCATCTCACTAGAAGGCGGCTGTACAGGTTGTGGAAGTACTCCAATGACTGCTATGCAAATATATTACTCACTGATGAAACTCGATGAGGTCAATGACGTTGTGTTCCTCAATGGGGAATTGCCTGAATATATGCGTCAATTCATCGACGAGAAACTGACTAACGAAGCCGAATAATAAGGCGTTTAGAGTGATTTACTCCTCTGATTCCCTCGCTTTACGCGCCTTCATCAGGTGATGTGGATTGGGTTCACCTTGAATCTCTTCACCTCTAATCGGAATTATCTGGCCAACTACCCCTAGGATTACAAGCATGAGGGCAAGAAAATTTGCCAATGGTTCTGAATCCCAAAACTCGCCTCCCAAGCGATCGAAGACGATTAGCCCCGCAGCAGTGAGGAAACAGAGCAGTGTGACAGTATTATGGGCGATATGTTCTAGTCTTATCGATCGTGCAAGAGTACCTATCGAAATCCAGATGACTACAATCGTGCCACAAGACCAAGAGATAACAGTCTCGGCGAGTTCAAGCATCCGATGACCTATTCGGAGGGGCACTCTACTGGGCTAAAATTGATTGTATCAACGGTACACTTTCATCGCGTCTATCGATTCAATCAATAAGGACTCTAACACCTGTTTATACCTTATACGAGATGGAGGTTTTTTTCATGGGATATAAGAATCCACTGAAACTGACACGCCAGAGTGGTGCAATGTTTGCTCTACTAACGACTGCCCTAGCCATGATTGGTACCGTTGCCGCAGAAACAAGTTTGCTGCGTGAAGACGACACTGTAGGTGCTTCCTTCTGGATTGCTACAGCAATGATGTTTGCAGCAACTGCCTTCTTCATTATGGAACGCGGAAGTGTTGCCCCTAAGTGGCGCACATCAATGACCGTTGCTGCACTAGTCACAGGTGTTGCGTGGTACCACTACACATACATGCGAGAAGCATGGGCACAGACATATGCCCTTGGAGCCGGTCAAAGTCCTCTAGTTCTCAGATATGTCGACTGGCTCATTACGGTGCCACTCCAAGTTGCTGAGTTCTACCTAATCCTGGCTGCTGTAGGGGCAGCCACTGCTATGCTGTTCTGGCGCCTCTTTGGCGCATCTCTAATCATGCTAATCAGTGGATACCTCGGAGAAGCAGGTCATGCGCCTGAAATGCCAATGTTGGTGATCGGATGTATCGCTTGGTTCTACATCATGTATGAGGTGTGGGCTGGAGACGCCAAGAAAGGAGCAGACACTGCCTCCGAAGGAACTCAGTTTGCTTTCCGTGCCATGGCAATTATCCTAACAGTTGGATGGGCCATCTACCCAATAGGATACTTCATGGGAACTGGAGATAACCCAAATGTTGACTTCCTCAACATCCTCTACAACCTAGCTGACTCTGTCAACAAGGTTGCTTTCGGACTAATGGTGTGGTATGCTGCAACCATGGATACAAAAGCATCTGCGTCTGCTGAAGAATGAAATTCAAGATCGTCTGGCGATTCTGAAATGACCCCTGCGAGGCGGGGGTGGGTCCCATGTTACCCACCTCCGCCTCAACCTTCATCGTAAACGATGCTTCAAGACCCGTCGAGACAAAGAATCGGTATGGCCAGCATCCACGGATGGAGCCTGCCTCGTAGTCGAAGGGATCAACCCCCGTTTTTTTCAAAGAGTCAAGTTATCTCTGTCCTTGAGCAAGTTGGGATACTTCTCCAACTTGTAGGTGCGAATCCATTCAGAATCCGTGCTTATCAAAATGCAGCCCGTACTCTGTCAAGTCACGAAAGTGACCTATGGAATGAGATTCAAGCCGGCACTTTAACCGAAATTAAAGGAGTAGGCAAGGGAATTGCTGGGCTAATTTCCGAAGCACTAAGTGAGGGAACTTGGGGAGATCTTGAATCATTGTATGAACGAGTACCAAAGGGCCTAATCGAGATGTTAGGAGTCCCAGGTCTCGGCCCCAAGAGAATCAAGCAATTCTACGACGAGCTCGGAATCGAAAGTATTGCAGAACTACGGTCAGCAGCNGAAGAAGGAGCGCTCTCAACACTCCCTAGAATGGGCAAGAAGATGGAAGAGAAAATCATCGAGGGTATCGATCTCTTAGCACGATTCACCGGACGAAGACGACTGGATGTTGGCCTGATGTATGGAGAGGCATTTGAAACTCAAGTTGCGGCAATTTCAGGAGTCCAAAGAGCACAACTTGCAGGATCAGCTCGTCGACGTAAGGAATCAATCGGTGATCTTGATGTTGTCGCTGCAGTCAATCTTGAGGATGCGCAGGAAGTGATGGAGGCCCTGATATCCATTCCTGGAGTTGCTGAGGTTAAGGGNGCAGGAGATTCAAAGGTCAGTCTGATTCTTGAATCCACTTTATTCGAACACCACAATCCCTCCACTACAATCGACGGGGCAGTTCTCAACGCTCTTGGTGGAGATGCTTGGGAGGAATTGGAAGCTAATTCGACAATTGACGCGCAAGTTCGCCTTGTACCCCCACACGTCTTTGCGTACACCATGGCATACTTCACAGGAAGCAAGGAGCACAATGTCCGAATGCGGCAACGGGCCTTGGATCTTGGACTTCGGTTGAATGAGTTTGGATTATTTCCTGTAGATGAGGCAGGTGATTCAAAGGGATACGAAGCAGCAAAGGCGTATGGATTACCCTCCACAGAAGAATCGGACATTTACGCCCACCTTGGGATGAAATGGGTGCCACCAGAATTGAGAGAAGATACTGGCGAGATTGAAGCCGCAATGTCGGACAAACTCCCTAACCTAATCGAACCAACTCAAGTGAATGGAGCCCTACATAATCACACCACGGCATCTGATGGAACTGCGACCCTTGAGGAAATGGCAGAGACTGCAATGAATCTCAAATGGCAATTCCTCGGCATAGCAGACCATTCCGAATCACTGAATATAGGGGGGAGAAGTATCGGCATCCCAAATGAGGAAGTCGCCGAACAAGGAGAGGAAATCCGTTCTCTAAACGAGAAATGGGTCGATTCAGGAGTCGATTTTCGATTGCTACATGGATCGGAATGTGACATCTTTGCAGATGGGAAGTTAGACTACCCCGAAAACGTCCGTAGAAATCTCTCCCACGTCGTGGGTAGCGTCCATGCCCTTGGTTCTTGGAAAAATCGAGATGAGATAGAAAATACAGAGATGCTAATTCGTGCTATTGAGGACCCCACCTTCACCATACTCGGGCATCCAACCGGTCGAATCATTGGGGGCAGAGATGGATTCCCAGTGGATATGCATGCAGTGCTTAGGCGCATGGGTGAACTGAATCAAGAAGGGGTTCTCAAAGCCTGTGAGATTAATGCGAGCCCATACCGATTGGATCTCGATTGGAGGCTCTGTAAATATGCAAAAGCGCAGGGTGTGCCAATTGTAATCAATCCAGATGCCCACGCCCCTCAAGGGCTCACTGATGTTTGGTTTGGCGTACAAATCGCCCGAAAGGGGTGGCTAGAGAGTGAAGATATTCTCAACTGCCTCACAGGTGCAGAAATTGAGCAACGAATGATTGAGGGGCGATCATGAAACGAATAGAGAAAGCGGAACGCATCGGACAGATGTTGGACGAACTCTATCCTGAAACTCCAGTCCCACTGGATCACTCCGATTCATACACTCTACTGGTCGCCGTTATGCTCTCGGCTCAAACAACAGACAAGAAGGTCAACGAGGTAACTCCTGCTCTATTTTCTGCTGCTTCGACGCCCGAAAAAATGGCTAAACTAGATGTCGCGGAGATTCAAGAAATCATACGTGAAATTGGACTAGCACCTACTAAAGCGAAAAATCTGCGGCGGATGGCTGAACAAATTATCGATGCAGGNCATGGTATCATCCCTGAATGGGGATTCCTAGAATCACTTGCAGGAGTAGGCCACAAGACAGCGAGTGTCGTCATGGCACAGGCATTCGGCATCCCTGCCTTTCCAGTTGACACGCACATCCATCGGCTTGCTGCAAGGTGGGGTTTGAGCAATGGCAGCACCGTGGAACGTACAGAGCGTGATCTGAAAGCGGTCTTCCTGAGAGAGACATGGAACTCTCGTCACCTCCAGATTATCTTCTTTGGACGTGAGTACTGTCCTGCCCGTAATCATGACCTGACACAATGCCCAATCTGTTCATGGGCGGCAACGAAAAAGCGGATTGCTGAAGAACGCCGTCGCTAATCAGTTCGCAGCATTAGAGATGAACAAACCGATGGACGCATCGAGTAGGACTGCGGTCAACAAACTGGTTAAACCAGCAACCCAAAGCATCGTAATCATTTGACCAACTGATAATGCGATACCACCTCCTCGAATCCTAGCTGAAATGAGACCGAGAACCATAATCATGAATATCACGAGTATAGAGACGAGGACTTTGAACAGGAATATATTCTGCTCAACAACTGTGCTGTCGTCGAGGACTGGAAGTCCGAATCCACCTGCCATAGCAGGGATGGCAGATGCATCGGTCCCAACGAGACCTTGTGCAACACCGCTAATGGATGAACCTAGACCTTGAACGATGGAAATTGTGATGTTCAAACTCGTGATCATTGCAATAAGTACACCAAACGCAACACCCTGCATCGTTCCCGAGGATAAGGCCCGACGTCGCCTAAGTGACAAAAGGTTCGTCGTATTCTTGGATACAAGTTCCGCTACACCTGCAGGTTCTCCACTCGTTTGAGCACCNTCAAGATAGATTCGAATGAAACGTGAAACCATCATCGAGTTTGTATCTGCAGCAAACCATGTCCAAGAATTATCACTATTGATTCGCATTGAGAGACGCCTCTCCAGCATGTCGATTGAGGCATTTAGCGCGCCGAAGTCGATGTCTTTCAATGCACGAACCGTAGCGCTCGGTTCAGCTGCGCGAGCCTGAGCCGTTCCGCCAAGAGCGCGGATGAATCCAGGGTATGACTCGTCACGCCGCCGGACCGACTTCTCTTCTCGACTGACTAGATAGGCAGGGAAAGCAAACGGAGTCACAATTACTGCGATAGATAGCAGGCCGTAGCGGTCCCAATTATCAGCGATAAATGTGTAATCTACCACGAAACCGGCAGTGAAAATGGACAGGATGATTCCTAGTCCAATTATCGTAGCCAAAGCCCACGTACGTCGCATACGAATTATGTAAGGAGTTGCTACATTATTCCTCGCGAACAAATCATCGTCTGGGATGAGAACAATGAAGAAAATCAGGCCAAACAATTGGAGTAAACTGTAGATGAGTGCAGCGAGAAGGATCCAGCGAATACGAACAAGTACTGTCCAAGGGTCATCGTCTAATGACCCTGTCATGAATAACACAAGATGAATCCCTGCTACAACAAGAAGGAACATNCCAGTCGTAGTGATTGAAATGTAAATTTCACGGAGTGTATCCACAGCTTCGAGGCGGGTATCATACAGCGTGTTAAACTCCTCTTGGAAGGTGTCTTGCTCTGAACGCATAAATTCCTCAAGGGGTTGACCTGCTTCGACAGAGAATGCCATCCTGTCAAGGAAATCCCCCCAAATAGGCGAAGGACTCTGCCGACCAACAATTCGAGCCGCTTCTGGGAGATTAGTATGCCATCGTTCAACTAANGTCTCAATTGCCTGTACCTCTTCTGCAAGAGCACCATAGTCTCCCATCTGTTTCAGAATGTCGAACATGGACTGCGCACCAGCATCGCCCAAGGAAAGTATTCCCATCCGCGTGATGAACATGTGCATCTCACGCTCGATTGCAATCGCTGTACGTTGAGTCTGAATCAGAGGCCATACCACTGCCACCCCCCCACTAAGTAGAGGGAAGAGCAATGCAAGCAGGACCCCTGAAGCCCCTGTAAACAAGGAAGAGGCGACGAAGAAGATGACTGCCCCTAAGATGAGGCCAAACACAGTTGCAGGTAGAACTACTTGGAGGGCGTAGGAGGTAACCGGCATGCCGAGACGCCGGATGGAAATCTGCCAAGTTGGAAGGCGTTCCATTTGCTGCCCCCCGAATCCTACTCAATGGTTGATTCCTACCCAGGTGTCGATAGCAGCGGAGAACTGCTCCCAGCCCTGCTGATAGTATACATCCAACAAATCAAAGACATCGTCGTAATGAGTAAGATCGCGGTCAACCATCCTCTGAATCGCTTCCGTCCGTCGCTCCATTTCATCATAGATTTCGCGCTTGTTAGCGAAACCCATCATAGGCGCCATCTTATTCTCCATCAGATGAGATTGGAACATACCTCGGAAGTAGTGCTTGTCAGATACAGGATCCCACTCGAACATACCTCGAGTAAGGATACCGTCTGCGAACTTGTTGTATCCGATGACCTCGTCAATCCCAGTTACACGTCGTGCGATTCCACCACCTGGGGCTTCAACTACCTCTTGGAATATAGCGAAATTCAGGTTGTCGAAGAAACGGGCGGGGACATTAATCGGATCTCCCGTAAATCTCTGAATCATCTTGACAATAGAAGATGCGTGGAAAGTTGCAATCACTGGGTGCCCAGTCTGCATTGCTTGGAAGGCTGTAGCCCCTTCAACTCCACGAATCTCACCGATAATGATGTAGCGAGGCCGAGAACGGAGAGCCGCCTTCAGAAGATCGAACATCTCGACACGAGAATCCTCGTTCTTCGAATCGCGAGTAACGAGACGTTGCCAAAGACGATGACGAACCTTCACTTCAGGAGTATCCTCTGCAGAGTAAATCTTGACATTATGGTCAATGAAAGGAAGAATCGCGTTGAGCGTTGTTGTCTTTCCTGACGCCGTTTCACCTGACACGAGAAGTGACATACCATTCTCAAGACATAGCCAAATGTATGCAGCAATCTGGGCCGACATCGTACCCCATTGGATAAGTTGAGTGAACGAGATGGTTTCCTCAGCGAACTTACGAATCGTAAACGATGGTCCAAGCATCGATACATCGTCACTGAAGATGATGTTTATTCGAGAACCATCGAGAAGCGCACCATCAATAATCGGTTTACTATCAGAGACCGGGCGGCCAATACGTTCGGACATTGAACGAAGATAGCGAGTCAACACTTCTCGATCCCGGAAGCGGATGTTGGAGGTAACCATACCGAACACCTTGTGATCCATGTTGACATAGCGTAAACCAACCGAGTGGATGTCTTCCAGTTGTTCATCAGACAGAAGGGCTTCTAACGGCCCGGACTTCACGAGATCGCGGATAATGATATACTTCAATCGCTCTAATTGCTCCTCTTTTACTTGTATTAGAGGCTCACCAAGACCAAGATAGTCGCGTGCTGGTCCAAGTAAACCCTCAGCTTGGATTCCTGCGGACTTCGTAGTAGTCATCTTTTCGATCATACCCACGAGAATACTCTCGAACTCAGAATCAGATGTGAAAGATGGAGCACTAGGAGCATCACGTAGTAGACGTTCTACAATCTCCATACGTATTACCTCCTCCTCTTCATTCAGCACCGGTTCAATACCAAACCACAGCGTAGTTCCAGCTCCCTGCTCGTCGTCATCAGGGGGCTTGTAGATATGAGCGAACAAAGGTGGCTTCAGAGTATAGATGAGGTTTCTAGGTTCTAAACTCTTAGCGCCACGGTCCAGAGGGCCGTAGAAGTAAGGGCGAGAGCCATGCTGAGCCTCAAAATCCTCAACCCATCTCTTGACGTGATCGTGCCTCGCCATTACTGATTCTAAATCGCCCTTTTGGAACTCAGAATTATCTTCATCTGCCATCCAAAATCACCTCAACTGACCGCCGTGATATCGACTATGAAGCCCATACTCGGTTCGACACGCCAACCAATTCTAGCTTGAACA